>CAWKBW010000010.1:0-135000 GCA_963847955.1 uncultured Actinomycetes bacterium
GCGCAATGCTGCGCTGCGGTTGACAAAGAGTTCTCTGCGCGCCGCCTTCCGAGGCAGGCGCGCCCTCTTCGTGTCCCGCAATTCAGGAGCAGCAGATGCCCGCAGTCGTAGTCGAAAACTTGCGCAAGGAGTTCGTCCGCAGTGACGGGCGCTCCCGCCTGCGCGGCCGCCGTGAGCGCGTCGAGGCCCTCAAGGGCGTCTCGTTCGAGATCGCCCGCGGCGAGTGCGTGGCCATCCTGGGGCAGAACGGCTCGGGCAAGTCGACGCTGGTCCGGCTCCTCTCCACGCTGCTCCTGCACGACGGCGGCTCGGCGCACGTCTTCGGGCACGACGTCTTCAAGGAAACGCGCGCCGTGCGGCGGCTCGTCAACCGCGTGTCGGTCGAGGCTTCGTTCTTCAAGAAGATGTCGTCCGCGGAGAACCTCTCGTACGCGGCGCGCTTCTACGGGCTGACCGCCGGCCAGACCCGCGACCGGATCCCGGAGATCCTGGACCGCGTCGGCTTCCCGTCCAAGCGACGCAACGAGGCCATGGAGGACCTCTCGCGCGGCATGCAGCAGAAGGTCGCGCTTGCCCGTGCGCTGTTGACGCAGCCGATCCTGCTTCTGCTGGACGAGCCCACGACCGGCCTCGACCCGCGCTCAAAGCTCGAGGTGCAGGAATTCATCCGCGAGGTGCGGCAAGTCCACGACGCCACGATCCTGCTCTGCACGCACGACCTCGACGAGGCCGAAACCCTCGCCGACCGCGTAGGCATCCTCGACGGAGGCCGCCTGATCGCGCTCGCACCCGCTGACGAGCTGAAGGCCCAGTACGGCGGCGAAACGCTCGAGGAGGCGTTCTTCTCGGCGACCGGCAAGGCCTTCGAGGACGAGAAAGAGAAGGAGGACGACTGATGCCAGGAGCAGCGGCAACCCTGCGCCACGAGCTGATCGGCCTGTCCGGGGTGTTCGAGCGCAACGTGTACCTCGTCAAGCGCTACTTCTGGTGGGACGTCGCCTTCTTCGTCTGGACCGTCGCCAACACCCTGACGATCGTCTTCATCGCGGAGGGGATCGAGGCGACGGGCGGCCAGATCGACGTCGGCCAGGTGACGACGATCCTGCTCGTCGGCGCCGTCGTCTGGGCGTACCTCGGGATCATCTTCGAGATCCTCACCGAGACCGTCGCCTGGGAGCGTTGGGAGGGCACGATCGAGTACACGTTCATGGCGCCGCTCTCGCGCCCGATCCACCTGTTCGGGATGGGCCTGTTCGCGATCGTCTACGGCATCATCCGCGCGATCCTGCTGTTCGGCGTCGTCGCGCTCTTCTTCGACATCGACGTGGGGGGCGCGAACTTCCTGGCGGCGCTCGTCGTTCTGCTGATCGCCTCGATCCCGTTCATCGGGATCGGGATGATGACGGCCGTCCTGCCTCTGATCTCGCCGGAGAAGGGGACGCAGCTGGGCTTCATCGCGCAGGGGATCCTGCTCGTCGTCTCCGGCGTCTACTACCCCGTCAGCGTCCTCCCGGAGTGGATGCAGTGGCTCTCCGTCATCTCGCCGGCCACGTACGCGCTGGACGGGATGCGCGACGCCATCCTCGAGGGTGACGGCCTGGCGATGATGTGGGACGAGATCTGGCCGCTGATCGTGATCGGCTTCGTGTCGATCCCGCTCGGGCTGGAGGTCTTCCGCCGCGGCGAGCGCTACGCGAAGCAGCACGGGAAGCTGAAGAGGTCGGGATGATCCGCGTTCGGCAGGCCGAATCTGACGTGGACTTCGAAGCCTGGGCCCGCGTCAAGCGGGCAGTCCTGCCGAACGAGTCCGCCTGGACGCCGCAGGAGTTTCGCGACCGGGCCGAGCCCGAGCGGCTCGTGCTCGTCGCGGAGCTCGACGGCGAGATCGTCGGCGCGGGGATTGCCGGGCGCTCGGACATCGTCGGGCGAGGCTTCGTCGCTCCGCGCGTGCACCCGGATGCGCGTCGGCGCGGAGTCGGCACGGCTTTGCTCCTGCGGCTGGCGGAGCATGTCCAGAGCCTTGGGGTCGAAAATGTATGGGGATCTGCCGACGATCCGGGGTCGTGCGCGTTCGCCGAGCGATTTGGCTTCGAGGAGATCGACCGCGAGGTCGAGCAGGTGAAGATGCTCGGCGGCGAGCTCTCCCTCTCGCCGCTCCCCGAGGGCGTCGAGGTGGTCACGGTTGCGGAGCGGCCCGAGCTCTTGCGCGAGGCCTATCCGCTGGCGGCTGAGGAGGGCTATGCCGACCTCGCCGTCGACGGTGACGTCGTCATCAAGCTGGACGACTGGCTGACCGACGAGGCGACGCTGCCCGAAGGGTCATTCGTCGCGCTCCACGACGGCGAGATCATCGGCTACTCGGGGTTGATGCGGCACGACAATCCCGGCACCGCCGAGGACGGCCTGACCGTCGTCGCCCGTTCCTGGCGCCGTAAGGGCCTGGCCCGAGCGCTCAAGGAGCGCGAGCTCGCATGGGCTGCCGCGAACGGCATTCGCGAGGTCGTCACCTGGACGCAGCGCGGTAACGAGAGCATGCGAACGGTCAACGAGCGCCTCGGGTACGTCTACCGGTCGGTCGGCGTGAAGATGATGGCCTCGCTGCCGATCGGGAGCCCGGAGTGAGGCGACCGTCGGCGACGAACGTCTACTACGGGCTCGCAGTTCCTCCTCTACATGCCGACCTGGGTCGTCATGGCGGTGTACCTCGTCCGCGAGCTGGACCTCTCTCCGCTCGAGCTCATCCTCATGGGGACGGCGATGGAGGCCGCCGTCTTTCTGTTCGAAGTGCCGACCGGGGTCGTGGCCGACACGTACAGCCGGAAGCTCTCGCTGATCGTCGGTTACGTGGGGATGGGCGTCGCCTGGATGCTCGTCGGCGTTTTCTCGGCGCCGTGGGCGATCATCGCGATCTGGGGCTTCTGGGGCCTCGCCTATACGTTCACGAGCGGCGCCTACCAGGCCTGGATCACCGATGAGGTCGGCGTGGAGAACGTGGGACGCATTTTCTTGCGTGGTGAGCGAGTCCGGTACGCAGGCGCGGTTGTCGGTTTGATCGGGCAGGTCGCCATCGCCGTCGTCTCGCTGCGCGCGGGCGTGATCGCCGGCGGTGCGGTGACGGCAGCGTGCGGCCTGCTTTGCATCTTCCTCATGCCCGAGACGGGCTTCCGCCGGCGGCCGCGGGCCGAGCGCGGGTCAGCGTTCGCCGAGCTGCGCTCCACGGCCGCGAACGGCGTTCGCTTCGCGTGGGCGGCGCCCGTGATCCTGCTCCTCGTCTCCGTCGGGTTCTTCATGGGCATGTCCAGCGAGGCCTTCGACCGCTTGAAGGAGGCGCATTTTCTACGCGACGTCGGGCTACCGGCGGTCGGTCACCTGGATCCGGTGGTCTGGTTCGGCGCCTTCTGGCTGGCGGGAATGGTCCTCGGGTTCGTAGCGATCGGCCACATCCTCAAACGATTCGAGCGCGGCGGCCCTCGTGTCGTCACGAGCTCGCTCTTCGCGTTCACCCTCATGGAGATGGTGGCGTTGCTCGTGTTCGCGCTGACCGGCTCGACCTGGGTCGCGATCGGCGCGCTCCTCGCTGTCTTCCTCGCGCGGGACCTCGCCGGCCCGCTCTACACGATCTGGCTGAACGAGCAGATCACCGATTCGAGCGTGCGTGCGACGGTGTTCTCGATCGCGGGCCAGGCGGACGCGATCGGCCAGGCAGGTGGCGGGCCGGTGCTGGGCCTGATCGGCAACGTCTGGGGCATCCGCGCCGCGCTGGCGGCGGGTGCGCTCGTCATCGCGCCGGCGCTCGCGCTCTACGGACGGGCGATGCGGCACGGCGGCAAGGAGCCGGAGCTCGAGGAGCTGCCCGCGCCTGCGTCATGAGCGGCCTGATGAGGGCAGATCGCAGTAGAGCCGGTCGAGGCACCGCTCAGCCAATTCTGCTGCGACTTTCGGAGTGACCTAGGATCGCCGCATGCTGGGGCGCTTGGGGATTCGGTTCGTCTTCTCGCTCCTGGGAATCCTGATCGGGATCGTCGTCTCGGTGGCCCTGCTGAGCGGGTTCTCGGCCACAGTGCAGGCGATCATCGTGTCTACCCTGCTCTTCTGGGCCGTGAACCTGGTGGTGAACTTCGTCGCCCTGCGAATCTTGATCCGTCAGCCGTCAGTCCCGACGGCGGGGCTGCTAGCACTCGCCTCGACGATCGTGTCGCTGATCATCGTCAACATTGTTGTCTCCGGGCTCAAGATCCACGGCGCGGGCACCTACTTGGCCACGACCGCAATCATCTGGATCGCAACCACACTCGCCGACATGATCGGCGGGCGCAAGATCCGCCAGCGGCGGGTCGAACGCCGCGCTTGAGCGGGCCACTAACTAGACGTCCTCCGGTTTGCCCACTAAGCTCTGTGCAGTCGTAAGAGGCGACGAGGCCTCGGGCGAAGTTCGCCCGGGGCTTTTTGCATTTAAGACAGCCGCGCCGGCAAAGCCGGCCCGGCTTTTACGGTCGGCGCCGCCGAGTCGGCGCCTTAGACAGGAGGTTTTTCGGAATGTCGGAGGTGGAGATGAAGGTCAGGGCGACTTCGAGCGCGGAGGCGCGGAAGGACGCGCTTCAGAAGATCAAGGCAGACGGAGTCGAGTTCCTACTCCTCTGGTTCACGGACATCGAGGGGCATCTGAAGTCGTTTGCGGTCACGCCGAGCGAGATCGAGGACGCGCTCGACGACGGGATGGGCTTCGACGGCTCGTCGATCACCGGCTTCAACGCGATCGAGGAGTCGGACATGGTCGCCATCCCCGACCCCGGCACCTACCGGATGATGCCCTGGAAGGAAGGCGAGACAAAGGTCGGCCGGATGATCTGCGACGTCGTCACGCCTGACGGCGAGCCGTACGAGGGCGACCCGCGCTACGTCCTGCGCCTCGCGCTCGAGCGGATGAAGTCGATGGGCTTCGAGACGTTCAACGTCGGCCCCGAGCTCGAGTACTTCCTCTTCAAGGACGACAAGGGTACGGAGACGCTCGACGAGGGCGGCTACTTCGCCATGACCACGATGGACGCCGCCAGCGAGCTGCGGCAGGAGACCGTGCGCGGTCTCGAGCAGATGGGCATCCCGGTCGAGTACGTCCACCACGAGGTCGGCCCGTCGCAGCACGAGATCGACGTGCGCTTCGCGCCGGCGCTCGAGATGGCGGACCACACGCTCACCTACCGGCTGATCGTCAAGGAGATCGCCAAGAAGGCCGGTTTCCACGCGACCTTCATGCCGAAGCCGATCTTCGGCGAGAACGGCTCGGGCATGCACACGCACCAGTCGCTCTTCAACGACGGGCGCAACGCCTTCTTCGACGCCGACGACCAGTGGAACCTGTCGGAGGTCGGCAAGGCCTTCATCGCCGGCCAGCTGCGCCACGCGCGTGAGATCTCCGCGGTCTTCGCGCAGTGGGTCAACTCCTACAAGCGGCTCGTCCCGGGCTACGAGGCCCCGGTCTACGTCGCCTGGTCACGCCGGAACCGCTCGGCGCTGATCCGGATCCCGCTCTACAAGCCCGGCAACGAACAGGCGACGCGCGCCGAGATCCGCTGCCCGGACCCGGCCTGCAACCCGTACCTGACCTTCGCCGCCCTGCTGCACGCGGGCCTCGAGGGGATCGAGAAGGGCTACGAGCTGCCGGATCCGATGGAGACGAACCTCTACCACCTGACCGCCGAGCAGCGGAAGGAGCGTGGGATCACCTCGCTGCCGGAGACCCTGGGCGAGGCGATCGACGCGATGTCCGAGTCCGAGCTGGCGAGGAAAGCGCTCGGCCCGCACATCTTCGACCGCTACATCGAGCTCAAGCGGAAGGAGTGGGACGACTACCGGGTGCAGCTCACCGAGTGGGAGCGCGATCGGTACTTGGCAGTCCTATAGGAAAAGTGGGAAAATAGAGTCCTTCACCGGTCCCGCCGTTTGGCGGACGGCGAGGACCGCTGACGGCCGACTGCGAGCTGCTTGCAAGAGCAGCTCGTGGTCGTTTACTGGCCGGGTCCGGGCGAGTGCTTACAGAAAGCTGAGGACGGCGTCACGGCCGATGCTGAGGCCGATCACGCCGCTGCGGCTGTCGATCTGCTCGATCGTGTCGGCCGGAACGAGCCGGCGGCGACGCGAGAGGAAGCCGGAGCGAACTGCGAGCGCGTCGGGCACGTCCGGCTCGGTGCCGTACATCGGGCCTTCGACCCGGCCGACGACACGGCCTTCTGAGTCCGCCACGATGTAACCGGCGGTCTCGAGTAGCTCTGGGCGTGCAACGCTCACAAGAGTCAACCTACCCACCGGCTGTTACGGGAAATCACGGGCCGCGTAAGGAGTTTGTTAAGGATCGAAGGGCCGGTTCCTACAATCGACTGATGGACGCGTCAGCCCGGCACCTCCAGCTCCTCACCGAGACGATCGCGGCCGTCAACTCCACGCTCGATCTCGAGGAGGTCCTCGGCCTGGTGGCGAGCAAGGTTGCCGGTGCGCTCGACGCCGACGCGTGCTTCGTCTACCTCTACGACGAGCGCGCCGACGAGCTCGTCCTCCGGGCGACGCACGGTACGCGAGTCGAGGAGATGACCCGCACGCCGCGGATGAAACCGGGCGAGGGGATCACCGGGACCGCGGCGTCGGAGCGCGCGCCGATCATGATCGCGGCGCAGGCGCATCTCGACGAGCGCTTCAAGGCCTTTCCGAACCTCCCCGAGGACCAGTACGAGTCGATCCTGGCCGTCCCGATCCTCGCCCGCGAGAAGCTGGCGGGCGCGCTCAACATCAGGACCGTCGTGCCACGCGAGTTCTCGGAGCGCGAAGTCGACCTCCTGTCGGCGATTGCCGCCCAGGTGGCGCAGACGATCGAGCACGCGAAGCTCTACGCCGATGCGCAGGCTCGAGTGGCGGAGCTCGAGGCCCTCGCACGCATCTCGGAGGCGGTCTCCGAGTCGCTGTACCTCGAGGAGTCTCTCGAGGCGATCGTGAAGACGACGATGGAGGCCGTGAGCGCGACGGGCGCGGCGCTAGTCCTCGAAGACGGCGGCATCGCCTGGCCCGAAGGCCGTGCGGGCAAGCACGCTGTTCGACTCCCGCTGCGCTGGAAGCGGCGGCAGATCGGCGAGCTCGTCTGCGATCGCGACACGCCGTTCACGGACCAGGAGCGGGCGCTGCTCGTCTCGATCGCCCACCACGCGGCGGTGGCGCTGGAGCACGGGCGAGCCGTGATGCGCGGGGTGCTCGCCCAGGAGATCCATCACCGGGTCAAGAACAACTTGCAGACCGTGGCGTCGCTCCTCCGGCTCCAGGCGCGGTCGGAGTCGACCGATCCGCGGAAAGCGCTCGAGGACTCGGTGAACCGGATCCTCGCCATCGCCGCAGTGCACGAGGTGCTGACGCAGCGACGCGACGAGGAGGTCGACCTCGAAGAGCTGC
The DNA here is from genome assembly GCA_963847955.1 of uncultured Actinomycetes bacterium. Classification (GTDB taxonomy): domain Bacteria; phylum Actinomycetota; class Thermoleophilia; order Gaiellales; family Gaiellaceae; genus VAXT01. The sequence continues at coordinate 7,432 of CAWKBW010000010.1, forward strand.
TCGACCGCCTGCGGTCGATGCTCGTCCAGGGGCTCGGTGCGGAGAAGCGGGTCGAATCGGTGCTGGAGCCGGTCTCTCTGGCCGGCAACCGCGCCACTGCCCTCGCGCTCGTCTTCAGCGAGCTCCTCCAGAACGCGCTCGAGCACGGCGGCGATCTGGTGCGCGTCGAGCTCGCGCAGCGAAACGGTCAGGTCGTGCTCTCGATTGCAGACGACGGCGAAGGCATCGAGGGCGACGACGGGGGAACAGGGCTCTCGATCGTCCGCGCCCTCGTGCGCGACGAGCTTCGCGGGACGCTCGATCTCGTCTCGGACGGCGGCCTGCGGGCCGAGGTCGTGTTCCCGGCGTGAGAGTGCTGATCGCCGAGGACGAGACGATCATCAGGCTCGACCTGAAGGAGCTGCTCGAGCGAGCCGGTTTCGACGTCTGTGCCGAGGCGCGCGACGGGATCGAGGCGGTCGAGCTGGCCCGCTCGGAGGAGCCTGACGTTGCCGTGCTCGACGTGAAGATGCCGCGTCTGGACGGCATCGAGGCGGCGCGGCGGATCCTCGACGAGCGCCCGATCCCGATCGTGATGCTGACCGCGTACGGCCAGGAGGAGCTCGTCTCCCGGGCTGTCGAGGCCGGGGTGTTCGGGTACCTCGTGAAGCCGTTCCGGGAGCAGGATCTGCTGCCGGCCATTCACACGGCGAAGGCGCGCCACGAGGAGCTCGCCGCGGTGCGCGAGGAGGCGGAGTCGCTTGCCGACGCTCTGGCGGCGCGCAAGGTGATCGAGCGGGCCAAGGGCCTGCTGATGGCGAAGGAGAGCCTCACCGAGGAAGAGGCGTTCGCCCGCCTGCGCAAGGCGAGCCAGGTCTCGGGCCGGCCGTTGAAGGTCGTCGCCGAGGCCGTGGTCGCGACGTTCGAAGCCGACTAAATCGGCCACAATCGTGACACTTCCGTGCCGGGACTGTCCCCGGACGGGTTCTTTAGGCCTGCTGTTTGTCGAACAGTTGCTCCCAGCGGGAGATCAGCTCCTGCAGCTCGTCGCGCCTGCGCCGGTGCGTGGCGACGACGTCCACGTTGCCCCAGTCGTCGGCGAGCTTGCGCTCGAGCTCGGCGATCTCGACCTCGCGGGCGGCGATCTCCGCCTCCACCTGCTCGAGCTCGCTCGGGCCCCGGGGCTTGGCAGGCCGCGCCTTCTCCTTCTTCGCTTTCGGCGGCGGCGCAGGCTCGGCCTCTGCGGCCACGCGCTCGTCGCGGCGGGCGACGTAGTCGGCCCAGCCACCGTCGTACGACCGGATCGTGCCGTCCTCGATCGCCAGCGTGCGGTCGGCGATCGCATCGAGCAGGGCGCGATCGTGCGAGACCAGGAGCACGGTGCCCGGAAATGCCTCGAGCGCGGCCTCGAGTGCTTCACGGCTCTCCACGTCGAGATGGTTCGTCGGCTCGTCGAAGAGCAGGAAGTTGGAGCCGGAGGCGACGACGACCGCCAGCGCGAGCCTTCGCCTTTCGCCGCCCGACAGCACGCTCATCGACTTGTCGTGCTCCTGCCAGCCGGAGAAGAGGAAGCGGCCGAGGAGGTTCTGCGCCGGAGGACGGGTGAGCCCGGTCATCGACTGCACGCAGGCGAGCACGGAGCCCCGCTCGTCGAGCTCGATCTCATGCTGCGAGAAGTAGCCCGGCTCGACCCCGTGCCCCAACCGCAGCTTTCCTCCCGCCGGCTCACGCCGGCCGAGCAGCGTCTCGAGCAGGGTCGTCTTGCCGGCGCCGTTCGGTCCGACGAGAGCGATGTGCTCGCCCCGCTCGATCGCGAACGAGACGTCGGTGAGCAGTTGCTTGTCGCCGGCCGCGAGGTCGAGTCCCTCAGCCTCGGCCACGGTGCGGCCGCTTCGCTTCGGCTGGAAGAAGTCGAAGCCGAGCTGCTTGCCGCGGCGAGTCAGCAGCGAGATCTCGTCCTTCACCTCCGCGCGTTCCTTCGAGAGCCGCCCGATCTGCGTGACCTTGGCCTGCGCCCGCTTGGCGAGATTCTTCTTGGCCCTGAAGCGCTCGACGAAGCGCTCGAGCCGCGCGATGTCCTCGTCGTAGCGATCGGCGGCCTTCGTCGCGGCGGCGAGCCGGGCCGCCTTCTCGCGCCGCCAGTTGTGCCAGGGCCCGGCGAAATACGTCGAGCGGCCGGCCTCGAGCTCGAGCACCGCCGTCGTGACGGCTTCGAGGAACCAGCGATCGTGCGCCACGAGGATCACGCCCGCGTCGACGGACTGCAGCTCGCGCTCGAGCCATTCCAGGCTCGCGACGTCGAGGTGGTTCGTCGGCTCGTCGAGCAGGATCAGGTCCGGGTCGCCGCCGAGCGTGCGGGCCAGCGAGGCGCGGGTCAGCTCGCCGCCTGAGAACGTGACCAGCGGCCGCGCGAGGTCTGCGGCCGAGAAGCCGAGCCCGCGCGTCACCGAATCGAGCCGCTCGCGCCAGGCGTAGCCGCCCGCGTGCTCGAGTCGAGCCTGCGTGTCGGAGTAACGGCGCAGCGTCGCCGCCTCGTGGTCACCGCCCGCCATCGCCTCTTCCAGCCGGCGAAGCTCCTCTTCTGCAGCGGTCAGGTCGGCCGCGCCGGAGAGCACGTAGTCGCGTAGCGAGATCTCGCTCTGCGCGGGCGGGCGCTGGTCATGCAGCGCGACGCGAGTTCCTTTCGCGAACGCGAGCGTGCCCCCGTGCAGGTCGGTCTCTCCGCTCAGGATCCGGAGCAGCGTCGTCTTGCCGGCCCCGTTCGGCCCGGAGAGCGAGACGCGGTCGCGGCGCTCGACCTTGAACGACACGCCGTCGAACAGGACGTCGCCTGAGATCTCCTTGCGGAGGTTGGTTCCGATGACTACGGCCATTGCTCCCTAAGCGTAGGGAAGGGTGCGCAGCCACTCGCCGATCGCGCGCGCGGTCTCCTCGGGCTGAGCCTCGAGCATCAGGTGTGGAGCGCCTTCCATCCGGCGGACGTCGGCCTGCGGGACCTGCGCGGCGAAACGCTCGCGCCAGGAGTCGCGCCGGGCATCTTCCGACGGTGGCTCGGTCGCCCCGAGCAGGAGAACGGGGAGCCCGGTCTCGCCCAGGCGCGGATGCGTGCGCGAAGGAGGCGAACGGTCGATCCCGTACATCGCCGCTGCGTACACGTCGGGCCCCACGGTCGACACCACCTCGCCGTTTTCCTCGTGGTACGCAGATCGAACGTACTCCTCGAGCCCGGGCGACCAGCGAGGGAAGGCCGCACGCGCTACGCCCACGGCTGCCTCCCAGCTCGGGAAACGCCAGCCCGGCTGGGCTCGCCAGAACGCGCGAGCTTCGTCCAGCGACGCTCCATGGTCACTCTCGGGATCGAGATAACCACCGTCGACGAGCACCAGGGCGGCGAGCCGCTCCGGATGCGCGGCCGCGAACTGGACGCCGATGATGCCGCCCCAGGACGAGCCGGCCCAGACGACCTGGTCGAGCCCCAGCGTGTCGAGTAGATCCTTCGCGAGCTCGATCAGCGCGGGGATCTCGTAGCGCTCGTCAGGCAGGCGAGGCGAGCCTCCGAACCCAGGTGCGTCGACGCCGATCAGCCGGTAGCCGAACTCCTCGACGAGGATCGGCGCCGCATCGACGAGCTGCAAGCTCGTGTGGTCGCCGAGCGCGTGCCAGAAGAAGATCGGCGGGCCGTCCTGGCCCCATTCGCGCAGCAGCAGCTCGGCGTCGCCCGCCGAGACGACCCGCTCCCGGTGACTCACGCGCGCACTGGCGCACCGACGAGCCGGCGCGCTGCCTCTGCGATGTGCTGTGCGTCGATGCCGGCCGCGGCCAGGAGCTCGTCCGGCTTCCCCGACGTCGGCATCTCGCGCACCGCCAGCTGCACCACGCGTGGGCGCTCTTCGGTGTCCGCAAAGGCGGAGAGAACGGCCTCGCCGATCCCGCCTTCGGGCCAGTGGTCCTCGACGGTGACGATCCGGCCCCCGGTGGCCTCGGCCGCGGCGCGTAGCCCGTCCACGTCCACCGGCTTGACCGAGTAGAGGTCGATCACCCTGGCGTGCACGCCGTCCTGCGCCAGCAGGTCGGCGGCCTCGAGCGCCTCGTGCAGCGTGATCCCTGCGCCGACGATGACGACGTCGTCGTCGACGGTCTCTCGCACGACCTTGCTCCCGCCGACCGGGAATTCCTCGTCGGGTCCGTAGATCACCGCCGTGTTCGCGCGCGTCGTGCGCATGAAGACGATGCCGTCCAGGTCGACCATGGTCTCCACGAGCTTGGCCGTCTGGTTCGCGTCCGACGGGTAGAGGACGGTCGAGCTCCAGATCGCCCGGAAGGCAGCGAGATCCTCGAGCGCCATCTGCGAGGGGCCGTCCTCGCCGATCGAGACGCCGGCATGCGATCCGGCGAGCTTGATGTTCGCCCGGCTGACGGCGGCCATGCGGACGAAGTCGTACGCGCGCGTGAAGAACGCGGCGAAGGTCGAGGCGAACGGCTTCCAGCCGCGCACCTGCATCCCGACCGCTGCAGCGACCAGCTGCTGCTCGGCGATGTACATCTCGAAGAATCGCTCCGGCAGCGCCTTGCCGAAGATCTCGGCGTAGGTCGAGTTGCTCACCTCGCCGTCGAGCGCTACGACGTCTCCATGGGCGGCGCCGACCGCGGCCAGGGCATCGCCGTAGGCCTTGCGCGTCGCGACCTCCTCGCCGAGCTCGTAGGTCGGCAGCTCGAGCGGCTGCGTCTCGAAGCGGTGCGGCTCGCCCGGGTCGGGCTTGTGCACGTCGACCGTGATGTTGCGGATGCCGCCGAGCTCCTCGATCGCGGCCTCGGGGTCGTCGAGCGCCTTCCCGTGCCAGTTCTCCTTGTCCTCGACGGCGGCGACGCCCTTCCCCTTCTTCGTCTTGGCGACGATCACCGTCGGCTTGCCCTGCGTCGAGATCGCTTCCTCGTAGGCGCGGTCGATCGCCTCCACGTCGTGCCCGTCGATTGCGATCGCATGCCAGCCGAAGGCCTCGGCTCGAGTCACGTACGAGTCGAGATCCCAGCCGTGCATGGTCTCGCCGCGCTGGCCGAGCCGGTTGACGTCGATGATCGCCGTCAGGTTGTCGAGCCCCTCGAACGACGCGTGCTCGAACGCCTCCCACATCGAGCCCTCCGCCATCTCGCTGTCGCCGCACAGCGTCCAGACGCGATACGGCAGCCGATCGAGCCGCTTGCCGGCGAGTGCGATCCCGACCGAGAACGGCAGTCCCTGACCGAGGGAGCCGGTGGCGACGTCGACCCAGGGGATGACGGGCGTGGGGTGTCCTTCGAAGATGCTGCCGAACTTGCGAAAGGACAACAGGTCCTCGTCGGAGATCGCCCCCGCGGCCTTGAAGAGTGAGTAGACGAGCGGAGACGCGTGCCCCTTCGAGAAGACCAGGTGGTCGTTCGTCGGGGTGTCCGGGTTGTCGAAGTCGTACCGAAGGTATTTGTCGAGCAGCACGGCCATCAGATCGGCCGCCGACATGGACGAGGTCGGATGCCCCGAGTTTGCGGCCGCGGACGATCGGACGGAGTCGACGCGGAGCTGTTGGCCCAGCTCGCGCCAGCGCTCGATGTCAGTCATGGGGGTAACGTAACCGGTCGTGGGCGGCCCACCGGTGGAGATCGCGACATGAAGGTCGCTGTGGCCTTCGACCATCGCGGCGTCAAGCTGCGCGAGCGCATTCTGGAAGAGGTCGTTCGAGAGCGGTCACGAGCCGGTCGATCTCGGAACCGACCGGCCCGAGCCGAAGGTCGACTACCCCGACAAGGCGAAGGAGCTCGGCGAGGCCATCCTCGGCGGGCAGGCCGAGCGTGGGATCCTGGTGTGCGGCTCGGGCGTCGGCGCGTCGATCGCCGCTTGCAAGCTCGCCGGGATCCGCGCGGCCATCTGCCACGACACCTACTCGGCGCACCAGGGCGTCGAGCACGACGATATGAACGTCCTGTGCATCGGCTCGGAGATCATCGGCGGCGAGCTCGCGGGCGAACTGGTCCGAACGTTTGTGTCCGCCCGCTTCGACGGCGGCGAGCGCTACCGGCGCAGACTTGAAAAGATTGAGGAAATGGAGAGAAGCAATGCCTGAAAGTCGTCTACAGCAGCTGTCTGCCCTCGGCCAATCCGTCTGGATCGACTCACTGTCGCGCGAGTGGCTCCAGACCGGCGAGCTCGAGCGGATGATGCGCGAGGACGCCGTCGTCGGCGTCACGTCCAATCCGACCATTTTTCAAAAGGCCATGGCCGAAGGGGACTGGTACGACGAGCAGCTCCGCGAGGTGATCGAGACCGAGAGCGACCCCAAGGAGATCTTCCTCCAGCTCGCCGTCCGCGACATCCAGGAGGCGTGCGACCTCTTCCGTCCGGTCTGGGACGAGGGCAAGGGCCAGGACGGCTACGTCTCGATCGAAGTCGATCCGGCACTTGCGCACGAGACCCACGCGACGGTCGAGCAGGCTCAGCGCTTCCACGAGTGGGTCGATCGTCCAAACGTGCACGTGAAGATCCCGGCGACGAAGGCCGGTCTGCCGGCGATCGAAGAGATGATCGCGCGCGGGCGCAACATCAACGTGACGCTGATCTTCTCGCTGCAGCGCTACGCCGAGGTCGCCGAGGCCTACATCAAGGGGCTCGAGCGGCTCGTCAAGGCAGGCGGCGACCCGAGCACCGTCGCGTCGGTGGCGAGCTTCTTCGTCTCGCGCGTCGACACCGAGGCGGACAAGCGGCTGGACGAGGCCGGGCATCCCGAGTTGAAGGGCAAGCTCGCGATCGCGAACGCAAAGCTCGCGTACCAGCGCTACGAGGAGATCTTCAGCGGTTCCCGCTGGGAAAACCTGGCCGCGAAGGGCGCGACCAAGCAGCGGTGCCTCTGGGCCTCGACCTCGACGAAGAACCCCGAGTATCGCGACGTCATGTACGTCGAGGAGCTGATCGGCCCCGAGACGGTGAACACGATGCCGAAGGAGACCATCGAGGCCTTCCAGGATCACGGGGAGGTCGCGCTCACGCTCGAGCAGGGCATCGACGAGGCCCGCGCTCTGTTCCGGAAGTTCGCGGAGATCGGCGTCAGCTACGACGACATCTCGGAAACCCTCGAGCGCGAGGGCGTCGAGAAGTTCGCCGACTCCTTCCAGGAGCTGATCGAAGGCATAGAAGAGAAGCGCAAGCAGCTAGCGCCGGCGTGAGCCCCCTCGACGTCGCGGAGCTCGTCGATCGCATCTGGGCCCGCGACCCGACCGTCTGGACTGGTACGGACGAGGCCAGCTGGCTCGGCTGGCTCGACGAGCCGAACCGGATGCTGGAGCGGCTCGACGAGTTCCAGGGGCTCGACGGAAGTGATTACGAGAGCGTCGTCCTGCTGGGCATGGGTGGATCCAGCCTCGGGCCGGAGGTCCTGCGCCGGACGTTCGCCATCGAGAACTTCCATGTTCTGGATACGACCCATCCCAGTGCGATCCGCGACCTGGAGCAGACGATCGACGTCGAAGGCGCGCTCTTCGTCGCCGCCTCGAAGTCGGGCTCGACGCTCGAGACCCGCTGCCAGCTCGACTATTTCCTGAAACGAGGCCGCGGGTTCGCGGCCATCACCGACCCCGGCTCGGAGCTCGAGGTCTTCGCGCGCGAGCACGACTTCGAGTGGGTGATTGCCGGCGAGCCGACGATCGGCGGCCGCTACTCCGTGCTCTCGCCGTTCGGGATGGTGCCGGCGACGCTGATGGGCATCGACGTGCGCATGCTCCTCGACCGCGCCGCCGTCATGGCCGAGTGGTGCCGACTGCGAAACGAGAACCCCGGAGCCGATCTCGGGGCTCAACTCGGAGGCGGTTGGGCGGAAGGTCGGGACAAGATCTGCTTCGCGGACACTCCGGGCGGGATCGGACTCTGGATCGAGCAGCTGATCGCGGAATCGACGGGCAAGGACGACAAGGGCCTCGTGCCCGCGCCGGGCGAGTCGCCCGAGGGGCCCGATCGCCAGGCTGCGAGCGTCAGGCTCGAGGATCCCTACGACATCGGCGCCGAGTTCTTCCGCTGGGAGTTCGCAACGGCAGTGGCCGGGTCGCTCATCGGCATCAACCCGTTCAACCAGCCTGACGTCCAGGCTGCGAAGGACCGCACGACGGCGATCCTCGAGCGCGGCGACGTCGACCTGGAGCCGGAGAGCTCGGCCGAGGAGCTCTTCGCACAGGCTCGCGAAGGGGACTACATCGCGATTCTCGCGTTCATCGATCCCGCTCGCGCAGGCGAGCTCGAACCGCTGGTCAAGCAGGCGCACGAGACCGGCTGCGTGGTCACGTTCGGGCTCGGCCCGAGGTACCTGCACTCGACCGGCCAGCTGCACAAGGGCGGTCCCAACTCGATGCTCGCGCTCCAGGTCGTGGACGACCTGGGCGAGGAGCTGAAGATCCCCGGACGCAAGTTCGGGTTCCGCCGGTTGATCTCTGCGCAGGCTGCCGGCGATCTCGAAGCGCTCAAGGAGCGCGGCCGTCGCGTCGCGCGCGTCAGACTGGAGGACGCATGAAGCTGGGAATGATCGGCCTGGGCCGCATGGGCGGCAACATGACCGAGCGGCTGCGCCAGCACGAGCACGAAGTGGTGAGCTACGCCCGCAGCGGAGGCGGCACCGCCGACTCGCTCGAGGACCTCGTCTCGCAGCTGGAACCGCCGCGTGTCGTCTGGATGATGATCCCGGCCGGGGCGCCGACCGAGGAGACGTTCAAGACACTGCTCGGCCTCTGCGAGGCCGGAGACGTGATCGTCGACGGAGGGAACTCCTACTTCCGCGACTCGCAGCGCCGGGCGGCGGAGGCGTCCGAGCAGGGCGTGCGGTTCGTCGATGCCGGCGTGTCCGGGGGCATCTGGGGGCTCCAGGTCGGCTACTGCATGATGGTCGGCGGCGACGATGAAGCGATCGCTCTCGTCGAGCCCGCCTTCCGCGCGCTTGCTCCCGAGAACGGCTACGCGCACACCGGCCCGTCCGGCGCCGGGCACTTCGTGAAGATGGTGCACAACGGGATCGAGTACGGCCTCATGCAGGCCTACGCGGAGGGGTTCGACATCATGCAGGGCTCCGAGTTCGATCTCGATCTCGGGGAGATCTCCGGGATCTGGCGGGAGGGCTCGGTCGTCAGGTCCTGGCTGCTCGACCTGCTGCATCAGGCTCTCACCGACCGCGGAAACGACCTCTCGGGCATCGCGCCGTACGTCGAGGATTCGGGCGAGGGCCGCTGGACGGTCTTCGAAGCAATTGCCGAAGACGTCCCGGCTCCGGTAATCACGGCTGCTCTCTACGCGCGCTTTGCGTCGCGTGTCGAAGAGTCGTTTGCGGCGAAGATCAACGCTGCGCTCAGGGAGCAGTTCGGCGGACACGCGATCAAGACCGAGTGACTGAGGTCGCCGAAAACCCGCTGCTCCAGGGCCTGGGCGCGAGGCGCACTCCGTCTCCGTGCGCGCTCGTCGTGTTCGGCGCGTCCGGCGACCTGACGCGCAGGAAGATCTTCCCGGCCCTCTATTCGCTTGCCTGCCGCCGCATGCTGCCGGAGCAGTTCGCGGTCGTCGGGGTTGCGCGCAGGGACTGGACGGACGACGAGTTCCGCGAGCGCATGGAGCACGCGGTGCGGGAATTCGGCCGTGACGATTTCGACGAGGACGTCTGGGAGTGGCTCGGGAGCGCGACCCGCTACCTGTCGCTCGACTTCGCCGACGAGGAGGGCGAGGATCGTCTCGCCGCCCTGTTGACCGAGCTCGACGAGGAGCGTGGCACCCGAGGCAACCGCGTGTACTACCTCGCGATCCCGCCGCAGGCGATGGCCACGGTCGTCGAGGCCGTCGGCAAGCGCCGCGGCGCAGAGGGCTGGACGCGCTTGATCATCGAGAAGCCGTTCGGGCACGACCTGGAGTCCGCGCGGGCCCTCACCGAGCTGATCAGCCGCTACTTCACCGAGGAAGAGGTCTTCCGCATCGACCACTACCTCGGCAAGGAGACCGTTCAGAACATGCTGGCGCTGCGGTTCGCGAACGGCATCTTCGAGCCGATCTGGAACCGCCAGTTCATCGACCACGTGCAGATCACGGTTGCCGAGACGCTCGGCAGTGAGGGGCGCGCCGGCTACTACGAGAGCGCCGGCGCGATCCGCGACATCTTCCAGAACCACATGCTCCAGCTCGTCGCGCTGACGGCGATGGAGCCGCCGATCGACTTCACGGCCGAATCGGTGCGGAACGAGAAGGTCAAGGTGCTGAAGGCGATCCACACGCCGGGGCCCAAGCACATCGTGCGAGGCCAGTACGGGCCCGGCTACATCGACGGGAAGGAGGTGCCCGGCTACCGGCAGGAAGAGGGGGTCGCTCCCGACTCGATGACCGAGTCCTACGTCGCCGCGAAGCTCTTCGTGGACAACTGGCGCTGGGCGGACACGCCGTTCTACGTCCGGACGGGCAAACGCCTGGCGCGGCGCGAGACGACGATCGCGATCCAGTTCCAGCGGGCGCCGCACCCGCCGTTCGAGGACGCAGCGACCGAGGAGCTGAAGCCGAACCGGCTGCTCGTCCACGTGCAGCCCGACGAGGGCGTCTCGCTGGCGATCGCGGCCAAGGTGCCGGGGCAGGGGATGCGCCTGCGCACCGTCAACATGGACTTCATCTACGGAGGGGCCTTCCGCACGGACCTGCCGGAGGCCTACGAGCGGCTGCTGCTCGACGCGATGCTCGGCGACCAGACCCTGTTCACGCGCTCCGACGAGGTCGAGGAGCAATGGGCGATCGTCGACTCGATCGTCGCCGCCTGGATGCGCGACCGGCCGTCCTTTCCCAACTACGCGGCCGGCACGTGGGGCCCCGCAGCAGCCAAGGAGCTCATGCGGCGTGACGGCAGGGAGTGGCTCAAGCATTGAGCGCGGCGCCGGTCCAGGCCGAGGATTGGGTCGGCGAGGACGTCACGCCCGCCGACGTGGAACGTGCGCTCTGGGAGCTGCGCGACGCGTCGGCTCGGGAGACAGAGGGGCCTGACCAAAGAACCAGCGTCATGACCCACCTCGCGTGGGTGCCCGCGGAATGGCGTGAGGCCGCGGTCGACACACTGGCAGGGCTTCGGGAGCGCCACCCCTCGCGGGGGATCCTCCTGTTTCCCGAGCCCTCTGCAGTCGACGGGATCGACGCGAGGGTCTCCGTGCTCGCCTTCCCCCAGGAAGGGGGACGGCGCCACGTCGCGGCCGAGGTGATCCAGCTCACGCTGCGCGGCCGGCGTGTGAAAGCGCCGGCCAGCATCGTCACGCCGCTCCTGGTCACCGACCTGCCCGTCTTCCTCCGCTGGCGCGGAGAGCTCCCGTTCGGCGCGCCGGAGCTCGAGCAGATGGTCGGGGTCTGCGACCGGCTCGTCGTCGATTCGCGTGAGTGGAAGGATCCGGCCGGTCGGTACCGGGAGCTCGGGTCGCTCTTCGAGCAGACGGCCGTCTCTGACATCGCGTGGCGGTGTACCCGGCGCTGGCGACGTGCCCTCGCGGGGCTCTGGCCCGGAATTGCCGAGGCAGGCGAGCTGCGCATCACCGGGGGGCCGTCCGCCGAGGCGCTGCTGCTCGTCGGCTGGCTGCGGTCCCGGCTCGGGCGACCCGTCGAGCTCGTGCACGAGGCGTCCGATCAGATCGAGTCGGTGGCCGTGGACGGCACGGTCGTCCCAGTCCCGCGCGAGGAAACCGACAGCTCGAGCGACCTGCTCTCAGCCGAGCTCGACGAGCTGAGCCGCGACGAGATCTACGAGGAGGCGGTGCGCCGCTAGCGCTTGACGACGCGGAAGCGCAGCTTCGCGATGCGGAGTGAGACCGGCTTCGACCACGTCATCTCCGGCCTCTTGGGGAGTGACGGGTTGAGTCCGCGAACCCTGTAGTACCAGCGACCGGCCTTGACGGGCAGCACGGCCGCGGTGGCCGGCGTCGTCAGCGGCGTGGCGTCGGGGCGCCAGGGGTTCAGCGTTCGGCTCCACTGCACCTCGTACTCGTGGGCGCCGTAGACCGGCTCCCAGGCGACGAGCGGGTGGCCGTAGAACGATTGCGCGCCTTTCTTGGCGCCGACGAGCTTGCCGTTGGGCGAGAGCCCGGAGATGTACGGGGCGTTGTTGTCGGCCAGCACGACCGGCTTGCCGATCTTGCCGAAGCGCACGGAGCCGCCTGCACGGCAGACGTCCTCCGGCAGCTGGAGGTCGCGGTACTCGATCCCGTCGCCGGTCGTCGTCTTCATGTAGATCGGGACGACCGTCCAGTAGTAGCCGCCCTCGGGCCAGAAGGAGTCCCAGAGGTCGATCTTCCCGGCGCCGAGGCCTCCCACATCGGCCGCCTTGACGACCTGGCCGTCGAGCATCTTGACCGTTCCCTCTTCGCCGTACTTGGGCATCTCGCTCCGAGCTGCCGGCACGGAGGCGGCGCTGTTCGGCAGAGCGAGCGTGTGCTCGAACCGTGGCGCATATGCGGGGCTGCCGACGATCGCGCTCGTGTAGACGCGGTTGACGCACTCGTTGTCCGTGAAGACGTAGACGTGGTAGAGCTCGGTGGTCGTGTCGAGGAACCACGGCGAGCCCCAGGAGCGGTAGTTGCCCGTGAACGTGAAGCCCGGGGTCAGCTCATGCGCCTGCGGGGCGGCTGCGGTCGAGACGATGTCGGAGACGGTTCCGACCTGCGCCAGCTCGCCGGTGGCGAACGGCGGGTTGAAGTTCACGTACTGGCTGCTCCACGGGCCGACGGTCGTGGCCGGCAGGCCGTTCGGAATGTCTCCGTAGAGCTTGCGGACGGCGCGGACGCGCCACGTGACGGATCCGGTCCATTGCGCGCCCGTGTGCAGCGTGTAGAACTCGCGCTCGTCGGCGACGTTCGTCGTCGTGAAGAAGGTCTCACGCGCGCCGTAGAGCCAGACTTCGTACATCGTCGCGCCCTCGATCGGCGTCCAGCGGACGAGGCCGGGAGACTGCGGGTTGAGCGGCGCCGGCTTGTTGCGCCAGCGCATGTTGAAGCCGAAGGGCGTGCTCCAGACTCCGTCCTTGCCGTTTGCAGCGATTGCGCGCACGCGGGCGTAGAGGGAGTACGGGTTGCCGGTGATCCACGGAAGCGAGACACCGGGCGAAATGGCAGGAGTCGGCACGTCGACCTTGGCGGTCGCGCTCGACCAGACGACTGCGCCTTCGGAGAACGTCTTGCTCGTCGAGAGCTCGAACTCGTAGCGCTTCGCCCGCGGCACCGCGCGCCAGGCGAAGGCGGGCGTGCGCGGGAACGTGCGGTTGTAGATCGCCTCGGACTCGTCCACCCGCAGGAGGAAGGCTTTCAGCCCCTTGGGGCCGGGCAGCGGCTTGGCCGCGCTAGCCGCAGGGGCGAAGACGCCGAGGGCGAGCACGGCGAAGAAAAATGCAGCACAAGGACGGGCGAAGGGCATGCACAGAGGTCTTCGGCAGCGTTTCGGGCCTAGGGCGTCCCTCGAACGAGGGATGCCTCGAGCAAAGCGCCCGCGGCGAGGACGAACGCATCGTCTCGGCCGACCAGCTGGATCGAGGCTGGGAGACCGTTCTCGGCCGGACCGCAGGGCAGAGCGAGCACCGGCCAGCCGAGCGCGTTGAACGGAAGCGTGAAGCGGATCATGTCCTCGCGGAGGTCGAGGTCGTCCGCGGGGAGCGGCGGCGGGACGAACGGGATCGTCGGCGTGAGCAGGAGGTCGAGCCCGTCGAAGGCCTCCTCGCAGCGCTCCCTGTACTCCTCGCGCGCGCGGACCGCACGCTCGCGCTCGGCATCGCGTGACCGCAAGGCAGAGCTCGACCTTGGTGCGCACGTTGTCGCCGTAGAGGTCGGCGTTCTCCGTGAAGAGCTCGCGATGAACGTCGGCGACCTCGCCCATGAAGGCCGGCCCCAACCCGTGGGGGAGCGGGAAGTCGACCTCGCGCGCGCGCGGGAACAGAGAAGCGGCGTCGGCGACACTCGCGCCCACCAGCGGCGCAGCCCGGTCGAGCCAGGCGATGCCGACCTCGAGCTCCTCGAGCGATTCGAGGGCCTGTGGTTGGAAGCCGTCGGCGAGGTGGCCCATCATGGTCACGCAGTCCGCGACCGTGTTCGCCATCGGGCCGGCGTGGTCGAAGCTCGACGCCAGCGGAAAGCAGCCCTCCAGCGAAACGAGCCCGTAGCTCGGCTTGAAGCCGACGACCCCGCAGCACGCGGCGGGAATGCGGATCGAGCCGCCCGAGTCCGTTCCCAGCGCCGCCTCGGCGAAGCCACCGGCCAGCGCCGCCGCCGAGCCGCCGCTCGAGCCACCGGCGATCCGGCCGGGTGCGGCGGGGTTCGGGACCGTCCCGAAGTGCGGATTGGTGGACGTGATGCCGTACGCGAACTCGTGCAGGTTCGTCTTCCCGACGTTCGCGTACCCCGAGGCCTCGAGCCTGCGCACGACCTCCGCGCTCGCGTCCGGGACGTGGTCGGCGAAGATCGCCGAGCCGTAGGTCGTGGTCAGTCCGGCCGTGTCGAAGAGGTCCTTGACGGCGAGCCGGATGCCATCAGCGACGCGCTCGGGGCGCGCAAGGAAGATGCCGGTCGTAGGATCGTCTTCCATTCGAACTCGAGGAGGCATGATGAACACGTACGTGATCCTGCGCCGGGGCGGCTGGAGAACCCCGGAAGAGCTCCAGGAGGCGGCGGGCCGTTCGGCCAAGGTGGGCGACGAGGAAATGTCGGACGACGTGCGCTGGATCCGCTCGTATGTTCTCGAGGAAGGCGGAAGCACGGTCGGCACCGTCTGCATCTACCAGGCGACGAGCCCGGAGGCGATCCGCGAGCACGCCTCTCGCGCCATGCTGCCGGTCGACGAGATCATCCCGGTCGCCGACACGGTGATCGTCCGGCCGGATCCGCAGCCGGCGGCCGCTTAGTCGAACGCGAGGTAGAGCAGGCCGACGAGGAACGTTCCGCCGAAGAGCACGAGAAACACGGCGAAGAGCGCGAGCCCGAGAAGATTGTTCGCGGTGGCGTCCTCCCGGTGGGCTCGTGCGGCTCGACGTCGCGTTCCGTCACAGAAGCGGATCCAGCGCCATCGCCACGAACAGCAGCGCGAGGTAGGCGAGCGAGTAGTGGAAGAGGACGCGAGCCCGCCGTGGCGTGCGCTCGCGGCGCAGCTGCCACGCGAGCCAGAGGAAGAGCGCGCCGAGGCCCGCGGCCGCAGCGACATAGAAGAGGCCGAACATGCCCCAGAGGGCCGGCGCCAGCGTGAACGCGACCAGCGCCACGGTGTAGAGGACGATCTGCCGCGCCGTCTCGCGCTCGCCGCGCACGACCGGCAGCATCGGCACACCCGCCGCCTCGTAGTCGCGCCGAATGAGGAGCGCCAGCGCCCAGAAGTGCGGCGGGGTCCAGAGGAAGACGACGCCGAACAGCACCAGGGCTGGAAGGGTCAGGTTGCCGGTTACCGCCGCCCAGCCGACGAGCGGAGGGATCGCGCCGGCCGCGCCTCCGATGACGATGTTCTGCGGCGTCCAGCGCTTCAGCCAGCGGGTGTAGACGAACACGTAGAACAGGTTGCCGAGCAGGGCGAGCGCGGCGGTCAGCACGTTGACGAAGCCGGCGAGCAACACGAACGAGAGCGCCGAGAGCGCCAGGCCGAACTCCAGCGCGTAGGTCGCGGGCACGCGGCCCGAGGCCACGGGCCGGCTACGCGTCCGCTTCCCCATCAACTTGTCGATGTCGGCGTCCAGGACGTGGTTCAGTGCGCTGGCGCCGCCGCAGGCCAGGCCGAGGCCCAGTGCGGTGACGCCCACGAGCCAGAGAGGCGGCACGCCGCCCTCGCCGACGAACATCCCGCAGATGCCCGTCAGGAGCAGCAGGGTCATGATCCGCGGCTTGGTGAGGGTCACGTAGTCGCGCCACGATCCCGCCGGCTCGGGCTGCCCGCGGAACGCGAGGGCGGTCGTGACCAGTGAGGCGGCGAACGCCAGCCCGGCAAGCGTGAGGTGGAGCCCGGGAGCCGTGATCGCGGCCGCGAGACCGAAGAGCACGAGCGCCGCGAGCGAAGGTGCGAGGAGCTGCCGGTGCGCGACCCACGCCGCAGCAACCACGGCCGCGAGCGGAGGCAGTGCAAGCGCAGCGAGGACGTTGTGCCCCGTCCCGAGGTCCCAGACGCCCGAGACCACCGCGAGCAGCGTCCCGAGCGCGCCTCCGAGCGCGCAGAGCCGCAACCAGAAGCTGGGCCTCATGAGGGCTGCTCCCGTTCCCAGATCCGCCGCCGCAGGTCGCGCAGCGGCCGCGAGCTCGTCACGTAGGGGACGGAGTCGAAGTTGTGCGGAGGCGGCGGCGAGGTCGTGTACCACTCGAGCGTGTCGCCGAGCCAGGGGTCGTTCGGCGCCCGCGAGCCGGGCCGGTGGCGTGTCTTGAGCACGTTGAAGAGGAAGACGAGGATCCCGACCGCCATCACGTACGAGCCGATCGTCGAGATCGTGTTGTACGTCTCCCAGGTCCCGCCCCGGTCGTACGTGTAGATCCGTCGCGGCATGCCCTCGAGCCCGAGCAGGTGCTGTGGGAAGAACGCGAGGTTGAACCCGACGAAGAGCAGCCAGAAGTGCCACTTCCCGAGCCGCTCGTCGAGCAGCCGGCCGAACATCTTGGGCCACCAGTAGTAGAGCCCGGCGAAGATCCCGAAGAGCGACCCTCCGAAGAGCACGTAGTGCAGGTGCGCGACCACGTAGTACGAGTCGTGGGCCTGGAAATCGATCGGCACTGCGGCGAGGAAGATCCCCGAGAGGCCGCCGATCGTGAACAGCCCGACGAAGCCGAGGGCGAACAGCATCGGCGTGTCGAAGCGGATGTTTCCGCGCCAGATGGTCGCGATCCAGTTGAAGATCTTCACGCCGGTCGGGATGGCGATGATCATCGAGGAGACCATGAAGAACCCGAGCAAGCACGTTCGAGAGCCCGACCGTGAACATGTGGTGCGCCCACACGAGGAGGGAGTAGAAGCCGATCCCGACGGTGGACAGGACGATCGCCGTGTACCCGAAGATCGGCTTGCGCGCGAAGACGGGGATCACCTCGGAGATGATCCCCATCACGGGCAGGATCATGATGTAGACCTCGGGGTGCCCGAAGAACCAGAAGACGTGCTGGTAGAGGACGGCGTTCCCGCCCTCCGCGGGCAGGAAGAAGTGTGTGCCGGCCTGCCGGTCGAGGAGCAGCATCGTCAGCCCCGCTGAGAGCGCCGGCAGCACGACGACGAGCAATGCGGCGTAGACCTCGATCGACCAGACGAAGAGCGGCAGGCGCATCCACGTCATCCCAGGCGTGCGCATGCGGTGGATGGTCACCAGGAAGTTGATCGCGCCCGCGAGCGAGGCGATCGAGAGGATGTGCAGGGAAAGAATGAGGAGGTCGACGCCCACGCCGTCCTGGTGAACCGACAGCGGGGGGTAGATCGTCCAGCCCGTCTTGGCGGGCCCGCCCTTCGCAAAAAAGCTCGTGTAGAGGGCGATTCCGCCGAACAGGAAGAGCCAGTACGACAGTGCGTTCAGCCGCGGGAAGGCCATGTCCCGCGCCCCGATCATCAGCGGCACCATGAAGTTGCCGAAGCCGGCGAGGATCGGCACCACGACCAGGAAGACCATCGTGACGCCGTGGATCGTGAAGAGCTCGTTGTAGCGGTCGCGCGCGATGAAGTCGGCGTTCGGTTGCGCAAGCTGGGTGCGCATGAGGACGGCGATCAAGCCTCCGGCCAGGAGGAACATGAGGCACGTCCCGATGTAGAGGATCCCGATGCGCTTGTGGTCGACGGTCGTCAGCCAGCTGGCGACGCGCCCTCGCATCCAGGCGGGGTACGGCGGATAGGTCTCGGTTCTAACCGCCACCGCCCGGCCTTTCCCCGATCCTGAGCGTCACGTATGCGACCAGCGCTCGCAGCTGCCTCTCGTCCCAGCCTTTGCCGACGGCAGGCATCGCACCCCGGCCGCCGGTGACGATCGTCCTGACCTGCTCCGGGTTCAGGCGGCGACCCGCGAGCGGTGGCCCGATCAAGCCTTGTCCCTCGTCGCCGTGACACGGAGCGCACGCGCCCAGCCATGTCTGCTCGCCCAGGCCAATCGGCGGCCCGCCGATCCAGCGGTCGTACTCCTCCTGAGGCACGGCGCGGACGCTCGCGTACATGAGGGCGTGCTGCGCGCCGCAGAACTCGGCGCACTGGCCCTCGTAGAGCCCCGGGGCCTCGGCCTCGAACCAGAGCGTGTTCACCTTGCCCGGAATCGCGTCCATCTTGCCGGCGAGCTGCGGCACCCACCACGAGTGGATGACGTCGTAGACCGGGGCGGTCAGCTCGAGCTCGATGATGCGGCCGACCGGGACGCGGAGCTCGTTCACCGACACGCGGCCGTTGGGATAGACGTAGTTCCAGTAGAACTGGCGGCCCTCGACCTTGATCTGGATCTTCTCGCCGGCCGCATTGGCGTCGGGCGTATTGGTGACGCCGGGGAGCTTGTAGAAGACGAAGCCGCCGATCGCGACCAGGATCAGCACGGGGATCACCGTCCAGATGATCTCGAGCCGGTGATGCCCGACGACCTGCGGACCTTCGGTCTCGCGAGGGCGGCCGCGGCTCCGATACCGGACGATGAAGAGCAGGAGCGCGCCTTCGACCAGGACGAAGATCGCAGTCGTGAAGACGAGCACCATCCAGTAGGCGTCTCTGATTCGCTCTGCGGAGGGTGACGCGGGCTCCGGCGGGGCGATCCCGCCGTTCCCCGCGAGGGCGCCCTCGGTCAGGATGAAGGCGAGCGCCAAGAGGATCCACGAGAAGGCGAAAAGCTTCCGGCGCACAGGCGAGTGCATTCTATGAGGGTGCTTGCCGAAGGAGCCACATTGAGCCGGGTGTCGCGAGTGGCACTTCCTCCGCATGTCGCCCTCCCGGTCGAGGTCTTCGTCAACGGCGTGCGCCAGCGGGAGGGCAGCGACTACCGGCTGGAGGGCCGCTCACTCGTCTTCGATCGGTCTCTGGTCCGAGAGGGCCGTCTCGGGTTCTGGCGCTGGTTGTGGATGTTCCTCGGCCTCGTCGGCACCTATCGCCAGAACGACACGGTTGACGTGATCTACGACGTCGGCGGCCGCCGCGAGGTGGCGAGCGGGCTGCCTATCGAAGTGTCAGAAACTCGTTCGTACCGCTGACGCCGGCGAGGCCGGGCTGCGTTCCGCCCGCGACGACGTGCACGCGATTGCCGACGGCCACGACTCCGAGGCCGTGGCGAGGGGTCGGCAGATCCGGTAGGCGCCGCCAGCGCCTGGTCACCACGTCGTACCCGAAAACGGTGCGAATCGTGCCGGCGAACTCCTCTCCACCCGCCGAGACGATCAGCCGCCCGCTCCCTGCTGCGCCCGTGCCGCCGCGCTTGCCCGGAACCGGCGCGAGCCGCTGCCAGCGGCGGGCACCGGGCCGGTAGGCCTCGAACGTTCCCAGGTTCGTGTCGAAGCCGAGCTTGCGGCCCGCCACCGCGTACAGGCGTCCGTTGAGAGCGGTCACGCCGAGGTGCTCGCGGGGCGTCGGCCCGGGAACCCGCGTCCAGCGACGACGGGCCGGGTCGTACCGGAGGGCCTTCGTCGCGAGCCGGCGGCCGTCGGTGCGCACAACGCCACCCACGACGTAGAGCTTTCCGTTCACGAACGCGGCGCCCGCGGCGGCCCGTTTCTCCGGCATGGCGGGCAGCGCCGACCAGCGTCCGTTCGTCAGCACGTGAGCCGCGGCGAGCGGCTGGCCGTTGCTCCCGTACCCACCGGCGACATACAGGCGTCCGCGGTACCCGGCAGTCGCCGGATGGTGGGTCGTAACGGGTAGGTCCGGCGCCTGGCGCCAGCGGTTAGTCGTCGGCGAGTAGGCGTCGACTCTGGACGAGCCGTCGCCGGCCGGTGTGAAGCCTCCGACGACGAAGATCTGGCCCCCCGCCAGGGCGGCTCCGACCTCGGAGCGCGGGGCAGGAAGCGGTGCCGCTTGCTGCCACGGGGCCGGCGCAGCGCCGGCAACCGCTGCGCTTGCGAGCAGGACGAGCGCCACGGCGGCCGGGCGGACCATGCCTAGATGGTAGAGCCGGGCACCTCCCCCCGTGAGAGCGGCCGGCGGGCAGCAGTGCCGCACCTGTGCCCGCCGGCCGCCCTCACGGGCAAACCCCAGAACGCGCCCGGCTCGACAGGTAGATGCGGTTCGTTCGGCGTTTCTTGCGGTCTAGCTACCGCGGAGCTCGGCCACTTGCTCGGCGATCCCCTGGTAGATCGGCTCCAGGAAATGGGTTTCGCCGCGCTCGAAGCGCTTCGCGACGAGATTCGGCGGGAAGACGAGGAGGTCGCCCGGCTGTCCGTGGACGGCGATCTCGGTGCCGTGCTTGTCGGTGACCACGGCCCAGTCGAGCCCGAGCTCGTCCACCAGGACCTGTCCGAATGCCAGCCCGAAGGCGTTGATCATCGGGTTCGGATCCTCCCGATCCTCCTCGGGCTTGGCCGCCCACTCCGCGAACCAGCCGGCGTAGAGCTCGTCGATCTGCGCGGGGGTAGCCTCTCCGCCCGCGGCCTCGCGGACGCCCATGACGTTCGTCCGCACCCACTCGGCTTCGGCGTCGTTCGGCGGCTCGATCGTCGGGTCGTCCATCAGGCCTCCGGGCGCCGGGCGATCGCGAGGTGGCTCCATGAGAACCGCGGCTGGAAGTCGACCTTGTCCCACCGCCCGCCTGCCCACTGGGCGATGCGCATGACGCTGCCGACGACGGGGCGCGCAAGACCCTTTTGGTAGCGGCGGAGGGCGTAGGACAGCTCGAGGGAGAACGTCGTCCACGCTCCGGCGAGCGGCTGCACCTCGACCACTTCGAACCCTGCTTCTTCGAGCAGGTGGCGCAATCCGAAGGGCGAGTAGCGGAAAAAGTCCCGCGGGGCCTCGTGGATCCACCAGATGAACGGTGCCGTCAGGATGACGTGCCCGCCCGGCTTCAGGAGGCGATATGCCTCTGCGATGCCGCGCTCGGGCTCCTCGAGGTGCTCGAGCACGGACGTGAGCAGCAGCGTGTCCGCGTTCTCGTCCGGCAAGGGGATGTCGTAGGCGCCGGCGATGATGTCGACGGCGTCGGGGTTTCTCTCGCTCGGCACGAAGTCGATCCCGATGTGCTCGTCGACGTGGGCGGCGAACAGCTCTCGCCAGGGCTTCGATCCGCAGCCAATGTCGAGGAGCCGTCCCCGCGCGTAGCGCTCGGCCGAATACTCGAGCACCTGCTCCATCACGCGGTACGCGATCCGGTTGTGGACGGCTTCGTTCGGATGGTTCCAGCGCGTAGGGCCGGTGGCCGAGAACGTCGGCCGTTCGACTGAGCGGACTCGCATGGACGGCGTAGCGTAGATGTTGGGCTAGGAGAAACGGCGCAAGCGTCGTTAGCCTCAACCTATGCCGCCG
The DNA here is from genome assembly GCA_963847955.1 of uncultured Actinomycetes bacterium. Taxonomy (GTDB): domain Bacteria; phylum Actinomycetota; class Thermoleophilia; order Gaiellales; family Gaiellaceae; genus VAXT01. Next base: position 28,829 of record CAWKBW010000010.1, read on the forward strand.
ACCGTGACCGACCTGCTCCAGGCGAGCCTCATCGGCGAGGCGCTCGACGACGGCCCCGCCCTCGTGTTCGTCGCCGACGAGCACATGCGCTACGTCGCCGTCAACAGCCACGCCTGCGAGGTCCTCGGTTACACGCGCGAGGAACTACTGGAGCTGAGCGTCCCGGACATCGCCGTGGCTCCGGAGGCCGCCGATGTCTACGCGCACATGCTCAGGCGCGCGACAGATGCGGGAGTGACCTCGATCCGCTGCAAGGACGGCGAGCTACTCAACATGCGGTACTTCGCCAAGGAGACCACGGCCGCAGCAATGACGTTCTGGGTCTCGCTCGGTTTCATCGAGAGTTAACTGCGCAGCAAGACCCCGCTCGGGCACACTGTTGGCATGCCAAAGGTGCAGAAGTCAGAACAGGAGTGGCGCGCCGAGCTGACTCCCGAGCAGTACAAGGTGCTTCGGGAGAAGGGCACCGAGGCGCCGTTCACCGGTGAGTACGACCACGTTTTCGAGCCCGGCACGTATCACTGCGCGGGCTGCGGCGCGGAGCTCTTCGTCTCCGGGACGAAGTACGACTCCGGCTGCGGCTGGCCCGCGTTCTACGCGCCGGCGAGCGAGGAGGCCATCGACGAGGAGTCGGACACGGCCTACGGCATGGTGCGGACCGAGGTGCTGTGCGCGAACTGCGGCGGCCACCTCGGCCACGTCTTTCCCGACGGGCCTCATCCGACGGGACAGCGCTACTGCATCAACTCGGCGGCCCTGAAACTGGAGGAGGAGTAGTGGAGAAGAAGGCCACGTTCGGCGCAGGTTGCTTCTGGGGCGTCGAGGCTGCGTTCCGGCAGCTCGACGGCGTCACGGGCACCCGCGTCGGGCTACTCGGGCGGGCACACGGAGAACCCCACGTACGAGGACGTTTGCTCGCACGGCACCGGCCACGCCGAGGTCGTCGAGGTCACGTATGACGAGGACCGGCTCTCCTACGACGATCTGCTTCAGGTGTTCTGGGGCAAGCACGACCCGACTCAGCTGAACCGGCAGGGATGGGACGTCGGCGACCAGTACCGCTCGGCGGTCTTCTTCCACGACGCCGAGCAGCAGGAGGCGGCCACGCGCTCGAAGGCGCAGGAGCAGACCCGTCACAAGCAGCCCGTCGTCACACAGATCGAGCCGGCCCAGACCTTCTACGAGGCGGAGGACTATCACCAGCAGTACCTCGAGAAGCGCGGCCGCGCGACCTGCACGCCCGCACTGCGCAGCGCCGCCGCTGGTTAAAGCGGCATTCCTCTCGTCTCAGTGGCCGGCTGTCTTATGCTGCGCCACATGCCGGAATTCATGCTCGAGATCGTCGAAGGCCCCGAGGCAGGCCGGCGAATACCACTGTCCGGACCGCTCGAGCTCGGTCGCGACCCGATGATCGGCGGCCCCTTGCTCCAGGACGAGCTCATCTCTGCCCGCCATGTCCGCGTCACCCCCTTGGACGACGGCGCGCGCGTCGAGGATCTCGGCTCGCGCAACGGCACCTTCGTGGAGGGCGACCAGATCTTCAGCCCGGCCTTTCTCGCACCTGAAGGCCAGTTGCTCGTCGGGGTGTCCGTGCTCCAGCTCCGGCCGACCTCCGAGGCCAGCGCCGGTCACACGGCCGTGCGGCCGATACCGACGAGCCTGACCGCGTTTCGGCCGCTGCCCACGGAGCAGCCTGCGGTGACAGCGGTTCGCCAGGTGCCGACGCTGGCGACAGACGAGGCCGAGCCGGACTACGTGCCCGCGAGCGCGCTGCAGTCGGACGCCGCCTCGGGCCAGTTGACCGGGCTGCTCGACGTGCACACCAAGGGCAAGGCCCGCGGCGCCCCGATCGGCCTCTTCGTCCTCGTGGCGCTGGCCGTGATCCTCTACCTCGCCCTGCGCTAGTAGGCCAAGTAACACAGTGTTACTAGCGTCTTCCGCGGCGCTCAGCGACTCGCGAAATAGACCTAGTAACACTGTGTTACTAGCGCTTCCGCGCCGCGGTTAATGATCCGCGAAATAGATCGCGAGGGCGACGGCGGTTCCTGCGACGACGGCCCACGAGAGAAGCATCGGGCCCCACTGGCGGCTCGCGATTCCTCGGCGGCGCTTGGTGTGCGGCACGGCGTAGGTGCCGAACGGCTCAGCCGGCGCGGCGTTGACGCCGGGGGCCGCGGGCGGGGCTGCAGCCTGAGCGGCCGTGACCGGCGCCGGACCAGGGGTGAACGCAGGCGATGGCGAAGCGACGGTGGCGGGCGCGCGGGCCGCCTCGAGCTCCAGCACGTTCTGTCCGAGCTTGATCGTGTCGCCGCCCGACAGCTTCGTCGGCCCTTCGATCCGGCGGCCGTTGACGAACGTCCCGTTCAAGGATCCGAGGTCCTCGACCTCGAAGCCGCCGTCGACTGGCCGCACCGCCGCATGCCGGCGCGACAGCTCGGGATCGTCGATCGTGACGGCGACGCCCTCGCGCCCGATCACGAGCTCGCCCTCCAGCTCGAGCCGCTGGCCGGTGAGCGAACCCTGCGTAACGACGAGCGTGCCGCCTGTGCCGACCACGTGGCAAGCATAAGGCGGCGGAAGTACGCTTGCGACCGGCATGCCACTTGCGGCTCCTCGTGACTCGACGATCGCCGTCGTCGGCGACGGTTTCGGCTCGCTGATCGTCTACGCGACCGCCGTCTACCTCGGCTTCCGGCCCGAGGAGATCACGATCTACGGCCCCGCGAAGACTCCGGTCGAGACGTACCAGCAGTTCGCGTTCAACCTGGGCCAGACCGTGTTGCGGTCGGAGTCCGAGTCGCATTTCCTCCCGGCCGACTGGCCCACCTTCGCGGAGCTCGAGGCGTGGTCGCGCAAGAGCTTGAAGCCGCTGATCCGGTCTACTCGCCGCCAGTACAACCCCGGCGTCCCGGACATCCTCGCCGAGGCGAACGTCGTGGCACGACGGCTCGGCTGGAACGACAACCGCTACGTGACCAAGGTCGGCTGGCTGCAGCGCGCGGACACGACGAACGGCGACTCGCCGCATTTCGTGCTCTTCGACGAGGACGCGAAGTACATCGGCCGCGCGAAGCACGTCATGCTCGCGTGCGGCCACGGGCCGCTCTCCTATCCGCCCGTGCTCGCCAAGGCGCGCCAGGATCCGGCGCTCGCCGACCGGATCGTGCAGGCCTATGCGTCGAAAACGTACGACCCCAACGGGCGATACATCGTGATCGGCTCGGGAATCGCCTCGGTCAACGAGTGGGCGAACGCGATCGACGTGGGCGCGAAGTGCATCTCGCTCGTCCGTAACCCGACACCGGACGAGCAGGACCTGAACACGCCGCGCTGCTTCTTCGAGGCGCTCGGCATCGACGCTTTCCAGTCGCTCAGCTTCGACCAGCGCATGGAGTTCCTCGGCCGGATCCTCAAGGGCACCGCACCTCACCGCCGCGGCTGGGACGAGAAGATCGCGACCGGCCGCAACGAGGGCCGCTTCGAGCAGATCATCGGCGAGATCGACGAGATCCAGCCGGGCCCGCTCGGCCTCAGGGTGCACATCATGAGCAAGCACGGGGAGGATCCCGGCTGGCTCGATGTCACCGGCGTCATCACCGGCACCGGGTTCAACAAGTCGGCGCTGTCCGTGCCTCTCCTGCGCCGGCTGATCGAGTTCTACAAGGTGCCGATCGAGGACGGCCGGATGAAGCTGCAGTCGAACTGCGGCCTGCCGGGGCTCGATCAGCCCAACTCGCGTTGCGCCGCGATGGGCATCCACGCGAACGCCGTGATCACCCACGGCGACACGATCGCCGGGCTCAAGTACATCGGGCGCCGCTTCGTCGCCGACTGCTTCGAGGCCGAGAAGCCGAAGCGCCGCCGGTTCCTGTCGCGGCTCGCGATGCAACTGAGGCTCGCGGGCGAGACGTCCAAGACGGTCCGCCGCGTGCGCCGCGAGGAGCAACTCGCCTAATGTGCCCGACCGCCCTCGGCCGCGTGCAGACCCGCGTCGCGATCCTGATCGGCCCCGCGATCCTGGCCACGATCCTCTCGATCGTCACCGAGAACGAGGGCTGGATCGTCACGATCGGGATCTACCTCCTCATGGGGGTCGCCCTCGACACGATCGTCTACCCGTACCTGATCAAGTGGCAGCCGCCGTGGCTGACCTTCGTGCTCGCGGTCGGAGAGTTCGTGATCCTGTTCGTCCTCGTCAAGACGCTCCAGCCCGGGCACGCGCCGTACGGCGACCCGGACAAGTTCATCGGCTGGGACGACTGGCGCCCGATCGCCCTCTACTGGGTGAGCTGGCTCATGGCGATCACCACGAAGATCGTCGTCCTGCCGCTCATCTCGCTCTCCTGGATCGAGAACGGCGGTGAGTTCCGCAAGGTCGGGTGGTCGGTCGCGCCCGAGTATCAGCCGTTGCCGATGCTCGCGGCGATCGACGACCGGCCCGCCGAAGGGAAGCTCGTCCGCGAGTTCACCTCGACGCACACGGTGCCGGACCTGCAGATCGCCCGGCCGCTCACTGCCCTGCACCAGACTCCTCCGCCGTCAGAGAACTAGCGCCGCGAGGCTTTGGCGGACGTAGACAGACGCTCCTTCAGCGCCGTCGACCTCTCGTTCTCCGCGGAGGCCGCGTACCTGCCGATCGCCGAGCACGGAGTCGTCGGCGACCTGCGCACGGTCGCGCTCGTCGGCACCGACGGGACGATCGACTGGTACTGCTGCCCGCGCTTCGACTCGCCGAGCGTCTTCGGAGCGATCCTCGACAAGGACCGCGGCGGTCGCTACCGCATCGCGCCGACGCTCGGGATCGGCACGGTCAAGCAGCTCTACTTCCCGGACACCAACGTCCTGATCACGCGCTTCCTGACGCCTGCCGGCGTGGCGGAGCTCAGGACTTCATGCCGATTGGGATGCGCCAGCGCCTCATCCGCCGAGTGCTGTGCGTCCGTGGCGAGATGACCTTCCGCATCGAGGTCGACCCGCGCTTCGACTACGGCCGCGTGAGATGCACGAGACCGCGCATGCACGAGCACGGCGCCGTCTTTCGCTTCACCGGACCTCACACTCGCGCTCTCCACGAGCGTCGAGCTTCGATCCGGAGGAGAACGGGGTCGTCGGCGAGTTCACCCTCGCGCCCGGCGAGAGCGAGTCGTTCGTACTGGAGACGGTGGCGAGGCGATATGCCCTGCCCCGGCTACTCCCGACGACATGCGGCGGCGAGTTCGAGGACACCGTCGAGTTCTGGCGCCGCTGGCTCGGCACAGTCGCGCTATCGAGGGCGCTGGCGGGAGACGGTGCACCGCTCGGCGCTGGTTCTCAAGCTGCTCACCTACCAGCGGTCTGGCGCGATGGTCGCCGCGCCGACGACGAGCCTGCCGGAACAGATCGGCGGCGGCCGGAACTGGGACTACCGCTACACGTGGATTCGGGACACAGCCTTCTCCCTCTATGCGCTGCTCCGGCTCGGCTTCACGGACGAGGCCGCCGGCTTCATGGACTGGCTGACGGATCGTTTGCGCGAGCGCGTCGGTCACGAGTCCGGCCCGCTCCAGATCATGTACGCCGTCGACGGCAGCTCCGAGCTCCCGGAGGAGGTTCTCGACCACTTCGAGGGCTATCGGGGGTCGGCGCCCGTGCGGATCGGGAACGGCGCCGCCAACCAGCTCCAGCTCGACATCTACGGCGAGCTGATCGATTCGGTCTACCTCTTCAACAAGTACGGCACGCCGATCTCCCATGGCGCCTGGAGCGATCTGGCGCGGATCGTGGAGTGGGTCTGCGAGAACTGGGACCAGGCCGACGAGGGGATCTGGGAGACGCGCGGAGGGCAGCCAGCACTTCACGTTCTCGCGGCTGATGTCCTGGGTCGCCGTCGAGCGGGCGATCCGCATGGCGCGCCAGCGTGGGTTGCCGGCCGACCTGGTACGCTGGATGGGCGTCCGCGACCAGATCTACCGCCAGGTGCTGGAGCGCGGCTGGAACGCCGAGCGCGGCGCGTTCGTCCAGCACTACGACACGGGCGTGCTCGACGCCTCACTGCTGTTGATGCCGCTCACGAAGTTCATGGCGCCGACCGACCCGCTCTGGCTCTCGACCCTGGACGTGATGTCGAAGGAGCTCGTCTCGGACAGCCTCGTCTACCGCTACAACGTCGAGGCCTCCCCGGACGGGCTCAAGGGCGACGAGGGCACGTTCTCGATCTGCTCCTTCTGGTACGTCGAGGCTCTGGCCCGCGCGGGGCACGTCGACGAGGCGAGGCTTGCCTTCGAGAAGATGCTCACCTACGCGAACCACGTCGGGCTCTACTCGGAGGAGATCGGAGCCACCGGGGAGCAGCTCGGCAACTTCCCGCAGGCCTTCACGCACCTCGCGCTCATCAGCGCCGCGGTCAACCTCGATCGGCAGCTCGGCACCTAGCTACCCCTGCGGGGCCGTAGGACTGGCGATCGTCGGCGCGGCCCGCTCACCCGCAGCGGCGACCGCCGTCGCGAGCAGTTCATCCGGCGACAGCGCACGGGCCTTGTCCAGCTCGGCGGCGAACCCGGCGTCGGACAGGACCGACGTCAGGAAGCGCTCCTGGATCAGGCTCTCGGCCGGGGAGATCTCGGCCCCCGTCGTCTCCAGCAGGGCTGCGGCGCACGCGGAGAGCTGGGACGCGTCGGCCGGCCGCTGCTCCAGCGCGCAGGCTGCCGCGAGGGACTGCGCCCATTGGGCTGCGCCGCGGCGGTCGTTGCGGTCACGCGCGAGCTGCAGGGCTTCGACCAGTAGCGCTCGCGCCTTGCGCGGATCCCCGTCGGCGCACAGCTCGACGCGGCCGAGGTTGCCCAGCGCCACCGAGATGATCCAGGTGTCCTTGACCTGGCGGGCCAGGACGAGCGCCTCGTCGAGCAACGTCCTCGCGCGCTCGTAATCGCCCTTCAGGAACTGCGCGCGGCCGTGCCCGACCAGCGAGTTCGCGACGAGCCGCTTGTCTCCGAGCGCGCGGCGCAGAGCCAGGCCTCGCTCGTACAGTGCGATCGCCTCGTCGCGATCGCCGGCCGCAGCGGCGAGATCGGCGAGGGTCGTCGCGGCGCCCGATGCGGTCAGCTTGTCGCCCACCCGTTCGGCGAGCTCAGCGCTCTGCTCGGCCAGCTCGCGCGCCCGCTCGGGCTCGCCGCCGACGCTTGCCAGCCACGCAAGCTGAGCGAGGGCGGCTCCCTCCGCCCGCTCGTCGGCGGCCTCGCGCGCGAGCTCGAGGCTGCGCTCGAAGTCCGATCTCGCCGCCAGGAAGTCGCCTTCGCCGACGGCCGCGTACCCGGCTGCGAAATGAGCCTTTGCGAGCGTGGCCGGCTCCACCGACCCGGGAGCGGCCAGGGCCTCGGCCAGCCGTGCGCGACCCTCGCGCATCAGTCCTCGCGTGCTCCAGAAGCGGACGAGGGCGCCGGCCATCCGCAGGGCCAGCTCGACCTCGCCGGCGCCGACCGCCCAGGTGATCGCGGCGCGGATGTTGTCGTTCTCCTCGTCGAGCCGGTCGAGCCAGAGGGCCTGGTTCGCACGGGTCAGCTCCGGCTCCGCGGCCTCGACCAGCTCGAGGAAGCGCATGGCGTGACGGCGCCGGAGCTCGTCGAGCTCGCCACTTTGCTCGAGCCGCTCGAGCGCGTACTCGCGGATCGTCTCCAGCAGACCGAAGCGGGGCTCGCCCTCGGCGCCGTCCCGCTGGCGGACGAGGCTCTTGTCGACGAGCGAAGCGAGGGCTTCGAACGATTCGCCCAGGGCCATTCCTTCGCCGGCGACCGCGTCGGCGAGCTCGAGCGAGCAGCCGCCGGCGAAGACGCCGAGTCGCGCCAACAACGTCTGCTCGGCCGGCTCGAGCAGGTTGTAGCTCCACTCGATCGCGTCCCGCAGCGTGCGCTGCCGCTCAGGTAGGTCGTCGGCCCCGCCCGTAAGCAGGTCGAGGCGCTTCTCGAGCCTGCTCAGGATCGCCTGCGGGCTCAGCAGCTTCACGCGCGCGGCCGCGAGCTCGAGCGCAAGCGGCAACCCGTCGAGCCGGTGGCAGATCGCCGCGACCGCCTCCGCGTTCTCGTCGTCGAGCGCGAAGCTCGGCTTGACCGCCTGCGCCCGCTCGAGGAAGAGCTGCACCGCGGGTGCATCCGCCAGGGGCGCGTCGCCCTCCGGGAGATCGAGCGGCGGCACCGGGAACTCGTGCTCTTCGCGGAGGTGCAGCGAGGCCTGGCTCGTCACCAGCACGGTGAGGCCGGGCACCGCCGCCAGCAGCTCGTGTACGAGCGTGGCCGCGGGCAGCACCTGCTCGAAGTTGTCCAGGACGAGCAGCGTGGGCGCGTCGCCGAGGCGGCGCGCGATCGCCTCGACCGGCTCCGCGGCCGATTCCTCGACTCCCAGCACCTGCGCGACCGTCGAGCCGACGATCCCGGGCTCCGAGATCGGCGCGAGGTCGACGAAGAACGCCTGGCCGAGCTGGGGGGCGAGCTGCGCGGCCGCCTCGAGCACGAGCCGCGTCTTGCCGGTGCCGCCGAGGCCGGTCAGCGTGACGAGGCGCACGTCCGGGCGGGCGGCGAGCTCGAGGAGCGCCGCCAGCTCCGTCTCGCGGCCGATCAGCGGCGTCGGAGGCGTCGGGAGGTTCGTGGCGACTGACGTGATCGGCGTGGCGACGGTCGCCGGCGAGGGCGTCGGAGCCGGCACCGAGGTGGCCGCCCCGAGGCAGGCGCGCGCAGCCTCGATCAGCTCCCGGCAGGTGTCGAAACGCGCGTCTTCCTCTTTGGCCAGCGCCTGCGCGAACACCGCGTCGAGGGCCGTGGGGAGCCCCGGCCGTGTCTCGCTCGCGATGGGCGGCGGGTCCTGCAGGTGCGCGTGCATGACCGCCACTTCCGAGTCCCGGCTGAACGGCTTGCGCCCGGTCAGGCACTCGAAGAGCAGACAGCCGAACGCGTAGATGTCCGCCGGCGAGCCGACCGACTCGCCGCGAATTTGCTCGGGCGCGGCGTAATCGAGCGTGCCGACGAAGAAGCCGGTCTGGGTGACGCCCTTGCTCCTCGCCCGCTTCGCGATCCCGAAGTCCGTGAGATACACGCGGCCGCTCGATTCGATGAGGACGTTCCCGGGCTTCACGTCGCGGTGGACGAGGTCGCTCGCGTGTGCCGCGTCGAGCCCGGCGGCCACCTGCTCGAGAATCGTGACTGCGCGCTCGGGGTCGAGCGGGCCCGACTCGAGCAGCTGGTGAAGGTCGCCGCCGCCGACGTGGCGCATGGCGATGTAGACGACGCCGTCGGCCTCGCCCGCGTCGTAGATGGGGATGATGCTGGGGTGGTCGAGCGCTGCGACGGTCTGCGACTCGGCGATGAAGCGCGTGCGGAAATCGGCGTCGTCGACGAGCTCGGGCAGCAACGTCTTCAGCGCCGCCTTCCGCCCGAGCACAGCGTGCTCGGCCTCGTAGACGAAGCCCATACCGCCCTGGCCGAGCAGACCCGCAATGCGATAGCCGGCGACCTGGGCTCCGGGGGCGAGCATGTCGCTCACCCGGCCACGCTACATCGTCCGCGCGTCAGATCAGAGCAAGGGTGATGCCGCCCGTGTTGGCGCTCTGCGGATCGACGAGGATCGCGTAGGTGCCCGTGACCGTCAGCTGAGTAGTGATCGTGACGGCCATCGTGCCGATCAGGGTGGGTGCGACGAGGTTCGACCCGTCGGGCCTCGAGATCGAAACCCTCGTCGAGCAGCAGGAGGAGGTGCCGATGGTGACCCCGCTCAGCCTCAGGCTGATCCTTTGCCCCGCGGCGCCGTTGAACGTGAGCTTCGCGTTCTGACCGGGGACCGGCGCGAGCGTGAGCGTGACCGGTGGGCCGCCGATTGCGATCGTTCCGCCGAGGTCGGGCGGAACGTCGTAGAGGGTCAGCGTCGCGCTGCCGAGGTCGGTGCCCTGTGGGTCGAGGAGGATCGTGTAGGTGCCGCCGGCCGGCAGCAACTGGGTGTCGATGAAACCGCCGCTCGTGCCGAAGAGGGTCGGCGTCATGAGCGCCGAGCCGTCGGGCTTCGTGATCGAGAGCCTCGCCGAGCAGCAGGCCGAGCTGCCGATCGTGACCCCGCTCGCACTCGAGGCTGACGCGTTGTCCGGGGATGCCCTCGAACGTGAGCCTTGCGTCCTGGCCCGGCACAGGGCCGACGCTGACGGCGACCGAGGCGCCGCCCGCAGAGATCGTCCCGAGGGCATCGGGCGGAACGTCGTAAAGCGTCAGCGTGGCGCTGCCGAGCGCCGTGCTCTGTGGGTCGACGAGGATCGTGTACGTGCCGCTGACAGGCAGCGTCCTCGTGTCGATGAAGCCGCCGTTCGTGCCCATCAGCGTCGGCGTGGCGAGGCTCGAGCCGTCGGGCTTCAGGATCGAGAGGTTCAGAGAGCAGCAGGTCGAGCTGCCGATCGTGACGGCGCTCGCCTTGAGGCTGACGCGCTGCCCGGCGACCCCTGCGAAGGTGAGCCGCGCATTTTGGCCGGGGACGGGACCGGTCGTCACGCTCACCGAAGGGCCGCCGGGGACGACCTCCGTGCTCACGTCGGGCGGCACGTCGTAGAGCGTCAGCGTCGCACCGCCGAGGGCCGTTCCCTGCGGATCGACCAGGATCGTGTACGTACCACCCACGGGCAGCGTCCTCGCATCGACGAAGCCGCCGTTCGTGCCCATCAGGGTCGGTGAGGAGAGGTTGGAGCCGTCGGGCTTCAGGATCGAGAGGTTCAGGGAGCAGCAGGTCGAGTTGCCGATCGTGACGGCAGCCGCACCGAGGCTGACACGCTGCCCTGGCACGCCTTCGAATGTGAGCCGAGCGTTCTGGCCTGGGACCGGGCCAATGCCGACGGTCACCGATGTGCCTCCGGCGATGATCGGCCCGGCGACGTCGGGCGGGACCTCGTACAGCGTGAGCGTCGCGCTGCCCGTACCGGAGCTCTGCGGATCGACCAGGATCGTGTACGTGCCGCTCGCGGGCAGCGTCCTCGTGTCGACGAAGCCTCCGTTCGTCCCCATTGGGGTCGGCGGAACGAGAGTCGTCCCGTCGGGCCTGGCGATCGAGAGCGTCATCGAGCAGCAGGTGGACGTGCCGAACGTGACGCTGCCGACCTTCAGGCTGATCCGCTGTCCGGCCGAGCCCGTCGAAGACGAGCGTCGCGTTCTCCCCGGCGGCCGTGGTGGTCACGGTCAGGGGCGAGCCGTCCGGTGCGATCGGGTAGTTGCGGATCGCCGTTCCGGACACGGAGCGCGTGTCGGTGACCCCGTTTGCCGCGGCCGAAGCGCTGATCGTCACGGGCCCTCCTGCGGTCGGCGTGAAGGAGCCGGTGTAGAGGCCGTCACCGCGATCGGCCAGGGCGAGCGGCTGGCCGTTTGCCTCTGCGGTCAGCGAGACGCCGGCGGGGTCGCCGCAGCGTGCTGCGAGGAATGCGACCGCGACCGGCTCGCCGACAAGGAGCTCGAGCGGCGACTGCGGTGACTCGATCCACACCTGGGGCGCCGTCGAGCAGCGAACCGCCGAGCTCGCGTTCAGTCGTCCCCCAGTCGAGCTCGCCGCGTCCAGCGCGGTCTTGGGGTCGACGGTTCGCAGCAGGAGCGCCTTCAGGCCAACGGCCGTCGACGCAGGAAAGGCCGCCTTCGCGAGCGCCGCCGCGCCGGAGACGTGAGGCGCCGCCATCGACGTCCCGTCCTGGTAGCGATAGGAGCCGCCCGGCCAGGTCGAGTAGATGCTCGTCCCGGGCGCGCTGAGGTCTACGGTCCGGCGGCCGTAGTTCGAGAACCAGGCCCTGCGGTCGAACGCGTCGGTGGCGCCGACCGAGACGACGTTCGGCAGCTCGAGTGAGGAGGGGTAGTTCGGCTCCGTGTCGGTGTCCGTGAAGCTGTTGCCGGCTGCCGCGACGAAGAGTGACCCGCTCGCGTCGGCGGCTGCGACCGCGTCGTGCAGAGCTTGCGAGTAGTCCTCGCCGCCCCAGGAGTTGTTGGTGACGTCGGCGCCCTCGGCGCTCGCGTAGAGGATCGCGCTGACCGCATCGGCGGTCGATCCGGTGCCGGACGCCGAGAGGAACTTGAGCGCCATGAGGCTGACGTTCCAGTTGACGCCGGAGATGCCGAGCCCGTTGTTGCCGGCGGCGCCGATCGTCCCTGCGGTGTGCGTGCCGTGGCCGTTGTCGTCGAACGGGTTGTTGTCGTCGTTGACGAAGTCCCAGCCGCGCCAGTCGTCGACGTAGCCGTTGCCGTCGTCGTCGATCCCGTTCGAGCGGCACCGGCGCAGTCCTCGCCGGCGTTGATCCACATGTTCGGCGCGAGATCCGGGTGTCCGAAGTCGACCCCGGTGTCGATGACGCCGACGACGACGTCGTCGCTTCCGGTCTCGACGGCCCAGGCCTCCTTCGCGTCGATGTCCGCGTCCGCGGTGCCGGCGACACCGGCGACGACCTGGCCGAAGTTGTTGAGACCCCAGAGAGAGTGCACGGACGGGTCGTTGGGCGTGCCCGCGTGATCGTCCGCCGAGAGCCGGAAGTTCGGCTCGGCGTAGAGGACGTCTGGATTGCGCTCGAGGGCCCGGATCGCGGCCGGCACGTCTCGCGAGCCGACCGAGGCGAGGACGCCGCGGATCCGTCCGAACCGGTGCTTCTCACGAGCGGATACGCCCGAGAGGACCTGGCGCTGACGCGCCGTCGTGACACCGGGCTTGAAGGCGACGATGAGCTCGCCGGCCACTGCGCCTCGGGCTGGGGGTCCAGCGCCGTTGGACGGGCGGCCGCCGGCCGGGCCGGCCAACATGGCGGCGATGATGACGGCCTGTACGGCGAGCGTGAGCAGCGCTGCGACAAGCCGCCGGCGGCGGGACTGCTTGCGCATTCGCTCCAGTTATCGGTCGCGAAGGCTGTGGAGCCGGACACTCCCTCAAGGCATCCGGAGGCCTACAAAAGCGGCTCGTCTCTGCTTGGCTTCCAACTGACATGAGGGGAAGGGTGTTTTGGGCGGCTGCGTTGCTGTGTGGCTTCGCGCTCGGGATGAGCGCGCTGGCCGGCGCGGCCGACCGTCAGTTCGAAGGGCCAAGCAATCCCGACTCGAGCTGGAGCGTCGTCTCATCCATGCCGCAGGACCTGTACGGCGCGGCGGCCGTCTCCAACGGCACGTACGCGTACGCGGCCGGCGGCCGCTCGGCAAGCACGAACACGACGCTGGACACCTTCTACCGGTACAACCCGGTCAACGAGCGGTGGGAAACCTTGCTGCCGCCGATGCCCGCCGCCGTGGCCATGGCGTCGGCCGTCTTCTACCCGACCACCAACAAGATCTACGTCTTCGGCGGCGAGGATCCGAGCACGGGCGCGGTCACCAATGCCACCAGGGTGTTTGACCTCGGCACAAGCACGTGGAGCTCCGCGGCGAACATGCCGGCGCCGCGCGCTTCCATGGCGGCCGGCTACGACAGCGCGACGGGAAAGATCTACCTGGTCGGCGGCTACAGCGACGCCGATCCGTTTAGTCCTCAGACGACGACGTGGGAGTACAACCCCGGCCCGAACAATTTCACCCCACGCCTGCCGAAACCGGACCCGGTGGCCGGTGCCGCCTCCGGTGTCATCGGCGGCCATCTCTACGTCGCGGGCGGGCGCGATGCATCCGGTGTGATTGGTCGGACCTGGGACTACGACATCGCGGCGAACACGTGGACGGAGAAGACAGCCATGCCGAGCCCGACGAACGCCCCCGGCAGCGCCGCGGCCGGCGGCAAGCTGTGGAGCTTCGGAGGCGAGACCCCGTCTCTTACGCCCACTGGCGCGACCGTGGTGTACGACCCGGCTACCAATAGCTGGGCGACCGGTCCGAGCCTGAGCCTCGCCCGCGAGCGCGTGGGGGGGACGGCGATCGGAACGACGCTGCTGGCCGCCGGCGGGCGGTGTCGCGGCGTCGACCGCCAGAGCCGAGGTCCTGGATGCGGGAGCCGCTGCTTGCGTGAACCCCGTGACCACGTTCAGCCAGGCCTTCGACGGCGTCACGCCGCCCCAGCTGCCGGCGGGCTGGACTGCGACGAACGCCCAGGGGCCGGCACCGCTGTGGACGACCTCGAGCTCGGGCTTTCCCCCGCCGCCGTTCGACTCGGCTCCGAACGCGGCGTTCATCGACAGCCCCCAGGTGGTGAGCGACAAGCGGCTCGAGTCTCCGAGCATCCCGATCCAGACGAGCTCGGCGCAGCTCACCTTCCGGAGCAACTACTACACCGAGACCACGTTCGACGGGGGAGTGCTGGAGATCAGCATCAACGGCGGCGCCTTCCAGGACATCCTTCCCGCAGGCGGACGCTTCACCGTCGGCCGCTACAGCGGGACGCTCTCGCAAATCAGAGACAACCCGCTCGCGGGTCGCCTGGCCTGGACCGGCAACTCCAACAACGGCTTCATCACGACGGTCGCGATCCTGCCCCCGTCCGCCGCCGGACAGAACGTCGTGCTGCGCTGGCGGCTGGGCACCGACAACGGCATCGGGGCTCCTGGCTGGCGCATCGACTCGATTCGGATCACCGAGTGCATCCCTACTCCTCCGCCGCCTCCGCCGCCACCTCCACCTCCACCACCTCCGCCTCCGCCACCGCCGCCACCGCCGCCTCCGCCACCACCGCCTCCGCCACCACCGCCTCCGCCACCTCCGCCTCCGCCTCCGGCCCCACCGCCGGCCCGCTGTCGCGTGCCGAACGTGATCGGCCTGAGGCTGGCAACGGCGAAGGCACGGATCCGGGCACGGCGCTGCCGAGTCGGCACGATCCGCAGGGTCCGCTCGCGGCGCGTCGGCCGTGTCGTCGGCCAGAGCCCACGGGGCGGCTCGGTCCGGCGAGTCGGCTTCAGGGTCACCTTGCGAGTCGGCCGCCGGTAGAAGCAGCTCAGACGAACTCGTTTCACGCCGGCGGCCAATCCGTATAGGGGCGATCGACCGTATCTGTCGCAGGAAGCGCTAACGCGACCCTTGGAAGGGAGGAGCCGATGTTTTCCCGGAACACAGGACTCGCCGTCGGGGCGATCCTGCTCATCGTTGCCTTTGGTGCGAGCACCGCGGGGGCGGGGGTGACTCGTCGTGACCGAACGCCGCCGACGACGCCCACGAACCTCCGGATCACCGCGACCACCGACACGACCATCTCGCTTGCCTGGAACGCGTCGACCGATGACTCGGGCAACTTCTCGTACCGCGTCACCGAGAACGGCCCCTTCAACACCTATACGGTCGCCGTTCCTCAAAATCGGACGACGCTCACCTTCACGCGCCTGTGGCCGCAGCAGACCTACAGGTACACCGTCTACGCCGTCGACGCCGCGGGCAACCGCTCCGGCAACAGCAACACGGTCACCCACACGGTCCCGGCAGACGTCACGCCGCCGACGCCGGCGCCGCAGCTGACCGCGACCCCTATCAGTCCGGCGCGGGCCAGCTTCTCCTGGACGGAGTCGGTCGACAACGTGAGCCAGGTCTTCTACACGATCTACGCCAACGGGATCGAGCAGGCTTCCTTCTTCAGCGAGACGCACTACTGGGCGTTCGATCTGACGCCCTCGGCGACCTACGAGTTCCAGGTCGTCGCGAGTGACGTCTTCGGGAACGCCGTCGAGGGCAACACCGTCACGATCACGATGCCGTCCACCACCGACACGGTGCCGCCGACGGCGCCGACGAACCTCAGCGGGTCGGTGATCGAGAACGAGATCCACATGAACTGGGGCCTCTCCACCGACAACGCGGATCCGCAGTCGCAGATCCTCTACGAGTTCTACTTGAACGGCGTGGCGAATCGCGGCGACGTGACTTTTCGGGAGCTCGGGGTTCGTGTACTGCCGGGAGGCGTCCGGCTCTACCACGGTCGTGGCCAGGGCGGTGGACTCGTCCGGCAACCGCTCGGCGCCGAGCAACGAGATCGTCGTCCAGTGTCCTTAGCTCTCTAGGGCGCTCGTAGTCCGATACGGTCGTCCTCATGGGCGACGTATCGCGTGGCGCCGGTCTCACATGTCGATGTCCCTCGACGGGTACATCGCGGGTCCGAACGATGTACCGGACAACCCGGCGGCGACGGCTTCGACCGGCTGCACGAGTGGTTCGCCACTCCGGACGGGGGGTCGGGCGGCCGGTCGGGCGGCCGGGGAATTGTGGGACGAGATGGTCGCGACCGGCGCGGTGCTGGCGGGACGCCGTACCGTGGAGCAGGTCGATCACTGGAAAGGCGATCATCACGGTGTCCCGATCTTCGTGCCCAGTCACCGGCCGCCTGACCCGTCCGTCGCGAAGTACCGTTGGTGACGTACGTGACCGATGGGATCGCCAGCGCGATGGCACAGGCGAAGGCCGCCGCCGGGGACCGGAACGTGACGGTGCATGGCGCGTACACGGCGCAGCGGGCGCTCGAGGCCGGTGTGCTGGACGAGTTGGTAGATTCACGAGATCCCGGTGCTGTTCGGTGGTGGCCGTCGGCAGTTCGAGGTATTGCCGTCGCGCGTCGAGTTGGAGATTGTTCGGGTGATCGACACGCCGGAGGCCACGCACATCCGCTACCGCGTCGCTCTCGGTGCTCACGCAGCCCGCGGGAGCTTGCCGGCCGGCGAGGTAGGCCGCGATCCGATCGGCGTCGAGCGGCAGGACGCTCAGCTCGGGTGGAGGCCGGCGCACGAAGCCGCCGATGAGCAGCAGATCCTCCGCCTGCTCGGGTGTCAGCGGCTCTTCCAGACGCCCGCGGGCGGACCGGCAGAGCGCCAACCCGGCTCCGATCTCGAGGGTCGCGCCCGCGCCGGGGGGTAAAGCCCGAACGGCGCACACGGCGCCGCCGCAAACGAAGAAGGCCTTCCGCCAGCCGGGCTCGACCATCGGAGCGATCAGGCAACGCTCGAGCCTGCGCAGCCGCTCCAGCCGGCGCAGCCGATCGATCATGTGCTCGAGCGCTGTGATGCGATCGCGTAGTCGAGCTGCCTCTTCATAGCGGAGCCCTTCGGCCAGGTGCGAGAGTCGCGCACGGAGCCGTGGAAGCGGCCCGTCCTCGAGTAGTCGATCGAGCTCGTCGGGCGTGCACGAGGACAGCGCGCGCGCCGCGAGGGATGCTCGCCGCCGACTTGCGATCGGTCCCAGCCGCGTCATCGTCTTGGTGACGACGAAGTCTTCTCCCCTGCTCTTCAGGTAGAGGCCGTGGTGCTTCCTGCGGCTGCGCGAGTTCGCCGGCGGCCCGAGCTCTCGGATGAGGCGTAGCTCTTCGAGCGCGGCCTCGAGCTCTGAGCCGAGGACGCGCCACTCGATGCGCTCGAGGGCGAGCAGGGCCGCCTCGACGGACGGGCGCTGGCGATCGCTTCGGAAGTAGGAGCGAAGGCGCGCCCGCAGGTCGCGCGCCCGGCCGACGTAGAGCACCTGCCCCTGCCGGTCCCGAAAGAAGTACACGCCGGGCCGCGTGGGCGCGCCTCGTGCCAGCGAGCGCTTGTCGTAGACCAGTCGTTTGCGAGGAGCAGCAAGCGCGCGGAGATCGGAGAGGCGGCGCGCGCCGATCTCCTGGGCGAGGCCGATCAGGAGCACCAGCACCTGCGCCGTCGCCTCGGCGTCGGGCAGGGCGCGGTGGCACGGCGTCGTCGGAACACCGAAGAAGTGGACGAGCGAGGCGAGGCTGACCCGGCGCAGGCGCCCTTCGAGCAGTCGGCGTGCGAGTGCGGCGGTGCAGAGCGGCGGCTCGGACAGGCGCCGATCGTGCATGAGCGAGAGCTGCCGTTCGAGAAAGCGCTGGTCGAAGCGCGCGTTGTGCGCCACGAGGAGCGAATCGCCCGCGAACGTCAGGAAGCGGCCGAGCACGGTGGAGATCGGAGGCGCCCCGCGCAGCTCCTGGTCGCGCAGCCCGGTGAGGCGGGCGACGGGGTCCGGCAGCGCAACTCTCGGGTTGACGAGCGACTGGAACGACTCGACCGGCTCCAGCGCCTGCACGCGAACCGCGCCGACCTCGCAAATGCGGTCGCGTGCTGCGGAAAGCCCGGTCGTCTCGAGGTCGAACACGACGAGCTCCGCCTCCTCGAGCAGCGGGTCGGGTTGCGTCCCGGCCAACGAGACCGTTGCCCCCGCGCAGACGATCCGGCTGTCGTCTGCGGTGACCTCGGCCAGGAGCGAACACGCGAGGCCGTCGGAGATCGAGGAGGTTGCAAAGAGGGCCCGGGCGGCGTCCGACGCCGACAGCGGCCCGCGCTCCTCGAGCGTTTCCACCAGCCGATCGAGCGAATCCAGCGCCAGCTGCACCTCTGAAATGAAAGCGAACATATGTTCGCTTGGCAAGTTCGGCTGTCAGTCGGGCAGCAGCGGCACGGTGAGACCCTGGCCGCGGCCGAGCAGCACGGCTCGCACGATCGCGGCCGATCCGAAGCGCCGGCGAACCTCGTCGAGTGCGGCGTCGAGCGCGTCGCTGTGACCGCCGAGCGGCAGCACGAGCTGGAGCGAGCGGCCATCGTCGAGGTTGGCGACGGCGATTCCGACGAGCGTGATGCCACGGAGCTCGATCATCGGCACGGCGACTGCGAGCAGCCCTCTGGCCGTGTCGAGAATCGTCCGGGTGTTCGCCGTCGAGTACGGCAGCGTGTGCGACCGCGTTGCCCGCGAGAAGTCGTCGAAGCGCAGTCGAAGGACGACGGTCCGGCCGACCCGGTTAGCGGCCCGCATCCGGCCTGTGACGCGTTCGGCCAGCGCCACCAGCGTGGCATCGACCTCGGCGAGGGACGTCGGCGAACGCCCGAGCGCCCGCTGCGAGCCGATCGAGCCCCGGCGCCGCCGCGCTTGCACCCGTCGCGGGTCACGGTTGTGAGCAAGCGCATGCAGCTGCCGTCCCGCCGCACGGCCGACGAGCGTGACCAGCGTGCCTTCCGAAAGCCGCGCGACCTCACCGACGGTCGTGATCTCGACTTCGCGCAGCCGCCTTGCGGTCACCTGCCCCACGCCCCAGAGCCGTTCGACGGGAAGCGGGTGCAGGAAGGCGAGCTCACCGTCCGGTGGCACCGCGAGCAACCCGTCCGGCTTCGCCACCCCGCTCGCCACCTTGGCCAGGAACTTCGTGCGGGCGATCCCGACGGTGATCGGCAGTCCCACCCGCTCGCGCACCTTGCGCCGCAGCTGCACGGCGATCTCGGTGGGCGTCCCCGAGAGCCGCTCGAGCCCGCGGACGTCCAGGAACGCCTCGTCGATCGACAGTCCCTCGACGAGCGGCGTCGTGTCGTCGAACACCCGGTAGACCTCCTTGCTCGCCTCCGAGTACGCCGACATGCGCGGACGAACGACGATGGCGTCGGGGCAGAGCCGGCGCGCAAGAGCAAGGCCCATCGGCGTCGTCCACGCCGTGCGCCTTCGCCTCGTAGCTGGCCGCTAGGACGACCCCGCCGCCGACGATGACGGGCCGTCCGCGCAGCCGGGGGTCATCCCGTTGCTCGACCGCCGCGAAGAACGAGTCGACGTCGGCGTGCAGGATCGACGCCTCGTGCAGCACGAACATATGTTCGCATAAGTCGGCCCTAGGCCAGCTGGGCGAACACGACGATTACTGCGGCGAGGGCGGCGACGACCAGGATCAGCCCGACGGCTGCCATGCCGCCCACGACGACCATCACCTTCCTGGACACGAAAGCCCAGGCCAACCAGAGCAATGCCTTTCGCGCGGATCGCGCCCGCTGCACCCAGAGGCTCGACACGCCGATCGCCGTCAGTAGCTGCCCCAGCCCAGCTCGCTTCGAAGCGAGCCTGCTCGGCAGCGCGCACCGTCTTCTGCCACGAGGCCACCATCTGCTTTGTCTCTCGGCGCGCCGCAAGCCGGTACAGCGGAAGATTCCTTCTTCGCTCGCGCCAGTACTGAAGCGAGCTGCGAGCGTCGTCGAGTGGCGGCGGCGCCAACAGTCGCTCGATGAGAAGAAGGTCCGGGTCTCGGTCAGCGCGCATCGGGTTGCTTCACCACTGGGCTCGGGGCATAGCGAGCCAAGATAGCCGAATCGATCGGTTACGTTAGCGGAGGCCGCGCGGTTGTTCGGCGCCTAGGCAAGGCTTGACTCCGCGGTGGGTGTCCTTCACGCTGGAGTAGCCGCCAACCGAGGGGGACCCGTGAAGCACCGTCAGCCGCTGCGGCTGAGTCGGTGTTTTTCCAGCGGTCCTCTGCCGCTTTGCTCATCGCGTTCGGCCGGCGTCGTTCATCCGATCGTGCGTTCGCCGCTGCCCGGCTGGCGAGGCGCTGACGTAATCGACCTGATGGCGGGCAGATCACAAGGAGGAAGCATGCACCGAAAGCTCATAGCGCTGGCAGCGGCGGTCAGCATCGCTCTGCTCGTATCCGGAGTGGCAGCGGCCTCCATCACGCTCTTTGAGCCGCTCCTCTTCCACCTCGGGTCCGTCAACGGACAGATGGGCGTCGGCCCCGGCCCCTGGAAGAGCTCTCCCCCTGGAACGATTAACTGTGTCGATTGGCCGGTCGCAACCCCCCCAACAACTCACACAGGACAGTACGACCAGGCGGTTGTCGCCAGCACTCCCGCTCCTTCCGGCAATCCTCCTGGGTTCGGCTTCCAATCGCTGCGTATCTCGAACGCATGTGCGTCTGGTGAGTTCTCCAACCAGACGTATTCCCCACAGGAGCCACTACCGGTCGGCGAGGCGCGGCTCAATAAGGTGTTCATCGCCGAGTTCTCGGTTATGTCCAAGACGTCCGCCCACCAGCCCGGACTGTTCTTGAGCGTCAGCCCGGACTCCGGCGAGGGCTCGCGCATGTCCTGGGTGGGCCTGGAGGACACCGAGGAAGGTATTCGGGTCAGCGTCAACGACACCCCCGACGTCGATGGCAAGTTCGTCGCGCACCCTGGCCCGCTGCTTGACCGCACCAGTCCGCACGAGATCAGGTTCTGGATCAAGGTCAACCAGGGCCCGGACAACGACCTGGTGCGAATCTCTGTCGACGGCCGCGACCTTGGTCAGTGCTTCACGACGTGGGAGAACTACTACCGCACCGCTCCGGAGCAGGCACCGCCGCCGAACCGCAATACGCCCGCGACCATTAACAGCCTGCAGTTTCGCTCCAGCGTGCCGGGGCCTCCTGCCCTCCTCGGTAATGGCTACCTGTTCGACAACGTGAGTATCACCCCGAGTGACGGCCCTGGTCCGCCAGGTTGCGACGTGCCGATCGAGAAGACGGCTGACAGCCCGACGGTGACCGCCGGTGGCCGCGCGGGCTTCCGGCTCACGGTCCGCAACCGCGGCCGTCTCGCCGCCCGCAACCTTCGGGCCTGCGATCAGATCCCACGTCAGATGACCTTCGTGAGCGCCGACCGTAGGTTGAGTCGCATCGGCCGCAAACGCTGCCTCACGATCCCGCGCTTGCAGCCCGGCCAACGCGTCAGCTTCCACGTCGTGCTCCGGGTCAATGCCAACGCGCCGCAGGGCAGAGCGACGAACACCGGCGAGGTCACGCCGCCTCCGGTAACGACGCCCTCGCCCGGGCCGGGGTCGCCGGCCAGCCCTGGGGGGCCGCCCGCGGTCATCACCACGCCCAAAGCCATTGCGAAAGCCAAGGCCGTCGTGAAAATCGTCAAGCGCGCGCCGGCTCAGCGTCCACGAGGTCGGCCGAAGTTCACCGGATAACCGCCATCGCTGGGCCGCTCGGCAGCGAGCGGCCCAGCTCATGTCTCTGGGCGAGTCGATCAGTGGGGTGCTGCGGTCCGGGCTGCAGCGACGGCTTCAAGTCGGGAATGGACGCCGAGGGCCTGAAAAAGACGGCGGATGTGGTTCCTGACCGTCTCGGTGCTCAGGTGGAGCTCGGCGGCCATCTGCTTCGTCGAGTGGCCCTGCTCCAGAAGACGAAGCACCTCGACCTGACGGGGGGTGAGATGCGGGGGTGGCGCTGTGGCGGTGTCGTCGGGGTGCTCCTCGAACAGCCCGAAGACACCGACCACCCGTTCACCGTTCATCAGCGGCACCGAACTGATCTCCACGGGGACCCGCGTGCCGGCGGTCGAAACCAAGACGGCGGGCGCATCGGTGGCCAGGGAGGTGCCGAGCACCTTCTGTGAGAACGCCTCGCGGGCGCGCCGGCCGTCCTCGGGCGCGACGACGGAGGTGAACTGACGACCGCGAACGTCGCCGACTACACGCTCGGCAGCCGCATTGATCCAGCGGATGATTCCCGTCGTGTCGATGACGTAGCTCGGGACGCCGACGCGGTCCAGAGCCTGCTGGATGTCTCCGGCGATTGCCGGGCGGTTGGCCATCACGGAAGTGTGGCTGATCCGCATGCCCAGCGCGCGTCGGGACCGAGCATCAGTTCTGACGCTCTGCGCTGTGGCCCGCGCCGCAAGCGGCAGGCCCAGCGCGCAGCGTCAGGCTGCGCTGGGTGCTAGATGAGCGAGATCAGGGACGGCGGACTTGCCAGCCGCGGCCGTCGAAGCGGTAGACCTCGTAGCGCCAGTCGCCGTCGGGGTCGAGCTTGGTGAGCTCCCGGGCGATCCGCTCGAGCTCGTCCCAGCCTTTCATCGCTGAGAAGCCCGTGCCGTACGTGGCCTCGGCGGCCTTGCGTCGTGCCTTGTAGAGCTTGTTGATCTCGGGATCGGGATGCGTTGCTTGCCCGTCCGTGTTCTTCATCCAGATGAAGTTCATCGTGCCGCTCCCCGTTGCCTTGACTCAGCTACGCCTTGGCGAAGTGGCAGTTCAGGGTGTACTGGCCGTCCGCGTCGATCGTCATCGACCAATCAGTGGAGAGGTTTCCGTTATCGAAGTCCCAGCACTGCTGCCCGGCCGGGATCGGACCACCGCTGTTGGCCGAGTAGGTGACGGGCGCGCCGGTGTCGTTGGCGACGATGCCCTTCAGCACCTGGTTGTGGACACCGCTCGGCGTAATGACTTCCTTGTAGTAGGTCGGCGCGAAGTCCTGCATGGCGCCGTTGCCGTTCCAGAACATGAAGTTGTAGCCGGCCCCGGGGTAATGGGGGACGGTGTGCTCGTCATGTCTTTGATCTTGGCTCCGTTCCCGGCCATCGCCGGAACGGCGAACACGATGAATGCCATGGAGGCGACCGCCGCAACGGCGACCGCGAGGATGATCTTCTTCATTTCTTAGCTCCCTCGTTTGCAGGCAACCGATGTGATTGCCGTATGCCTGCACCGTGCCCGTCGCTCACCTTGGCGGCTAGGACCCGATTGGGTCCATTCCTCCCTGGCGCCATCGTCGTTCTAACGCAAGACGACCGACTCGAAGCGGAACGATCCGACGATCTGCTCGACCTCTCTTTTCAGCATCGCGTCGGCGTCCTCTTGTGTTGCGGCCGCAATGAAGAGCCGCGTGCGTTTGTAGAAGCGCGTGCCGGCCACGGGGATGATCCAAACCCGGATCGTGTCGCCCAGATCCGTCGTCCCAGAACGCACCGCCGGACACCGCTCGCCAGGTGTAGAAGAACCCAGGGTCGCAGCCGACGTACTTGCGAACGGTGAGCACCACGTGCTTCGCGGGGTACCCGCCCACGGTGACGTTCAAAGGCCCCTTGACGAGCTTGGTGCCGGGCGCCGTCGACACTGCGGCCGCGAGACTGGCGGCCGATCGGCCAATCGACGGGGCGAGCTCACGGGCACACGGATCGGCGTGGTCGCCGGCGGGGAAGCTCGTCCAATAGATGATGGCCTCTGCATCTTGCGGCCCTTCGCTGGACTTGTTGAGCGAGATTGGCGCTCTAGGAGACTTCTTGGTCGGAATGGTGTTGAACCTTTCCCACCCTCTCGGCACTCTGAACGAGAACCGAACGCCCGCCTCGGTCAGCACACGCCTTGCCGGCGGGGGCTGCTGTCCTGCGGATCCGGGGCGGCAAGCCGATGAAACCCACGCCACGGACGAATTCGCGCACCGAGCCGAACGCAGAGGCGGTTCCCACGGCGACGAGTGCCGCCGCAGCAAGGGCAACCACCACTCGACGCCGACGACGGCCCAGCTGCGCACGGGAACGGCTCATCACATCGTCCCAGTCAGGCGAGCCCGTCGTGGAGGGAAGAATCCGATCGAGGCTAGTGCGGTCGAGATCGGTCATGCTCGGACCTCCTCCAGCTGGATCTGAAGCGCCGCGTGCGCTGCATTGAGTGTCGCGGAGACGGTTCCGGTGCGAATTCCAAGCGCCTGGCCGATCGCTGCGTAGTCGAGATCCGCGTAGTAGCGGAGGAAGACGGCGGTCCGCTGCCGCTCCGGCAGGCGCGCGAGCGCCACGCGCAGCTCTGCATCTCGCTCCGGCCGGCCGTTCGAGGCGGTTGCCCCGTCGTAGCCGACTGCCGGGGTACCGCGGCGCGCGTCCGACCGTGCAGCGTTCAGCACGATGCGCCAGACCCAGGCCTCGAGCGGGCCCTCGCCCCGAAAGGAACCGCGCTTGCGCACCGCGGTCGCGAACGCCTCCTGCACCGCGTCACGCGCTCGTTCGGAATCGCCCGTCACGCTGGCCGCCACGCGTACGAAGACGTCAAAGAGGCGGCGGTACAGTGCCTCGAGCTCTTCCAGCGTCGCTCCGCGGTGTCCGATCACACCCCTCTGACGTTCGGGACAAGGATTTTGTTTAGTCAGCAAGCGCCGGAGTCAAGGCGGACGGCCATCCCTGTACCTGCTGCGCCTCGAGTGGAGGACTTTTGCGAGCCCGCCCGAGGCGACTCCGGTCAGTTCGTTCTTGGCAGGGTCTGAGTTCCGAAGGTCAACGTGAACCTGCTCAATTGACAGACGGGTGAAGCCGGAGTACTTTGGTCTTCAAGGCAACGAAGGGGTTTGATGGGGAAGACCGCAATCGTTGCTGCGGCTTTTGAGCGCTTCGACCTTCGCGCGGTTCCGCCGTCGGCTGCCTCTAGAGCGCTCTACGGCTACCCGATCCCGACCCGATGGTTCTGCGCCGTCTGACATTTCTGGGCGTCGGCTTTTCGGTTGCTGTTGCAATCTTGACGGTGGCGCTCGGCGGGGCTGGTGCGGCGGGCGAGAAGATGGTGGCGGACAGCGGCTTTCGGCCTAAGGTTGACGGGTTCGGGTTCGAGAACTATGGGGCGGGGAAAGCGAATCTGTCCGCGAACGAGGTCCGGATGTTGTTCGGCAGCAGGGCGTGCGCGTTCGTCACAAAGTCGGGTTCTTGTGTGTTGACGCCGCCCGGGGACGTGTGGCTCAAACAGCTGAACCGGGAGATGAGCGGCGGGCACTGCACGGGTATGTCCGTGCTCAGCCTGATGGTCTTCCGAAAGCTGTACCCCGCTTTTGGGCGACGCACGTACAAAGTGCGACTACGCGGGAACGTGCGGCTGCAGCGGGCGATCGCCTACGCGTTCGCGTGGCAGCTGTTGCCGGAGGTCATAGATAGGACGGTCTCCGGAACGCCCAGCCAAATACTGCGGACCTTGATGGCGGCCTTGCGGGAACGCCGTGGAGAGACCTACGGCATGGGGATCTACCAACCTGGATTCCTGGGAGGGCACGAAATTACGCCGTACGCCGTCGAGGAACGCGCAGGTGGACGCTTCGACATCTTGGTCTACGACAACAACTTTCCCGGCGTCACGCGCAGGCTCCACATCGACACGCGCGCCAACACGTGGAGCTACAACTTCGATCCAGGCCAGCCGGGCAGCCTGTACAAAGGAAACGCGAAGACCAAGACGCTCACGCTCTCTCCGATCTTGCCGGGTCTCGGCGTGCACCAGTGCCCGTTCTGCGCTCCGCGGCGTGTCAATGCGCCGCGCTTCAACGAAATCCGTCTGGAAGGCAATCCGTTCAACCACGCCCACCTGTTGATCGTCGACAAGCAGGGCCGTCGACTCGGTTACGTCGGGAGCCGGTTCGTCAACGAGATTCCGGGCGCCAGCGCCGTCAGGCCGCGGACGGTCGCCGGCTGGCGCGGGCGCCAAGAGCCGCTCTACCGCATCCCGGCGCAGCTGGACCTCACCGTCACCATCGACGGCAGCGGTCTGCGCAGTCCCGACACCGAGTACCTGTCGATGATCGGGCCAAACCGCGACGCTGCGATCGACAACCTGCGCATGCGACCAGGCGACCGCAACTCATTCGAGGTGTCCGGGGCTGTCGGTCGATTCGCGTACCGAAGCGCAGCGGGGCAGGCCGAATCACCGCTGTTCCACATCGGCCTGGTCGGCTCCGGCAAGGCGTACCGAATCGGCGTCAAGGCGATCTCGCTCCAACCCGGTTCGCTCGTGACGAGCCAGAACGACCCGGCTCATGGAACGCTGACGTTCCATGACGCGGGCACCGCCACCCAAACCTTCAAGGTCACCCTCGCGCACTACGCACAGAAACAGGTCAGAGAGCTAGAGACGCGCCAGATCGAACTCACTTCCACCCAGAGGGCCGTCATCGACTACGGCAGCATCAAACCCGGCCAGAGAACGATTCCGATCACGATCACGAATACCGAGGTTGCCCCGTAGCTCGAAGAACCGAAGATCGAACGCGCATTCAGCCTCGCGGTATGCCCCCGGCATGAATCGAACATGCGCACGCGGTTTAGGAAACCACTGCTCTATCCACTGAGCTACGGGGGCGCCTGCTCAGCGTATCGCCGCCTATTGCCGGATTGCACGGCGGAGTAGTAGATTCGACGCGCCGTCCTTTGTCTGATCTAGATCCTTCGCCGGACGTGGGAGAGCACCGAGACCGGCGGCGGCCTCGGCGCCTTCCTCAGTAGCGCTCCCCGTGTCATCGGGTCGATCACCGCGCTCATCGGCGCGGTCACGGGGCTCCTCATCGCACTGAACAAGACCGGCGTCATCGGAGGCGACGGCGACGACGGCGGATCGACGATCCCGACCGAGACGGTCGAAGCAAACAGCATGTTCGGGCCGTTGGACCGGCCGCCGATCGGCCGCGTGTACTTCGACGGCAAGACCATGTACGTCAGGGCCACGAAGCCGAACAACCCGCTGGTTCATCTTGCGAAACAGGAGGACGAGCTGACCGACGTCTCGATGACCGCCCGCGTCAAGTGGGTCAGCGGCGCGAAGGACTATGGCCTCAGCTTCATCTGCCGGTACGAGAGCCCCGCCAACTACTACTTGCTCGCGATCCTCAAGGGGAGCGACTACAACCTCGTCAGATACCGCAACGGGAAGCCGATCTCGCTGATCGGCGGCATGAAGCCGACCAGCGCCCTCATGGAAGGCACGAACACGCTCACGGCCAAATGCGTGGGCGATGACCCGACGATCCTCACGCTCCAGGGGAACGGGCAGACGATCGGCACGGCCAAGGACGACGACGGCATCGAGAGCGGGAACATCGGAGTCCGCGTCGGCTCGAGCGAATCCTTCGTGACGCTTCGCTTCGACGACTTTCTGCTGAAGTACCTGTGAGCGCCCTCAGGCTTCGTTGAGCTCGACGTGACGCTCGTCGAAGCAGTCCTGCGCCCAGCGCTCGGCGGCCTCGATCAGGCGCCCGCGCAGCTCGACGACCTCGTCCTCGCTCGACGGAAGCGCCTCGGACGGCACCTCGACCCGCACCTGGTGGACGGCCGCTTCGGAGCGATCGTCGAACTCGTGCCGGCCCTCCGAGACGATCGTCAGGTCGTGCACCTTGTCGCGCAAGACCTCGGCTAGTCCGTCGATCTCAGCCGGTGTCGCCTCGCGCCCCGCGAACAGGCCGAAGTTGACGCGAATCTCGAGACCAGGCGGCTCGACGGTCCTCGTCGCGAAAGCGATTACCGGCTCTGCTGACCCCATTTGCAAGGCATAGGTGCCCGGTCTGGCCGAAACTAACCCTCGCGTGGAACCCAGCGAAAGCGACGTAGCGCGAACACGGTTGCCGCAGCGCCCCACACGACGATGACCGCCACGTCGACCGGGCGCTCCCAGATCTGGTCGCCGTCCAGGGAGATCGCCGCCACGAGGTCGATGAAGTACTTCAGCGGGAAGATGCTGGCTATGACGGTCAGGAAGGTCGGGAAGTTCGCCTGAGAGAAAAAAGCCCCGGACAGGAAGGAGAGCGGGATATAGATCGCATTGATCGCCGCCGAGGCTCCTTCCGCGCGGTGCAGCAACGTCGTGGTCGCGACACCGATCGCCGCGAACGACGCACCGCCGAGCAGCAGGGCCACTGCGAGCGAGACCGGGCTCTTCGGAAAATTGGCCGTCCAAGCAGCGTCATCGCCAGGGTGACGATGCAGATCGCGCCGACCAGGAAGGCGATCATCGTCGTGCCGAGGACGGCTGCGATGTAGGTGAATGCAGGCAAAGGCGTCGCCCGCAACCGCTTGAGGATGCCTTCCTCCCGGCGAATCACGAGCACGATGGCGAGCCCTGCAAACGCCGTCGACGCGACCCCGTAGCCGATCATCCCGCTCACCAGGTAGTCGGCGCCGAGATGGCCTTCGATCTCCTCGTCGCCGTAGGCGTAGCCGAGGATGACGAGAAAGATGATCGGCAGCAGGAACGTGAAGAACGCGAGCTCGCGACTGCGGATGTAGAGGAGGAGCTCACCACGCAGCTCGTGGAACAGGAGCGTCATTCGGTGCGCTCCTGGGTCAGCGAGAGATAGACATCCTCGAGACTGGGCCGCCGCACCTCGAGCGCTTCGAGCTCGACGCCGTTGCGTAGCGCCTCGGCTGTCAGCTCGTTCAGTACCCGGGTCGGCTCCTCGGTGTGGACGACGACCTCTTTGCCGTTCAGCCGGTAACGGATCTCGGTCGGCGGCAAGGCGCCCGTGAGCTCGCCCGGGTGGCCAAGGGCGGCGATCTTTCCGTCGCGCAGCACGGCGACGCGGTCGCAGAGGCGCTCGGCCTCGTCGAGGTAGTGCGTAGTGAGGAGGATCGTCTTGCCGAGGTCCCGGAGCGAGCGGATCGTTTCTCCGGCGCGACGGCGAGCTTCCGGGTCGAAGCCCGTCGTCGGCTCGTCCAGAAAGACGAGCTCCGGGTCGCCGACCAGGGCAAGCCCAAAATCGAGCCGGCGCTTCTGTCCTCCCGAGAGCGTGTGCACGCGTTCGCTCCGCTTCTCCTCGAGCCCGACGATCCCGATCACCTCGTCGAGGTCTCGAGGACGTTCGTAGTAGCCCCCGAAGAGCCGGAGGATCTCGACCACGGTCAGCTGGGCGTAGAGCGAGCCGGACTGGAGGACGACCCCGATCCGCTGACGCCAGTCGGCGCCGGCCGTGGCAGGGTCGGCTCCGAGCACCTCGACCAGGCCGGCATCGCGATCGCGGTAGCCCTCCAGGATCTCGACGGTGGTCGTCTTCCCGGCGCCGTTCGGGCCGAGCAGCCCGAAGACCTCGCCGACCTCGATCTCGAAGGAGACGCCGCGGACGGCCTCGACCTTCCCGTAGGCCTTCTGCAAGCCCTCGACCGTCACTGCGCTAGACATATCTACCCGATATGATCTAACATCTCTGGTAGATATGTCAAGCCTGAGCCCGACGGCGCGCGTGATCCTGGGGATGCTGAAGCTCGGCATCCGCACCGGCTACGACATCAAGAAGGCGATCGACTTCTCGACGCAGTTCTTCTGGAGCGCGAGCTACGGACAGATCTATCCCGAGCTCAAGCGGTTGCGCGAGGCCGGGCTCGTCCGCGCCCGCTCGCAGCCCCGCGGCAAGGTCAAGCGCACCGAGTACACGCTGACGAAGGCAGGCGAGCGCGCGCTCCACGAGTGGCTGACCGATACCACAGCTCCATCTACGAAATGCGCGACGAGGGGCTGCTCAGGCTCTTCTTCGGCGACGTCGTCTCGAAGGAGGACGTGCTCGCAAACCTGCGCGGCGAGACGGGAGGTCTTCGAACGGGTACTGCAGCCCGTTCCGCGAGCTCGAGCCCGACGCGCGCGAAGGCTTCGCCGAGGAATCGCAGCTCTATCCGTACCTCGCGCTCAGCTACGGGATCGGGATGCTCGAGTGGTCGGTCGAGTGGTACGCCGAGACCGAGCGGCGCCTCGAGGAGGGTCAGCCCCTGACCGAGCGGATCGCCAGCGCCACGTCGTCCGAGTAGCGCGGCGAGACCAGCGTCACCGTGCCGCCCGCGTGTCGGACCAGCGCGCGCTTCATCGTCCGCCCTGTCTTCGGATCGACCCACTGGGCCTTGTACCTGCCCGCCGGCAACCCGAGCTGCGAGACGCGCTTGTCCGCTGCCGCCGCTGACGTAGATCGCGTACTCGCGGCCGCGCCGGCCGAGGGCGTGAACCGTCGCCCCCGGCGGGATGCCGTGTCTGATCACCGAGCGTGCCGGGCGTAGCCGCACCAGGTCGAACGACTCGAGGAAGCGCTTGAGGAACGCGAGCTGGTTGCGGAGAGGCGCTCCGCCGCCGCCGTAGTGGAAGTCCTCGGGGCAAGCGGGTGCGTCCCGGCCTCGGCCTCTGCCGTGAAGCTCCAGTCGAGGTTCGAGAACACGCTGCCGCCGGCGAGCAGGAACTCCCAGCCCTCGGTGCGGTACGGGTGGTCGGCCGGCCCGCGGAAGCCGGTCTCGTCGTGGGCGATCGCCCGCCCGAGCCGGTAGTTGGCGCGTGCCGCCTGGGGCTTGGCGTAGTGGAAGTTGAGGATCGAGACGGCCGGGTGCTCGGCGGCGATCGCGAAGCCGACGTTTCCGACATTGCGGGCAATGAGGTGCCGCCGTCCGAGCGAGCGGTCAGTGCGGTCGACGACGCCGATCATGCGCTCCTCCCACGCGGCCGGGGGCGCGCAGAACGCGACGCCGTCCGGGCAGGACGCGTGGTACGGCTCGTTCAGCGGCTCGTAGTAGACGTTGTCGAAGTCGTTCAGCTCGCGGACGATCTTCTCGACGAGCCGTTCCTGGGCTCGAAGCAGGCCCGCGTCACCGTCGAGCCGGTACGCCTCGTTCGCCGCCACCCGGCCGACGCCGTTGACGTTGTTGTCCGCGTGCAGCGGGCTGGCGCTCCAGTTCCAGTCACCGTAGTTGGCCGAGAAGAACACGACCTCGACGACGATGCCGCGCTTCCCGGCCTCGGCCACGAAGTGCCGGAGCCGCGTGAAGTACTCGGGGTCCCAGCGCTCGAGGTCGAACTTGTTGCCGCCTAGCGCATAGCCGGGCGTGTCGCTGCGCGCCCACGGCGCGAGCAGGCGATCGCGCGGGACGAGGCTGTCCGCGTACTGCTCGCCGCCCGAGGAGCTGCGGGCCACATACGAGCCCGTGAAGAGCCGCGTCTGGTTGAGGCCCAGGCGCCGGAGCTCGTTGAGGTAGACGACGTAGTCGAAGTCGCGGTGGACGACCGCCCCGTAGACGCCCGAGCCGACGAGGATCGCCGGCTTGCCGCGGAAGAGGAAGTAGTGGCGGTTCTTGGGGTGGAGGCTGAGCGGCTGCGGCCCCGCGGCGTCGGCACGCGGTTGCGCGCCCGCCCTGCGAAGAGGGCGAGCGCTACAAGCGCTGCCAGTCCAGCAGCAACGGCCCCCCGCAGCATGCGGCGGATCATAGAGTGGCCCCGTGGCGACCTTCCGCTACGTCGTGTGTGACGTCTTCACGGACACGCCCCTGGCGGGCAACCAGCTCGCCGTCTTCACGGACGCGCGCGAGATTCCTGAGGACGTGATGCAGCGCACTCGCGCGCGAGATGAACTTCTCGGAGACCGTGTTCGTGCTCCCGTCGGAGGACGGTCACGCGCGCATCCGGATCTTCACGCCCACGAACGAGATGCTCTTCGCAGGCCACCCGACGCTCGGTTCGGCCTTCGTCCTCGCCGGGCCGCTGCAGCTCGAGGAGATCAGGCTCGAGACCGGCAAGGGCGTGATCCCCGTCCGGCTCGAGCGCGAAGGCGCGCGCATCGTCTTCGGGCGCATGGAGCAGCCGCTGCCGACCATCGAGCCGTACGCGGAAGCGGACACGCTGCTGGAGGCGCTCGGCGTCGAGCGCTCGGAGTTGCCCGTCGAGGCCTACGACAACGGCATGGGCCACGTCTACGTGACGCTCGGCTCCGAGGACGGAGGTCGCTGCGCTGAAGCCCGACCTGTCGCGCCTCACCGACCTGCCGCCCTTGCTCGGCGTCAACACGATCGCCGGCAAGGGGTCGCGCTGGAAGACGCGGATGTTCGCGCCCGGCGGCGGCGTGCCCGAGGATCCGGCGACGGGCTCCGCGGCCGGGCCGCTGGCAGTCCACCTCGCCCGCCACGGCCGCATCGCGCTACGGAGACGAGATCGAGATCTCGCAGGGCGCCGAGATCGGCCGCCCGTCGACGCTCTACGCCCGCGTCGACGGCTCGGCGGACAAGCTCGAGCGGGTGGAGGTCGGCGGGTCCGCGGTGGTCGTCGCGCGAGGCGAGTTCCGGCTCCGTAAAAGGTCCGTAAAGAGTGGTTCAGCCGGGAATGCTCGGCGCCGACCAACGTCTACTAAGCCATGACCCTTTTCAGTCTCATTCGTGCGTATGCCACGCGGCATGCCGGGCTCTACTGCCGCAGTTGCGGCGAGTCGGTCCACCGCTCAGACCACCTTGGCCTGAGTGAAGGCGTCTGCCGCGCCTGCCGGCACTAGCCGGATCTCCCAGGGGCGCAACTCCACGGCCTGACCGGCCAGCGTCGCCGTGCGCGGCTCGGCGGTCTGGTTGACGACGCGCGCCTCGAGTTGGTCGCCCCGTCGCCGTAACGCGGAGAGGATCACCCCGTCGCCGCTCAGCTCGAGCCCGGCGCCTTCCGGCACGGCCGCTTGCCTGCCTTCCCCCGGTGCCGTCAGGAACCGATGCTGGTAGGCCTCCATCTGCTCGAGCACGCCGGCCTCGAGCCACGACCCGGAGTGCGGGAAGAGCGCGAAGCCGATGCTCCACGGCCCGAGACACTGCGCCGCCGGCAGGGCGAGCTCCGGCCCCGCGTTGACCTCCCGGTAAGGGTTGTCGGGGCGGCTGATGAGGCCGATCGAGCGCAGCAGCGTCAGGGCGAGCTCGCGTCCCTCGACGACTTCGTACTCCATGACATGGTCGAGCAGCACCGCGACTCCGCCCGCGTCGACGAAGCCGCGCGCGGGGAAGGTCGGCAGCGGGACCTCGCCGTGCCCGCCCTCGGCCTCGAGTCCGCGCTCGACAACCGCGAACTGCCCCTCGGCCGCGGAGGCCTCCGTGCGTTCGGGAAGCGGGATGTGGAAGCGCAGCCGGTGATTGCGGCACGGGTTGTCGAACGAGACGCGGAGCCGGCAGAACGGTTCCCCGGCACGGAGCTCGACCGTGCATCGCGACCTCGACGCTCTCCCCCTGCCAGCGGTAGGTGCGAACGACGACGAGCTCCCAGCGCACCGGGCCCCTGGCGAGGAAGTCGACGCGCACATCGCTCGGCTCGTCGACCTCTACATCGTCCGGCGGCGGCGCGTAGTTGTAGCTGTCGCCCACGTCGCAGGCCGTCGACCAGCCGACCGACGCCCCGTAGACGGCGACCCCCGCCTTCCAGCTCGAGCGTCCCATCGGGAGCGACCCGGACCTCGAGCAGCCCGTTCGATAGCCGGTCCAGTCTCCTCGGGAGGCCCCTCGGCGGGCACGGGGCGGACCGAAGTCCAGCCGAGCGGAGGCGCCGGAACCATCCCGACGAGGCTCCGCGTGTCGCCGTTGCGCGCGGTCTCCTGCGCCGGCACGACACTCCCGTCCGGGAGCTCCAGGGCAACCGCCTTCCACTCCTCGGGGATTGGAAGCTCGATCTCGATCAGGTCGGTACGCGTCCGTGGGCTGGGGTTGACGACGGCTACCGAGCCGCGCTCGACTCTCCGCGCGACCCGCTCGACGGCAGCGGTCGCCAGACCGGCAGCGATCTGCTCGGCCTCGGCGTAGCGGACGAGTACCTGCGCAGAGACCTCGTCGGCCGAGCAGCCGCAGATCGAGTCGTGCGCGGAGTTCTCGAGCACCCGTCGCCACGCGAGGTCGAGCAAGCGTTCCGGCCAACGCTCGCCATACAGCGCCTGCAGAGGCTCGGCATAGCGCTCCAGGCCGCGCTCGGCGCGAGCACAGGCGGCCTTGAGGTCGATCCGCGCCGAGGTGACGCCCATGAGCAGGTTCGCACGGGCTCCCGAGCGCAGCTCGCCCTGCCAGTGCGGCAATCCGTCCCCCTCGGCTTGCTCGAGGTAGCCAGGCAGCGTCGTCAGCTCGATCTGGACTTGCTCGCCGGCTGCCTCGATGAGGTCGGGCAGGCCGGGATCCGGCTCCGTGTGGTCGTTCCCGTACATCGCGAGCAGCGGGTCGTCGCCGTAGAACGGCCGCAGCGCCTCCTGCAGGGCGACGACCTCGTCCACCAGCCGCTCCGGATGGGCGAGCAGATGCCCGGCGTTCCCGTACCCCCGCGGCAGGTACTCGGTGCGAACAACGGACCCGTCGGGCGCCTCCCACGTGAACGCGTGGCGGTCGATCGCCGCCGGGACGCCGCGCCACACCACGGCCTGTTCGATGCCTGCCAACCGCAGGATCTGCGGCATCTGCGCGACGTGGCCGAACATGTCCGGCAGGTAGCCGATCCGCATCGCGCCGCCGAGCTCGTCTCCGCGAGCGAGCCCGTGTTCGAGGTTGCGGACGATCGTCTCGCCCGAGACGAGGAACTCGTCGACGAGCGTGAACCACGGGCCGATTACCAGGCGGCCCTCATCGACGAGCGCTCGGATCCGCGGCGCTGCCTCCGGCCGGACCTCGAGGTAGTCGTCGACGACGCTGAGCTGGCCGTCGAGGGTGAAGACGTACCGCGAGTCGTCCTCCAGCAGGTCGAGCAAGCGATCGACGAGCCCGACGAGCTTCAGCCGAAAGCTCTGGAAGGGGAGGTACCACTCCCGGTCCCAGTGGGTGTGCGGGACGAGCTGGACGGGGTTACTTGACGGAGCCGGCAAGCAGTCCCTGCACGAAGTACCGCTGCAGAGCGAAGAAGACGATCAGCGGGACGATCATCAGCAGGAACGCGCCCGAGGCCAGCAGGTGATATTCGGCCCCATAGGTGCCTTGTGTCTCGACGATCCTCTTCGTCATCGGGAAGAGATCCGAGTCCGAGATGAAGACCAACGCCATCAGCAGGTCGTTCCAGACCCAGAGGAACTGGAAGATCCCGTAGGAGGCGAGCGCCGGCACCGACAGCGGAAGCACGACGCGCAGGAAGATGCGCAGGTTGGACGCGCCGTCGACGCGGGCCGCTTCGATCAGGTCGCGCGGGAGCGTGATGAAGAAGTTGCGGAGCAGGAAGACCGCGAGCGGCAGGCCGAACGCCGTGTGCGCGAGCCAGATTCCGACATACCAGTCGTTGAGGCCGAGATCGGTGAACAGTCGTAGCAGCGGCACAAGGGCCATCTGGATCGGCACGACCATCAGCGCGACGATGGTCAGGAAGATCGTGTCCCGGAACGGGAAACTGATCCACGAGAACGCGTACGCGGCGGCGGCGCCCAGCGCGAGCGGGAGGAGCGTCGACGGGCACGGTGATGATGATGCTGTTGACGAAGCTGGAGCCCATCCCCGCGTTGTCGAGGACGAGGTCGTAGTTGTGCAGCGTGAACGCGAAGTCGTTGAAGGTCGTCCACCAGCCCGTGGCCTGGATCTGGTCTCGAGGCCGGAAGGACGTGATCGCCAGGCCGACGGTCGGGACGAGCCAGATGACCGCGATGACGAGCAGCCCGATGTGGACCGGCGTGCGCGCCAGGAAGCGGACGATCCGCGCGCGAGACGGTCGCCGACTGCTGCGTGGCTGACTCGGCCGCAACGGTCAGGTGACCACCCGCTCACTACGGAAGCGGCTGATGTTCCAGATCATCAACGGGAGGACGAGGATCAGCATGACGACGGCGATCGCGGCGGCATAGCCGCCCTCGCCGTTCGCGAACAACTCGTCGAACATCTGGGTGGCGATCACCTCGCTCGAGTTCCCCGGCCCCCCGTCCGTGAGGACGTAGATGACGTCGAAGAGCTTGATCACGTTGATCGTGAGCCAGACCGTGACGACGGCCATCGGCAGTGAGAGCAAGCGGAAACTGGATGCGCCGGAAGATCGCCCATTCGTTGGCGCCGTCCGTCTTCGCGGCCTCGATGATGTCCTCGGGGATGCCTTTGAGAGCAGCAGAGAGCACGACCATCGCGAAGCCCGTCGACGCCCAGACGTAGGCGAAGATGATCGCGTAGTTGACCGTGTCGGCGCGTCCGAGAAACACGATCGGATCGATGTTGAAGACGTTCGTGGCGATGGCATTTGCGACACCGATGTCGGGGTTGGGCTCGTAGACGAACTTCCAGATGATCGCGACCGCGGTCGCGGCGATCGCCATCGGCACGAAGACGATCGCCTTGATGAGCGACTCGTAGCGGACGCGAACGGCCAGGACGGCGATCAACAGGCCCATCGAGAGCGAGATCGTCGTGTAGAGGAGCGCCCACTTGATGTTGTTGATCAGCGCGCCCTCGGGCGGGAAGTTCTCTCGGTCGAGGAAGACCCGGTCGCGGGTGAACAGCCGCTCGTAGTTGTCGAACCCCACCCAGCTCACGATGTCGAGCTTCGAGTTCGTGTCGCCGAAGCTGTACATGATCGTCCAGACGAGCGGATACACGACCAGGGTGCCCGAGGAGGATCACCGCCGGGGCGATGAACAGCAGCCCTTGCCAGCCCCCGCGCTTGAAGATCGAGTGCAGCCTCCGTCCCCGGGGTCTTCCGACTGGCCCGGGGACGGGTTGGCTGCTCATCTGGTGTTGCTCTTACGCGCCGAAGCCGGCCTGCTCGGCGTCGGCCTGGTAGTCGTCGAGGAGGCTGTCCATGTTGCTCGGCGTCTTGATGATGTTCTGAAGCAAGGTGCCGAAGTTCTGGCCGAGCGTTCCCGGCAGCAGGTCCGAGCCGTCAAAGCGAAAGACCTTGGCGTTTTGAAGCTGCTGCGCCTCCTTGCTGACGAGATCGTTCGGGTAGGCGTCTTCGGTCACGCCCTTGTTGGGTGAGGCGATTGCGCCCGTCGAGACCCAGATCCGGCCGGCCTCGGGCGTCGCGAGGTAGTCGATCAGCTTGGCGACGTCCTCGTTGTTGACGAAAGCGGACGCCACGTCGCCGCCGCCCACGACCGGGTTGCCGTGCTCCGAGTTGATCTCTGGGAACTCGAAGAAGTCGATGTCCGTGCCCGGCTTCAGGCTCGGGTTCACCTGTCCGATCGCGATGCCGCCGACGAAGCCGCCTTCGTAGTACATCTCGGCCTTCGGGTTCTTGCCGAAGACCCGGCCGATCCCGTCGACGAAGCTGATGCCGAGAGCAGTGTCGATCCCGCCCTCGACGTACTGGTCGTTGACGATCTTCACCATTTCGTTCAGAGCGTCCTTGACGGTCTGGTCGTTGAACGGGACCTCACCAGTCTCGAAGAGCTGGCTGTACTTCTCGGGACCGGCCTGGCGGACGTAGATCTGCTCGAACCAGTCGGTCAGCGTCCACGAGTTGTCGTCACCCTGTGCCCCGACGGCCCACGGCGTCTTGCCCTTGGCCTTGTACTGCTTCGTGAGGTTGATCAACCCGTTCCAGTCCTCCGGGATCTGGAAGCTGTTCTCCTGGAACGACTGCGGCTTGTACCAGACCGTGCTCTTCGAATTGGCCTTGGCGACCACGCCGTAGACCGTGTCGTCGACGGTGGCGAGGTCCGTCCACACGTCGGCGTAGTTCTCGTTGATCTTGTCGGGGTCGAGACCGAGATCCTCGAGCGGGATCAGGGCGTCGTCCTGGGCCAGCTCCGCGACGAAGCCGGGACGCGGGATGATCGCGACCATCGGCGGGTTGTCTGCCGCGAGCCGGGTCCGGATCACGGGGAGGAAGTCGCGGGCCGACTCGTACTTGGTCTTGATGCCGGTGTCCGCGGTGAATTGCGTGAGGACCTTCTGGAACGCCTCCTGCTCGCTGCCGCCCCAGAGGGAGAAGATCGTGATCTCCCCTGTGCCTTTTGCCGTGCTGCCGCCCCCGTCGTCGTCGCCGCCGCACGAGGTCGCTGTTCCGACCGCGAGCAGGCAGACGGCGAGGAGCGCGATCCAGCGCCTCGTCATTGCGTAGCTCCTTTCGGTTCGTCGTAGATTCCCATCCCAGATTCCGGGTCGAAGAAATGGAGTGCGCGCGTGTCGACGGCGACCTCTGTCGTCTCGCCGGCCTTGACGCGTGATTCGACTTCGAAGCGGCCGACCAGGGTCGTCTGCTGTTCCGCGCGCGCATCCTCCAGCCCGGTGACCGCTACCTCGCCCACGTCCTCCGCCAGCTCCTTGACTTCCTCCGTCAGCGCAGGCGGCGCGTTGATCTTGAAGTGCACCATCAGCTCCGAGCCCAGCGCCTCGGTCAGCTCGATCTCCCCGCGCAGGCGCTTGCTCTCGTGCACGTCGCGCACGAGGCTGGCGTCCTCGAGGTGCTCCGGGCGGATGCCGAGCACGACCGTCGCGCCCCTCGAAGCTCTTCAACGCGGGCCGCGCGGCGAGCACGTCGTCGTCGAGGGAGATCCGCTGGTCGCCCAGCACGGCGGCCAGCGTCCCATTGCTCCGCTCGAGCGAGGCGTCGACCAGGTTCATCGCCGGGCTGCCGATGAAGCCGCCGACGAAGACGTTCAACGGGTGGTCGTACAGCTCTTGCGGCGGCGCGACTTGCTGCAGCTCGCCCTTGCGCATGACGGCGACGCGGTCGCCCATCGTCATCGCCTCGACCTGGTCGTGCGTGACGTAGATCGTCGTCACGCCGAGCGAGCGCGTGAGCCGGCTGATCTCGGCGCGCATCTGGACGCGAAGCTTCGCGTCGAGGTTCGAGAGCGGCTCGTCCATCAGGAAGGCCTGCGGCTGGCGGACGATCGCGCGCCCCATCGCGACGCGTTGCCGCTGGCCGCCCGAGAGTGCCCGTGGCTTCTTGTCGAGGAACGGTTCGAGGCCGAGGACCTTCGCCGCCTCGCGCACGCGCTTGCCGATCTCCTGCTTCTTCATCTTGCGCAGCCGGAGGCTGAACGCGATGTTGTCGAAGACGGTCAGGTGCGGGTAGAGCGCGTAGGTCTGGAAGACCATCGCGATGTCGCGGTCCTTCGGCGACACCTCGTTGACGACGCGGTCACCGATCCGGATCTCGCCCTCGCTGATCTCCTCGAGCCCGGCGACCATGCGCAGGGCCGTCGTCTTGCCGCAGCCGGACGGCCCGACCAGCACCATGAACTCCTCGTCCTCGGTCTCGAGATTGAGGTCGGCGACGGCTTTTGTCCCGTCAGGGAAGATCTTCGAGACATCCGAGAATGTGACGGCAGCCACGCTCGGGGCGCAGTATCACTTACGAAGGGTAGGGAGCGACCGCTGACCGTCTGCGAGTGACGCTTGCAGCGATCGCTGCGAGGCAGAAGGCGGCGGCGAAGCTCGGCAGGGAGGCGCCGATCCCGACACCGGGCTGACGGGTCTCCTCGACGATGTCGACCCACCAGCTCGGCCCGAGCGGAGGCTCGTGAAGCCAGTGGTAGAGCGCGAAGCCGATGAGCCAGGAGGCGATCAGGGCCGGGCGGTAGGCGGGCGCGGAGAAGATGTCGGCCTGGCGGTAGCGCATTCCGGCGACGAGCCAGTCCGCGAGGAGCACGCCGAAGAGGGGCACGAAGAAGGAGCCCAGGAGCAGGAGGAACGACTCGTACGTGCGCAGCTCGATCGTGAGCGCGCCGATCGTGGCCGTGGCCGCGACGAGGGCGATCAGGAGGCGCTGTGAGGCCCAGGGCACGAGGTTCTGCGCCGAGACGGCCGTCGAGTAGATGTTGGCGAAGGCCTCGTCCGTCTCGTCGACCGTGACGGCGAGCAAGGCAAGTGCCGCTGCGAGGCCGCCTGCGGCGACCGCCGCCGGCACGTCGACCGGGTCGGAGATGCCCCGTCCCGCGACGATGAAGACCCCGATCGCCAGGATCCACGTCGCGCCCAGGAAGTAGCCGACGCCCGAGCCGACCAGGGCGGCCCGGCGGCCGCGCGAGAAGCGTGTGTAGTCCGCGACGAGCGGCACCCACGAGACCGTGATCGCGATCACGAGATCGATGCCGAGCCAGACCGACATTCCGCCTTCGCCCTTGGCCGACCAGAGCTCGCCGACGTCCGGCTCGTAGAGCGCCCACCACGTCAGGAAGACGAGCGAGGCGAGCACGGCCCACAAGGCGAAGCGGCGCAGGAACCGCCGGACGAAGCCGACCGGGCCCATGAACGCGAGTGCGGCGGCGGCGCCGCCGAAGAAGATCGTCCACGCCCACTGCGCCCGGAAGCCGAGGATCTCGTCAGAGAGCGCGGCCGCCGCGGCGGCGATGATGATCAGCTCGAAGGTCGCCCAGCCGAGGCACTGAATGATGTTCAGGGCCGTGGGAATGAACGATCCGCGCCGGCCGAGGGGCGCGCGGAGGAGCACCATCGAGGGGACGCGCGCGTCCGCGCCGATCATCCCGGCGACACCGAGCATCGCGTTCCCGATGACGCTGCCGACGACGATGGCGATCAGCGCGTCTCGCAACGACAGCGCCGGCACGAGCAAGGAGCCGATGACGAGCACGAGCAGCGAGACGCCGAGGTTCCCCCAGAGCATCGTCTGGTCGAGCGCGCCCAGCACCCGCATGCGCTCGGGAACCGGCTCGATGCCCCAATTCGGAGTTTCGTCCTGCAACGGTCTCCCTTCGCCGGTCCTAACCGGATCAGGTTCGACGGGTCTGATCTCAGCCGCCGCTCTTGCAGCAGCACCCCGGGTGCAGCACTCTATCCCGGGTTGCGTCCTAGCCGAGGGGCGTTACGCGGGTCGCTGTCGCCTTGAAGCTGGCGACCGCCGTCTCGCCGTGGCGGAGCCCGAGCTGCGCCGCAGAGGCCGCCGTGATCTCGGCCGTCAGCGGGCCGATGCGGACTCGAACGCGATTGCCGACCGGCACGATGCTCGCGATTGTCGCGCGCACGTGGTTCTGCATCGAGTCCAGAGCGGCTTCGCGCGCAAGCGAGATCTCCCAGGGCTGAATCAGGACGCCCACGCGTCCCTCGACGTGGTCGGCTGACACGACCACGGTGCCTTCGTCGAGAGTGACCTCGGTCA
Organism: uncultured Actinomycetes bacterium; assembly: GCA_963847955.1. GTDB lineage: Bacteria > Actinomycetota > Thermoleophilia > Gaiellales > Gaiellaceae > VAXT01. The sequence goes on from CAWKBW010000010.1 coordinate 69,745, forward strand.
AGCCGTCCGCGCGCCTCGTGGCGTGACCTGGGAGGAGGTTGCCCCCGGCAAGCTCGGCGACGAAGGGCGTCGCGGGGGCGGCGATCAGCTCACCCGGCGTGCCGATCTGGACGACCTTGCCCTTCACGAGCACGGCGGTGCGGTCGGCCAGCGCCGCCGCGTCGTTGAAGTCATGCGTGACGACGATCGTCGGGAGACCGGCCTCACGCAGGTGCGTTCCGAGCTCCCCGCGCACCCGCGCCCGGGTCTGGGTATCGAGGGCCGCAAGGGGCTCGTCGAGGAGCAACACGGAAGGTCTACGGGCGAGAGCGCGCGCCAGGGCGACCCGTTGGCGCTCCCCTCCCGACAGGTTGCCTGGTCGTTCGTTGGCAAGACCCGCGATCCCGAAGCGCTCGAGCAGGTCGCCGATCCCGTTTTTCGCGCCGAAGGCGACGTTCGCCTCGACGGTGAGGTGTGGGAAGAGCGCGTAGTCCTGGAAGACGAGGCCCGTAGAACGGTTCTCCGGAGGGACGTCGATACCCCGGGCGGCGTCGAACCACCGCGCTTCGCCCATCCGAATCGTCCCGCGCTGGGGGCGAATCAGGCCGGCGATCGCGCGCAGCAGGGTCGACTTCCCCGCCCCCGACGGTCCCGCCAGGGCGAAGGTCTCCGCACCGACCTCGAGAGCTAGCTCGAGGTCGAAGGCGCGGAGGGCGACGGAGAAGTCCAGCCGAAGAACGTCCATGAGGTCAGAGCCTTCACTGCGAGGAGCACGACAACGCTGACGACGATCAGCAAGGCGCCGAGTGCAAGCGCCGACTCGAAGCTGCGGTCGAGCTCGGCGTAGATGGCGAGGGGCGCAGTCCGCGTCACGCCCGCGAAGCTGCCCGCGAAGATGATGGTCGCGCCGAATTCCCCGAGGCCTCGAGCGAACGCGAGCGAGGAGCCGGCCGCCAGGCCGCCGGAGGCGAGCGGCAGCGCAACCCGCCAAAACGTGCGCGCCGGCCCCGAGCCCAGCGTTCTCGACGCCTCGAGCAGCGTGCTGGTCGACGGAGGCGAAAGCCGCAATCCCCTGGCGTATGTAGAAGGGGCTGGCGACGAACACGATCGCGAGCACGACCGCGAGCTGCGTGAAGGGGATGCTGATCCCGAACGCGTCCAGCGAGTCACCGAGCAGCCCGCGCCGGCCGAACGCGGCGAGGAGCCCGATTCCCGCGACGGCGGGTGGCAGGACGAGTGGCAGCTCGACGAGAGTGATCAGGAACCCCCGCCCGCGGAAGTTGCGCGTGCCGAGGAGGTAGGCGACCGGCGTGCCGACGAGCAGGATGATCACGTGCGCGATGACGCTCGTCTTCAGGCTGACGAGCAGTGCCTCGCGCACTTCCTCGTTGCCGAGCCCTCCGATGAGATCGTCCGGCGCGACGCGCAGGAAGATGGCCACAAGCGGGAGCAGGAGGAAGCTGAACGCGATCGCGGAGGCCAGCACGAGCAGCATCTGGAACGGGCTCCTCAAGGGAGCCCGAAGCCGGCGTCTTGGAGCGCTTTGCGGCCTTGGTCGCTGAGGAGGAGGTCGACGAACTCCTGGGCCTGCTCGCCTCGCTTCGTTGCTGCGACCATTGCGACCGGATAGCGAATGGGCACCTGGATCTCGTCCGGGAGCTCGATCGAGCGCACGTCGTCTCCGGCGGCGTTGGCGTCCGTGGCGTACACGAAACCGGCGTCCGCTTCGCCGAGTGCGACCTTGCTGAGGACGCCCTTCACGTCCTTTTCCTCGCTGACGACTTGGTCGAGAACGCTCGCCTTGCCCGCTTTCTCGAGCACCTCGCGCGTGTAGTCACCGACAGGGACGCCCTCGGCGCCGACGACGAGCTTCACGCCCTTCGTGTCGAGGTCCGCCAGCGAGTGGATTCGTGCGCGGTTGTCTTTCGGGACGACCAGGACGAGGCGGTTGGTCGCGAAGATCTTCGGCTGCTCGACGAGGTGGTCCTCGTAGAGCGCTTCGGGATACTTCGTGCTCGCGGCTGCGTAGACGTCGGCCTCGGCGCCTTCGCGGATCTGCGTGGCGAGCTCGTCGGAGCCGGCGAAGTTGTAGACGGCCTTCGTGTCGAGATCCTGGAAGACCTCGGTCAGCGAGGACGCTGCGTAGACGGTGAGCTCGCCTTCTCCGCTCTCCCCGCCGCCGCCGCCGCAGCCGGCGAGGATGAGGACTGCAGCGATCGCTGCGAGTGTCTTCATCGCTCGATCAGGACGGAGGTCGCCTTGACGAGCGCGGTCGCCGGGACGCCCGGCTCGAGCCCGAGCTGCTCCGCTGCCTCGCTCGTGATCACGGAGACGATGCGGAACGGGCCCGCCTCGATCTCGACCTGCGCCAGGAGGCCGTCGACCTTGACGTCGCGCACGGTGCCGGCGAGACGGTTGCGCGCGGAGAGATCGTGGTCGGCGCGGCCACGGAGACGGTCGATCTCGCTTGCGGGGACGACACGCCGGTTTGCGGAGTCTCGTCTCGTGCGGATGCGCCCCTGCCGGTCCCACCGGCGGAGCGTGTCGAGCGAGATCCCGAGTCGGCGGGCTGCTTCGCCGGCGGAGTACGGTTGCCTAGGCACTTCCTAGGCAATCCTAACTTCTGAGTCCTAGCCCCTGCTTGACGAAACGTCAGAAGGTTGCATCGAGAACGCCGCTTGCGATCAGACCCACGACAAAGAGCGCGAGGACCAGCCGGTAGACCACGAACAGCGTGTAGTCGTGGCGCCGCACGTAACCGAGCAGGAGGTCGATCGCCATGAGCCCGGCCCCGGCGGCCGCCAGCGTGCCGACCAGGAAGGGGCCACCCCAGCCCGACGGCAGGTCGCCGAACAGCACGTCCGTCACGCCCTTGAACAGGACCGCGCCGAGCACGATCGGCACGAGGAGCAGGAACGAGAGCCGCGCAGCCGCGTCCCGGTCGAGCTTCAGGAAACGGGCGGCTGAGATCGTGATCCCGGAACGCGAGACACCCGGCATGAGCGCAAGCGACTGCGCGAAGCCCAGCGCGAGCGCCTGCCCGTAGCGAACGTCTCCGAGCCCGCGCTCCTGCGGGCTGCGATCCGCGATCCAGAGCACGACGGCGAAGAACGCCAGGAAGATCGCGATCTGCCACGGCTCCCCGAGCTTGTCGGCGATCAGGCTCTCGCCGGCGGCGCCGACCACCGCGGCCGGCACGGTCGCGATCGCGACGACCCACGCGAGGCGCTCGTCCATGGTCTCGACGCGGCGGCGCCGAATGGAACGGAGCCAGGCGGCGAGCAGGCGAGCGAGGTCGGCGCGGAAATACGCCACGACGGCGACGAGGGTCCCGAAGTGGAGCGCAACGTCGAACGTCTGGTTGAAGTCGTCGTTCGTCTCCAGGTAGGTCCAGTCGGCCAGCCAGGGCACGAGGATCAGATGGCCCGACGAGGAGATCGGCAGGAGCTCCGTCAGCCCCTGGACGATCCCGAGGACGAGCGCCTGCCAGCCGGAGAGCGCACCGGGCTCCTCTGCCGACCCGGAGGCCGGCCAGGACCGTTGCCGTTACAAGCAGGGCCGCCGCGACCGAGTAGATGCCGATGCGCGCCCGCATGGCCGTGGATCAAATCAGGCGCGACTCTTGTGTCGATCCGGTGACGAAACGCACACCGACTTTTCCCCAGCCTGGGGACAACCGACTACTTCGGCAGTGCCTCGAGCTTGTATCCGACGCCGTACCGCGTGTGCAGGAAGCTGTGCCGCAGCGAGCGGGCGTCGACCTTCTCGCGCAGCTTGCGCACGAAGACGTCGACGGTCCTGTCGCGGCGGGTGAGCCGGCGGCCCCAGATCCGCTGGAGGAGCTCGTCCCGCGTCAGCACGCGGCCCTTGTCGAGCGCCAGCGCGTAGAGGAGCCTGAACTCGGTGGGCGTCAGCTCGACATTCACGCCGTCGACGTAGGCCTGGAAGCTCTTCGGGTCGATCAGCAGCTCCTCGATCTCGAGCGTCTCGCCGCGGCTCGCGTCCTGCGCGCGGACGCCGCGGCGCGCAGCCACGCGAACGCGCGCCACCAGCTCCTTCATCGAGAACGGCTTGACGAGATAGTCGTCGGCTCCGATCTCGAGCGCGTGGATCCGGTCCTGCTCGCTCCCGCGCGCGCTGACGACGACGATCGGTGTTCCGATCCCCTCGCTTCGCGACGTCTCGATCAGCTTCCAACCGTCCAGTCGGGGCAACATCAGGTCGAGGACGCAGACATCGGGCCGCTCGTAGCGAAGGCGGGCGATGCCGGCCTCTCCGTTTCCGACCCAGAGCGGATCGAACCCCGCACCGGCGAGGTGCGTCGCCATCGCCTTCGCGATGACGTCGTCGTCCTCGACGATCAGCACCTTGGCCATTGCTTCACAGATCCTTCACCCCCGGGGACCGTGGCGGGGTGCAGGGTTGGTGAACGATTGGTATCCGAGTGGTGAACTCGGTAGCTAGGCGATCGCGAGCGACTCGCGCCGCGAGCCGAACGCGGCATCGACCAAGGCCTCGGCCGCTGCGGTGAACACGTTCCGGTCGAGCGAGTAGTCGTCCGTGAACTCGACCGCGCCGTTGACCTCGATCACGACCCAGCCCCGGTCGGGCGTGGGGAGCAGGTCGATGCCGACCAGGTCGGCGTCGACGGCGGCAGCTGCCGCGAGCGCCAGCTCCCGGGCGGCCAGGGGAGGCGAGGTCGGCTTCCTGACGCCGCCGAGCGCGACGTTCGTCCGCCACTCGCCGGGAGCCGCGAGCCGTTGGACGGCGCCGACGATCTGGCCGGAGGCGACGACGATCCGCAAGTCGCGCCCGAGCGGCGGGATGAGCTCCTGGACCAGCGCGCCTTGCCTGCGAAACCATCTGCGCGCCGACAGCTCCTCGAGGCAGGCTCGCGACACTCGTCCGGTCCGCGCACATGTGGACGTCGATGCCCCAGCTGCCGAACCGCGGCTTGACGACGAACGGCGGATCGAGCGTCGGCGGGGTGTGCGGATGCGTCACGTGCCGCGTGGTCGGATGCGGCACGCCGGCGTCCTTGAGCAGCCGGGCCGTCATCAGCTTGTCGTGGGTGGCCGACAGCGTCCGCAAGCGGGTTGAGCATCCGGATCCCTTCGGCCTCCAGTCGCGCGAGCTCCCAGGCCCCGGGCTCGATGCCGTCGACGGTCGGGAGAACGTCGAGGCGAGCCAGCGCGGCGTCGCCGTCGCCGAGGCGTCCGAGCGTCTCGGCGGGGGAGAGCAGCGTGGCCTCGATTCCTGCCGGCATCGCCTCGAGCAGCCTGAGATTCGTCTCGGTCTCTCGGTGGGCGATGAGCGCGAACTGCATGTCTGCTACGTACTTTGCAGCAAAACGCGGGGTCCGAACGTTCTGCTCAACCACATCTTCTCCAGTTGGGCACCAACCGGGACCCGTCGCGATCAGGCTGCGAGCTCGGCTTTCAGGCTCTGGATCCGGCGCTCGATGTCGTCGCGGATCTCGCGGACGGCCTCGAGCGGGAGATCGATCGGATCGGTCAGCTCCCAATCGAGGTACTGCTTCCCCGGCAGCACCGGGCAGGCGTCGCCGCAGCCCATCGTCACGACGATGTCGGCCCACTCGACGTCCGCCGGCTCGATTCCCTTCGGCCGCCGGTCACGGAGGTCGATCCCGAGCTCGTCCATCGCCGCGATCACCTCGGGGTGCAACTCGCTCTCCGGCCGGCTGCCGGCGGAGCGCGCCTCGAAGCCCTCGCGCTCGGCGAGCGCCTGCGCCATCTGCGAGCGGCCCGCGTTTCCGATGCAGACGAAGTAGAGGTTCATTTCGGCACCGCCTCCAGCTTGTACCCGACGCCGTACCGGGTCTGGAGAAACGTATGCGCGGACGCCGCGGCGATCGATCTTCTCGCGCAGCTTGCGGACGAAGACGTCGACCGTCCGGTCGCGGTGGCCCTCGCGGCGGCTCCACAGCTTCTGCAGCAGCTCGTCTCGGCTGACCACACGGCCGCGCTCCAGCGCCAGCGCATAGAGGACGCGGAACTCGGTGGGAGTCAGCTCCGCGCTCTCGCCGTCGACGTACGCCTGCACCTGTTTGGGGTCGATGCGGAGCTCCTCGATCTCGATCGCCTCGCCGTCCTCGCTGCGCTCGGCTCGGGTCCCTCGGCGCGAGGCGGCCCGGACGCGGGCGACGAGCTCCTTCATCGAGAAGGGCTTGACGAGGTAGTCGTCCGCCCCGATCTCGAGGGCGTGCACACGGTCGTGCTCGGTCCCGCGTGCGCTGACGACCACGATCGGAGTCCCGATGCCCTCCTCGCGGGCCTGCTCGATGAGCCGCCACCCGTCGAGGCGCGGCAGCATGAGGTCGACGATGCACACGTCCGGGCGCTCGAAGCGCAGCCGCGCGAGGCCCGTCTCGCCGTTGTCGACGGTGACCGGCTCGAAGCCCGAAGCCGTCAGGTGACTCGCCATGCCCTGGGCGATGACGTCGTCGTCCTCGACGATCAGGACCTTCGCCATACTGGGTCACGATAATGAAGCGGCTGTTCGGAGCCACGGTCGACGAGAGCGAGCAGCGTTTCGAAGAGCTCGAGATCGAGGCTGAGCGCGCGAGGGTCATCATCGAGGAGAGCCGAGAGAACGTCGTCGTCATCGACGCCGATCTCCGGGTCATCGCCGCGAGCCGGCGGGCGAGAGAGTCGATCGAGGGTCTCGAGCCCGGCAGCTCGCTGACCGTCGAGCTGCTCGAAGGCAAGCATGGTCATGGGCCGATCGTCGTCCCCTACGAGATCGGCGGCCGGCGCGAGGCGCTCGTCTATCTCGGGGAGCCCGGCGATCTCGCCGCGTACGAGGAGCTGCGCGCCGGCTTCACGGCGGCGGTCTCGCACGAGCTCCGCACACCGCTCGCGCGCCTGCTCGCCTTGTTGGAGACCGCGCTCCTGCCCGGGGCCGACGCGAGCAACCTGCTCGAGAACGCACGCCAGGAGATCGAGCAGATGAAGGAGCTGATCGACGACGTCCTCTTCCTCAGCGAGCTCGAGACCGGTCGCGCGATCGTCTCGCTGGGCTCGACCGCCGCGGGCCGGTGGTCGCGGACGTGGTCCGTCGACTGGGGGACAGCGCGGACCGGGCCGGAGTGCAGATCGAGACCGAAGTGGACGAAGGGCATGCGGCTTCCGCTGCGGCCGAGGATGCTGCGCATGGTCGTGGAGAACCTGGCCGCGAACGCGATTCGCTACGCGGGCGAAGGAGCAACGCTTCGACTCACCGTTGCCCGCACCGACGGCGAGCTCGTCCTGACGTGTGCGGACGACGGCGCCGGGGTCGACGAGGACGATCTGCCCCGACTGTTCGAGCGGTTCTACCGCAGCGACCGAGCGCGGGCGTCGCGAGGCACGGGCCTGGGCCTGGCAATCGTCAAGCACGTCGTGACTTCGGCGGGCGGCACCGTGGAAGCCTCGGGCGGGCTCGGGAAGGGGCTGACGATCACCTGCCGTTTCCCGGCCGGCTCGTAGCCCTTCTCCACATCTTCACCACTTCGTAACCCCATCGCGACGGCTGTGCGGCCGACAATCGAGGCGTGCCTAGGCGGCTGTTGCTCCTGGTTCTTGCGCTGGTCCTCACGGCGTCACTCACGGCGTGTGGGCGCGATCGGCCGGCCGCAGTGACGGCGGAGGAGACGACGGACACGGGCGCCTTCCCGGAAGAGGATCTGTCCGGCACGGTTCGCGCCGACGGGTCGAGCACCGTCGCGCCCCTCGTGAGCCTCGCCGCCGAGCGGTTCCGCAAGGAGGAGCCCGGCGTCAAGGTGACGGTCGGCATCTCGGGCACCGGCGGCGGCTTCGAGCGCTTCTGTCGCGGCGAGACCGACCTTTCGAACGCATCCCGAACGATCGAGGACGACGAGATCGCCGCCTGCAAGAAGAAGGGGATCGACTACCTCGAGCTCCAGATCGCGAACGACGGGCTCTCCGTCGTGGTCAACAACGGCAACGACTGGGCGAAATGCCTCACGGTCGAGCAGCTGAAGAAGATCTGGCAGCCGGGCTCCAAGATCAAGAACTGGAAGGACGTCGACCCGAGCTTCCCGAGCCAGACGCTGACCCTCTACGGGCCGGGCACCGATTCCGGCACGTTCGACTACTTCACGGACGCGATCGTCGGCGAGGAAGGGGCGAGCCGCTCCGACTACACGGCGAGCGAGGACGACAACGTCATCGTGCGCGGCGTGTCCGGCGAGAAAGGAGCGCTCGGCTACTTCGGGCTCTCGTATCTCGAGAGCAACGAGGGCAAGCTGAAGGGAGTCGCAGTCGACGGCGGTGACGGCTGCGTCTCGCCGAGCGTCCAGACCGTGCAGGACGGCACCTACAAGCCGCTGTCGCGACCGCTCTTCACCTACGTCAAGAAGTCGTCGGCGCTCGAAAAGCTGGAGGTGGACGCGTTTCTCCAGTTTCTCCTCGACAACCAGGAAGCGATCGCCAGAGGAGCCCTTTTCGTGCCGCTGACGAGCGACCAGCTCGAAAAGTCTCGGACCGTGCTGGAAGGCGCGGCGACCGACGTCGATTGATGTTCACCAGATTTTCCCAGGACGTTCACCCCACCGGCACCCAACCGCGTCGCGAGTCGCGCCAAGAATGGCCTCGACCTACGAATGCGGAGGGAAAAACGAATGAGAAAGTTGTCTTACGGGACTTCGGTCCTGCTTGCGGTGACGGCGGTGTTCGCGCTCGCATTGGCGGCCACGGCTACTGCGAAGACGTCCGGACCGCAGGTGTCCGGGAAAATCACGGCTGACGGCTCGAGCACGCTCGGTCCCTACACCACGGCCGCAGCCGAGCGCTTCGAGCGCGCGAACCGCGGTGCGCAGGTCGTTGTCGGCATCTCGGGCACGGGCGGCGGCTTCGAGCGCTTCTGCAAGGGGGAGACCGACCTCTCCAACGCGTCACGGCCGATCAAGCTGACCGAGGCCAAGAAGTGCCAGGACAACGATGTGGCGTACATCCAGTTCCTGGTCGCGAACGACGGGCTCTCAGTCGTCGTCAACAAGAACGTGACCTGGATCAACTGCATCACGCCGGCCGAGTTGAAGAAGATCTGGGACAAGGGCTCGAAGGTGGACAACTGGAACCAGGTCCGGCCGAGCTTCCCGGACGTCCCGCTGAAGCTCTTCGGGCCGGGAACCGACTCCGGCACCTTCGACTTCTTCACCGAGAAGATCAACGGCAAGGCCAAGCAGAGCCGCTCGGATTACACAGCGAGCGAGGACGACAACGTGCTGGTTCGCGGCGTCGAGGGCGAACGCGGCGCGATGGGCTACTTCGGGTACTCGTACTACGTCGAGAACAAGAGCCGCCTGAAGCTGCTCAGGATCCACAACGGCACGTCGTGCGTCGCGCCGAGCATCGCGAGCGTCCAGGCAGGAACGTACAAGCCGCTCGCGAGGCCGCTCTTCATCTACGCGAAGAAGTCGTCCTTCAACCGCGGCGTGGTACGGGCGTTCATCAGGTACATCATCCTCAACGAGCGCTCGATCGCACGAACGGCGCGCTTCGTGGCGCTGACCAAGCGTCAGCTCGCGAAGGCGAAGCGGCAGTACAACGCGGCAGTCAACAACCGCTAGGACAGAAGGGAGGGCTCACCGAACCACGTGGCGACGAGTGAGCTCTCCCCTGCTGTTCCGCAGCTGAAAGCGGTACGCAGGCGCTGGGGCGAGGATGTCATCAAGGGACTCCTCGCCCTTTGCGCCCTCGTGTCCGTGGCGACGACGGTCGGCATCGTCATCGCACTCTTCATTCCGGCGATCGAGTTCTTCCGCGAGGTCTCCCTGTGGGACTACCTCACGGGAACCGAGTGGACGGCGCTGTTCAGCGAGCCGAGCTTCGGCGTCCTGCCGCTCGTGGCGGGAACGGTGCTCGTCACGCTCGTCGCCGTGCTCGTGTGCGCACCCTTCGGGCTCGGGGCCGCCATCTACCTCAGCGAGTACGCGCATGAGCGCGCCCGCAGCATCCTCAAGCCGACGCTCGAGGTGCTGGCCGGGATCCCGACCGTGGTCTTCGGCTACTTCGCGCTCACCTTCGTCACCCCGGGGCTCCAGGACGTCGGCTTCAAGGTCGGGCCGTTCAGTGCCCTGAGCGCGGCCCTCGTCATGGGCATCATGCTGATCCCGACCGTGGCTTCGGTCTCCGAGGACGCGATGTCGGCGGTTCCTCGCGACCTGCGCCAGGGTGCCTACGCCCTCGGGTCGACACGCATGCAGGTCTCGACCCGGATCGTCGTCCCGGCCGCGATCTCGGGGATCATCGCCTCCTTCGTGCTGGCGATCTCGCGCGCGGTGGGCGAGACGATGATCGTTCTCATCGCAGCCGGAGGCCAGCCGAACCTGACGCTCAACCCGACGGAAGCCGTGCAGACGATGACCGCGTTCATCGCGGCGACCGCGCAGGGTGACGTCGCAACGGGGACGATCGCCTACAAGACGATCTTCGCCGTCGGCGCGACGCTGTTCGTCATGACGCTGGTGATGAACATGATCTCGATCCGCCTCGTTCGGCGATACAGGGAGATCTACGAGTGAGCGCGATGCCTGACGCCCTGGGCGGAGGGGGGACGCGCCGCCGCGGCTATCTGAGCGGGCTCGTGTTCCACGGGTTCCTGCTCTTCTCGCTCGCGATCGGCATCGTCACGCTCGGCGCGCTGCTCGTCACGGTCTTCCTCGAGGGCTGGCAGTACGTGGACGCCGTCCTGCTCTTCGAGCCGCCTTCGGCCGACCCCGCGATCGCCGGGGCGGAGCCCGCGATCCTGGCGACGATCTTCCTCGGCATCCTGCTGATCCTGTTCACCGTCCCCATCGGCGTCGGCACCGCCGTCTACCTCGAGGAGTACGCGGACCGAGAGCGTTGGTACAACCGCTGGCTCGAGATCAACATCCAGAACCTGGCGGCGGTCCCGTCGATCGTCTACGGGATTCTCGGGCTCGCGTTCCTCGTCCGCGGCCTCGGCCTCGGCCGCGTGTTGCTTGCCGGCGCGTTCATCTTGACGCTGCTCGTCCTGCCGACCGTGATCATCGCCGCCCGCGAGGCGATCCGGGCCGTCCCCGGGTCGATCCGTGAGGGCGCGTACGCGCTCGGCGCGACGCAGTGGCAGGTGGTCTGGCGCCAGGTGCTTCCCGGAGCCGCTCCCGGGATCGCGACGGGGTCGATTCTTGCTCTCTCCCGGGCACTCGGGGAGACCGCTCCGCTGCTCCTCGTCGGCGCGCTGACCTATGTCTCGTTCAACCCGACGCTGCTCGGCGATTTCACGGCGCTTCCAGTGCAGATCTACCAGTACATCTCCCGGCCGCAAGAGGAGTTCAGGGCGGTCGCTGCAGGGGCGATCATCGTCCTGCTCGTGATCCTGCTGACGCTGAACTCCGTTGCGATCTGGGTTCGCAATCACTACCAGAGAAAGTGGTGAGCATGGCCGAGACCACGAACCCACCTGGCACAATCGCCGAGGTGAGCCTCGAGAACCTCGTCCAGCGCGACGACCGCCGGCAGCCGGCCCGCGGAGCGCGACAGGTCGTCTTCGACGTGAAGGACCTGAGCGTCTCGTACGACGGCCAGCCCGCGCTCAAGGACGTCTCGCTCGAGATCTACCGGAACTACGTGACCGCCTTCATCGGCCCGTCCGGCTGCGGGAAGAGCACGTTCATCCGTTGCTTCAATCACCTGAACGCCCTCATTCCCGGCGCGAAGATCGACGGGAAGATCCTCTACCACGACCAGGATCTCTACGGGCCCGAAGTCGACGCCGTGGAGGTGCGGAAGCGGATCGGGATGGTCTTCCAGAAGCCGAACCCGTTTCCCAAGTCGATCTACGACAACGTCGCCTTCGGGCCGCGGGTGCTCGGGATGACGGACAACCTCGACGACCGCGTCGAGAAGGCGCTGCACCAGGCGGCGCTCTGGGACGAGGTCGGTCACCGGCTGAAGAAGAGCGCGCTCAGCCTCTCGGGCGGCCAGCAGCAGCGGCTGTGCATCGCGCGCTGTCTCGCGGTCGAGCCGGAAGTGATCCTGATGGACGAGCCGGCTTCGGCGCTCGACCCGATCGCGACCACGCGGATCGAGGATCTGATGCACCAGCTGAAGGAGGAGTACACGATCGTCGTCGTCACGCACAACATGCAACAGGCCGCGCGAGTCGCGGACATGACCGCGTTCTTCAGCATCGAGCGCGGCGAGGAGGGCGAGCGGTCGGGAATCCTGGTCGAGTACGACTCGACCGACAAGATCTTCACTCAGCCCAGCGACAAGCGGACTGAGGACTACGTCACAGGGCGCTTCGGATGAGCCGGATGCGGGTCACCCTTCAGGTCGAGATCGACACGATCCAGGCGAACCTCGTCGAGGAAGGCGAACTCGTCCTGCGGGCGCTTCGAGGCGCGATGGAAGCGCTGGAGAAGCGCGATCCAGAGCTCGCCGACGAGGTGATCGCCTTCGACGACGAGGTCGACCGGCAATACGTCGGCATCCAGGAGGGAATCGCCTCGCTGCTCGCCCGCCAGGCGCCGGCCGCCGGGGACCTGCGGCTGGTGCTCGGGATGCTGCACGCGAACCTGCACCTCGAACGGATGGCCGACTACTGCGTGACGATCGCGAAGCTGACCAAGCTCGTGTACGGGATCTCTCCGGACCCCAAGCTGATCGAGGCCTTCCAGGAGATGGGCGCACGCGACGAGGAGATGATCCGTGCGTCGCTCGACTCGTTCGTCGAACGGGACCTGGCGGCGGCCGAGACTCTCGTCGATCTCGACGAGCTCGTCGATCGCGGCAACCGTCGCGTCGTCCAGCACGTGCTCGCCCTCGGGAGCAACCCGGCCCTCCGCGAGTGGGGCCTCCGCATGATCATCGTCTCGCGCTGCCTCGAGCGGATCGGGGACCACGCCGTCGACATCGGCGAACAGACCGCGTACCTCGTCACCGGCGAGTTCCGCGAGTTCACGGACGCGTCGCACGTCGAGGACGGCGACTCGCCCTCGCGCACCTAAGTCCGAGTGCGTCCCTAGAATCCGCGCGTGCGCTTAGCCCTGGTTCCTCGCACGACCGAGTTCTACGACCTGTTCACCCGTGCCGCGGAGAACGGATTGGATACCGCGCGCCTGGTCGAGCGGCGCTTCCGCGAGTTCTCGGAGCAGGGAGTGCGCCAGGCCGACGTCAAGGCGCTCGAGCACAAGGGCGACGAGCTGACCCGTGAGCTGATCGAGCTGCTCAACACGCAATACATCACTCCGTTCGACCGGGAGGACATCTACGAGCTGGCCACGGCGCTCGACGATGTCGTCGACCACATCGAGAACGCTTCTGATCTGCTCGGCCTCTACAAGGTCCAGAAGACCCGGGAGGAGGCGGTCGAACAATGCCGCGTGCTCGTCCTCGCAGTCGAGCACCTGGTGAAGGGTGTCGCCGAGCTACGGAATCTCACGCGCGTCCGCCAGCACCTCCTCGAGGTGAAGAAGCTCGAGGACGAAGGCGACCGGATCGTGCGCGGCGCCATCGCCGGCCTCTTCGAGGACGGCGGCGCTGACCCGCTGACGGTCATCCGCTGGAAGGACATCTTCGAGGCCCTCGAGGAAGCGCTCGACGCCTGCGAGACCGCCGCCGACCTCGTCGGCAACATCGTCGTCAAGAACGTTTAGGTCATGGAAGACTTCACGCTCGTCGCCGTCGTCGCGGTCGCATTGTTCTTCGACTTCACGAACGGGTTTCACGACACAGCCAACGCGATCGCCACGAGCGTGTCGACCCGGGCGCTCTCTCCGCGAGCAGCTGTCCTCAGCGCGGCAGTCCTGAACTTCGCCGGCGCGTTTGTCTTTCTCCAGGTGGCGGCCACGGTCGCGACGGGAATCGTCAACCCCGATGTCATCACGCTCGAGGTCGTGCTCGCGGGGCTCGTCGGGGCGATCACCTGGAACCTGATCACGTGGTACATCGCACTGCCCTCGAGCTCGAGCCACGCGCTGATCGGCGGCATTCTCGGCTCCGCGATCGCCGCGAACGGATTCGACGTCGTCAACTGGGAGGGGCTCAAGGACAAGGTGCTGATCCCGTCCTTGCTGGCTCCACTGCTCGGGTTGATCGGGGCGGCCGCGCTGATGACGGTCCTCCTGTGGATCATCCGCAAGCGAGCGCCCGGGATCGTCAACCGAGTCTTCCGGCGCCTCCAGCTCGTGTCGGGGGGCTTCGTCGCGTTCACGCATGGGACGAACGACGCGCAGAAGACGATGGGGATCATCACGCTCGCGCTGATCTCGTCAGGGCATCTCGCAGCCGAGCCGTTTCAGGTGCCGACCTGGGTGATCGTCTGCGCCGCGACCGCGATGGCTGCGGGGACGTACGCCGGCGGCTGGCGAATCATCAAGACACTCGGGACACGCGTCGCGAAGCTCGACCCGCCGCAGGGGTTCTCGGCGCAGACTTCGACGGCGGTCATTCTCTGGGTGACGGCCCGGTACGGGTTCCCGGTCTCCACGACACACACGATCTCGGGCTCGGTGCTCGGCGCCGGTGCCAGCACCAGGCTCTCGGCGGTTCGCTGGGGCGTCGCCGGGAACATCGTCGTGGCGTGGGTCCTCACAATCCCGTGCGCCGCCGCAGTAGCAGCAGTGATGGAGACGCTGACGCGCCTTCCGGGCGGCGTGGTCATCGTCCTCGCCCTCGCAACGATGATTGCTGCTTCAGCCTTTGTCGGCCGCAATCTGGAGGCGCGGAGGATCCGAGCGGCGATGGCAACCGCTTAGCAACACACGAGCGCAACACTCCTTAACAGAGGCGCAAAGCGCGGTTAAACGGCCTGCGCGCATAGTCAGAGCATGCAATTCCGAGGGCGGCGAGAAACCCTCGCGCCCGCTGCGGCGCTACTCGTCGCTGCGGTTGCCGGCGGTGCCGTCGCACTCGGCGGCGCCAAGTTGACGGGATATGCGGAGGCGACAACGACCGTCCGGGAAGTGATCAGGGACTCCGCTTCGGGACAGTCGCAGGTCGCCTCCCAATCCCGCCCTCAGAGCGCACTCTCGATCGGTGACATCTACACCCGCGCGGCACCGGGCGTCGTCCAGGTCACGACCACGACCAAGGTCGAGGGTGAGGCCGATCCGTTCAACGGCTTCGACGTTCCCGACGAGACCCAGCGCGCGCTCGGCTCCGGCTTCGTCATCGACAAGGCCGGCTACATCGTCACGAACTTCCACGTCATCGAGAACGCCGACACCGTCGAGGTCAGCTTCTCGAACAACGACTCGATGAAGGCGAAGATCGTCGGCAAGGATCCGTCCACCGACATCGCGCTGCTCAAGGTCGAGGTGAGCTCGCGAGCGCTGCGGCCGCTGCCGCTCGGTGACTCGGCCTCGATTCGCGTGGGCGACGACGTGCTGGCGATCGGCAATCCCTTCGGCCTCGAACGCAGCGCCACCCGAGGCATCGTGAGCGCTGTCCAGCGCCCGCTTCGAGCGCGGAGCGGCTTCACGATCGACCACGCCATCCAGACCGATGCCGCGTTGAATCACGGGAACTCGGGCGGTCCGCTGATGAGCGCGCAGGGTCAGGTGATCGGCGTCAACTCGGCGATCGAGACCGGCGGCGCCAACGGACAGGGCAACGTGGGCATCGGGTTCGCGGTCCCGATCGGCACCGTTCGGGACGTCGTGGCACAGCTCAAGGAAAAGGGCCGGGTCGACCACTCGTTCCTGGGCATCGAGGCGCGCCCGGTGGCGGCGAACATGGCCAACGTTTTCAGGCTCCCGGTGAGCAAGGGGCTCATCGTCGAACGTGTCCTCCCCGACAGCGGCGCGGCAGACGCGGGTCTGCAAGGGGGCAAGACCCGCGTCGTCGTCGCCGGTGAGAGCTACATGGTCGGCGGCGACATCGTCGTCAAGGCCGATGGAGCCGACCTCACGTCGAACGAGCGGCTGCGCGAGATCGTTGCCGGCAAGGAGCCGGGCGATCGACTGAAGCTCGAGATCTACCGCGGCGAGGACCGCAAGACGGTCGAGATCAAGCTTGGGCGGCAACCTCCCTCTCCCCAGGGATGAGCGGCCCAGAAAGCGTCCCCCGCCAACCCGGCGCTCAACCCCCGGCGGGGGGCGCCCTCTCTTTACGACAGGTCCGGTGCCAGGCACCGGACCTGTCGGATTAGGCCTCGACCGCGACCGGCCTGGCTTTCTCGGCCGCCGCTTTGAGGCCCTCGCCGAACGTCGGATACACGTGGTGCATCCAGGCGATGTCGTCGACGGTCGCGCCGAGCTTCATCGCCAGCGAGAACCCCTGGACGATGTCGCCCGCGTTCCGCGCCACGACGTGGATGCCGCGGACCCGTCGCGACTCCCGCTCGAAGACGAGCTTGTAGAGGATGTGCTCCGCCTCGATGAACTGCGCGCGCTGGACGCCGTCGTGCTCGGACGTCTCGAACTCGAGCCCCTCGGCTTGCGCCTCCTGCTCGGTCAGGCCCGACTCCCGCCACCTCGGGATCCGTGAAGATCGAGGTCGGTAGCACCGAGTAGTCGGCGGCCGGCGCGTCGTCGGTGAACATGTCGTCCACTGCGAGGCGTGCCTGGTACTGGGCGATCGGCGTCAGCTGTGCCAGCCCGGTCACGTCGCCGGCGGCCCAGATCCCCTCGACCGAGGTGCGCAGGTGCTCGTCGACGACGATCCCGGCCTTGTGGCGCTCGATCCCGATCCGCTCGAGGTTGAGCGCCTCGACGTTCGGCACCCGTCCCGAGGCCAGGAGGACGTGGGTCACGCTCACCTCGCGTGAGCCGCTCGCCCTCCTTCGGCGACGATCGTGGCCGCGACTTCCTCTCCGCGCTTCTCGACCCGCTGGACGCGCGAGCTCATGACGAGCTCGATGCCCTCGTCCCGCAGCGCGGCCGGCCAACTCGTCGGCGGCCTGCTCGTCGGTCCGCGGAGCGAGGTGGTCACGGGAATGCACGACGGTCACCTGCGAGCCGAAGCGGGAGAACGCCTGGCCGAGCTCGAGCCCGACGGGCCCGCCGCCGACGACGAGCAGCGACTCGGGCAGCTCGGTCAGCTCGAGCGCCGAGACGTGGTCGATCCAGTCGATGTCGTCGATGCCCTCGATCGGCGGGATCGCGGTCCGCGAGCCGGTGGCGATCAGGATCCGCTCGGCCGCTCAGCTCCTCGTCGTCCAACCGCACGGTGTCTGCGGCCACGAGCTCGGCCTCGCCGTCGTACGTGTCGTAGCCCTGCTCACGGAGCTGCTTCACCCATTCCTCCTGGGGCTTCTTCAGCGCGTCCTTGCGCGCCTTGACGCGGGCGAGGTCGGCGCGGGCGGGCCCGACGTCGATGCCGACGACAGGCGCGAGGCGGTTGACGTCGTGGACGAGCTCGGCGACGACGAGGTAGGCCTTGGTCGGCTTGCACGCCACGTTCGGGCAGCTGCCGCCCCAGCGCGTGCTCTCGATCAGGGCCACCTTGGCGCCGTGCTCCTGTGACGCCTTCTGGGCTCCTGCCCGTGCGGCCGAGCCCGCTCCGAGCACGATCAGGTCGTACGGGTCCGCCGGCATCGCGCCTCCTTTGGTCGTCGTCTAAGGCGGAGGCTAGCCTTGCTGCGTGCCGATCGAGGCGCACTTCGGAGAGAGCACTCCCTGGTCGGTCGGCGTCGAGGAGGAGCTGATGGTGCTCGACGGCAAGACGCTCGCTCTGTCCCCGCGTGCGGCGGAGCTGATCGAGGCCAGCCAGGACACCGAGCACGCCGGGCTCTTCAAGAGCGAGCTCTTCGCATCGGCGCTCGAGCTGAACTCGGGTGTGTGCGAGAACGCCGGGGACGCGCGGGACGTGATCGCCGAGCTCCGCCGACTCGGGGTGCAGCTGGCGAAGGAGCGCGGCCTCGAGCTCGCGGCGGCCGGCACGCATCCGTTCAGCCGGCCGAAGGATCAGGAGATCGTCGACGAGCCGCGCTACACCGAGTTCGTCGACTACGCTCGGGATCTCCGCGCGGCGCCAGGGCGTGAGCGGCCTGCACGTGCACGTCGGCATGCCGAGCGCCGAGGCCTGCTTCCACGCCCTCGAGGCGACGCTCCCCTGGCTGCCGGTGATCCTCGCCATGTCGGCGAACTCGCCGTTCCTCGCCGGAGAAGAGACGGGCCTGGCCTCGAACCGCGCCGAGGTGCTCGCCCAGCTCCCGCGGAGCGGCGCGCTGCCGGCTTTCCGCTCCTACGAGGAGTGGGAGGCGTTCGTCGACCGGTTCGTGCGGCTGGGAATCGCTGCCGACTACACGCGCTTCTGGTGGGACGTGCGCCCACACCCCAAGTTCGGGACGCTCGAGGTGCGGATGCCCGACCAGCCGACGAGTCTCGCCGTCACCGCGGCGTTCACCGCGCTCGTCCAGGCGCTCGCCGTGACCGTCCTGGAGGGCGATCCGCCCGCGTACGACCCGCCGAAGCGCGGCCTCTACCAGCAGAACCGCTGGGGAGCGCTTCGCTTCGGGCTCGAGGCGGAGCTCTTCCATCCGAGCGGCGAGCGGGTCGCCAAGGCGTCGGAGCTCGCGGCCGAGCTGATCGAGCTCGTGAGGCCGGCCGCCGAGCGCCTCGGATCCGCCGAGCTGCTGGCAGGGTTCGATCTGAGCACGACGGAGGGCGAGCGGCAGCTCCAGGCTCGGCGCGACGAGGCCTGAAGGCCGTCTGCGCGGATCTCGTCGAGCGAACGCTAAGCTCGAGCTGAGTGACGCAGACCGAGACGTTTCAGATGAGCGGGATCCGCTGCGAGCGCTGCGTCGGCCGCCTCGCGGGCGCCCTCCGAGGACACGACGGCCTCGAGTTCGCGAACGCGAACCTGATGGGCGAAGTCATCCTCTCGTGGGACGACGACAAGACGAGCCGCGAGGCGCTGCTGGCGGAAATGGCCCGCGTGGGTTTTCACCCCATGGCCACTTCCGCCCCTCCAGCGAACTAGTCCTTCGTGTGCTCGTACCGGTCGCCGAGTAGCGCCGGCGACTCTTCCGGCACGCCCTGATCGGTCTCGCCGCCCAACTGCTCGCGGGCCTGCGCGCGCTCCTGCTCCGCGGGCGTGGTCTCGTCGTAGCCCTCGGTCGCCGGAGCCTCCGAGTCTTCCGCCAGGCCGTAATGCAGTGCGATCGCGTTCTCGTCGACCTCGCCGTTGACCTTCGGCGAGTCGCAGAAGATCTCCTTGCTGACGGTCATGCGCACGACCTGCTCACCTTCGTCCACCTCGGCGAACGTGCGTGGGAGCGCGTGCTTCGACTTGCGGATCGTTCCTTGCTCGACGATCAGGTTGTCGCCGTGCGTGTCGACGACCTTGCCGACCTTCTCGTCCTCGATCGTAACGACGTCATAGCCTTCCATCAGGCCTCCCTTATTGCTTGCACGGGTGCTCTACCCGTTCGCAAAGCGGGTCAACCATCGGGAATAGGTCACGTCCGGCTTACGTTTGTGGTTGCTAGGGTCGCCGGGAAATGAGCGAGACCGAAAGCGAGGCCCGGCGGCTGGCAGACGATGCGCGTGAGCGTGTCCGTTTCGAGGAGGAAGCTCTTGACCTTGCTGACCAGGTGTACCGGGTGGCCCGGGGGCTCGTGAGCTCGAAGGAAGAGGCAGAAGACCTCGTGCAGGACACCTACGCACGCGCTTTCCGAAGCTGGCGATCCTTCACGCCGGGCACCAATCTCCGCGCCTGGCTGCTCCGGATCCTCACCAACCTGAACATCGATCGCGGTCGGCGCGTGCAGCGCTCTCCCGACATGCAGTCGCTCGAAGAGCGTGACTACTACCTCTACGACCGCCTGGAGGCGACGTCCGGCGAGAAGGACGAGGAGCGAGTGATCGAGCGCCTCTCGCAGGACGACATCGTCGACGCTCTCGCCGAGGTGCCGCACGACTTCCGCGACGTGGTCGTCCTCGTCGACATCGGCGACTTCTCGTACGCCGACGCGGCGCAGATCCTCGACATCCCGGTCGGGACCGTCATGTCACGTTTGCATCGTGGTCGGCGTATCCTGAAGAAAGAGCTGGCGGATGTGGCGGTGAAAGACTGATGGCCATCGACCCGTGTGACTGGTGCGAGGAGGTTCTCCAACCCTTCCTCGATCGCGAGCTGACCGACACCGAGATGCGCGAGGCGGAGGGGCACCTCGAGGAGTGCTCGTACTGCCGCAAGCGGTACAAGTTCGAGCAGAGCCTCAGGCGCTACGTGCGCCAGGTCGTCGAGCCGATGCCGCTCGAGATGAAGGCGCGGCTCTCGGACTTGCGCCTCGAGCTCTAAAGGCGCGCAGGCCCCACGACGACGACCAGGCGCTTCGGGTTCCCGCGGCCTGGTAGCGGCTTCGCGGCGACCTCGAGCTCGTCGGCGAGCCGTTCGGCGATGCGCTCGCCGCCCGTGTGGAAGTAGACCGCCGTCTCCGGGTAGTCGAACCGATCGGCACGCGAGACGCGCTCGATGCGGTAGGCCTTCGAGCCGATCCGGTCGGCGACTCGGCGCGTGTAGTTCATGTCGCCGCTTCCGTTCAGGACGTCGACGGAGATCTTCCAGGTCGCCGGCAGGCCGGCCTGCGCGGGGTTCGTAGCTCTGCGGGCTCGAGCCGCGGACGAGACCGGGCAAGAGGAGCACTGCCGCAACAGTGGCCGCGACGACGGAAATCCCCACCCCGAACGCGGTCTTGCTCTTCGCGTCCGTGAGCGTCGGGCGCGGCAAGACGGGTAGCCCTGCGAGCTGGCGGGCCTCCCTGCGGCTGATGCCGAGCGCGGTCGAATAGAGCAGGAGCGCCGTGACCGCAGCCTCGCTCGACTCGAAGCGGTAGAGGCGGCCCTCCTCGAGCCAGGAGACCTCGTCGGCCGTCAGCTTCGCGAGCTTCGCGGCGCGCTCGACCGTCAGCTGGCGGCGCAGGCGTGCGGCCGCAAGCGGGGGTCTCTCAACTCTTCCTTTGAGTTCGGTGACGAGCTCCACGGTGGATCCTCATTCTTCGCCGGTCGGCGGCTTGAACCTCTCTGGGAGTTCATCGGCAAAGTCGACGTCTCCTGGAGGGTCGAGGTCGTCGCAGGGAACGAGGAGACCGGGAAGCTCGCGGGCGCCTTCGTCCGGGATCCGCTCCCAGACGGGGCGGGCGAGCAGCACCGGATGGAGCCGCTGACCTCCATAGGTGGCCGCGACGACCTCGGCAGCGCTCTCGCGCCAGACCTCGATCACGCGGTCGATCGCCTCGGGCGAGAGGTCCGGCCCGTCTGCCAGGACGACGACGGCCGCCTGCACCTCCGGAGGCAACTCGCGCAAGCCGCAGCGAAGCGATGCGCCGGCCCCGCGTTCCCACTCCGGGCACGAAACGACGCTGGCGTCCGTCTCGACCTCGTGCGCGCCCGTGACGACGACGACATCGCCGACCGAGCTCTCGCGCACGCGCGCGAGCACCTCGTCGAGCAGCACCCGTTGCTTCGGAGAGCCGAAGCGCGTCGAGGCGCCGGCGGCGAGGATGACTGCGGTTACGTCAGGAGCAGCCGTGGAGCTTCGCCAGAGTCGGTTCACGTTCGCAACGTACGTGAGCGTCTCCGAGCCCGGTGCGCCCACCCGCCTCTTCGACCGCCGTCGGCCCTGCGTTGTAGGCGGCGAGGGCGAGGTCGGGCGTCTTGAAGCGGTCGAGCATCTGCCGGAGGTACCGCGCGCCGGCGAGCACGTTCTCCCCCGGGTGATCGGGGTCGAGCTCGAGCTCGGCGGCCGTGGCCGGCATCAGTTGCAACAGGCCCCGCGCTCCGGCCTCCGAGCGGGCCGAGTGCTGGACGTTCGACTCCACACGGGCCACGGCGAGGAGCAGCGCGACCGGCAGCGTGGAGTCTCGGGCGGCGACCTGGAAGGCCTCGCGATACCGCTCCGGCAGCGGACAGGGCCTGTCGGCGACCTCGAGCGGCGCGCCTGCAGGCCTGGGCAGGCTGGCGCGCGGCCGTTCGGCCTTTGCGCTCGCAACCGTGCCCGCGACGAGTCCCGAAACGATTGCCACGCCAAGAAGTGCCGCAAGTCGGCGCCGCATCAAGCGCGAGATCGTAGCGCGTTAGGAGGTTTCGACCTTGACGGTCTCGATCACGACGGGCTCGGTCGGACGCTCGTCCGGCCCGCCCAGCTTGCCGATCTTCTCGACGACGTCGAGACCTTCGACGACCTTTCCGAGCACCGCGTAGTCCGGCCCCAGGCCCGAGTCTTCGGCGGTGACGACGAAGAATTGGCTGCCGGAAGTGCCTGCGGGCTCGGCCGGGGTCTTCGCCATGGCGACGACGCCCTTCGTGTACTTCGCGTCGTCGGGCGGGACGTCGACGGTCGAGTATCCGGGCCCACCCGTGCCCGTGCCGGTCGGGTCGCCGCCCTGGATGACGAAGCCCGGGACGATCCGATGGAACTTGAGCCCGTTGAAGAAGCCCTTGTTCGCCAGGCTCACGAACGACGCCGACGTGCAGGGCGCGGTCTCGCGGTCGAGCTCGATCGTGAAGGGGCCCTTGTTCGTCTGGACGACCAGACGGTAGGTCTTGCCCTCTTCGAGCTCTGCTAGTTGAGCGTCTCCTTGCACGTCGCAGTCGGATTGTTGCGCGTTCGCCGTCGCCGCTGCCGTCGTCACCGCCGCAACCTGCGAGCGCAGCGACCAGGAGGAGGAGCAGCACGCGCCTCACGAGACGGCCTCCACGGCCCGTCGCACCAGCGTGCGCGCGACTTCGACCTTGTACGCCGTGCCCGGCAGCGGCGTGGCCTCTTCGAGCGCGTCCGGGGACTCGAGGGCCCAGGGAATGGGCGCGACGCCGGCCAGTGCGAGCTCGGACGCCGTCGTCGAATCGAGCTGCGGCCACCCCGACGATCGCGAACGAGAACCGCCGCCGGTCCATCGCCTTGAGATACGTGCTCGCCTCCGGCCGCGGCACGTCCAGCTCGAGAATCAGCTCGTCGGGCTCGATCGTCGTCACGTCCCGATTGTCGTCTGTCGGGAGCCGGTAGAGGTCGGCAACCGTCAGCTCGCGGCGCGTCGTGCGCACGGTGGCGCCGAGCGCGAGCAGCGTCGCCGCGATGTCTGACGGGTGCGCGGAGGCGCACCGCTCGTTGCCGAAGATCGCGTGCTCGCGGTGCTCGCCCTGACGTGCGTGGCAGCGATCGCCGCCGTGCAGGTAGCACGGGAAGTTGAGCCGCCAGTACCAGCAGCGCGTCGCCTGGAGCAGGTTGCCGCCGATCGTGCCCATCGAGCGGAGCTGGGGCGAGGCGGCGAGGGCACAGGCCTCTCGCAGCGCCTGGGGGATGTCCGGGTCGACCTCGAGCTCGGCGAGCGTCGTCCCGGCGCCGATGCGGGTCCCGTCGATCCCGCGCGGTACGACGTCGCGGATCGCGACGAGCGTGTCCGCTTTCACGAGACCGTCCCGGATGAGCGGGACGAGCTCGGTCCCGCCTGCGAGCGCGACCGATCCGTTGCCGAGCGCAGCCGTCGCCGCCTCGGCGCTCTCAGGACGCTGGAGCTGCAACCTTCTCCTTCTGCCGCTCGCGCGCCTCGCGCAGCGCGCGCAGCATCTCCTCTCGCGAGATCGGCAGCGAGCGCACGTCGGCGCCCGTCGCGTCGCGGATGGCGTTGGCGATCGCGGCGGCGATCGGGACGATCGGCGGCTCGCCCAGTCCCTTCGAGCCGAGGTTGGTCAGGTGCTCGTCGGGGATGTCGAGGAGCTCGGTCACGATCTCGGGCGGAACGTCGGCGATCGTCGGCAGCCTGTACGCGTCGAGGCTCTGCGTCAGGATCGTCCCGGTCTGCGGGTCGAGCAGCCGCTCCTCCGAGAGCGTGTGGCCGATGCCCTGGATGATCCCGCCTTCGACCTGGCTCGAGGCGCCCAGCGGGTTGATCACGCGGCCGACGTCGTGGATCGCGGCGACCCGGTCGACCTGCACCTCGCCGGTCTCGGTGTCCACGGAGACCTCGACGACCTGGACGCCGAAGGTCAGCACCTGCATCCCGGCCGGGTTCGGCCCGCGCGCGCCCTTGCCGAGGATCTGGGCGTCGTCGAGCAGCCCGACGACCTCCGCCACCGGCCACGAGCCGCCGTCCGACGAGACGACCTGGCCGTTCTTCAGCGACAGGACGCGCTGCTCCTTGTCGTAGCGCTGAGCCGCGATCTCGAGGATCTGGCGCCCTGCGTCGGCGGCCGCGGCGCGCACGGCCGGGCCCATCGAAGGGGTCGTGGACGAGCCGGCCGAGATCGACGCGTACGGCCCGCGGGCCGAGTCGCCGAGCACGAAGTCGACGCTGTCGAGCGGCAGGCCCAGCTCCTCGGCGGCGATCTGCGCCATCGCCGTCGCCGTGCCGGTACCGATGTCCTGCATCGCCGTGATCACGGTCGCCCGTCCGTCCGCGCCGAGTCGCACCCAGGCGTACGACGGCGGCCCGCCCCCGCCGTACCAGACCTGGCTGGCCATGCCGACGCCGCGCTTCCAGGCGCCCTCGCTGCTCGCGCGAACCTCGTGCCGCCGCTCCCAGTGCGGCTCCGCGCGCTTGTAGCACTCCATGAGCCGCTTGGACGAGTACGGGCCGGTCGTCGTCGGCGTGCGAGTAGTTCAGGCGGCGCACCTCGAGCGGGTCGAGGTCGAGCTTGGCGGCGAGCTCGTCGAGCAGGCACTCGAGGCCGAACGTGCCCTCGACGAATCCCGGCGCCCGGAAGGCGCGCATCGGCGGCGTGTTGATCTTCGCGCCGTACGTGACCGTCTCCACGTTGTCGCAGGCGTAGAGCATCTGCATCGGGCCCTCGGTGGTCGCGGTCCAGCCGGACCAGCCGACGGCATTCACGAACTCACCGGACAGCGCGACGAGCGTGCCGTCGGAGCGGGCGCCTGCCTTGAGGCGCTGGATCGTCGCGTTGCGATTGCCGGTGGCCTGGTTCTCCTCGCGCCGTGTCAGCGCACAGCGGACGGGGCGGCCGGTCCTCCGCGCGAGCTCGGCGGCGATGAACGTGTGGTCGCCGGCGCCGTTCTTCGACCCGAAGCCGCCGCCCATGAACTCGCAGACGACGCGAACCTTGTCCGGCGGCAGGCCCAGCTGCTCGGCGACCTCGTCGCGCACGCCCCAGATGAACTGGGTCGAGATGTAGACATCCAGGCGGTCGCCCTGCCATTCGCAGATCGTCTGGTGGGTCTCCATCGAGTTGTGGAGGACGGTCTGGGTGCGGAACTCGGCCTCGACGACGGCATCGGCTTCGGCGAAGCCGCGCTCCACGTCGCCGCGCTCGTACCTGCGGGGCTCGATCAGCAGCTGCTTGCGGCCAACGGCCTCGTCGGGGTCGAGGACGGGCTCGAGAACGTCCCAGTCGACGTCGATCAGCGCGACCGCGTCGCGGGCTGCGTCGAAGGTGTCCGCTGCGACCGCTGCCACCGCCACGCCCGGGGTAGCCCGCCTCGTCGACGAGCACGTCCAGGTCGTCCGGCCCGATCGCGGCGCGCACACCGGGGGCTGCGAGCGCGCGGGAGAGGTCGATGCTCTTCACGCGCGCGTACGCGTGCGGGGAGCGGAGGACCGCCGTGTGCAGCATCCCGGGCAGCTGGACGTCTGCCGTGTAGCGAGCCTCGCCGCGGGCACGCTGCGGGCCCGTGATGCGCGGAGTGGGACGGCCGACGATTTCGCCGGGCCCGGCCGGCCACTGGTCGAGCGCGTCCTCCTCGACGACGAGCCACACGTCCTCGTAGCGGCCCTCGACCTCCTTCTCGGTCTTGATCAGTCGCGCCACGAGAGAATCGCCTCCTCGATCTTGGGATAGGCGCCGCAGCGGCACAGGTTGCCCGCCATCTGGTGGCGGATCTGCTCGCGGGTCGGCTCGGGATTCGCCCCGACGAGCGCCGAGGCCGAGACGATCTGGCCCGGCGTGCAGAACCCGCACTGGAGCGCGTCGGCGCGGACGAACGAGTCGACGAGCGGGTGGTCGCGCAGACCCTCGATCGTCGTCACGTCGCGACCCTCGACCGTGTGCACGAGCGTGATGCACGACAGGGTCGGAACCCCGTCGACCAGCACGGTGCACGCTCCGCAGTGGCCCTCGTTGCAGCCGATCTTGGTCCCGGTCAGCCCGAGGTCGTCGCGCAGCGTTTCCGCGAGCGACCGGCCGACCGGAGCCTCGAGCGAGTGCGACCCCCCGTTGACGACGAGCTCCACTACGCCCCGGACGTTACCGCCAGGATGTCCGCGAGGTGGATGAGAGCGAACGTTGCCCGATTCGCGGGCACGCGGTCCTCGTCCTCGAGCTCGGGCAGCGAGCGCCAGAGCTCGCGCGCGGTCAGGAGCAGCTCGCGGATCCGCTCGAGATCCTCCGGAGCCTGCCCGTCGCGGTCGTTGCAGGCGTTCAGCGCGAGCCCGATGACGCCGACCGTGTCCGGCTGCCGCGTCCAGAGCAGCGGCGTCGCCATCGACAGGTACTGGTGGATCCGGGCCAGGGCCATGGACTGCGTGAAGGTGTCTCCGCCGATGGGCCCGCTCGGCTCGAGCGGAGCCTCGCCGTCCGCGATCCGGTTCGCGTTGCCCGCGAGCATCATGCGCAGCTCGGTCCTCGTCGAAGCCCGCGAGCTTCGCCGTGCGGAGGGCGATCAGCAGCGAGCTCGGCTGCCGGCCGTACGGGTAGTCCGAGGCGTACAGCACCTGCTCGGGCGAGACCTGGTGGAAGAAGCTCAGCAGGTCGACCGGGCTCCAGACGGAGGTGTCGAAGAAGACCCCGGCCTTGCCTCCGAAGCGGCCGGCGAGACCCGACAGGTCGGCGATCCCGGCGTGGGCGATGATCAGCTGCGCGTCCGGGTAGGCGTCGACGAGGCGTGCGAGGTGGTCGGCGATCGGCGGCAGCCCGCGGCCGCCGTGGATCAGGATCGGAACGCGACGCTCGGCGGCGAGCGCGAAGACCGGCGCCAGCCGCTCGTCGTTCAGCAGGAAGCGCTGCGCGCGAGGGTGCAGCTTGATCCCGCGCGCGCCCAGGTCGAGACAGCGTTCGGCCTCGTCGATGGGGTCCTCCGTCAGGTCGAGCCGGACGAACGGGATGAAGCGGCCCTCGGAGCGCTTGCCGTACGCGAGCGTCCGGTCGTTCGGCGCGCGGAAGCCCGGGTGCCGGTCGGGCTCGTCCATGCAGAACATGAAGCCGCGCGAGATCCCGTAGCGGTCGAAGATCCGCTCGAGCTCCTCGTAGACGCCGATGAACCCGTCGATGTCGTTCCCGAGGTGGACGTGGGCGTCGAAGATCTCGGCGTTCTCGGGCAGCTCGGACCGGAGCTCTTCCTCGTAGCCGCTCAGCAGCTCCAGAGCACGGTCGAACGCCTCGTCCACTGCGATTGAGTCTAGTCGCGCGCCGGTCCGGGCTCTCCGATTAGCATTCACCGCGCCGATGGCCCGCGACGTCCTCATCTTCGCCGACACGGTGAGCTCGCCCGAGCTGCGGCACGAGGTGCCC
This sequence comes from uncultured Actinomycetes bacterium, assembly GCA_963847955.1. Classification (GTDB taxonomy): domain Bacteria; phylum Actinomycetota; class Thermoleophilia; order Gaiellales; family Gaiellaceae; genus VAXT01. The sequence goes on from CAWKBW010000010.1 coordinate 97,118, forward strand.
GTGGTCATCCCGGACCCGTTCCTCTACGCGGAGAAGGACGGCAACCGCCACGTCGTCTCGACCGCCTTCGAGGTCGACCGCGTCAAGGAGGTCGGCATCGACGCCACGCCGTGGGAGAGTACGGCTACGACGAGCTGATCGAGACCGGCATGCCGCGCGAGGAGATCGTCTGGAAGCACATCAACCTGAACGCGTGCCGCGAGCTCGGGATCACGGACGCGCTCGTTCCGCGTTCCTTCCCCACTCTGGTCGCAGACCACCTGCGCGAGAACGGCATCACGCTCGAGCCCGACCACAAGTTCTTCGCCGACCGGCGCCGCGTCAAGAACGAGGCCGAGCTGGCCGGCATCCGCAAGTCGCAGAAGGCGGCCGAGGCCGCGATGGGCGCAGCGCGCGACCTGATCTTCCGCGCGGAGCCTGCGAACGGCGAGGTGAAGGTCGACGGCGAGACGCTCACCTCCGAGCGCCTCAAGGCCGAGATCCGCCGCGTCTTCGGCGAGCACGGCGTCTCGGGCGACGACTTCATCGTCTCGCACGGCGCGCAGACGGCGATCGGCCACGAGCTCGGCCATGGGCCGATTGCTCCCAACGAGCCGATCGTGATCGACCTCTGGCCGAGGGATCCGGAGTCCGCCTGCTACGCGGACATGACCCGCACGTTCGTCGTCGGTGAGGCGCCCGAGGAGCTCGTGAAGTACCACGGGCTCGTCAAGGAGGCGCTCGACCGCTCGCTCGCCGCGACCAAGGCCGGGCGTTGCCGGGTCGGAGGTCTACACGCATCGTCTGCGAGCTCTTCGAGGAGGCCGGCCAGACGACGACGCTCTCGAAGGCTCCCGGGCGAGGTGCTCGAGGAGGGCTTCTTCCACGGCCTCGGGCACGGTGTCGGCCTCGAGGTGCACGAGGCGCCGTCGCTCGGCCGCGGCGGGTCCGGCGAGCTCGTCGCCGGCGACGTCGTCACGCTCGAGCCCGGGCTCTACCGCCACGGCTTCGGCGGCTGCCGCCTCGAGGATCTCGTCCTCGTCACCGAGGACGGCGCCGAGAACCTCACGGACTTCCCTTACGACCTGACGCCGTGAGCTCCGACGACGCTCGGTCGCCCGCGATCGAGACGATGCTGGTGGAGGAGCGGCGCTACCCGCCGCCGCCGGAGTTCGCCGCGCAGGCGAACGCGCAGCCCGACATCTACGAGCGCGACTTCGAGGAGTTCTGGGAGACCGAGGGCCGCGAGCGGGTCACCTGGTTCGAGCCGTTCACGAAGCTCTACGAGTGGGAGCCGCCGTACGCGAAGTGGTACCTCGGCGGCAAGCTCAACGTCTGCTTCAACTGCGTCGACCGCCACGTCGAGAACGGGCTACGGCGACAAGGTCGCGTACTACTGGGAGGGCGAGCCGGAGGACGAGCGCCGCGGGATCACGTTCGCCGACCTCCAGCGCGAGGTCATCCGGCTGGCGAACGCGCTGAAGGAGCTCGGCGTCGGCAAGGGCACGCCGGTCGGGATCTACATGGGGATGGTCCCCGAGCTGCCGATCGCGATGCTCGCCTGCGCGCGGCTCGGCGCGCCGCACACGGTCGTCTTCGGCGGCTTCTCGGCCGAGGCGCTCTCCGACCGGCTGAACGACATGGAGTGCGAGGTGCTGATCACGCAGGACGAGGCGTGGCGCAGGGGCACGACCGTGCCGCTGAAGCGGAACGCCGACGAGGCGCTCGCGCAGGCGCCCGGTGTCAAGCACGCGGTCGTCCTCCGCCGCACCGGGAACGACGTGCCGTTCGACGAGGGCCGCGACCACTGGTGGCACGAGCTCGTCGCGCCCGAGAGCGAGGACCCCGCGTCGTGCCCGTGCGAGCCGATGGACTCGGAGGATCTCCTCTACCTCCTCTACACGAGCGGCACGACCGCGAAGCCGAAGGGGATCGCGCACACGACCGCCGGCTACCTCGTCGGCGTCGCGACGACGCACTACTACATCTTCGACGTCAAGCCCGAGTCCGTGTACTGGTGCGCGGCCGACGTCGGCTGGGTCACCGGCCACAGCTACATCGTCTACGGGCCGCTCTGCAACGGGACGACCGGCGTCATGTACGAGGGCGTCCCCGACTACCCGGACAAGGACCGCTGGTGGGCGATCGTCGAGCGCTACGGGGTGGACATCCTCTACACGGCGCCGACCGCGATCCGCAGCGCACATGAAGTGGGGGCCGGAGCACGCGCAGAAGCACGACCTCTCGTCGCTGCGGCTGCTCGGCTCGGTCGGCGAGCCGATCAACCCCGAGGCGTGGATCTGGTACCGCGAGCACATCGGCGGCGGCCGCTGCCCGATCGTCGACACGTGGTGGCAGACCGAGACGGGGATGATCATGATCACGCCGCTTGCCGGGAGTGACGACGCTGAAGCCCGGCTCGGCGACGAAGCCGTTCCCCGGGGTCGACGCCGCGGTCTTCGACGAGCAGGGCAACGAGGTCGGCCCGGGCGGCGGCGGCTACCTCGTGCTGCGGCGGCCCGTGGCCGGCGATGCTGCGCGGGCTCTACAAGGAGCACGACCGCTACGTCGAGACGTACTGGTCGAAGTACCCGGACATCGTACTTCGCCGGCGACGGCGCGCGCATCGACGAGGACGGCGACTTCTGGCTGCTCGGCCGCGTCGACGACGTGATGAACGTCTCGGGCCACCGGATCTCGACGATCGAGGTCGAGAGCGCGCTCGTCGACCACCAGAAGGTGGCGGAGGCGGCGGTCGCCGCGCGCGCCGACGAGCGCACCGGCCAGGCGATCGTCGCGTTCGTGACGCTGAAGGGCGGCGAGGAGGGCTCGGTCGAGATGCTCGAGGAGCTGCGCAACCACGTGGCGATGAAGATCGGCCCGATCGCGAAGCCGGCGAACATCGTCTTCACGCCGGAGCTGCCGAAGACGCGGAGCGGCAAGATCATGCGGCGGCTGCTGCGCGACGTGGCCGAGAACCGCCCGCTGGGCGACACGACGACGCTGGCCGACCCCACGGTCGTCGAGGAGATCCGAGACCGCTCGGCCGGCGGCGAGGACGACTAGCCGACGAACGTGTCGATGCTGCCGAAGCGGCGCGAGCCGGTGCAGCGCGAGTTTCGTACGACGCCGGACCGAGACCTCGTTCCGAAGATCTTCCACGGCTCGCCGGCGCGGGGATCGATCCCGACGCTGATGGCGGTCAGCACGCTGCCTTTCTTCGACAGGCCGGTCTGCACGCGGACGACCTTGGGGCCCGTTCCCTTCAGGTAACGCACGACCCAGAACCGCGCGGGCGAGAGCAGCCGGCCGTTGGCGTTCGGCCCGCGCATGGCGATGCCGACGAAGACGACTTCCGCGCGCTGGAACTGCTGCCCCTCCGAGGATGCGACGCACCGCGCCGACGCGGAGGCCGGGGCGGCGAGGGCCGCGGCGACAGCGCCGACGAGGATGAGCCTGCGCATCAGGCCAGCAGCTTCTCGAATCGCTCTTGCTCGGTCTGCTCGAACGGGCCGATGAGCGCGAGGTTCAACGCGTTCTTGCCGATCACGTCCTGCGCCACGCGCTGCACGTCGTCGACCGTGACCGCGTCGAGCTGAGCGAGGATCTCCTCCGGCTCGGTCGCCTCGTTCTCGAGCACCTCGCGCCGCAGCCCGAACATGATCAGGCCGTGGGGGCTCTCGACCTGGAGCACGAATCGCCCCTTCGCGACGTTCCGGGCCTTGTCGAGCTCCGCCTGTGGCACGGGCTCGTCGGCGATCCGCTTCAGCTCGGCGACGATCGTCGTGATCGCCTCGTCGATCCGCTCGATGTCGACGCCGGCCTGCGAGTAGAGCGAGCCGGCGTCGGTGTAGCCGTGGTTCATCGCGTAGACGTAATAGGCCAGGCCGCGCCGCTCGCGGACCTCGGTGAAGAGCCGTGAGGACATGCCGGTTCCGAGCACCGTCGTCAGCACCTGGAGCGCGTAGCGGTCGGGGTGCGCGAGCGGATAGCTCCGCACTCCGATCACGAGGTGCGCCTGGTCCGAGGCCTTCGTGTGGATCTTGACTCGATGCCCGCCGTTGTCCGAGATCTGCACCGGGGCCGGTTCGCCCGTCTCGTCTCCCGGCAGGTCGCCGAGCAGCCGCTGGATGTCGGCCTCGAGCCCGGCGTCGATCTTGCCGGCGACGCCGACGACCATGCGAGCCGGCTTGTACCAGCGGCTCGTGTAGTCGAGGAACGTGTCGCGCGTCGCCGCGCGCACGGTCTCCTTGCGGCCGATGATGTCCCAGCCGAGCGGCTGGTCGCCGTAGAGGAGCGCGTCGTACACGCCGCCGATGTAGTCGCGAGGCGTGTCGAAGTACATGTTCATCTCCTCGACGATCACGCCCTTCTCCCGGTCGACCTCTTCGGGGTCGAACTTGGAGTGGCGCAGCATGTCGACGAGGACGTCGAGCGCGACCTCGCGGTGCTCCCCCGCGCACCGGACGTAGTACCCGGTGTACTCCTTGCCCGTGAAGGCGTTGAACTCGCCGCCGATGCCGTCGATCTCGTAGCCGATGTCCCGCGCCGTGGGCCGCTTCTCCGTGCCCTTGAAGAACATGTGCTCGGCGAAGTGCGCGATCCCGCTGGTCTCGGGGGTCTCGTAGCGCGAGCCGGCGGCGAGCATGATGAAGCAGGAGACCGACTGGGAGTGGTCCATCGGCGCGGTCAGGAGCCGGAGGCCGTTCGGCAGGGTCTGGAGGTCGAAAACGCCCATCAGGCCGCCAGTGCCTCACGCCAGTGGTCGGGAACCTCGACGGGTCGCCCCGCCGAGTAGTCGTACGAGACGATCACGGTCTTGGCCTCGGCCGCGACCTTCTCGCCGACGCGGACCTCGTAGGCGAGCTCGAAGCTCTTCGTCCCGACGCGCACGGGCCGCACGCCGATCTCCAGCTCGTCACCTTCGGAGAGGGGCGCGCGGAAGTCGACCTCGGCGCGGGCCAGGATCATCTGCGGGCACGTCCGCGCCGATCGGCCGCAGGAACGCGATGCGCGCGTCCTCGAGGTAGGTCAGATACACGGCGTTGTTGACGTGCCCCATCGAGTCCACGTCGCGGAAGCGAACGGTGTCGCGATGCACGAAGTCGAATCCCTCCACAAGGCGTGATGCTAGCTAGGGCGGTCCTCGAGGCGATACACGAAGCGCACGGCCGTCCAGTTCTCGTCGATCGCGCAACTCTTGTTGTCGACCAGGCCGTTGTCGAGACCGACCTGCTGGACGGACTCGAAGCTCAGATCGCTGTCGAGCTTCGACGCCTTCTTCGGATACGCGATCCAGAGGCCGTCCGCGGGGTCGAGCGTGTCCCGCAAGGAGGCGAACCGTCGCGCCAGGTCGTCCCGGCTCGCGGTGAAGAAGACGACCACGCTCGTGCCCGGCTTCGCGCCGAGTTTCTTACCGAGCGGCGTCCCGGAGAAATCCTTCTCGCCCACCTGCGCGTACAGTAGGTACATGAAGCGGCTAGTCGCCATGGCGGCGGCCGCGCTGCTCCTTGCGCCGGCCGCGCCCGCCTTTGGGAAGGAACGACTCCGTGCGGTCAGCGTCTGCGGCCCGATTCTCTGCAACATCGCCCGGGATCCGTCGCTCATCGCCAACATGGAGAAGCTGTTCGCTTCCGAGCAGAGGACAGGCCCGCCGCCAGTCGGGCCTTTCTTCGGCGTGGACACGATCATGACCGGCGGCTCGACGGGCGCCGGCGAGTTCTTCCCGGCGTCTGGGAGTGCTGCGCTGGCGCCCGCCGTCCGGTGAGGCGCGATGGCTGATCCTGCCCGAGCCGAGTGGCCGCGGCGCTGCGAACGAGCCGGCGGAGGAGCGGGCCCGTACGAGCCCGGCGTCACACAGGCGACCGCGGGTGGCAAGCCCGCGGAGGATGCAGCCGGATACACGGCATCTCTTCGACGACGTCGAGGAAGCGGCGATGCCCGTCCGGCGAGACCATTCCGCTCGTCCTCGACTTCCAGATGCCGTCGGTCGCCGCCCCTGGCCAGGCGCGCTACCGCTACGAGCCGTCAACCAACACGCTCGTCTCCGAGGGACGGGCGCATGCGGGTCAGCAGGTCGACGGCGTCGATGATCGAGCGCGACGCGGGCCTGGCGGGCAGGCGGCGAAGGCACTTCGCGCTGGGCGTTCGCCGGCTTTCTCGCCGCCGGTCTTCGCCGCCGCCGCGCTCGTCGCTAGGCGCGCTTCGGCGGCCCACGCGCTGAGCAGCTCCGCCTCGCGCTCGGGAGCGAGACCCGCCTCGTCGGTCGGCTCCGCCAGCTCGAGCGTCTCGCGAATCGTCTCCTCGAGCGGCCGGAAGCTCAGCCCGGCCTCGATCGCCGGAAAGACGTCCGCCATGTGCATGCCGATCCACTCGGGGTCACGAAGCCACAACGGCAGCTCCATCCACTCGCCGACTTCGTGCTCGGCCAGGAACCCGTCGGGCACCCAGGTGAAGGACGCATCGCTCCCTGATACCTCGCGTGCAGTCTCGAGCACTTCGCCCCACGGCCGCCCCGGGTGGGTGGCGTTGAAGGTCCCGGCCACGCGGCGCTCGGCGAGGTCGAGCAGCCAGCCCGCCAGATCGCGGACGTCCACGAACTGGACCTTGCGCTCGGGCGGCGCCGGCGCGAGCACCTCGCCGCCGCGCGCCACCCGGTGCGGCCAGTAGGTGAACCGGCCGGTCGGATCGTGCGCTCCGACGAGCAGGCCTGCGCGGATGTTCGAGTGCCGGCCCGGGAAGACATCGGCGACGACGTCCTCGCAGAGCGCCTTGAGCGGGCCGTAGTTCCCCCCGCCGTCGTCCATGACGAGCTCGTCGACGGGCCAGTCTCCGATCTCGCCGACAGGGCTCTCCTCGGTGTTGCGGCCGCTCTGCTCGGCATAGACGGAGATGCTGGAGACGAACACGTAATGCTCGACGGCGTCTGCGAGGAGCTCGGCCGAGGCGCGAACGACGTGCGGGACGTAGCCCGAAGGATCGACGACTGCGTCCCAGCTCCGGCCCTCGAGCACGGTGAGGTCGCCCTCGCGATCTCCGCGCAGCCTCTCGGCGTCGGCGAAGAGCTCGGGGTTCGTCTCGCCCCGGTTGAAGAGGGTCACCTCGTGGCCGCGGGCGAGCGCGTCCTCGACCGTGGCGCGCCCGAGAAATTTCGTCCCGCCGAGGACGAGCAGCTTCATTCCGGCACCGTATCCTCAGCGTCCTGGACCGCCAGCGAGCAACCCGTCGCCGTTCTCGGAGCAACCGGTTACACCGGCTCGCTCGTCTGCGAGCAGCTCCGTGAGCTCGGGTTGCCGATTCGGCTTCTGGGCCGCAACCGAGAGGAGCTCGAGCAGCGCGCGCAGTCGGGCGACGAGCTCGCAGTTGCCGACGCCGCGGACCGGGACTCGCTGGCGGAGGCACTCGACGGAGCCTTCGCCGTCATCTCGACCGCCGGGCCCTTCCTGCCCCTGGGGTTCGCGACCGTCGACGCGGCGATCGCCGCCGGTGTCCACTACCTCGACTCGAGCACCGAGCAGGCGTACTCGCGTCAGATCTACGAGCGTTTCGGCAGCCGCGCCGCTGAAGCCGGAGTCGTCCTGCTGACCGCTTTTGCGAATGCGCCGGGCGATCTCGCCGCCGGGATCGCTGCCGACGGTCTCGACGGCCCGCTCGAGGAGGTCGTGGTCGCCAACGAGCAGTCGGGCTTCGTCTTCAGCCGCGGCTCGCGCGAGACCCTGGCGCAGGTGCTCGAGCAGCCGCAGGCAGCCTGGGAGGACGGGCGTCTCGTCCCCTCGCGGTTCGGGGCGACGACGAGGCGCGTCCGGTTCCCGTCCGGCGAGCACACGGTCGTCGAGTGGGGCGGTCCCGAGCCGCTGACCGTCCCCCGGCATGCGGACGTGCGCCGAGTTCGCGCCTACGTGCGAGCCCCCCGCCTTGCCGCGGCCACGGGAAAGGTCGCTTCGGGCTTGGCTCCGCTCGTACGGCTCAGTGCCCGGGTCGGCCGACCCGGGCCGCCGCCGGAGAAGCGGCGCCGGGCGACGTTCAGCATCGTCGCGGAGGCGACCGGGCCGCGGGGAGGGCGCCGAGCGACGCTCATCGGGCGAGACGTCTACGGAACGGCCGCGCTCGTCCTCGCCCGCGGGGCGCAGGCCCTTCGTGACGGCGAGGCCCGCGGCGTGGGTGCGCTCGCCCCGGCCGAGGCCTTCGAGCCGGGCTCACTCGTCCCGCGGCTGGCCCCGCTCGTCCAGCTCGAGTCGCTTGTGGATTTGCCTGTGGATTTTTGACTGGCGGCAGGGTGACCGAGTAGGTTCCGACCGTGCGGTTGAGACCGCTGAGCGAGGCCGAGGCTTATGCCCGCTGCTACGGCGACGGCGACGAGAATGTGCGCGCCACGAGGGTTACCCCGCGAACACCTCGCTACGAGAACGCGGTCTCCGGGGAGTCTCTCCGGGAGGCCTTCGAGCAGCGACTCGACGGGCGCGAACCGGACGAGCCTGCGGCCAACGGTCGCGAGCCTGCAGCTGCCTGAAACCGGCGCGCTGCCGGACGTCCTCGCGCCCGGCCTCGACGTCGTCTTCTGCGGGATCAACCCGGGTCGCGTGTCCGCAGCGGCCGGTGCCCACTTCGCCAATCCCCGCAACGACTTCTGGCGCCTTCTGCACGAGACGGGCTTCACGCCGCGGCTGCTCGACCCGCAGGAGCAGGGCGAGCTCCTCGGGCTGGGCATCGGCGTCACGAACGCCGCGTACAGGACGACCCCCGGCTCCGGCGACCTCCGTCGCAGCGACTTCGCCGGATCGGCCGAGCGCCTCGAGCGCGTCGCGACCGAGCTGAAGCCGCGAGCGATCGCCTTCGTCGGCAAGGAGGCCTACCGCGGCGTGTTCGGGGAGCGGCCCGAGCTCGGGCTCCAGTCACGCAAGCTGGGCGAAACGCTGCTCTTCGTCCTGCCGTCGACATCCCCCGCGAATGCTGCAGTGCCGTACTCAGAACGCCTCAGATGGTTCCGCGCCCTCGCCGAGCTGTTGGGAGCGCCGGCCCGGCGATTCAGCCGCGCCAGCGATTCGTGATCGGCACGCGGCGGTCGCGTCCGAACGCGCGGGGGCGCAGCTTCACGCCCGGAGGGGCCTGTCGCCGCTTGTACTCGGCGCGGTCGATCATCGAGAGCGCGCGCTCGACGACGTCACGGTCGAACCCGTCCTCGGTCAGCTCCTCGCGGGAGCGGTCGAGCTCGACGTACTCCTCGAGCACGCGGTCCAGCTCCGCGTAGGGCGGCAGGGAGTCTTCGTCGCGCTGGTCAGGCCTCAGCTCGGCGCTGGGCGCTCGCTCGATCGTCGTCAGCGGGATCAGCTCGCGCCCGGCGCGCTCGTTCAGGTGCCGCGCCAGGCGGAAGACGTCGGTCTTGTACACGTCCTTGAGCAGGGCGAACCCGCCGGCCATGTCGCCGTAGAGCGTGGCGTAGCCGACGGAGAGCTCGGACTTGTTCCCGGTGGCGACGACCAGCCAGCCGAACTTGTTCGACAGGGCCATGAGGAGCGTCCCGCGGATCCGCGCCTGGATGTTCTCCTCCGTGAGGTCGTCCTCCTGGTCCGAGAAGACGTCAAGCGAAGCACGACGTCGAAGCTCTCCACGATCGGCTCGATCGGCAGCTCCAGGAACGCGAGACGCCGAGGTTCTCGGCGAGCTTCCTCGCGTCGGCCTGCGTCTCGGCGGAGCTGTACCGCGAGGGCATCGAGACGCAGTGTCAGTCGTTCCGGCCCGAGCGTCTCCGCGGCGAGGGCGGCCGTGAGCGCGGAGTCGATCCCGCCCGAGACGCCGACGACGATCTCCTCGAAGCCGTTCTTCTCGACGTAGTCCCCGAGCCCGAGCTCGAGCGCCAGCCTCATCTGCTCGAGGTCTTCGAGCATCGGCGCGATCGTCGGCTCGACCGGTCGCTCCCTGGTCGCCTGCGGAGCGCCGATGTGAACGACGGGAATCTCGGGCGCCGGCTCCCGCTCGCTCTCGAGGGTCCGCCGGCGAACGTCGCGCAGCCGCCGGCCCACCGCCTCGATGGGATCGACGTCGACGATCAGGAGCGCCTCTTCGAACCCGGGCGCACGGGCGACGACCTGGCCCTCGTCGTCCAGCACCACCGAGTGTCCGTCGAAGATGAGCTCGTCCTGGCCCCCGACTGCATTCACGAACGCGACGTAACACACGTTGTCGCGCGCGCGAGTGGCCAGCATCTGCTCGCGCTCGCGTTCCTTGCCGACGTGGAACGGCGAGGCCGAGATGTTCGCGATCAACTGTGCGCCCGCGAGGGAGAGGTCGGTCGCGGGCGGACCCGGCTGCCAGATGTCCTCGCAGACGGTGGGGCCGATGAGCACGTCGCCGTACTCGAGCAGGACGAGGTCGCGGCCGGGGGCGAAGTAGCGGTGCTCGTCGAACACGCCGTAGTTCGGCAGGAAGCGCTTGTGGTAGATCGTCTTCACCTCGCCGGCTGCACAGACCGCGAGCCCGTTGTGCAGGTCGCGGACGAAGTGCGGCGCGCCGACGAACGCGACGATGCCGCGGGCCGAGCGCGCAATCTGCTCGAGCGAGCGCTCCGCGTCCTTTACGAACTCGGGCCGGAGCAAGAGGTCTTCCGGCGGGTAGCCGGTCACCGCGAGCTCGGGGAAGAGGACGATCTCGGCGCCGGCCTGCTTGGCCTCCTCCATCCGGCCGACGATCTTCTCGCGGTTCCCCTCGAGGTCGCCGACCGTGGTGTTGATCTGAGCCAGTGCGAGGCGCATAGTTTTCGACTCTGAGTCTAAAACGTAGTGTACCGGCGCGTGGAGCAGATCACGATAGACGGGCGCTTCAACGGGCCGGAGGGCTCGGGGAACGGCGGGTACACCTGTGGGCTCATCGCCGGCCTGCTCGGCAGGACGGTCGAGGTCACGCTGCGCAGGCCGCCGCCCCTCGACCGACCGCTCGACGTCGAGCGCGAAGGTGAGCGCCTGCTCGTGCGCGACGGTGATGCTCTCGTGGCCGAGGCTGCACCGGCGAGGGTCGACGTCGACGTGCCCGCCTCGCCTTCGTACGAGGAGGCGGTGCGCGCCTCGGAGCAGTACCCGGGCTTCGGGGAGCACGCGTTCCCGAACTGCTTCGTCTGCGGGCCGGAGCGCGAGCCGGGCGACGGGCTGCGCATCTTCGCGGGACCGCTGGGCGACGGTCGCGTCGCGAGCCCGTGGACGCCGACCGAAGTCACGCCCGAGCTCGTCTGGGCCGCCCTCGACTGCCCCGGCGCGATCGCCGTCGGGTACCCGGACCGCGGCGAGACCCTCCTCGGCCGGTTCGCGGTCGAGATCGACGAGCTCCCGCGGGTCGGCGAGCGCTGCGTCGTGGTGGGCTGGCCGCTCGGCGAGGAGGGCCGGAAGCTCTACGCCGGCACGGCGCTGTTCGGCGAGGACGGGCGGCAGCTCGCGTCCGCCCGCGCGACCTGGATCCTCCCGCTACCGCTGTAGCCGGATCTCGTTCAGGTCGTTCTGCTGAATCTCGTCCGCGCGGGCGATCAGGTCGTCGATGTCGTCGTGCTCCGCGTGGAGGTAGCGGCCCGCGAGCGCATCGGCTCGCCCTGACGCCAGCGCGACGACGAGCTTCGGCGCCAGCTCCGGAGGTGTCCACGGCGCGTTCGCTCCGAAGCCGCTCGTCATCTCCGTCTGGACGAGCCCCGGGCTGAAGAAGAAGACGGGAATCCGGCCGCCGAGCTCGTTGTGGAGCGTCTCCCCGTACCGACACACGGCCGCCTTGCTCGCCGGATAGTCCGTGTGGCTCATTCCCGGCAGGTAGGCGGCGCCGCTGCCGGTGATCACGATCCGCCCTCTGCCGCGCTCGAGCATCCCGGGGATCACCGCTCGGCACGAGAGATGGACGCCCAGGACGTTGACCTCGAGGACGCGCCACCAATCCTCGGGCTCGGCCTCCCAGGTGGGCTGCCCCTGGCCGCCGATGCCCGCGTTCGCCACCAGGAGGTCGACGTCGCCCGCCTCGGCGACGGCGCGCTCGACGGACTCGCGGTCCGCGACGTCGAGCTCGACGGCCCGCCCGCCGATCTCCTGCGCGACCTCCTCGACCTGGTCGCGCGACCGCGCGCCGACGACGACCGACCAGCCGTCCTCAGCGAGCGCGCGTGCGATGCCGGCGCCGATCCCTCGGCCTCCTCCGGTGACGAGTGCGGTGCGGGGCTCAGACGGCATTGGCAATCTCCTCCAGGGTCTCGGGGTTCTCGAGTGACGACAGGTCGCCCGGGTCGGTCCCGAGCGCCTTCGCCCGCACCGCGCGCCGCACGATCTTGGCGCTTCGCGTCTTCGGCAAGGCGCTGACGAAGAGCACGCGGTCGGGCTGGAACGCCTTGCCGAGCTCGCCTGCAACGGCCGCCTTGATCTCCGCGGCGAGCTCGTCGCCCGGCTCGCGACCCGGCACGAGCGCGCAGAACACCCAGGCCACCTCGCCCTTGACCTCGTGCGGGATGCCGACCGCGGCCGCCTCGGACACCGCCGGGTGCGCAACCGCGGCAGATTCGATCTCGGCCGGGCCGATCCGCTTGCCGGCGATGTTCAGCGTGTCGTCGGAGCGGCCGTGCAGGAACCAGTAGCCGTCCTCGTCGACGGAGGCCCAGTCGCCGTGCGTCCAGATGCCGGGGAAGCGGCGCCAGTACGTGTCGAGGTAGCGCTCCGGGTCGCGCCAGAAGCCGCGGGTCATGCCGGGGAACGGCTTGCGGCAGACGAGCTCGCCGACCTCGCCGCGAATCGAGTTGCCCTCGCCGTCGACGACGTCCATGGCCATGCCGAGAGCGGGCCCGCCGAGCGAGCAGGCCTTGATCGGAACTACCGGAGTGGGCGACAGGAAGCACGCGCCGACTTCGGTCCCGCCCGAGCAGTTGATGATGGGACAGCGGCCGCCGCCGACCTCCTCGAAGAGCCACTGGTACGGCCCGGGGTTCCAGGGCTCGCCCGTGGTGACGAGCACCCGGAGCGAGGAGAGGTCGGCCCGAGGCTCACCGTGCGGGATCAGCGCGCGGGTGAGCGTCGGCGAGATCCCGAGGATCGTGACGCCCTCCCGCTCGATCACCTGCCAGAGCCGGTCCTCAGGCCAGTCGGGCGCGCCCTCGGCGAAGACGAGCGTGGAGCCCATGGCGTGGCCGCCGACCACGGTCCACGGGCCCATGATCCAACCCATGTCGGTGACGAAGTGGATGACGTCTTCCGGCCCCGCGTCGGCCTGGTAGGCGACCTCGCGCGCGATCGAGACGAGGAAGCCGCCCTGGACGTGCAGGACGCCCTTCGGCGTGCCGGTCGTGCCCGATGTGTAGGTGAGGAGGTACGGCGCCTCCGAGTCGAGCTCCGCGGGCGGCAGCTCGCCCGGCTGGTCGGCGACGACGTCGTCCCAGGGGGCAACGACCACGTGCTCCAGGGCCGGCGCCTCCTTGCGTGCCTCCTCGAGGATCTCGAGCATGGGCACGTCGCGGCCGCGCCGCTTGGACGTCTCCGTCGTGATCGCGACCTTCGCTTCCGATGCCTGGAGCCGCTGGGCGACGGCCGGCGCGGCGAACCCGGAGAAGATCGGGACCTGAACCGCGCCGATGTGCGCGCACGCGTGCGAGGCGATCGCGACCTCCGGCGACATCGGCAGGAAGATCGCGACGCGGTCGCCCTCCTCGACGCCGAGCTCGACCAGCGCCTCGGCAAGGCGAGTCACCTCGCGCGACAGCTCCGCGAACGTGAGCTCTCGTCGTGAGCCGTCCTCTCCGAGCCCGACCGCCCCGACTGCATCGGGCTGCGACTCGGCCCAGCGATGCACGCAGTTCCAGGCGATGTTCACCTTGCCGCCGACGAACCACGTCGCCCACTCCGGCCCGCGGGAGAGATCCACGACCTGGTCCCAGGGCCGTGAGAACTCGAGGCCCATGTCCTCGATCGCGGCGGGCCAGAACCACTCGGGATCCTCCTGCGAGCGGCGCACGAGCTCCCAGTAGTCGTCGATCCCGTGCTTGCGCATCAACCTCGTGACGTTCGCGCGCTCGAGGGTCGCCGAGTCGGGCTCCCAGATGAACTTCGTCGCTGTTTTCGCCATAGATCCTGGTACTGTTAGTGAACGCTAACTAGGAGAGTAATGCGGGCAAGGATCTTCGCAGAGGAGAACCGAAAGTGGTGGACGCTGGCTGCGGTCGCGTTCGGCCTGTTCATGATCATGCTCGACAACACGGTGGTGAACGTCGCCCTGCCCACGATCGGGCGCGACTTCGAAACCGGCCTCTCCGAGCTCGAGTGGGTCGTCAACGGCTACGCCCTCACGTTCGGCGTGCTGATGCTGACCGGCGGAAAGCTCGCCGATCTCTTCGGTCGGCGGCGAATCTTCATCACCGGGCTCGCGATCTTCACGCTGGCCTCGCTCGCCTGTGGCCTGGCGACGAGCGCCGAGTTCCTGATCGGCGCCCGAGTCGTGCAGGGCGTCGGCTCGGCGCTGATGAACCCCGCGACGCTCTCGATCATCATCGCCACGTTCCCGCCGCGCCAGCGCGGGATGGCGATTGGCCTCTGGGCCGGTGTCTCGGCGATGGCGCTCGCAATCGGCCCGCTCCTCGGTGGCCTGATCACCGACCACATCCACTGGAGCTGGGTCTTCTTCATCAACGTGCCGATCGGGATCCTCGCGATCGTCGTCGCGCGGCTCGTCATCGACGAGTCCCGCGACACGTCCGCGGTCCAGCGTCTCGACCTTCCCGGGCTGGCCACCTCGGCGATCGCTCTCTTTGCGCTCACCTACGGCCTGATCGAGGCCAACAAGCACGGTTGGACGTCGCCGCTCATCCTCTCGCTGTTTGCCATTGCAGCCGTAGGTTTCGTCGCCTTCGTCCTGCTCGAGCAACACCAGAAGGTGCCGATGCTCGACCTCTCGCTCTTCCGTAACCCGACGTTCGCGGGCGCGAACACCGTAATGATGCTCGTCGGGCTGGCGATGTTCGGCGTCTTCCTCTTCGTGACGCTGTACATGCAGAACGTGCTGCGGTTACTCGCCGACCCAGGCCGGCGCGGCGTTCTTGCCGATGACGATCTTGATCGTCCTGCTGGCGCCGATCGCGGGCAAGCTCTCCGACCGGATCGGGTCGCGCTGGCTGATGGCCGGAGGGATGACGCTCGTGTCGCTCTCGCTGCTCCTCGACACGCGATTCGACGCCGGCTCGAACTTCTGGGACATCCTGCCGCCGCTCCTGGTCGGCGGGGCCGGCATGGGGCTGGCCATGACCCCGACGACCGCTGCGGCGATGGGCTCTGTGCCCATGGACAAGGCCGGAGTGGGCTCGGCCGTGCTGAACAGCATGAGACAGGTCGGAGGCTCTCTGGGGATTGCCATCCTGGGCGCCATCGTCGCCTCGTACATCACGGTCGAGCCGACGAATCCCGGCGCGCAGGCACAGTTCATCGAGGGCTTCCAGGCCGCGTGCTACGTGGCCGCCGTAATCGCGTTCGTCGGTGCGGTCGTGGCCGTCGTCACGGTCCGCAAGACGGAGCACGCCGAAGCTCCCGCCATTCTCGAGGCCGCATGAGCTCCCGGCTTCCGGCCGAGGAGCGCAAGGCCGCGGTGCTCGATTGCGCCTGCGGCATCTTCTCGACGGGGAGCTATCGCGGCACGACGACGGCCGAGATCGCGCGCAAGGCGGGCGTCACCGAGCCGATCCTCTACCGTCACTTCGAGTCCAAGCGGGACCTCTACCTGGCGGTCCTCGAGGAATCCTGGCGACTGCTCCGCGAGCTCTGGGACGACGTTGTCGCCGAGGAGGAGGATCCGAAGCTGTGGGTCCTCGCCATCGGCACGGCGTACTTCGAGGCCACCGATCCGAGGCTCCATACCGCCAATCTGTGGATTCAGTCCCTGACCGAGGCGAGCGACGACCCGGAGATCCGCAAGTACCTGCGGAAGCACATGCGCGAGGTGCACGGCTACGTGGCGGATGTGATGCGGCGCGCCCAGGAGGCAGGCGGGGTCCTGAAGGACCGCGATCCGAGCGCCGAGGCGTGGATCTTCCTGGCCATCGGACTGCTCGGAACAGTCGGCCGCCGCGTCGGCGGCCTGGTCGACGAGGATTTCCCCCAGATCTTCAATTCCCGCCGCCAGTGGATGACCGGTGAAGTCGATCTGCCGCCGGCCCCGAAGGTCCCAGGCGCGTAGCCCCAACCACACGACGGTCAACGGCGACGGCGGTCCAGACGACAGTGCTTTTCGTCGCCGAAAGCCTGCTTTCGGCGAGTCCCGGGCCCGTGGCCCGGGACCAAAAAGGTGAGGCCCCCGGCTGCGGCACCGGGGACCTCTGATCTGGCGGCGGAGTCCCACCTTTGGCGCATCCCCCACGATTAGAGGCGACGACCCGGAGGCTTTTGGCTCTGCGGCCCAGCCAACGCCTCCGGGCCCTTACGTCGCCAATCTGTGGCGCGCCCCTTGCAGTGTCCGGCCTGGCGTCTGGCGGAGCTACAAGGTGAACCGCACTATAGAACTGGATTTCAAAGGAGTCAAGTAGCTAAGTCAAGTGATTTTGAAGTCGCTTGGTTGACCCGTTTTGCCCCTAGACATGACCCTTTTGGGGGATTACCGCAGATGGAGGTTGCGCTTAAGTGAAGCATGCGCTTGACTGCACAGTGCACTAGCCGCCATGACTGCACCAACCACACAGACCCCGCTTCGCTCCGCCCGCCCGGCCGCCACGCGGCTAGGCGAACGCGTTCGTCAGCTGCGCGTGGCTGCGGGGATGACCCAGACCGATCTCGCCGGCGACCGGTTCTCCAAGGAATACGTCAGCCAGATCGAGCGCGGGAAGACTCGCCCCACCGCTGAGACGATCGCGTGGCTCGCGAATCGGCTCGGCGTCGACGGCGGCTACATCGCGAACGGCGTCTCGGTCGACGAACGTGGCCGCATCGAGGCCACACTCGCGCGTGCCGAGGCCCTCACCGAGGCCCACCGCTACGAGGAAGCCGCAGTCGAGTACGAGAAGGTCCGGCCGGCAGTCGCCGCGACGGCATCCACCGAGCTCGAGGTTCGCACCATCTCGGGCGAGGCCTGGGCCCGCATGAAGCAGGGCGAGGTCAGGCCCGCGATCGAGCTTCTGGTTCGCGCGCAAACGCTGACGGAGGGCCCGAGCTTCTCCGACGTCGACCGCGCCGAGGTGCTCTACCGCCTCGCAGTCTGCCGCTACAAGCTTTCGAGCATCTCCACGGCACTCGCGCTCTTCAGTGAGGCGTACAACCTCGCCGAGCGCTCCGAGCTGCCGTGCGACGTGCTCCGCTCGAACATCCTCGCCTACCGCTCGCGGTGCTACCGGCGCCAGCGCGACCTGCAAGCCGCGCAGGAGGACGTGGAGCGCGCGCTGGAGCTGGCGCAATCGCTCGACGACCGCCAGACCACGGCGAACGTGTACGTCCAGGCCTCGCTCGTCGCCGAGCGCCAGGGTCATTGGGTGCTTGCCCGCAACTACGCGGAGCGCGCCAAGGCCCACTACGAGGATCTGAACGACAGTCGTAACGTCGCCGGCCTGCTGAACAACCTCGGCGGGCTGAACCTCATGCTCGGCAAGCCCGAGCAGGCGATCGAGTATCTGAAGTCTTCATACAGCGTCGCGCTCGATTCCGATTCGATGGAGGAGGCAGCCCAGGCCACCGGCTCGCTGGCTGCCGTCCACCTCGAGATGACGGACTACGAGCAGGCGGAGAAGTTCGCCAGGCAGGCTCTCTCGCTCCTCGAGGGGCGCATGGACTTCCTGCACGAGATCGGGCCCTCACAGCTCGTGCTCGGCAGGTCGCTCATGGAGCAGGGCCGGCTGGACGAGGCGGAGCAGATGTTCCGCGCCGCCGACGGCAGCTTCGAACAGCTTTCATCCATCAGCCACCGGGCTGGGGCATGGATAGCGCTCGGCGATCTTGCCGCGCGCAGGGGGGACGACCGCACGGCTGCACGCCAGTACCGGAACGCCGCAGAGGCGCTCCAGGACGTGAGGTTCTAGTGAAGGAGGTGAATTTCTTGCGCAAAAAGTCGATTCTCCTGATCGCCCTGACCGTGCTGATCGTCCTGGCCCTCCAGGGCATCGCCGAGCTCCCAGACCTGAACGAAAGCTGGTGGGACGGCGGCTAGTCCGCCCTAGGACTTGATTCTGCGGCCGTCCGTTGGTCTTCTCGCGGGCGGCCTGCACTCCTCTCTTTGCGTGCGCCCGGCATCGCGTAAGCCCGGCGGCGTCTAGATTCGCGCGAGCAAGGGATTCGCTCCCGAGGTCGAACGGGTGAGGTGCAACACAAGCTCCTCCTCTCCCCTGACAGCGGCGGCGGGTCTCCCGCCGCCGCTCCTTTTCTCGCTTCATCGAGGGAATGCCCTCAGCCGCGAGTGCGTTGAGGGGTTTACAGTTCCCCGTTCCTCGGGAGGAGAAGACCCTTGGATACCAACGCCGCCACAGTCAAACTGACGGACCTTGCTTCCTGCGGGGGGTGCGCCGCCAAGTATTCCGCGGCCCGCCTGGAGGAGCTGCTCGCGGGCTTCGTGCCGGCAGAGGCCGAGAACCTGCTCGTGGGGCTCGCGCCCGCAGACGACGCCGCCGTCTACCGGCTGGACGACGAGCGCGCCCTGATCTTCACGCTCGACTTCTTCCCGCCGATCGTGGACGACCCGGCCGACTACGGGACGATCGCGGCGACGAACGCTCTCAACGACGTGTTCGCCATGGGCGGCACGCCTCTCCTCGCGCTCTCGATCGCGGCGTTTCCCGAGGAGCTGCCGATCGAGATGCTCGGCGCGATCTTCGGCGCGGCGGACGAACAGGTTCGGGCCGCGGGCGCCTTGCTTGCGGGTGGACACACGATCCGCGACGCGGAGCCCAAGTACGGGCTCGCGGTGATCGGGACGGTGCACCCCGACGGGATCTGGACGAAGTCGAACGCGCAGCCCGGCGACGCGGTGTACGTCACGAAGCCGCTGGGGACCGGCCTGATCATGACCGGGCACAAGCGCGGCGAGATCGGCACGCAGCAGCTCGAGCGCGCGGTCGGGTGGATGAAGACGCTGAACGCCGGTGCGGCAGACGTCCTCCGAAAGTTCCGTGTGAACGCGGTCACCGATGTCACCGGCTTCGGCCTCTTCGGCCACACCTACGAAACAGCGGACAGGAGCGGCGTTCGCATCGTGCTCGAGTCGGAGCGGTTCCCCGCGATCGACGGTGCGCTCGACCTGGCGCGCAAGGGAGTGCGGACGAGCGGCGATCCGCGCAATCGCGACTTCGCCGGGCGGCATCTCACGCTGAAGGGAGTCCCTGAGACGCTGGTCGCGCTCGGCTACGACCCGCAAACGGCCGGCGGCCTCCTCGTCTCCCTGCCCGCGGACCAGGCCGCCACCCTCGAGGCCGAGTTCGCTGCGCGCAAGCTCTTCTTGCGGCGAGTCGGCGCTGTCGAAGAGGGCAGCGGCGTCGTCGTCGCCGGCTGATCCGGCCGGATCGCATCGTGCGGCAAGGGATGATCCACGGGCGGTTCCAGCCGTTCCACAACGGGCACCTCGAGTACCTGCGTGGCGCTGCGGAGTGCTGCGACGAGCTCTTCGTCGGGATCACGAACCCGGACCCGGCTCGCGTGAAGCCGGAGCCTGCGGACCCGGCTCGTCATCTGCCGGAGTCGAACCCCTGGAGCTACGTGGACCGCGTGCTGATGGTGAAGGCCGCCGCTCTCGAGGTCGGGCTCGACCTGGAGCGTGTGCACGTGATCCCGTTTCCGGTCAACGAGCCGGAGCTCTGGCCCGCGTACGTCCCTGACGGCGTCACGCAGTACCTGCGGCTCTTCTCGGACTGGGGCGGCGAGAAGCTCGACCGCCTGCGGGCCGCGGGCTACGAGGTCGTCATCCTCGACGAGGGAGCGGAGAAGGAAGTGTCGGGGACGGCAGTCCGCGAGGCTCTGCGCACGGGCGGCGCCTGGGAGCCGCTCGTCCCGGCCGGCGTCGCGAGGGTGATTCGTGGCCTCGATCGCGCGCCAACCGGCTCGCCATCCGCTTAACCGGTACCCCCAACCTCCTCCCCACAGCAACGGTAACGAGGAAATCCGCACGCGTGTGAAGCGGAGGTGCGCCGAAACCGTGGCGGTTTCCGGTTAGCTTCGCCGCGATGCACCCAATCGTCGTCGTCCTGCTCGACGGGCTCGCCGACCGCGCGCACGCTTCTCTCGGCGGGCGCACGGCCAACGAGGTCGCCGCCACCCCGAACCTCGACCGGCTCGCCGCATCCGGCTCCTGCGGGGTCCTGTACGCCGTCGGCCCCGGCCGCGCGCCGTCGAGCGAGGTCGCGCACTGGTCGATGCTCGGTTACACGCCGGAGGAGTTCCCGGGCCGTGCGGTGTTCGAGGCGCTGGGCGAGGGCCAGGAGGTTGACCCAGACGACGTTTTCGCGTTCGCAGCCCTCCGCCCGGCCGAGCGCCGCGACGACGGGCTCTGGCTGACCGGCCGGCCGCGGTACGGAGACGACGAGGACGATGCTGCCGAGCTCGTCGCCGCCTGCGACGGCCTCGAGCTCGAGGGACTTCGTTTCGCCCTCGGCCACCTCCGCCGCGGCGAGGCCGTGCTCCGCATCTCGGGCGGCGCCGACGATCGCGTCACCGACACTGACGCCTTCTTCCGCGATCGCCACCCCGTGCTCCGGCCGCTCCCGGTGGTGCCCGACGCGGAGCGCACCGCGAGCGCGGCAGAGTCCTGGACACGGCGCACGATCGAGCTGCTGGCCGAGCACCCGGTCAACCAGCGCCGCGCAGCCGCCGGCCTGCCCGTCTTCAACGTGATCACGCTGAAGTGGTGGGGCCGCTCACGCCCCGCACCCACATTTCCCGAGCGCCACGGGGTTCACGGCAGCTTCGTGGTCGGCTCGCCCTTCCTCCAGGGACTCGCCCGCTCGGTCGGGCTCGAGCCGATCGACGCCCCCGAAACGGGTGACGCACCGGCCGACCTCCGTGCCCGCATCGATCAGATCGAAAAACGCCTGGATGCCGGGGACACGTTCGTGTTCTCACATCTCAAAGCGACCGACGAGGCCGGACACACGAAGGATCCGGCCGAGAAGCAGCGCACGATCGAGGCGCTGGACGCCGAGCTCGGCACGCTCCCTACCGAGCGCGCGATCGTGTGCGTGACCGGCGATCACGCGACGCCCACCTACGCTGACGTCATCCACTCGGGCGACCCCGTGCCGTTCCTGCTCGCCGGCCCGGGAGTACGGCCTGACCCGGTCGAAAGCTTCGGCGAGCTCGACTGCGCCGGCGGCATCCTGGGGCACCTGCGCGGGCCGGACATGATGCCCGTCCTCCTCAACGCCGCCGATCGCCCACTCTTCCTCGGGTCGCGCCCGACGCCGTTCTCCGGCGCCGACGGCTACCCGGAAGTGCTGGAGCCGCTGCGCTAGATGGCACAGCGCTTCCGCGCCTTCGCAATCGCCGCCGCCGCGTCGCTCTACGTGATCATCATCACCGGAGCGCTCGTGCGGTTGACCGCCTCGGGCCTCGGCTGTGACAGCTGGCCCGGCTGTCAGGAGGGCGCCTTCTTCCCCGCCGAGGATCATCACGGCTTCATCGAGTTCGGAAACCGCGTCTTCGGGGCGATTCCGATCTCCCTCACGTTCCTGACGTGGTTCGTGTCACGCCGAGTGGCTTCGCGCTTCGTTCAGCGCGTCGCCCTCGCGACCTTCCTCTTGACGCTCGTCCAGGCGCCCATCGGCCTGGTCGTGATCGCGACCGACCTGGAGCCGATCGCGGTCGTCGTGCACTTCACGCTGGCGCTCGTGGCCCTTGCGGGTGCGCTGATCGTGCTCCTGGAGGCCTGGAAACCCGCGCTCGACGACCCGGTGCCGGGGGAGCTGCGGCGAGCAGGCCTCGTGCTCGCGGGAGCCTGCCTGGCTCTCGTCGTGACCGGCACGTTCGCGACGGCTGCCGGCCCGCATTCCGGCGACCCTGACGTGGGGCGCCTCTGGATGCTCGACAACGCGATGTGGGTCCACGTGCGGGCGGCGGGGCTCTTCGGCCTCGCCCTCCTGTTCGTCCTCGGCTACCTGGTGGCTCGTCGCGCGCGCTCGCCTCGGCTGTTCCGTGTCGGGCTCGTGGTCGCCGCGCTCGCTCTGGCGCAATCCGCCGTGGGCGAGCTGCAATGGCAAACGGAGCTCCCCTGGGGGATCGTCCTCGTCCACGTGGCGCTCGCCGCAGCGGTCTGGTCGGCCACGGTCGTGCTCGTGACGTTGTTTCATCAGCCGCTAAAGCCTCAACCCCTAGACTGAGGAGATGTCCGAAGAGCTCCTCATCGCGAGCCGGCCCAGCCTCGAGCGGCCGACTTTGATCGCCGCGTTCCGAGGCTGGAACGACGGCGGCCAGGGAGCCTCGCTCGCCGCCGGTTACCTCGCGAAGCTCTGGGGTGCCGAGCGTTTCGCCGAGGTCGACCCGGAGAACTTCTTCGACTTCCAGGCCACCCGTCCGCACGTCACGTTGGAGGAAGGCGTGACTCGCCGCATCGACTGGCCGGCGACGGTCTTCTACCACGGCCGCCCGCCCGGGCTCGACCACGACGTCGTGCTGCTGCTCGGCATCGAGCCGAACCTCCGCTGGCGCACGTTCACCGACATCGTCGTCGGCTTCGCCAATGAGCTCGGCATCGAGCTCGTCGTCACGCTCGGAGCGCTCCTGGCAGACGTGCCGCACACGCGACCTTGTCCGGTGACGGGCACGGCGAGCGACGAGCAGCTCGTCGAGCGCCTCGGCCTCTCCGCGTCGCGTTATGAAGGGCCCACCGGAGTCGTCGGCGTTCTCCACGACGCCTGCCGCGGGGTCGACCTCCCGTCCGTGAGCCTCTGGGCCGCCGTGCCGCACTACGTCTCCCTCACGCCGAGCCCGCGAGCCGCACTCGCGCTCTGCGAGCGGCTCGGCGATCTGCTCGGCACGAGCATCGAGACCGAGGAGCTCGAGGAGGCGTCGTCCGCCTACGTCGACCAGGTTTCAGAGGCCGTCTCGTCCGATCCGGACACGGCCACGTACGTCGAGGAGCTCGAGGCTCGCGCCGACGAGATCCTCGAGGAGGACGTCCCCTCGGGTGAGGCGCTAGCCGCGGAGCTCACGCGCTTCCTGCGCAACCGCGAGCGCGGCAACGGCGAGCCCGACTTCGCCTCAGATCAGTAGCTAGCCGAACGTAAAAGCGTAAGCCGAGACCCCGGGCGAGAACCGGAGCTCGAGCTGCGCAACCTGAACGCGCGGTAGCTCCAGCAGCGTGTAGAGCCGGCTCCCGTCGACCTGCACCGTGTCCTGCTTCTGGCCGTCCAGGAGCACGTCCACGGGGCCCTCTCCTCCCATCACCAGATGAACGACCTGTGCCTGGAAGTGCAGGCGCAGCCGAGCACCCAGCCCGGCGACGAGCCGTTGCTCCTCGACCGTCATCTGACCCGAGTAGGCGAACTCGTTGACCGCGAGCTCGCGCCGCGGGAATCGGTACGCGGCGGGCTTGTCGGGAGCCAGCGAGTCGCCGGCGAACTGCTCGGGCGAGAGGCGCTCGTACCCGAGGTACGTCTCGGGTGTGTACCGCGCCTTAGGCGTCTGATCGGCGATGTGCACCGGCGCGGGTAGGTCGGCCTTGCGCTCTGCGAGGAGAGCGCGGATGTGCGACTCGGTCGTGTCGTAGGCGCCTTCGCCGAAATGCGCATAGCGAATGTGGCCGCGAGAGTCGATGAGGTACTTCGCCGGCCAGTAACGGTTCGAGTAGGCATTCCAGGTGCCGAAGTCGTTGTCCATCGCCACGGCGTAGCTCGAGGTCGAGCCGGTCGATCGCGCTCCGCACGTTGTCCTCCTCGTGCTCGAAGGCGAACTCCGGCGTATGGACGCCGACGATCGCCAGCCCCTGATCGCGGTACGTCTTGTCCCAGGCCCTCAGATGCGGCAGCGTCCGGAGGCAGTTGATGCACGAGTAGGTCCAGAAATCGACGAGGACGACCTTCCCGCGGAGCCCGGCGATCGTGAGCGGCCGCTCGTCCGGTGTGTTGATCCACTGCCCGATGCCGGTGAAGCCCGGCGCAGCGCCGTAGTCGCGGAGGCCCGCCGACGTCTCGCGGGTCGCGCCGCGCACCTTGGCCAGCTCACGCTCGGCACGATCGCTGCGCTCGACGCGATCCTGGATCGCCTTCACGTAGTCGGGGACGGCGGTCTGCGCGTGGCGGTCGACGTTGAAGGCGATGGCAAGGGCAGTCAGGGCGACGACGACGCCGAGTCGCGCGGCGGAGGTTCTGCGCCTGCGGGCGCAGCCTCTGCATCGCGGCGGCTCCGCCGTAGGCGATCGCGAGCATCGGCATCGGCTGCGCCGACGGAGTACGAGATCGTGAGCACGACCGCGCGCCAGCCGACCTCGTTCGTCGCTCCGAGCACGGTGATCGCCGCCAGCACGGGGCCGGCACACGGAACGAAGACCAGCCCCAGGCTCACGCCGAGCAGGAAGCCGCCGCCGAGATCGCCGGACGGCCGGCGGCTCAATCGGTAGAGCGGCCGCTCCACGATCTGCCCGAAGCGGGGGAAGATGAGGATCGCGGCGACCAGGAACAGGAGCGCGATCGCCACATCGCGCATGAAGTCCTTGGGCAGGCCCAGCTCGTCGAGCAGCCAGACTCCGCCGAGGGTGAACGCGGTGAAGCTGACGATGAGCCCGCCGATGATCGCGAGTGGACGGCGAGTGCCACCCGTCGCGCCGCCCGCGAAGAGGATCGGCAAGACGGGCAGGACGCACGGCGACAAGGCCGTCACGAAGCCGGCAACGAGACCGATCGCGATCAGGACGAGCAAGGCTTCAGGGTAGAAACCGCGGGATTAACAGGGTGTTACGCCTCGGCGACACGGGCCGGCGCCGGCGTACCGTCACCGGAGGACGGCTCAGCCGGTCGCGGCTTTCTCCGCCTGCGGCGCTTGGCCGGCGACGGGCCGTTCGACGCGGCTCCGTCGGCCGAGGCTTGCACGCCTGGGGTTGCCGCTCCCTCCGGGCCCTTGCCCTTCTTCTTGCGCCTTCGGCGGCGGCGGCGGCTGGTCTGCGCCTTCGGCGGCGGCAGGTTCTCCGCGAGCGCATAGGCGACGTCGGCCAGCGCCCCGAGTTCCTCGCGAGCGCCTTCGATCAGCCGGTTCGACTTCGGTGTGTAGCCGTCGGCGGAGGCGAGAAGCGCGGCGCCGACCTCGATCGGAAGCTCGAGCGCGGCCTTGGCGAGCTTCGCCGCATTGTCCTCGTGGCGATGGCCGCGCGAGTTCGCAAGCGCGCCCAGGAGTCGCTTCGCCTCCGGGAACTCGGCACTGACCTTGCGGTCCTGTGCCTTCCGCGTCGCACGGGCGAGCTTCCACGTCCAGCGGGCGAGGATCTGCTCCGGCGCATCGGCTTTCCCCTCGCCGATTGCGCGGAGCAGGATGCGCGAGCCCTGCACGCGGTCCTTCTCCCAGGGCGGCGCCTGCGTGACGAGGGTGACGAGATCGTCGAAGTCGGCCCGCTCGACGGTCATCGAGACACGGTCGGCGAGAGCCATCATGCGCAGACGCCGGTTCGGGTTCTCGGCCGCCGCGGTCGTCAGGAACTGCTCGAGGCAGACCTTGCTGGCCTTGCCCTCGGTCAGCTTCTTGACGAACTCGGAACGCTCCTCGAACCGCACCTGACGGCCGGCGATCGAGGCCCAGTAGCGCTGCTCGTCCTCGTCGAGGTAGCGCGGGTCGATTCGCTGCCACTCGCGCTGGATGACCGACAACCGGCGGCGCACGTCCGGCGTGACCGGGACGAGCCACGGCGCGGGCGAAAGCTTGCGGCGCGCGCGGCGGTTCGGTCTCCGGCGCGGAGCCGGCGTCACGCGTGCTCCTTCGCGGTAGAAGTCGGAGCCCAGCAGGCTGTGCAGCGAGATGACCCGCTCGTTGTGCGTCGATCCCTTGTTCACGAAGTCGACGACGATGCCGGCCTCCTTGCGCGGGTGCATGCGCATGATCCGGCCGATGCGCTGCTGGTAGACGCGGCGGCTCGCGGTCGGAGCAAGGTGCATGACGACCGTCGCGCGTGGGGAGTTCCAGCCCTCTGCGAGCAGCATCGCGTTGATCAGGACGTTGATCTCACCGCGCTCGTAGGCGGCCAGAGTCTCGGCCAGGCGCACCGGTGGAGTCCGGCCGCTCACCGCCTCGGCCTTCAGGCCTGCAGCGCGAAACTCCTGCGCCAGGTTGTACGCGTGATCCACGCCTGCTGCGTAGACGATCCCCGGTGTGTCGTCGAAGCGATCTCGGTAGAGGCTCGCGGCCGCCTGGTTCAAGGCGGTGTGATCGAGCACGGCGGCCAGCGCGCGCTCCTCGAAGTCTCCGCCGACGATCGGCACGGAGTGGATCGCGGCCGCAGGCGGAACCCGCAGCGAGCGGAGCGGCGCGATCAGGCCACGGCGGGCGGCGTCGGCCAGCGGTAGGTCGTCCACCGAGGCCGGGAAGACGTCGGAGACCTGCTTGGCGATCAGCTGCTCCGTCGCCGTCATCCCGATGTAGATGGGCTCCGGGAAGCTCCGGATCGCTCGGCTCGTCTTCTCGCCGAGCGCCGTGTGCGCCTCGTCGGCGATGACGAGCTCGTACGCGTCTCGGTCGATGTTGTCGACGTGTCGCGCAAACCACGCGTACGTCTGGATGGTCACCAGGTCGGGCCTCGGAATCTTGCTGCCCTTCTCGACCACCGGCGTCAGCCGGTCACCGTAGCCCTCGGCCGTCAATTCCCGGATGAACTGGGAGACGAGCAGCCGGCGGTGCGTGAGGATGAGGACGCCATCGTCCGCGCCGCCTCCACGAAGCCGGCCGCGGCGATCGTCTTGCCGGATGCGGTGGGGTGACGGAACCGGTAGCGACGAACGGCGCCCGGATCCTCCTCGGGCGCGGGGCTCCTCCTCGGCCTCAGGCTCCTCGTCCACCTGCGCCTCGGCTTCGGCTGCTCCTCGTCCTCTCTTCGTCCTCGTACTCCTCGAGACCGTTGCCGTTCCCGTTCACGGGCTCCTCGCTGCGCTGCACGGCGGCGATCAGCTCGGTGAGCATCCCCGCCAGCGCGTCGATCTGATGGCGGCGCAGCTCGGTGCCGGAAGCGAGCTTCGGCGGCTTCTCGGAGAGCACGCGCTCGAGGCCGAGCATGAGCGCGAAGCGCACCTTCCACTCGGGGGAAGGCGCCTTGCGGCCCTCGTCGATCTCGGCCAGGGCCTCGTCGAGCGCCCGGCGCCGGGCCGTCTCGGGTGCAAGTGCCTGGGGCGGCTCCTCGCCGTTGTGAAGGAAGGGCTCTCCGGCCCATTTCTCGGCGCGCTTGGCTGCCGCGACGAGTTCGTCAGTCGCGGCGAGCGTTACGGATCGCTGCTTTGTGGTCTCCTGCATGTGTGCGGCGTGCCACGGCTGCCGCGTTGCCTCCAGAGAAAGGGCGCGCTCAGAATCCCCTAGGTGAGCGTCGCTCTACGAAGGATACCGTAACTTGGCGTGGGGGAACCCCACGGTTCCCCCACAGACCTACTTCTTGACCACCAGCTTGTCGTCCTCGGCGGAGACGATCTCCAGCTCCCGTCTTCCCTCCGGCGACTGGTCGCTGTCGAGCACGAGCTTCTTCCCGGCCAGCTCCCAGGTCCCGGCCCGCTTCTCGGGGGCATCGGTCGGCCCGGGGGCGGACTCGACGAACGTCCCGTCGGGCAGCAGCTCGAACCGCATCCGGCCCCGCGAAGGCGGGAATTCGCGCTCCGCGGGGCGGAAGACCATCTCGTGCTCCGTGTCCTCCTCGTGCGAGTGCACCCAGCGGCGGCCGAGCGCGTGCGCCGGGAGCTCCGTCACTTGCCTACCTTCTTGCGCGGCCCGGCCAGCGTCGCGTTCATGCGCAGCACCTGCGCAGGCGTGAACATGAACATCGCGTTGTCGTCGACGTAGTCCATGTAGTTCATGAACATGTCCCCGTTGGGGCCGTTGTTGCACGAGATGTGCGGGAACGTCGGCTTCCCGGTGTTCGGCAGCTGTTGGTTCGGCGTGTCGGTGACGAAGTCGGTCCCGCCACAGTCGTTGCGATCGCCCCAGATGTGGCGCAGGTTCAGCCAGTGGCCGATCTCGTGCGTTGCCGTGCGCCCGAGGTTGAAGGGTGCCGCTGCGACGCCGCTCGTGCCGAAAGCGGTGTAGAGGATGACCACGCCGTCCGTCGCCGGAGGGCCGCCCGGGAACTGGGCATAGCCGAGGAGCCCGTCGCCGAGGTTGCAGACCCAGATGTTCAGGTAGCGGTCGGAGGGCCAGGCGTCGGCGCCGCCCTGGGCCTTCTTCTTCACGGCATTGCCGGAGCCGAACGAGTCGCGAGTCGTCGCAGTGCGCGTGATCCCCGTGGTCGCCTTCCCCGAGGGATCCTTCTTCGCCAGCTGGAACTTGAGGTTCGAATCGCCGACGAGCCCTTTCCAGACGGGCGGCACCTTGCTCTTGTCCGGGTTCGTCGCCCGGAAGTCCTTGTTGAGGACAGCGATCTGACTCTTGACCTGGGCGTCCGAGATGTTCTCGGCCGGGAGCTTGTAGACGACGTGCACGACGACGTCGATCGTGAGCAGCTTGCGCAGGGCCCTCAGCGCCTGGCCGGTGCCGATGCTGCGGCGAATGCCCTGCTCGATCTGATCCTGGTTACGCCGGTAGCTCGGGAACGACTCAGCCAGCTTCGCGTCGACGACCATCGTGGCGCACTGACGGCGTTTGGGTGGTGCCATGTCGAAACTCTCCTCCCTCTTTGGATGGGTCTCCAACACCCTGGGTGCGGTCGGATCTTGCTCGACACGCGCTCAGCCGCAGTGTGGAGTGGCGGAGCGATACGACGTGTCCATCAAAACCCGTTTCTCCAGCCCGGTCAAGTTCGAGCTTGACACCGGTTCGCGAGCAGTCGAACATTCCCGTCGAACGCTCTGCGGCGTTTCGTCCCTTGAAAGGAGGGCGATGCCCCGCAGGTTCGATCCCGGATACGGAGAGCAGCCTTACCGGAAGCTGGTCGAGGACGAGCCGGGCAAGAGCGCCTATCCGATCACGGACTTCCGGGTCGAATGGGGGCCCGTCTTCCACCGCGGGCGGCTCGACGGCAGCGCCCGCGTGCTGGTCATCGGCCAGGACCCGGCGCAGCACGAGACGATCGCGCGCCGCAACCTGATCGGAGAGGCGGGCCGGCGACTGCAGGGCTTCCTCACGAAGCTCGGCGTCGAGCGCAGCTACGTCATGGTCAACACCTACCTCTACTGCCTCCTCGGCAAGAAGGGGAACCAGCACCGCAACAACAAGAAGATCGCCGCCTACCGGAACAAGTGGCTCGAGGCGATCTTCGACTCCAGCGACATCGAGGCCGTCGTCGCCCTCGGCTCGCTGGCCGAGAGCTCGTGGGAGACGTTCAAGGCCACCCCGGCGGGCCAGAGCGCGAACGCCGAGTTCGTCCGCATCACGCATCCCACACAGCCAGAGTCGAGCGGCGGGCCGCACGCGGCCGCGATCAAGGCTCTGCTCCAGAACTGGAACACGGGCCTGCAGAAGCTGCACCCGCTCCAGAACCCTGACCGGTCGGGGCCGCTGCGCCTCTTCGGCGACAAGTTCGGGCCGGGCGACAAGTCCCCGATCCCAGTCGAGGACCTGCCGGCCGGGAGCCCCGAGTGGATGGCCGTCGAGGACAACTGGGCGGACCGGACAGGCACCGGGCAGACGAAACGCCGCACGATCACGGTCACGGTCCCGAAGGAGTACCTGTCCTGAGCGACTCCTTCGAGGAGCGGTACACCGAGGGCATCCTCGACGAGGTGCCGCCGGAGTCGGAACGACGATCCGCTCTGGCCGACCCCAGGGCTGCGCCAGGGGAGCCTTTCGCGCTCCGCGGCTGCGTCCTCACGCCGAAGAAGAAGCTCGACGACGGCTACGTGGTCGTCAACGGCGCGACGATCGCGTCGGTCGACACGAAGAAGCCCGCCGGAGTCAAGATCATCGAGACGGACGGGGTCGTCCTACCCGGGCTGATCGACCTGCACGGTCACCCGGAGTACAACGTGTTCTCGGCCTGGGAGCCGCCGAAGCTCTACGCGAACCGGTACCGCTGGCGGGACAGCAAGGAGTACCAGGTCGTCGTCCGCGAGCCGTGGAAGAAGCTGGTCGAGGAGCCGTCTCTGCTCCGGGATCTCACCCGCTACGCCGAGGCGCGCGCGCTCGTCGGCGGCGCGACCGCGATCCAGGGAGCGAGCGGGAAGTACCCCGGGAAGGAGGAGGCGCTCGTCCGCAACGTCGACCTGCGCATCTTCGGCGAGCACAAGGCGCGATCGATGATCGACCTCAGCCGCACGACCCCCGAGGACGCGGCCAAGATGCGGGCCAAGATCGACGCCGGCGAGGTGACCGCGCTGTACGTGCACCTCGCCGAGGGGCTCGACGACCGCTCCCGCAAGGAGTTCACCGAGCTCAAGGAGGCGAAGCTCCTCACACCCGCCACTGTGATCATCCACGGCACCGCGTTGACCGAGGATCAGCTCGGCGAGGTCAAGGACGCCGGCGCGAAGCTCGTCTGGTCTCCGCAGAGCAATCTGAGGCTCTACGGAGAGACGACCTCTGCGGCCCGCGCCGTCGAAATGGGCATCACCGTCGGGCTCGGGGCCGACTGGCTGCCGAGCGGAAGCCAGAGCCTGCTCGCCGAGCTCGCCGTCGCCCGCCGAGAGCTCGAGCGGCAGAAGGTCGATCTCTCCTCCGCGCAGCTGAACAAGAAGCTGCTGGAAGCGGTGACGACAGACGCGGCGAAGGTCGCGGGGCTCGAAGGGAAGCTCGGCGAGATCGCGAAGGACCGCGTGGCCGACCTCGTCGTCCTCGAGCGCCACCTGGAAGACCCGTGGGAGAACGTCCTCACGGCCGGGCCTGCCTGGGTGCAGCTCGTGACGATCGGCGGTGACCTGGCCTATGGACGAACCGATTGGATGAACGACCTGCTCGCGGACACGTCTGAGCTCGAACCGCTCGTCGCCTGGGGGAACCGGATGCTCCTCGACACGAGCTACGCCGCGCTCGGAGCCGATGCGCCGCCGCCGAGACTCAAGGAAATTCGGGAGCGGTTGCTAGCCCGCTTCCCACAGACCGGGCCGATCTTCGCCTGAGGAGGGACCCAATGCCGCCCAAGAAGAAGACCGCTCGCTCGCCACGGACGACATTCGTCCAGACGGCACCAGACCCCACCGAGGCCAACCTCAAGAAGATCGACCACATCGTGGTCCTCATGTTGGAGAACCGTTCGTTCGACCACATGCTCGGCTACCTGAAGCTCGAAGCCGGGCTTGCGGTCGACGGCCTCGAGGCGGGGATGTCCAACTCGCACGCGCACGGGACGTACAAGGTTCATCACCTTCCGTCTACGAAGCTCAGGAAGTCGCAGGATCCCGGCCACGGCGGCAAGGACGTCGTCGAGCAGCTCTCCAACGGCAACGGCGGCTTCGTCTCGAACTTCGCGAAGAAGATCGGCGAAACGCCCGGGGTCGTCATGGGCTACTACAACGACGAGGACCTGCCGGTGTACGACTACCTGGCGCGCGAGTACGCCGTCTGCGACCGGTGGTTCTGCTCCGTGCCCGGCGCGACGTGGCCCAACCGGCTCTATGCGGCCGCCGGGCAAGGCGGCCGGGAGCAAGGACAACAAGCGGAACCCCTTGTACGACGTGCCCTCGTTTCCGCGCCAGCTCGACGCGGCCAAGAAGTCGTGGTTCTGGTACGCCCACGAGCACGTCGGCACGCTGCGGCTCACCGATTCGAAGTATCGCCTCGGGCACTTCAACCGGTTCCGCTACTTCGACAAGCGGACGCTCGGCGTCGGCAAGAGCTTCATCGAGCACGCCACCAAGGGAGAGCTGGCCGCGGTCTCGTGGATCGACCCGAACTTCGTCGACTTCGACCTGCTCGGGCCGGGCGGTTCGAACGACGATCATCCGCCCTCGGACCTCAAGGCCGGGCAGGACCTGGTCCTGAAGCTCTTCAACGCAGTCGCCGGCGGCCCGAAGTGGAAGAAGACGCTCCTGGTCATCACCTACGACGAGCACGGGGGCTTCTTCGATCACGTGGCGCCGCCCGCGGCGCCCGACGACCGGCCCGCGTTCCGCAGCTACGGGCCGCGCGTGCCGGCGATCGTCGTCTCCCCGTTCGTCAAGAAGGGCACGGTTTCGAGCACGGTCTTCGACCACGCGTCGGTGATCAAGACGATCCTGCTCCGGTTCTGCAAGCGCCCCGACGGCCGGATTCCCGACATGGGCGCGCGCGTCAACGGCGCGAACCATCTCGGCGGGCTCCTGACGCTGGGCCAGCCCCGCGCCGCTCCGCCGAAAGCCGCGGTGCGGCCGTTGATCGAGGCGAGTGCCACCTGGCGGGCGAGCGTTGCGCGCGAGCGGATGGAGGGGCTCGTCGAAGGCGTCGCGCCGGAGCCGCCGGAGCTCAACGAGCTGCAGGAGGGGTACCTGAAGGCCCAGGCAACGCTGCGCGCGCAGGGTCTCCCGGAGGGACAGCCGTAGGCGGCCGGCTGCTCTTGCGCAGAATCGGCAAGCGTCGTACGCTTTGTAAGTAAGTGCGGCCCAGCCAAAGAGGGAGACCCTTTGGCAAATGAATCAACTCTTTCGGCGCCAACTCAGGCAGTCCGCAGGCTGGCCGGCAGACGGGCTGCGGCCGCGCCGCCGGTCGACGTCTCCTTTCCGGAGCTCGTCTGGGCGCACTTCATTCGCCAGCGCGAGGTGCACGACACCGGGAACCTGAACGGCGAGGCGGACGCGGAGTACCGCAGCCGGCTTGCGGCCTTCGAGGCCTCGGAGGGCCGACTGGTCAACGCCTACTGGTGTGTGTGCGAGGCCTCTGCTGTGGCGCTGACTGCGAAGCCCCGCAACACCGGCTTCGCCCGCGTGTTCCGGCAACCGCCCGAGATCCGCTTCCACTCGGCGACCGACTGGGTCACGCGGGACTCGCCGGAGATCGCGAACGTCCTGCACACGTGCGAGACGCTTGCCGTGCGCGCGTCCGAGATCCTCCGCGGCCCGACCGAGCGCATCGCGATGCAGTGGATCCTCGCGACGGCCGGGCACATGCTCGGCTTCGCCGACGAGAACGAGGGCAAGCGCACTCGCTCGGAGACGACGCGCCTCGTGAGGAGAAAGCGCAACGAGCTCGAGAAGATCGAGGCCTACTACCACCGCGCCGGAGAGAAGGTCGGCCGGCTCGTCTACTTCACAGGGATGCTGCTCGGCGTCGCGCTGGTCGGCAGCCACCGGCGGCTCGCTGCGGCGGATCCTGGTGAGTTGGTACGAGGGTCGATCCCATGGACGAAGACGACCCAGAACCTCATGGTGTCGTACTCGATGGGCGCTGTCGGCGCCCTGATGAGCGTGATGACGCAGGATGTCCTCGAGCAAGGTAGGCGTCTTCACCGTCGACTTCGAGGTCGGCCGCGGGCCGCTCCGCAGCCTCGGCGCCTTCCGTCCGTTCATCGGAGCAACCTCGGCGCTGGTCATCTTCTTCGCGATGAAGGGCGATCTCTTCCAGGTCCTCCCGGACGATCAGCAGGAGTCGATCTACCTGTTCGCGGTCGTCGCGTTCATCGCCGGCTTCAGCGAGCGCTGGGTCAACGTAATCTTCGGCCGCGCTCAGCGCGTGCTCGGCACGGTCGAAGAGCCGAAGCCGAGCCCGAATACGAATCCGCCAACCGATGAAGGGAGCCCGCGTGTGTAGGTCGTGCTCGATCTATTGCATCGTTCCGCCGGTCGTCTTCGAGCAGATCGCGAAGAACGGCAACAAGGAGCAGCGCGAGTGGGCGATCGACACGGTCAGCCGCGACCATTCCCTGCGCGCAGCCCGGTTGCACAACTCACTCGTGACCGGGGCGGGGCCGATCAGGGCCGACGCGCTGGCCACGACCGATCCGGGGAAGCCGAAGCGCACCGTCTACGACGCCAAGAACCTGGAGCAGGTGACCGGCGAGGTCGTCCGGGCCGAAGGGGGCCCTGCGGTCGGCGACGAGGCAGCCGACGAGGCCTTCGACGGGCTCGGTGCGACCTACGCCCTCTGGTACGAGGTCTACAAGCGCGACTCGATCGACGACGCCGGGCTGCCCCTCGACGCGGTCGTCCACTACGGCGACCGTTATGACAACGCCTTCTGGGACGGCCAGCGCATGGTCTTCGGCGACGGCGACGGCGAGCTGTTCAACCGGTTCACGGTCGCGCTCGACGTCATCGGCCACGAGCTCGCGTCACGGCGTCGTCGAGACGACGTGCGACCTCAATTACTGGCAGCAGCCGGGCGCGCTCAACGAGAGCGTGCGCCGACGTGTTCGGCTCGCTCGTCAAGCAGTACAAGGAGGGGCAGAGCGCAGAGCAGGCGGACTGGCTGATCGGGGCAGGTCTGCTCACGGACAAGGTCCAGGGCACCGGCGGCAAGCCCGCCGCGCTGCGCTCCATGGCGGCCCCCGGCACTGGCGTTCGACGACGACGTCCTCGGCAAGGATCCGCAGCCGGACCACATGGACAAGTTCGTGCAGACGACC
The DNA here is from genome assembly GCA_963847955.1 of uncultured Actinomycetes bacterium. Classification (GTDB taxonomy): domain Bacteria; phylum Actinomycetota; class Thermoleophilia; order Gaiellales; family Gaiellaceae; genus VAXT01. The sequence continues at coordinate 131,630 of CAWKBW010000010.1, forward strand.
CAGGACAACGGAGGCGTGCACATCAACTCCGGCATCCCGAACAAGGCCTTCCACAACGTCGCGATGGAGCTCGGCGGCAACGCGTGGGAGAAGGCCGGCGGGATCTGGTACTCGGCGCTCCGGGATCCTCGCGTCAAGCGCGACGGCTCGCTTCCTGACCTTCGCGAAGGCGACCGGCCGCGCGGCGAACCGGCTATACGGCGACGGGAGCGACGAGGCGAAGAAGGTGGCCGACGGCTGGAAGGCGGTCGGGATCGAGATATAACGCGGCTGTGAGCGGCAACGGGGTCCACATCGAGTTCCAGCGCTCAGGAGGATTCGCCGGTCTCACGATGAGGACGGAGGTCGATACCTCCGAGCTTCCGCCCGAGGACGCGGAGGTCTTCGAGCGGCTGGTCAAGAGCCTGGAAGGAAGCGGCGTCGGCGACTCTCCGCCGCCCGGCAAGCCGGACCGGTTTCAGTACGAGCTGACGGTCACGCGCGGCAAGGAAAGCCGCCGCTTCCAGCTCGCCGAGCAGGATCTGACGCCCGAGGCGCGGGAGCTGGTGAGCCTGCTCGTCGAGCGCGCCCGTCAGCGCGACTAAGCGCGGGCGCCGGCGCCCACGTCGGCGAGCAGACCGCCGGCGACGCGCTCCGAGACGCCGGTCTGGTCGAGGTGCTTCGTGATGCCGCCGAGGAAGAAGGGGAAGCCGGCCCCGAGGAGGAGTGCCGTGTCGACGTCCTTCGCCGAGGCGACGACGCCTTCGTCGAGCAGGTGCCGTGTCTCGTCGGCGAGCGCCTCGCGTGCCGCCTCGAGGATCTCGTCCGAGCTCTGCGGCTGTGTGCCCTGTTTGGCGACCTCCATCTTCCCGTTCGCGTAGTTCTCCAGGGTCGGCGACAGTGGGAAGCGGTCGGGATACGACTCGTTCAACGTGCGCAGCACGTGGTTCGCGACGCGCGGGCCGACCATCTGCAGCAGGACCGACGGAGCCATCGGGAGACCCATCCTGAGCAGCGCCTCGTCGGCCTCTTCGACCGAGTTTCCGTTCTCGATCGCACCCAGAGAGACGGTCATCATCCGCGTGAGGAGCCGGTTGACGACGAAGCCGGGCGCGTCGTTCACGAGCACGGGCCGCTTGCGCAGCTTCGTCGCGACTTCGAAAGCCGTCGCCAGGGTCGCGTCGTCCGTCTCGGGCGTGCGCACGATCTCGACGAGGGGCATCAGCGCGACGGGGTTGAAGAAGTGGAGGCCGACGACGCGCTCCGGATGCTGAAGCCCGGCCGCCATCTCTGTGACCGACAGCGCCGACGTGTTCGTCGCGAGCACGCACTCCGGCGAGATGACCTCCTCGAGCTCGCCGAACACCTGACGCTTGACGCCGATCTCCTCGAACACGGCTTCGATCACGAGGTCGCAGTCGGCGAAGGCCTTCCACTCGGTCGAGCCGCTGAGGAGTGAGGCGAGCGCGACCGCGGTTTCCTGAGGGATGCGTCCGCGCGACGCGGCGGACGCCAGCTCGTCGCGGATCGACTCGATCGCGCGCGAGACCGTCTGCTCGTCGAGGTCGCGCAGGACGACCGGCACCTGCAGCCGTCGGAGGAGCAGCGTGGCGAGCTGGCTGGCCATGAGGCCGGCGCCGGCGATGCCGACCTTCCCGATCGCGCGCGGCTCGACATCGGGCCGGCCCACCTGTCGCTTCCCCCGTCGCTCGACGAGATCGAACGCGTACAGGGAGGCCTGCGCCTGCGGGGTCTCCAGGAGGTCGGCGAGGGCCTCCTGCTCGGCGCGGTAGCCGTCCTCGATCGGCCACTCGGCGCTGCCCGCGATCAGGTCGAGCGCGCGGTACGGAGCCGGGGCCGCGCCGTGCACGACGTCTTCCACCTGCAAGCGGGCCTTGCGCACGACTTCGGCGAGGTCGGAGAGATCGGCGTCCTCACGCGGCGGCGACTCCTTGGCCAGCGCGATCGCCTCGTCGATCAGCCGTTCGGGCGCGACGACGCGATCGACCAGGCCGATCTCCAGAGCCTTGCGCGCGTCCAGCATCTTGTTCTGGCGCAGCGGGTTGTGGACGATCAGCTTCACGGCGGCGTCCGCGCCGACGAGCTTCGGCGCCAGCTGGGTCGCGCCCCAGGCCGGGACGAACCCGAGCAGCACCTCCGGCGAGGCGAGGTGGCGCACGTCGTCGGCCACGACGCGGTAGTCGCAGTGCAGCGGCAGCTCGAGCCCGCCGCCGAGGCTCGCGCCGTTGATCGCCGCGACCGTCGGGTAAGGGAGCGCGCGAATCCGCGCGAAGAGCTCCTGGCCGCCGCGGCTGCCCATGACCGCCTGCTCGCGCGTCTGGATCTTCGGAAACTCTTGCAGGTCGGCCCCGGCCGCAAAGCTTCCCGGCTTGCCGGTGATGACCAGCGCCGAGAATGATTCGGCTTCGAGCTCGGGGAGCAGCGCCGCAAGCGACTCGAGCGCCGCGCGCCCAAAGACGTTCGGCCGCTCCGGGTCGCCGTTGTGCATCGTCACGATGCCGACGTCGCCTTGCCGCTCCAGCCGGAACTGCGTCACGGGCTCTGGCACGAAGTCAGGTTATCTTCGACTCGGATGGCCGAGTGGAGCGACCATGCCGAGCGCGAGATCGGGCGCTACCGCGACGGTGAGGCGCGGCTGCCCGGCGCGGACGAGTCGGATCCGCGCCAGAAGCAGCTGACTCGCATGGGCAACGCGGCCGGCGGCGCCGGGCTCGCCCTGCTCATGCGGGGCGACAAGGACCAAGCTTCCGAGTGGTTCCACCGCGCTGCCGACCGCTACCAGGAGAGCATGGAGGAGGCGCCGCCCGGTAGCTGGGGCCGCCCGATCGGCGCGATGAAGGCGCTCGTCCTCGCAGCCGATTGGGACGACGCTGAGGACACGGCGCGCTGGACGCTCGAGCTCGTCGGGGCAGCCGACACGCCGTCGCCGATCGGCCGCTACGCGGCGACGCTCGCGCACCTGATCCTCGGCGCGGACGAAGCGGCGCGACCGCTCGCGAGCTCATTGCGGGAGAGCGAGGACTTCCCGCAGGACGTGGCCGACTCGCTCGCCACTCTCGCCGCGGGCGACCGGCTCGGTTACGCGTACGCGATCGAGAGCGTGCTCGAGTCCTTCGTCAGGCGCGACGAGTACCTCGAGGACATCCCGGTCGCAGACACGGTGCTGGTGCTGCAGGCGCTCGCCGAGCGGCGCGACATCGCCGCCGACCTCAGCTCCGCGCTACTTCCAGACCCGAGCTGACGACGTAGTCACGTGGCTCCGGGGAGCGGGTCAAACCGCTGACTCACCGGCGTCCGATGGTCAGGCCGACGCGGAACCCGACCGCTCGAACGGCGCCGCCGCGCGGTCGCTGCGAGATAACGCGGCCGAT
>CAWKBW010000010.1:137500-225238 GCA_963847955.1 uncultured Actinomycetes bacterium
GACGTATAGGTCTGTCCGTAAACGACTACCGGGAACGGAAATGTGATCGGCGTGACGCAGTCGTCGCAGTGGTTGCCGATGTCGAACGTCGCCGGCGTCATCAACTGTCCCGTCTGGGTCTCGATCGTGTACCCGGGCCCTGGGGGAGGAGGCGGCGGTGGTGGCGGTGGTGGCGGCGGCGGCGGAGGTGGTGGTGGTGGTGGTGGAGGAGGCGGCGGCGGCGGCGGGCCAATCACCGGGATGTAGTTGACGCCGAAGCCCGGAGCGAGAGCACCTCCTCGTTACACGAGAACTGGGTGAACGGCCCGGTTCCCGAGCTCTGCACACCGACCGTCGCCGCGCTTCCGTTCAGCGCCGCCGAGATCGCCGTAGATCGTCCGAATCGTTCCTGAGCTCTCTGCGAAGACGATCTCGAAATTCGCCTGTGTCGAACGGATTACTGGGGTAGAACGTGCGCCACTCGATGACGAAGAGGCGATTGGGCGCGCTGCCGGACATGGCTGTGAAGATGCCCATCGGCCGGCGATGCGTGGCGTGCTGAGATCGTCCCAGTGCGGAGCGATCATGCGTCCGAGCGTTTGGTCCTGGCAGGCAGCTGTTCGAGAAGTCGGCGGTCGTGTTGGTCGTGAACTGCAGGTTGCCGTTCGAGCTCACGCGCGCAGTCGTGTAGCTCTGCCCGTAGAAGGCGACCGGGAACGGGAAGGTGATCTGGGTGGTGCAGTCACCGCAGTGGTTCCCGATGTCGGTGGTCCCCTGAAGCATCGTCTGCCCGCTGAGTGTCTCGGTCGTGTATCCAGACACGGGCGGAGGAGGCGGTGGTGGCGGCGGTGGCGGCGGCGGCGGCCCGGGTGGCGGCGGAGGTGGAGGGGGCGGCGGAGGCGGTGGCGGTGGCGGAGGCGGCGGGCCGATCGAGCAGGTCGCGCTGCACAGGCGAAAGACCTGATCTGGCGTCTTGTCGTCGGCATCCTGGTTGCAGATCGTCCTGCGGTCCACGTCTGGCAGCCGCTTCCGAGCACCGCCGCCGGGGTTGCGCCAAGCCGCCCCGAGTTGCTCTGGAGCGAGCGCAAGCTCCAGTACCACTGCTGGTTACCGGAGCGAAGTCGAGCCGCGCCTGCACTTCGACCCAGACGAGCCCCATTGGCAGCGAGACCGGGTTCGTGATCGTAATCCGATAGTCGCCCTGAGCCCCTCCCGGTAGAGCTACGAACGGCTGGTTGAGTCGCTCGCCGATAAGCGCTCCCGGCAGGTTCCCGTCTGCGTCGTTGGCGTAGAAGCGAACGTTGAACCCAGTCGGATCGCGCGTGAAAGGCGTCAGGTTCGCGCCGTCGACGTCCACTCCGCCGGCGGAAACTCGGGGCAGTGACGATGCAATCGTCCGCCAGTTGGCTGTCGAAGGATATCTGTCTCGAAGTCCTGCGAACTGAAGCCGTTCAGCGGCGAGACGTTGTCGAACTGGTCGCAGATCACGAGCGGCGGGGGCGGGGGTGGCTGGCCTGCAAAGCAGGTTCCTGTGCAGAGGCGGAAGACCTGATCCGGCGCCGAGTCGTCCGCGTCTGCGTTGCAGATCGTCCGGCGCGTCCAGGCCTGGCAGCCGAGACCGAGGCCTCGCCCGGGATTCCGCCAGGCTGCTCCGTTGCTCGTCTGGAGATTCCGAAGGCGCCAGTACCACTGCTGCGCGCCTGGATCGAGGTCGAGCCTGGCTTGAACCTCGACCCAAACGAGGCCTGCCGGGAGAGAAACAGGGTTCGTGATCGTGATCCTGTAGTCGCCCTGGCCACCGCCGGGGAGGCCGACGAACGGCTGGTTCAGGCGCTCGGCGATCAACGTGCCAGGCAGATTTGACGCGTCCGTCTGGTAGAAGCGGATGTTGAAGCCCGTCGGGTTCGAGTAAGGGCGCCGGCTCGCTCCGTCGACGTCGATGCCGCCCACGGCGACCGGGCTGGACAACACGCAGTCGTCCGCCAGTTGGCTGTCGGGGGTGTCGTGTCTCGAAGTCCTGTGAGGTCGAATCGCTCAGCGTGGACGCGTTGTTGAACCGATCGCAGACACACCCGGTGGTGGCGGCGGTGGCGGTGGTGGCGGGGTGGTGGCGGTGGCGGAGGCGGGGCGGTGGTGGCGGGGGAGGGGCGGCGGCGGGGCGGAGGAGGAGGTGGTGGCGGCGGCGGCGGTGGTGGTGGTGGTGGTGGACCTGTCGTGATGTTCAGCTCCCAGCTGCCGATGCTCCCGGCGTCTGCAGGGCCGTCGTCGTAGACGTAGAGACTCCAAACGCCGTTCGGGTTCGTCCCGTCGAACGTCAAGAAGTTGATCGCCGCTCGGTGTCGGCGCCGGTGCCGGGAACGGATCTGCATCAGGATGGTTCGCCGGCCTGAAAGAGCCCGTCGTCAACGGCGTCGAGTTAGGTAGCTGGGTGGGAGCTTCGTCGTCCAGCGTCAGAGTCACGTCCACGGCGCCTGGGTGACCGCCTCCAGCATCAGCCATCACAATCGCGTTATCCCCCTGGGGCCCCACGAGGAGGATGTCAACATCGTCGGGGTACTCGTGGCTCAGGTAGTTGAGCTTGAGGTTTACGTCAGTGATCGACCCCGGTCATTCCGGAGACCGTCAAGTTGATGGGTACGGTGGAGCCGTTCCCGGACCATCCCGAGATCGTGATCGGGCCGGGCAGGCGTCAGCGGGACGCGGTAAGCCCCCCGGCCGTGCGTGAACGCGAACAGCGTGTGCGCTTGCCCGATCGAGTTGACCCACAACTTGTGCGTGACGACGTTTGCGAAACCTGAGTTCTCGACTGCCCAGTGCGCTCCGCCGTCGAGCGAGACGATAGACCCGAGGTCCGTGCCGACATAGAGACGCGACGGATCGCCGGGGTCCATGACGATGCTGTGCACCGGGATATCGGGAAGAGCGGCCCCGGCGACACCGTCGATGCCGTTCCATGACGCGCCCGAGTCAGTGGACTTCCAGACGTGCGTCCCGCCGAAGGTGGCGTACGTCGCGTACGCGATGCTTCTGTCGGTCGGGTGGAACGCCACCGACGAGACGTATCCGGTTCGAGGCCGTGCATTCGGCCACTGAGTGGTGCCGTCCGAGGTTGTGGCGCTGTCGGTTCGCAGGATGTAGCCGTCGCTCTGCCCGGCGAGCGCATAGTTCGGGTCGCTCGAGGCCGTAGCCAGTGCGCTGATCGAGCCGGTACCCGGGGTCTAGGCGCTCGCCTCGGTCCAGCTCGAGGCCCCGCTGGTCGTTCTCCCAGATGAACCCACCGCCGGTGAAGAGCGTCGGCGCTGTTGGTCTTGTCCATGATGAGCGGTGGAATGAACAGGAAGTCGGCATCGCCGACGATGCCGGGCATGTAGCTGGAACTCTGTATCGCTATTTGTGGACTTGAGGATCGTGCCGGCGACGCCTTGCGCTACTTTGCGTCTCAGCATAGAGAATCTGCGTGTTCGTGGGATCGACCGCCGACGAGCCGCCGTCGCCTCCGTAGATCTCGAGCCACGCGTCGGGTCCAGTTGCCGTACTGCCTCGGATCGTGCCGTTGTCCTGCGCTCCGCCGAAGTACCGTGTCCCGCTCGGGTACGACACGCCGTCGTAGAACTGGGTTGTGCGGTACCGTTGTTGAGCTCGACCCATGTCATGACGTCAGTCGATCGGGTTGCAAGGAGCCTGATCTCTCGTCGCTACCTGCTCCCGCGGCGTTGTCCGTCCGGAAGATTCCGCCATCGTTGCCGACGAAGAGCGTTCGTTGCGTGGTGCCGTTGTAGGCCGGGTGAAAAACGAGGACGTGCTGGTCGCCATGTGCGTAAGCCGGTGGGCTGGGCTGCCCCGCCGTCCACCACCAGTGCGAAGCCATCCCCCAGTTCGCTCCGCCGTCGTCGGAGCGGAATAGATCGACGCCTCCAGCCCAGACCGGTTCGGATCGCGCCGGGTCGACGGCGATCGCGTTGGCATACCAGCCGAGCCCTTTGTAGCTCGTTTCCCCTGACCAGCCGCATTCGGTTCGGAACGCTCCCGTCGCGTTGGTTGAGCAAGACTCGATTCAGGGCAACAGGTGACGTATTGCGCACGCGCGCTGTCCAGCTACCTGGGTCGCCCTTCGTGGTTGAGCGGAATACCGCATGGAGACCGTCCTCAAACGCCCCGGTCGCGACCGTCGCAGACAAGGCGTACACGATGTTTGGTTGGGAGGCGCAGCGATCGCCAGCGAGGTCCGTCTCATTCCCGCCTCCGTGTACACGTCGATCCAGGCGCCGCGCGCCGCCCGCATCGAGGTTTCGCCAGATATGGCCCTGCGGTGGGGGCTGGAGATCGCTTGCGCCTGCTCCGCAGGCGGCGAAGAGGACGTCGGCCGAGCCGTTGGCGCGTATTGCGAGGTCGGTACAGCCGTAGTTGCCGTTGGCGGCATTCGAGACGAGCACTTGCGCCCACATCCCGCCCGCGTTCAGAGACCGGAAGACACCGGTGCGCGTCGCCGCGTAAACGCGCTGGCTACTCACCGGACTGACGACGACGTCGTTCACATAGTGGAAGTCGACGGACTGATCGGTCCCTCCAACCGGGTCCCAGTCGTCGCCCGCGTTCTCCGTCTTGAAGATCCCGGCGCCCTGGATGCCGCTTCTGAAATTGAAGAAGCCTTCACCTGTTCCGGCGTAGAGCACATTCGTGTCGCCAGGGTCGAGTGCCAGCGCGTTGACCGCCAGGTTCGGGAGGAGGTCGTTCAACGGCGACCAGCTCATGCCGGCGTTCTCGGTTTTCCAGATGCCACCGCTGGCGGCGCCCGCGTACATGGTCGTTACCGGAGAGCCCGGGACGACGACTAGCGCCCTGGTGCGACCGCCGATGTTGCCCTGGACCAAGCGAAGCCCATGGGGCGACGATTCCCTGGGAGCCGAGAGACTTGCCGGCGACGGTGGAGTACTTCCGCATCTCCTTCGTCCGCTCCATCGCGGCCCTGTAGCGAGCGAACGGGATCGGGCTGCGCCCATCGGGCGAGCGCTTGAGGATGAAGAACTGCTCTGCCTCGTCGGGTCGATCAAAGCGCTGCTCGCTCTCCTCCCGCTCCGCTTCGCCTTCCTCCTGGGGCGGACCAGACGACGACTGGGACACGCGCTCTGCAGATTCGTCGACTTGGAACGGTGGAGCCGCCGGTGAACGCCCAGACCACGACGGCGGCCAGCGCGGCAACTGCCGCCCAGGTCGCCAATCCTCCGATCAGGCGCGTGACAAGGCCGGTCCCTTTCGCAGGCGCCGAACCCCCCGAATGTTGGTCCGGTCGTCGCACCGCAGTCCGCCTTTCGCCGCTACGGAATCACCTTTCTCCCTGCGCGCCAAAAAGTCAAGGAACCCAGCAACCGGACGATTGCCCGCCGTTTGTTACGGAGTGCTGGGCGGGTGCATGACGCCCGTGAAGACGAGCGGCTCGGCGTCCGGCTCCTCGCAGTCGCGGGCCTTCTCCACGAACTCCGTGAGCAGCTCGAGCGCCTTCTCCGGAGTGCAGCGGACGGTGACCTGCGCGCTGCGGAACCGCCGCCCTGCTGATGGGCCGCGAACGCTTGCTGGACCTCTTCGAGCATCGCCGCCTGCAGGTCCGTTGCCAGGCTGGAGTGGAGGAGCTGCGGCGCGACGCGCACGGTCTTGGCCAACGCGCGGTAGGGCTTCTCGCGGCCGGACCCGCCGTCGGCCCGCTCGATCAGGCCGGCCTTGAGGAGCATCTTCACGTGGAAGTGGAGGTGGCCCGGGTCGACGCCGAGCCGCTGGGCGAGCTCGCGGTTCGTCATCGGCTCCTCGCCGTCCGCGCCGAGCATCTCGAGCACCCGCAGACGGAGCGGATGGCCGAGCGCCTTCAGCTGCTCCGGTCTTTCGAGCGTGAGCACGTCGGGCGGGGCGGGGGCGGCGTCCGCCATCGGCCGTATATATAGGAATCAACGCTCAGTTGTCAAGCTTGGCAGCGGCGGCCCGGTCCAGGAGCACGATCGTCTCGCCGTCCGTCGAGCGGACGAGGCTCGCCGGCACCTGAGGATCAGGCGGCCCGGCAAAGGCCCGCGCGACCGCTTCGGCCTTGTCCTCGCCGAGCGCGAGGAACAGAACCACGCGCGCGCCGCAGAGCACCGGAAGCGTCATCGTGACGCGCTCGACGTCGTCGCGCGGGACGGCCACCGCGCGACGTTCGCGCTCGTCCAGTGCCGGGGAGCCCGGAAAGAGGGAGGCAGTGTGGCCGTCGGGCCCGATCCCCTGGAAGGCGAGCCCGAGCGTGACGCCCTTCAGCAGGCGGTCGTACTCGTCGGCTGCCTGTTCGCCGCCGAGCTCGCCGCGAATGCGGTACACGGCCCTTGGCGGCACTGCGATCCGATCCAGGATCGTCTCGCGCACGAGTCGGTAGTTCGAGCGCTCGTCGTCCGGCGGCACGCAGCGCTCGTCGCCCCACCAGAGCGTCGCGCTGCTCCAGTCGGGCTCGAACTCCGCCGCCAGCTCGTACGCCGGTCCCGGGGCCGAGCCGCCGGAGAGCGCGATATCCACGCCGCTACGAGCAGCGTCGACGAGCAGCAGCGCCGCCGCGCGGTGCGCTTCGGCGGCGGTGTCGAAGACCCTCAGGACGAGTTCGGCTTCCCTGAGCTCTTTCGAGCGCTCCATCGCGGCCTGGATTGCGTTCAGGAACGCGGCGCGCACCCCTGCGCGCTCCAGCTCTCGGATCGCCCGGATGGTCGTTCCGCCCGGCGAAGTGACCATCTCGCGCAGCTCGACGGGGTGCATCTCCTCGTCCCGCAGGAGCTTCGCCGTGCCGAACATCGTCTGCACGACGAGGTCGGTCGACACTTCACGCGACAGGCCGAGCAGGATCCCGGCCTCGATCATCGCCTCGGCGAGCAGCGCGAAGTAGGCCGGCCCCGATCCCGAGACGGCTGTCACCGCGTCCATGTACGGCTCGGGCACCTGAACGACGCGTCCGACGTGCTCGAGCACCTCCTGCGCCTCGGCGAGGTGGCCGTTGTTCGCATGCGCACCCGCGCAGAGACCCGCCACCCCCTCGTGCACCGTGGCCGGCGCGTTCGGCATCGCACGCAGGACCGGGACACCGTTCGACAGGTGCCGCTCGATCTGCTCGGTCGTCACCGCGGCCGCGACCGAGAGCACCGTCTGCTCGGCCGAGACCTTCGACCCGATCTCGCCGAGCAGCGCGTCGAAATCCTGGGGCTTGACCGCGATGACGATGAAGGCTGCGTCCGAGACCGCATCCGCGTTGGACATCGTCGTCTCGACCTCGTAGCGCTCCGCCAATTCGTCGAGCCGTTCCTGGCGCCGGCCGGTGACGACGATCTCCTCCGGCTTCCGCCAGCCCGAGCTCAGCAGCCCCGAGAGCAGCGACTCGCCGATCTTGCCTCCACCGAGGATCGCAATGCGCCGGCCTGCGGACATGCGCTGAGTTTAGGCGGCGTAGCGGGCTCGAACGCGCTCGCGCCTGATCATGGGGCCGTTCAACTGGAGCGGCACGAGCCCGCGGCCCCAGCCCGCCAGGAGGTAGACGCACGCGAGGCCGGCCCACTCCTCGTACGGCGCCAGCAGCTCTGCGGTGTCGTCGACGTCGGCCCAGCGACCCCGGATCGCCGAGCACAGCTTGAGGAGCCCGAGGTCGCCGACGATGCCCCGGTCGTAGCGGCCGAGGCCTTCCGTCCACACGACGCCGATCGACCACGGGCCGATACCGCGCTCGCGGAGGAGCCGCGTCTCGGCGGCGTCTCCCGGAAGGTCGCGGAAACGCTCGACGTCGAGCGTCCGGCTGATCCGGACGAGCGCCGTCCCCTTGCGTGACGGGAGCCCGAAGCGGTAGAGCTGAGCCGGCGCGAAGGCGGCGAGATGATGCGGACGGGGAGGAGCATGCAGCCCGCCGAGCTGCTCGGTGGTCGCGCGAATCAGGTTTCGCTCGATCGCGAAGGCGCGCCTCGCTTCGATCAACTGGCCGCAGATCGCACGCAGGAGCGCCTGGGTGACGGTCGAGGTCCGCATGGGGCGGAGGCCCTTCAGATGGCGAATGGCCTCACGGAGCAGCGGGTCGTCGGCGAACCGGCGGATGAACTCGCTGTGGTCGTCGTCGCAGGCCAGCACGAAGCGGAGCTGCGCGAGACCGGCCTCGGTCTCGGCCCGCAGGTCGAGGGTCCCGTCGCCTCGCTGACTGGCCCGCGCGAGCTCGGGACCGTCGCCGGCATCGACCACCGCCGTCAGCGTGCGGCCGTCGACTCGACGCGTCGCGTCGCGGGCCCGCCGGCACGTGAGCGCGAGCGAATAGGGCCCGCGCGGGCGTAGGGAGGCCTCGATCGTCACCGAGGCAACCCTACGCGGTGCTGCGGCGGGCTCTAGCGACCTGCTGCGTTGCTGGCCGGAGGGTGGGAGCCGGCCTGAGGGTCTGAGGACGCACGCGCCGGCGGCGCGGGCGGCGGCTCATCGCGAGCCGGCGGGCTTCTGTCTGCTCGTTGGATGAGAACTGAGCGGGACTGAACATCTACTGGGTACAAGCCGCGCCTCCTTTCGAGGTAAAGTATCTTCAGATCGAACTACTAGAAGGTAGCATTAAAGTCTCTTGACGTCAAGAGACTTTAAGGAGAGAATTACGAACATGGCCAAAGTCGAAGAGCGAGACCACGTCGATGACTTCCTCGAGTCGGAGTTCCTCGAGGAGATCCCGAATCTCGATCTGACCGTCGAGGGGATCGTCGATCGGATCATGGGCATCTCCCGGCGCTTCAAGCGAAGCCTCGAGGAGACGCTGTCCGAGCACGGGCTCAGCTATGCGGACTGGCACCTTCTCGGCGCGCTCGCGCGCAAGAAGAAGCCCAGGTCGGCCGGAAAGCTGGCGGAGGTCAGCGACCTCTCGAGCGGCGCGATGACGAACCGCCTCGACCGCCTCGAGGAGGCAGGCCTCGTCCGCCGCCTCCGAGATCCGTCAGACCGCCGCGGCGTGCTCGTCGAGCTGACCGCGAAGGGCAGGCGCGCCTACAACGAGTCGGCGGGCGCGGAGGCGGCGAAGGAGGCACTGATCACCTCTGCGCTCAATAAACGCGAGAAGGAGCAGCTGAATGCGCTGCTCCGCCGCCTCATGCTCGAGTTCGAACGGCGCGAAGCCGAAAGCGCCTAGCCGTATCGGTAGACGATTCGCCCGCGCTGCAGGTCGTACGGCGAGAGCTCGATCTTGACGCGGTCTCCCGGCATCATTCGGATCCGATAGCGGCGTAGACGCCCGGCCGTGTAGCCGAGCGTCTCATGACCGTTATCCAAGGCGATCCGGAACTTGCCGTTCGAGAGCGCCTCGATGATCTCGCCGTCGAACTCGATCTTCTGTTCCTTACCGGACACTTACCCGCCCGTTGGGGTGACGTTGGTCGCTTCGGGACCCTTCTGGCCCTCACGGACCTCGAACTCGACCTTCGAGCCCTCGGTGAGAGACTTGAAGCCCTCACCCGCGATGCTCGAGTGATGAACGAAGACATCCTTGTCGCCGTCGTCCGGCGCGATGAAGCCGTAGCCCTTCGCGTCGTTGAACCACTTGACGGTTCCACTTGCCATATAGATACACCTCCTTCTCAACCTCACGAACGGGAAGAGGAGGCGCTTTCGCGCTTTACCACCCCACACGCTCTTTTGTACGCCTGAAGCCTAGCAGGGTAGGACTGGCACGATTGCAAAATGGCTGAACCAATTGATCCAGGCGTAGATATCGGTCACGTGCATCTGAAGGTCTCCGACCTCGACCGCGCGGTGGGTTTCTACCGCGACGTGCTCGGATTCGAGGAGACGACTCGGCTGGGCGACCAGGCCGCCTTCCTCTCGGCGGGCGGGTACCACCATCACATCGGGCTGAACACCTGGGAGAGCAAGGGCGGCTCGCCGCCGCCGCCGGGCTCGACCGGTCTCTACCACGTCGCCATCCGCTACCCGTCCCGTGCTGCGCTCGCGAAGGCGCTGAAGCGGCTCGTGGACGCCGGCGTCCCGCTCTCGGGAGCATCCGACCACGGCGTCAGCGAGGCGATCTACCTCCACGACCCCGACGGGAACGGGATCGAGCTGTACCGCGATCGGCCGCGCGAGGACTGGAAGACGGATCCCGACGGCAACCTCGCGATGGTGAGCGAGCCTCTCGACCTGAACGCCCTGCTGGCCGAAGCGCAGTGAGGCGCGTGGCGATCGTCGGTTCCTCGACTTCTCGCGCGCGCGAGTACCTCGGTCCGAAGAGGGGTGGTGCTATACCTCTGAGGAGGTAGATGGCCAAGCCCGTCGAGCAGCTCGAGCGCGTGATCATCCGTTTCGCAGGGGACTCCGGTGACGGCATGCAGCTCACCGGAGGGCGCTTCACGAGCGAGACGGCCCTCATGGGCAACGATCTCTCGACGCTGCCCGACTTCCCGGCCGAGATCCGCGCGCCGGCGGGCTCGCTGCCGGGCGTGTCCGGCTTCCAGATCCACTTCTCCGACCACGACATCCTCACGCCCGGCGACGCCCCGAACGTGCTCGTCGCCATGAACCCCGCCGCTCTGCGGACGAACCTGAACGACCTGGCACCGGGCGGAACGCTGATCGTCAACACCGACGCGTTCACCGATCGGAACCTGCAGAAGGCGGGCTATACGTCGAATCCTCTGGACGACGGCACGGTCGACGAGTACCTCGTCCAGAGAGTGCCGCTGACGTCGCTGACGCAGGAGGCGCTCAAGGGCGTCGGCATCACGAGTCGCGAGGCGGAGCGCTCGAAGAACATGTTCGCGCTCGGGTTGATGTCCTGGCTCTACACGCGCCCGACCGAGGGCACGATCGCCTACATCGAGAAGAAGTTCGCCAAGCGGCCGGAGATCGCAGAGGCCAACGCGCGCGCGTTCAAGGCCGGGTACGCGTTCGGCGAGACCGCCGAGGGCTTCGCGACGCAATACGAGGTGGCGCCGGCGGAGATGGCGCCCGGCACCTACCGGAACATCACCGGCAACCAGGCCCTCGGGCTCGGCCTGGTCGCGGCCAGCGTCCAGTCGAAGCTGCCGCTGTTTCTGAGCGCCTACCCGATCACGCCGGCCTCGGACGTCCTCCACGACCTCGCGCGCCACAAGAGCTTCGGGGTGCGGACGTTCCAGGCCGAGGACGAGATCGCAGCGGTCGGCGCCGCTCTCGGCGCGAGCTTCGGCGGAGTCGCTGGGCGTCTGCACGTCGAGTGGGCCCGGCATCGTCCTGAAGCAGGAGACGATCGGGCTCGCGGTGGCTCTGGAGCTTCCGCTGCTGATCCTCGACATCCAGCGCGCCGGCCCCTCGACCGGGATGCCGACGAAGCCGGAGCAGGCCGACCTGCTGATGGTCATGTTCGGGCGGAACGCGGAGTCTCCGGTGCCCGTCGTGGCTGCGTCGACGCCGGGCGGCTGCTTCGACGCGGCGATCGAGGCGACGCGGATCGCGCTCAAGTACCGCACGCCCGTCTTTCTGCTGTCGGACGCCTATCTCGCGAACGGCTCCGAGCCGTGGCTGCTGCCGGATGTCGAGTCACTGCCCGACATCTCCGTCGAGTTCGCGACGCAGCCGCCGGTGGAGGGCGCGTTCATGCCGTACCAGCGCGACCCGGAGACCCTGGCGCGCCAGTGGGCGATCCCCGGCACGCCGGGCCTCGAGCACCGCATCGGCGGCCTCGAGAAGGAGGACGTGACCGGGAACGTCTCGTACGACCCGGACAACCACGACCACATGGTCCGGCTGCGCGCCCAGAAGGTCGCAGGCATCGCGGCCGACATTCCCGAGCTTGCCGTCGACGATCCCGACGGCGACGCCGAGCTGCTCGTGCTCGGGTGGGGCGGGACGTACGGGCCGATCCAGTCGGCTGCGCGTCGCGTCCGGCGCGAGGGCAAGAAGGTCGCCCATGCGCACCTGACGCATCTGAACCCGTTCCCGCGAAACACGGCCGACGTGCTCGCCGCTTACCCGAAGGTGCTGATCCCCGAGATGAACCTGGGGCAGCTGCTCAAGCTCGTCCGCGCCCAGTTCCTCGTCGACGCGCACGGCTACAACCGTGTGCGCGGCCTGCCGTTCCGCTCTGACGAGCTGGCCGAGGCGATGGAGGCAATGCTGTGAGGGGTCGCTATCCATTCGCGACGCTGATGGCCGTGGTCGCGGGAGTTCTCCTGCTGGTCGCCGGGCGACAGGTTGTGGGCGCTGGTCTTCTTCGGGATCGCGGCGGTGTTCGGCGCCATCACCCTGAGGAGCGCGCGATGAGCGTCGTCGAACGTCCACGGCGAACTGTCGTCAACGGGCTTGTAGCGCTGGGAGCGCTGGCCGGCTTCGTCGGGCTGCTCGTCGCCGCTCCGGGCGTGCACGTCGTCGATCGCGGCCACTTCGTCGACTACACGGAGCACGAAGTTCTCCGCGGCCCGCATCTTCGACTCGTTCAGCGTGCTCGCCGCGCCGGAAACGCGGGCGAACACCGATCTGATGAACGTCATCGTCCTTTGCCTGCTCGCGGGAACCGCCGTGCTCGCGGCAGTCCTCTCTCCAAAAGGGCGGATGCGCTGGTTCTTTGCGATTGCAGCGGCAGGTGCATTCCTGGCATCGCTCGAAGAGGGCTTCGAGTTGAGCGAGACGCTCGGCTACAACCTGGGCTGGTTCGCCGACCACGGGGTCCCAGTTCGCAAGATCGACATCGTCGATGCACTACCTGCCGCCGTGTTCATCTGGGCTTTTCGCGATCTCCTGGTCTCCTCGACCACGGCGCTCTGGTTTCTCGTGTTCGGTGCGCTCCTGTTTCTCGGCTCGCTGGTGCTCGAGGTCGTCGCGTTGACCCCGGTTGAGGATGTGTTCGAGGTGGTCGCTTCGGCGAGCCTCTTCCTCGGCTTCCTCGTGCTCGCGGCCGATCGACTGGGGTCACTCCAGGAGCGGGTGAGATGAAGGACAACGGCGACCAGCCCCTGGTCCAGCTGACCGGGAAGGACTTCAAGTCCGACCAGGAGGTGCGCTGGTGCCCGGGCTGCGGCGACTACGCGATCCTGGCCGCGATGCAGTCGTTCATGCCCGAGCTCGGCCTCCCGCGCGAGCGGATCGTCTTCGTGTCCGGGATCGGCTGCGCGGCCCGGTTCCCGTACTACATGCAGACGTACGGGATGCACTCGATCCACGGGCGCGCGCCGGCGATCGCGACGGGCCTGTCGGCGTCACGGCCGGATCTCAGCGTGTGGGTCGTGACCGGCGACGGTGACGCGCTCTCGATCGGCGGCAACCACCTGATCCACGCTCTGCGCCGAAACGTGAACGTGAAGATCCTGCTCTTCAACAACCAGATCTACGGGCTGACGAAGGGGCAGTACTCGCCGACGAGCCCGCTCGGCACGAAGAACAAGTCGACGCCGATGGGGTCGCTCGACTGGCCGTTCAACCCGGTCTCGATCGCCATCGGCGCGGAGGCGACGTTCGTCGCGCGCTCGATCGACACCGACAAGAAGCACCTGACGGAGGTGCTGCGCCGGGCGGCGAATCACCCCGGCACCGCCTTCGTCGAGATCTACCAGAACTGCAACGTCTACAACGACGGCGCCTTTGACGCGGTCAAGGAGCAGAAGGAGAACCAGATCCGCCTCGAGCACGGCCAGCCGGTGCGCTTCGGCGCCGAGGGCGAGAAGGGCGTCGTCCTGAAGCCGGACGGCGCGTGCGAGCTCGTCGACGTCGCGGCCGTCGGCGAGGAGGCGCTGCTGATTCACGACGAGCACCAGCAGGAAGGCTCGCTCGCGTTCGCGCTGTCGCGGATCTCGCACACCCCGCACGGCCCGACGCCGATCGGCATCTTCCGGGACGTCGAGCGCCCGCTCTACGACCAGCTCATGGCCGAGCAGCTGGAGACCGCGAAGGCCGAGCAGGGCGCCGGCGAGCTCGCCGGGCTGCTCAACAGCGGCGACACCTGGAAGATCACTTAACCGGGATCTGCGCGAGCCTTCCGCGAGCGCTGAGAGCTGCTCGCGTCGAACTAGTCGTCGTGGACGAACGACAGAGGCGATGGGTCCGACGCTTTGACTGCGATCATCCTCGTAGCCGCTGCTCTGGTGATCCCGGTTGTCGTCATCGAGCAGGCCGACCCGAACGAGACGTTGAAGACCGTGAGACGGGGATCGCGAACTGGGCCATCTGAAGCTCGATCTTTCTCGCCGAGGTGCATCTTCATGCTGTCCATCGTACCGGGAAGCCGTCGGCGCTGGCTTCTTGACGAATCCGCTCGATGTCGCCATCGTCGTCCTGACGCCTCCGTTTCTCCCGGCCGGCCTCCAGGCGCTGTCGCCGAGTGTTCCGGCTCCTCCGGCTCATGCGACTGCTCCGTGTTCTCCAGGCCGCACGACGACTGTTCTCGCCGCAGGGACTTCAGTGGGCCTTGCTCATCGGGTTGCTGACTCTCTTCCTCGGCGGTGCGCGGGTTCGCAGCGGTCGAGCAAGGGCGAGGTCAACGAAAACGTGGACAACACCTGGGACGGCATCTGGTGGGCCATCTGCACGATGACGACGGTCGGGTACGGCGATATCGGGCCGGTGACGGATTCGGGTCGCGTGCTCGCCGTCGTCGTGATGTTCGTCGGGATCGGCGTCCTCACCATGCTGATAGCCGCCGCCGCTGAGCGGTTCGTCGCTCAGGACGTAGACGCAGGTTCAGGAAACGCTCGAGAGGGACGTCGAGGACGACGCGATGCCGGATCACTGCTCCGCGAGTCAGTGAAGAATTGGACTGAGCAGTCTCCAGAGTCTGGACGCCGGGAGTCAGGCGGATTCTCGGTTCGCGGCCTGACCTATTCGAACAGCGGCAGGAACTGGTCGCGCCACTGGTCGTCCGGGATCGACCGGCGGAAGAACGCCTCGAGCACGCTGCGCGGCGAGGTGCCCTCGAGCCGCGCCAGGAGGCAGGTCACGGCCGCGAGCTGGTACGAGAGCAGGTCAGGGTCGATACGCGCCACGCGCACGGCCTCCTCGAACGCCCAGATCATCTTCTCGGCGTCCACGGCCCTGCCGTTCGCGCGAATCTCGCGCGCGAGGTCGTTGAGCTCGAAACGGTCCCAGTCCACGGCTTCGCTTATCGGCTGCGGCGACGGATGTTCCGTATAGCTCAGACCGGGTACAAACCACTTGTTTCCAAGCTCCTGAGAGGAGGTGCCGCCATGGAGACAAGTAACGACATCTACACGTACCAAGACCAGACAATCGGTGACGCCGACCTGATCGGCTATTCCGTCGAGGCGACGGACGGTTCGATCGGCAAGATCGACGACGCGACCAACGAGGTCGGAGGAAGCTACATCGTCGTCGACACCGGGCCCTGGATCTTCGGCAAGCACGTACTGCTGCCGGCCGGGGTCGTGCAGAGCATCGACCACGAAGACAAGACCGTGTACGTCAACCGCACGAAGGACGAGATCAAGGACTCTCCCGAGTGGGACGACGAGCGGAAAGCGGACGAGTACGTACCGTTCCGACGTTGGGACGTACTACTCGACGCGCGACTAGCGCGGCTTGAAACCGAGCGACGGCCGGGGAAACCCGGCCGTCGCTTCTTTGTTTTCTCTCCGCTAGCTGAAGAGGCCGGCAACGCGTGAGTACGCGCTGGTGGCGCTCGTCGCGAGCAGCACGAAGGCGGTCAGGCAGGCGAGCGTGATGACCGTCAGGACGGTCCCGTACTCGGCCATCGTCTGACCCTCTTCGCGGGCTGGTAGCTCGAAGATCTTCATGGACCTAGGTATCGGCGATCACGGCGCGACGCGCGACCCCCACTGGACGGGGATCCGCGTCGCCCGCGACGGGTGATTCTTCAGCTCGCGCGGCTGCGAATGGCGACGAGCCGGCGGTACCGCTTGCTGACGGTCTGCTCCTGCTGTCGCGCCCTCTGTTTGCGCGCCCGCAGGAACGCTGAGGACCTGTGCCTCTTCGAGGGAGCCGTGGTATTTGGGGGCGAAATGGCTGGACACGCCCGAACCTCCTTCTGACTCGCTCGGCGTGGCCGCTACGCACTCGTTTATTACCTACGCCCACTAGATCGGCAATTCCGATCAAGGTCCTATATCCCTCAAAAAGGGCCGTGGCGCGGGGCGCGGGCCGGGCGGCGACCCGCTCCCCGCGCCACGGCGCGGTGAAGCTTTCCGATTCGTCGATTACGAAATGTAAGCGGCGACGCGGTTCACGGCGGACACGATGTTGCCCGACAGGAGCGCGAGCGCTCCGAAAACGGCGATCGTGATAACGGCCAGGACGACGCCATACTCGGCCATCGTCTGCCCTTCCTCGCGCCGTGGGAACTCTGCGAACAGGTTGCGGATCTTCTGCACCTCGTTCACCTCCTTTGCTGCAGCGGTATTCATGGCTAGGCCCGAGCACACGGAGGGAAGTCCCGTTGTCGCGTAGTTGGGATGAAGTGGTATCGCCACTTTCGGTCAGCGGATTCCTTCCTTCGGCGCGGCCGCTGCACCGAATGGGCACTCGATTGGCCTATGAATCGTCCTCGTGCGCGTTGGTCCAAATCCCCCGCGACAGGGATGCGCCATTTACGGCGTAACCAACGACGAAGCCCGCCTTGCGGCGGGCTTCGTAGGGAGCAGGGACGGGGAGGGAGAGTCCTAGTCGGCGTCGACGTTCGTGCTGGTGACGACGCGAACCTGCTCACAGTTGACGTGCACGTCGGATTCGGCCGAGTTCAGCCAAACCCGGTCGTTGCCCGGGCCACAGTCGAGGGTGTCGACCAGGTCGTCGTTGGCGAGCGCGTGGAGGACGTCGTCCCCCTCGCCGCCGTTCTCGACGTCGGCGCCGTGGCCGACCCAGAGACGGTCGTTACCTGGGCCTCCGTCGACGGTGTCGTTCCCGTGGCGGCCGCGGATGACGTCGTTGCCGTCCGAGCCGTTCAGGATGTCGTTGCCGTGACCGCCGAAGATGCGGTCGCGACCAGGGCCGCCGTCGACCGAGTCGTTACCCGGCCCGGCGAAGACGAGGTCATGCCCGGAGAGCGCGGTGACGGTGTCGTTCCCGCGCTTGGCGAAGATCTTGTCGGCACGCGGGGTGCCGGTGAGCACGTTGTCCCCGTTCGTTCCGCGGATGACGACGTAGCGGTGGGCAACCGCGGCGCCGACGACCGAGAGAGCGAGCAAGGCCATAAGGCCGAATACGGTGAGACGTGTTTTGTTGGTCATGACCCTGAGTCTTTCGCGGGCCCGTGAACGTGCGGTTGCCGAAACGAAAAGATTCCGGGTGTTTTTGTAAGGAGCTTGTAAGCGGTTCGCGCTGCTAGGCGGCTTCGAGCTCGACCACGCGCTCGTCGCGGCCGTTCCGGTACTCGGGGCCGAGCGCCTCTGCGAGCTTGCGCTCGAGCTCACCGCTCGCCGCGAGCTCCTCGACGATGTCGGCGCCGCCGACCAGCTCGCCCTTCACGAAGATCTGCGGGATCGTCGGCCAGCCCGAGAGGGCGGAGAGCTCCTGGCGGAAGCGGGGATTGGGGAGGATGTCGACGGCGGTGACCGGTGCGCCGGCGCCGCGAAGCGCCGAAAGTGCCCGCTGCGAGTTGCCGCAGGCGGCAAAGGCAGGCGTGCCCTTCATGAAGAGGGCGACGGGCTCGGACTCGATGATCTGCTCGATCTGGGTGCGGAGGTCGGTCACTCAGGGTCCTTTCGTGGAGATGCGGAGCTCATGGATTGTGCCGTCGGCGAGCGGACGCTCGAGGGCGGCGTAGACAAGCCGGTGCTGCTCGACCAGCGAGAGCCCGGCGAAGCGCGGGCTCGAGACGGTGACCTGGAAGTGGTCGCCGCCGCCCGTGCGGTCCTGGACGTCGAGCTCGGTCGCGTCAGGGAACGCCTCGGCGAGGAGCTCGCGGAGCGGGGCGGTCGCGGTCGTCATGTCCCGGATCGTAGCCCCAGCAGTGTCCGACACCGCCATGGCCGGTGCCAGGCACCAGACATGGCTAGAGGGGCGGGCCGAGGCCTTCGAGCTCCCACTCGCGTCCGTATGTTCGCGTGCGGCGCCTGGTGCGAAGCCGCGGCCGGCGGCGGGCCGGTAGGAGCGCAACCGCGCGGGCTCGGGCTCGCAGCGCACCCTCGACCGCTTTGCGCACGGCGCTCGGCGGCTGCGGGAAGCCGAAGGCCGCCAGCAGCCGGTCGTCCATCAGCGCGTAGATCGCATGCGCCCCGAAGCGCCTCGGGAGCCCGGGGAACCACGCCAGGAACATGTCGCGAGTCGCTTCGCCGACCCGTTCCGCCGCGGGCGAGCGCGCAAAGTGCCGCTCCTCGTACTCCTCGTTGAAGCGCTCGAACTCCTCGTACCGATCCGGGAGCTCCCTGATCGCCATCAGCCGGCCGACCTCGAGCCAGAAGTGGAACGACGCCAGCCGCTCGGCCTCGATCAACGGGCCGCCACCCGAAGCGCGCATTCCAGCGGATCGGCTCGAAGACGAACGACGAGAGCACGTACAGAAAGTCGTCGTTCGAGATCTCGAAGCGCCCGTGAATCTGGTTCATCCTGCGGATCGCGCGGCGCCCCTCGGCGCTGTCGTAGCCCATCTCTCCGATCGTCGAGAGGATCAGATCAGTGTCGTCGTAGCGTTTCTGCGCCCTGGCCGCGAACTCACCGGTCGAGTCGAGGAGCGCGGCAACCGAGGGGACGGCAAAGGTTCGGAACAGGGCCAGCTCCAACGCGCGCGTCGTGTCCCACGGGAACTCGTAGCAGGTGTCGAGCCGGACGATGCGTGCGTGGTCGGACACCGGGTCGAGCTCCCGGATCTCACGTAGCCAGCGTGATTCGTCCACGCGAATGACGATACTGCCGGGCGTGAGGCTCCTCTCGACGCGCGGCTTGACCGCCGCCAGCGCGCGTCACCCCTGGCGCACGATCACCGCGTGGCTGATCGCGCTGGTGCTCGCCTTCGGCGCGATCGCGACGATGCTCGAGTTCACGTCCGAGGCCGAAATCACGGCGAAGCCGGAGTCGGAGCAGGCGTACGACCTCCTCGCCGAGCGGGTCCCCCCGGAGCCGCCCGAGGACGAGGTCAGCGAGGTGATCGTCATCCGGTCGACCAGCCTGACCGTCAGTGATCCGCGGTTCCGCCGGAAGGTGACCGAATTGGCGGCCGAGATCGAGCGCCCGGACCGCGTCGTCACGCAGGACTTCTACGAGACGCGGGACCGGATGCTCGTCTCGCCGGACCGGCGCGCCGCACTGATCACCGTCGGCCTGCTCCGGGACGGCGGAGACCGACGTGAAGGGCGTCATCGAGGCGGTCAAGCGTGCGAACGAGGACGACTTCGAAGCCTCGATCACCGGTCAGTGGACGTATGACAACGACCTCGTGGAGCTCTCGCAGCACGACCTCGAGAAGGGCGAGCTGCAGTTCGGGCTTCCCGCGGCCTTGCTCATCCTGCTGATCGTCTTCGGCGCGGTCGTGGCGGGTCTCGTGCCGATGCTGCTCGCGCTCGATCTCGATCGTCGTTGCGCTCGGCCTGGTCGCGATCCTGAGCCAGTTCTTCGACCTCTCGATCTTCACCCTGAACATGCTCTCCGGGATGGGCCTCGCCCTCGGGGTCGACTACGCGCTGTTCGTCGTGTCCCGGTTCCGTGAAGAGCGCGCGCGGGGCCTCGAGAAGCCGGCGGCGATCGATGCGACAGGGTCCACGGCGAGCCGGGCGGTCGTCTTCAGCGGGTTTGCGTTCGTGGTGGCCATGAGCGGCCTGCTCCTCGTCCCCGACACGATCTTTCGCAGCCTGGCGACCGGCGCGATCCTCGTCGGAATGGTCTCGGTGATCGGCGCGCTCACTCTTCTGCCCGCCCTCCTGAGCCTGCTCGGCGACCGGGTCAACGCGCTGCGGCTCCCGCTCATCGGGCGTGCGGCCGAGTCGGGCTCGGGGGCGGAGGGCCGCTTCTGGGCCGCGATCGTGCGAGCCGTGATGCGGCGTCCGGTCGTGACCCTGGTCGCCGCGGTGGCGATCCTGCTCGCGCTGTGCGTTCCGGTGCTCGACCTCAAGCTGGGCTTCGTCGGAGTGCGGGCGCTTCCCGACCGCTTCGAGTCCAAGCAGGGCTTCGAGGCGTTCGAGGAGAGCTTCGGCGCGGGCACGACGGACAGCACCCAGATCGTCGTCGACGGCGATGTGTCCTCACCGAGCGTTCAGGCGGCGATCCGAAGGCTCGAAGCCCGCCTGCGCGCGGACGACGCCTTCCTTCCAGCGGAGACAACCCCGTACCCGGAGCACCAGCTCGCCACCATCGAGACGCTGCTCAAGGGCGACAGCGCCGACGAAGGTTCCTACGACGCCGTTCGGCGGATCCGGGGCGAGTACGTCCCCGAGTCGTTCCGCGGAGTCGACGGCGCACGGGTCCTCGTGACAGGCGAGACGGCCGAGGGCATCGACTACTTCGACCTCATGGAGAAGTGGATGCCCATCGTCTTCGTGTTCGTGCTCGGGCTCAGCTTCATCCTGCTGATGATCGCCTTCCGCTCGATCGTCGTCCCCGTCAAGGCGATCCTCCTGAACCTCCTCTCGGTCGGGGCGGCCTACGGACTGCCCGTGCTCGTCTTCGAGAAAGGCATCGGCAACGAGCTTTTCGGCTTCCAGCAGGTCGACGCGATCGAGGCGTGGGTGCCCCTCTTCCTCTTCGCCGTGCTCTTCGGGCTGTCGATGGACTACCACGTGTTCCTGCTCAGCCGCATCCGGGAGATCTACACGACGCACGGGCGACAACACGGAGTCGGTCGCACGCGGCGTCGCCTCGACCGCGCGGATAATCACGGGGGCAGCACTGATCATCGTCGCCGTCTTCTGCGGGTTCGCAGTCGGAGACACGCTTGCGTTCCAGCAGATGGGCTTCGGCATCGCGGTCGCGCTTCTCATCGACGCGACGATCATGCGCTCGGTCTTGCTGCCGGCCAGCATGAAGCTGCTCGGCGACTGGAACTGGTACCTGCCGAAATGGCTCGAGTGGCTGCCTACTCTCGAGGTCGAGGGAGGTTCGCCGCGGCGTTGAGCGGGAACCTGTAGCGCATGCCCTGGCGCAGACGCAGAGTCACGCAGGTCGACCACACTCCACCCGTCCCGCGCAGGCCGCTGCTCTGGCCCTGGCTGCTGCTCCTGCTGCTGCTCGTCGGGGCCGGGATCGGGCTCGCGTACTTCCTGACGCGAGACGACGACAATTCTTCGTCGGAGAACCGCGTTCCGGTCGTGATCGGGCTTGACGCGGACATCGCAGTCGACCGCTTGCGTGTGGAGGGCTACCCGGCCGATGTTCGCCGAGCCGTCAACGCGCTCTGTGGCCGGCAAGGTCCTGAGCCAGATGCCGATTGGGGGAGCTGAGCTCGAGCCCGGAAAGACCGTCGTGATCGTCGTCGCTCGCCGGCCGAACACCGTCGACGTGCCGAGAGTGGTCGGGCTCGACGTCGCCGACGCGTTCGAGCGGGTGCAGGCGGCTGGGTTACGCGCCAAGTCGGTGGAGGTGTTCGCGAGACAGGCGAAGGGCCGCGTCGTGCGCCAGCGCCCGCCTGCAGGGGCCGAGGCCCGTCGCGGCGCAACCGTGGTCCTCACGGTCTCCAAGGGCCCACAGCTCGTTGCCGTTCCGGCGGTGATGGGCCAAACGGAAGCTGCTGCGACTGCAGCGCTGCGGAGGGTCGGGCTTCGCGTCAACATCGTTCGCGTCCCGGCGCCGGGGCCTGTACCCGAGGGAACCGTCGTCGCCCAGAACCCGAAGGGTGGCGTCAAGGCCCCGAAGGGATCGACCGTCCGGCTCAACATCGCCGCTGCGGGCGCGCCCGCCGGCGGCTCGACTCAGACCGTGCCGACGACGGGTGAGGCGCCCGTTCCGAGCGTCGTCGGCTCGCGCGACACCGATGCGATCCCACGCTTGCAGGCGGCCGGTTTCCGCGTCTCTTCGACTCCCGTGTCGTCCACGCGGCCAGCCGGAACGGTGCTGACGCAGTCTCCGGCGGCGAGGACCACAGCGACACGCGGCTCGACGGTGCGGCATCACCGTGTCCGGAGGCCGGCAGGTGCGCACCGTGCCGGACGTCGTCGGCGAGACCGAGGCGGCTGCGGACCGCATCCTGCGCAACGCCGGGTTCACGGTGCGAGCGGTGGACAGGCCGGTTACCGATCCCGGGCAGCAAGGGCTCGTCGTCGAGCAGGACCCGCGGGCCGGGACACGCGTGCAGGGCACGACGCAGGTGACGATCTACGTCGGCCGCCAGGCGTGATCTGAACTGCAACTCTTAGGCGATGCCGCGCATCGCCTGGATCGTGCTCTCGGTCGCGGTCGGCCCTGCTCTTTCTCGGGCTTCGCCGGCGCAGCTTTCGTGATCGCCTCGGGCTCCGGCTCGGAGGCAGCTGAGCCGGAGACGACGCTCACGCTCGGCGAGCCACGCGGCCAGGTGGAGCTTCCGCTGGCGCGGTGACGATGAGGCATTCATGCTGGCGCAGCACAAGGGTCGAGTGCTCATCGGCATGGCCGCAAGGCCGGGAGGCCCGGTCGAGGTGGCGGCGCTCGCCGGTGAGACGCCCATTTCATCCGAAGACCTGTCGTTCGCCGTCGACGGGAAGCCCGTCACGGCCGTTTCCTGCGGCCGGGCCTGCTCACGGCTCGACGTTGACGCCTTCAACGGCGCGCGACGGAGGATCACCGTGAACGCGCCCGGCAGGTTCGAGTTCGTCTTGCCCAAGGCGCTGCCCGTCCGGGAGAGTCGGCTCTTCGCGAGCGTTCAGAGCGGAGATGCGCTCCCTGCGTACGCACCGGTATACCGAGGAGCTGACCTCGGGCGTCGGCGGCGGAGTGCGATCGATCTTCGAGGTGCAGCGCTCCCAACCGACTGGCGTTTCGGACCGGCGACGGGTTTCGCTCGATCATCATCGGGCGGAACCGATGGGACTTCCGCAACGGGCGCTGGGAGCGCTCGGCGTTCCCGGGCCTTCGCGTCCCCACCTACATGTGGGACGGCGCGCGCAACGCACGCTTGCTGGGATCGACGCGCTACCAGGGTGGGTTGATCCAGATCCTCTCCGTCTATGACGACCACCCGATCCCCGCCTGGTTCCGACTCGTGGTGGATCAACAGGACCGCGTCCTCGACGCGCGCATGATCGCGCCGAGTCACTTCATGCGCCAGCAGTTCAGCGACTTCAACGGGCCGATTGTGATCCGGCCGCCGAAATGAGCCACCACCACCGCCACGGACTCGACCGCACGCGCAGCCGGCGCGCTCTCGGCGCCGTGCTCGCGTTGACCGCGGCCTACACCGTGGTCGAGCTCGTAGGGGGTCTGGCCACCGACAGCCTGGCGCTCCTCGCAGACGCCGGTCACATGCTGGGTGACACGGCGACGATTGCGCTCGCGCTGTTCGCGTCGTGGCTGGCCGCCCGCCCGGCGACTGCGCAGCGGAGCTTCGGCTACCGGCGGGCCGAGATCCTGGCTGCGCTCGCCAACGGAGTCGCCCTCGTCGTGGTCGCGATCTGGATCTTCATCGAAGCGATCGAGCGGTTCTCGAACCCGCCGGAGATCCTCGCCGGCTGGGTGCTCGTCGTCGCGGGCATCGGGTTGCTCGTGAATCTCCTCGCCGCGGGGATCCTCGCGCGCGCCGCGGGTGAGAGCCTCAACGTTCGAGCGGCCTACACGCATGTGCTGGCCGACCTCGCCGCCTCCGCCGGCGTGATCGTCGCCGCGACTCGTCGTGCTCGCGACCGGCTGGCGATATGCAGACCCGCTCGCCGGCCTGGCCATCGGGCTGCTCGTGCTGGCCAGCTCGTGGACGATCCTGCGCGACTCGGTGTCGATCCTGCTCGAGTCGACTCCTGCGGGGATCGACGCGGTCGACGTCGGGCATCGAATGGCGCAGGTCGAAGGGGTGGTCGAGGTCCACGACCTGCACATCTGGACGATCACGTCGGGCTTTCCGGCGCTCTCGGCGCACGTGCTCGTCCGCGCAGATGACGACGGCCATGCCCGCCGGCGAGAGCTGGAAGCGATCCTCGCGGACGAATTCGGCCTGCAGCCATACGACGCTCCAGGTGGAGCACGTGACCGACCAGCAGCCGGTGCAGATCACGCCTCTACGCAGGCAAGACTGAGTTCCGAGGCCCCGTTTAAGTACTGGGCGACGGGGTACCCAGGGGCATCGTCCGCGACTGGGGAGGCCCCTTTTGAAACGCATCGTTTTGCTCTTGTCCTTGCTGGCCGTGGTGGCGGTGATCGGCGCTCCGGCCGGCGGAGGCTCGACGTACAGGCCGCTACATCGTGGTGCTCGAGGACGGCGCATCGCTCAATGCCGCCCTCGCTGATCACAGCTCCCTCACGGGCGCTCGGATCGGCCACACCTACACGTCATGCGCTCAACGGGTACGCGGCGACCTTGCCGCCTGCCGCGCTCGACACGATCAAGGCCGACAGCCGCGTCGCCTTCGTTTCGCCAGACCGCGAGGTGCACGCCACCGCGCAGACCTTGCCGACCGGCATCAACCGCATCGATGCCGACACGAGCAGCACGCTCGCCGGGAACGGCAGCGGCTCCGTGAACGTCAACGTCGCCGTCATCGACACGGGGATCAACGTCAGCCACCCCGACCTGAACGTGGTCGGAGGACGGGACTGCGCCCCAGGGCTCGGCTTCGAGGACGGGAACGGCCACGGCTCGCACGTCGCGGGCACGATCGCCGCGAAGGACGACGCGAACGGCGTCGTCGGCGTCGCGCCGGGCGCGCGCCTCTACGCCGTCAAGGTGCTCAACGACGCGGGCGTCGGGCTCACGTCGGACATCGTCTGCGGCATCAACTGGGTGACGTCGACCCGCACCGACCTCGATCCGAACAACAACATCGCCGTGGCGAACATGAGCCTCGGCGGCGGCGGCTCGGACGACGGCAACTGCGGAAACTCGAACGCCGACGCCGAGCACCTGGCGATCTGCAACTCGGTGAACGCCGGGGTGACCTACGTCGTCGCTGCCGGCAACGACGGCGTCAACTTCGCGAGCTCGACGCCGGCCTCGTACAACGAGGTGCTCACCGTGACGGCGATCGCCGACTACAACGGCCAGCCGGGCGGGGGCGCTGCCAGCACCTGCCGCTCGCGGCGTGGACGACCAGTACGCGAGCTTCAGCAACTTCGCAGTGCAGGCCGCCGACCAGAACCACACGATCGCGGCGCCGGGCGTCTGCATCCACTCGACGTACATGCTCGGGATGTACGACAACACGCTCTCGGGGACGAGCATGGCCTCGCCGCACGTTGCGGGCACGGCCGCGCTCTGTATCGCGACGGGCGCCTGCACGGGTGGGCCGTCCGCAGTGATCTCGAAGTTGCGGGCCGACGCCCAGACGTACAACCAGGCAACGACCACCTACGGATTCAACGGTGACCCGGCCCGCCCGGTCAGCGGCCGTTACTACGGCTGGCTGACTCGCGCCGGCGGTTACTGAGCCGGACCGAAGACGAGTAACTGGACGGGGCCCGCGAGGGCCCCGTGCCTTATCCGGAGCTGCCCGTCTCGCCGTGCGGCGCGCCGACCGGCTTCGACTCCGGCGAGCCGCGCTGCCGCAGGTAGACGGTGAAGATGACCATCGTCCCGACGGCGAGGAACTCCGACTGCCAGTTCTCGAGGCTTCGCTCCCAGAAGTCGGGCGTGGTCAGGTACGTCAGCCAGCCGACCGCGGACTGCTCGTGGTCGACCTGGTCGGCGTTGTAGACGGTCCATGCCGTCACCGACTGCCCGAACCAGGAGCCGATGAAGATCACTCCCATGACGATCAGCAGCGAGTTGGCGTACAGGTGGTGGGCGAGCCCTTTCGTGCGGGCCAGCCAGGGCGCATTGGGCCCGGCAAAGCGTCCGACGCGCTGCTGCTCGTCGGATTCGAAGCCGACGTCGTCCAGCTTCTTCGACTCGTTCGACCCTTTCTGGAGGAACCAGATCGTGGCGAGGATGAACGTGAAGAACTGCAGGAACTCCGACTGCCAGTTCTCCAGCACCGCAGACCCGAAGTCCGACGAATAGAGGTAGCGCCCCCAGGAGATGACAGGTTCGTCGTGGGCGAGCAGTTCCTCGTTGTAGTCCTTCCAGCCGGCGATCGATTGTCCGAGCAGCGCGGCGAGGAACAGGATCCCGAAGCAGATCGAGAGGCTGTTCTCTCGGAGGAACCGCTTCACTTGTGGAGGATTCCGACGACCGAGTAGAAGGCCAGGCCGGCCGCGATCACCACGACGTAGAGCACGAACATCGTTCGCACTCGCCGCATCGTATGCAGGCGGTCAGACGGGCTGGCGCCGGCGCTCTTCGCTTGCCTCTTCGAGGGCGGCGAGGCCCTCGAGGAAGCTCGCGGGGATCTTCGGCGCCTCCTCGACGGGCTGGGCAGTCGGCATGCGCTCCGAGACGTACGAGAGCGCGCTCGCGCTCGGCGAGGTCGGCGGCCTGGTGGCGTAGCCGGCCCAGCGTGTCCATCTTCTCCCGCTCGGCCGCCTCGACCTCGCGCTCGCGGCGTGCGAGCGCTGCCGTGCGGGCGCCGAAATCGGCTTCGGCCGCAGCGAGGTCGCTATCGCGTTGCGCGAGCGCTGCCGACCGTGCCTCGACGGCGCGGGCGCTCTCGGCGGCCGCCTGCTGCTCGAGGTCGAGGTCCGCGCGCAGCCGGGTGAGCGTGCGCTCGATCTCGTCGAGGGTCTGCTGCCGCTGGTCGAGCTGCTCGCGCTGCTCGGCCAGGCCCGCCTCCACGCCTTCGACCTCGGACGAGCGCTGCTCGAGGTCGCGCTCACGGGCTGAGAGCGCGGTCTCGCGGTACGCCTCGTCCTCACTCGGCGCCGGCGGCTCGGATCTCCGCGTCAGCGTCCCGCGCTTTCGCCTGTAGCTTGCGCTCCTTCTGCTCGAGCTCGTCTCCGCGGGCGGCGAGGGCCTGCTTCACGGCGCGCCAGGTCGCTCTCCTTGCCGTCCAGGACGCCCGCGCGCTCGTCGAGCTCGACGGATCGCCGATCGAGGTCGCCTTCCTTCTCGCCTGCGGAGAGCGCTTTGGCATCCAGCTCGTCCGCGCGGCGCTGGAGGATCGACTCGCGTTCGCCGAGCTCGACCTCGGAGCTCTCGGCCCCTGGCGAGGCCGACTCCCGGTCGTTGAGCGCCGCGGCCAGGCTCGGGAGCTCCCGCTCCCGCTCCACGGCCTCCGCTTCGCGCTGATCGAGCTCGGCGGCTCGAGCCTCGAGATCAGGAAGGCGGCTCTCGCGCTGCTCGAGCTCTTTGGCGCGGGCCGCGAGATCCGCTTCCCTGCCGTTTCAGCACGGCAGCGGTCTCGCCTGCGCGGCCGCTGCGTGCTCTCCACTTCGGCGGCGCGAGCATCCAGGTCTGGAAGGCGTCCTTCGCGTTCCTCGAGCTCGTTCGCGCGTGCGGCGAGCTCGGTCTCGCGGCGTTGGAGATCGGCCGCCAGCTCTTCGTGGGCTGCGGCCGAGGCGTCGATCTCGGCAGCTCTCCGTTCCAGGTCGGCGAACGCGCGCTCCCGCTCGGCGAGCTCGTTGGCGTGGAGCTCGAGTTGCCCTTCGCGCGCATCGGCCTCGCTGCGCGCCGCGGCCAGCGCTTCGTCGGCCGATTGTAGCTGCGCGGCTCGCGCCTCGACTTCTTCGATCCGCAGCTCGAGAGCCCGCTCGTGCTCGGCGATCGAGCGAGCGCGGCTTTCGAGGGCGGCCTGGCCGTCGTCGGCCGGCTGTCGCTGCTTGCGCTCCGTCAGCGGCAAGAACCAGTGACGTTGGGCCCGCAACACACGGGCGCGTCGCCCCAGCCGGCGCTCGTGGTGCTCGAGGCGCTGCTCTTCCTTGCGGAGCTCTTGCTCGCGGCGGCCGATCGCCTCGGCGCGGTCGCGCAGGCGCTGCTTCAGCTCGTCGATCTCGGCCAGCCACTCGGCCTGGGCTGCCCCGTTGCCGGCCCCGCCTGCTTCGTTTTCTCGTTTGTCCCACGCCTCGCCACGCTCGCTCGACAGTAAACGATTTTGGGCCGAAGCCACACCGTGATATAGACGCCCCTGCAATGCGGGTGGGGAGGCTACTCGTGCTCGCCGGGCTGGCGATGCTGGTCGCCGCCTCGGTCTCCTACGCGCACGTTCATGCGCCGAACGGAATCGGCGGCGACAAGTACCGCAACACGACGAGTCAGCACGCGACGAACGTCGAGCCCGACTCGTTTGCCTGGGGCAACACGATCGTCTCTGCCTACCAGGTCGGCCGGTTCAACAACGGCGGCGGCAGCAACGTCGGGTTCGCCACGTCGACCGACGGAGGGCAGACCTGGAAGAAGGGCGGCCTGCCCGGCACGACCGAGCACGCCACACCTCCGGGGCCATGGGCGCGCGTGAGTGACCCGGTCGTGGCCTACGACCCGGAGCACAACGTCTGGATGATCGGCACCCTGGGCATCGACGCCACTGCGACCGGCCTGGCCGTGCTGACGAGCCGCTCCACGGACGGCGGCCTGACCTGGCAGAACCCGGTCACGACGTCCCTGTCGTCCGGCACGTTCTACGACAAGAACTGGCTCGTCTGCGACACGTGGGCTTCGAGCCCGCATTACGGCAACTGTTACGCGCAGTGGGACGACAACGGCCTCGGCAACCAGATGCTGATGAGCACCTCCACGGACGGCGGCCTGACCTGGGCGCCGAAGATCCCGCCTCCGGGAACTCCGTCTGGGCTCGGCGGCCAGCCGGTCGTGCAGCCGAACGGCACCGTTGTAGTGCCGTACACGGCGAACTACGGCGCCATTTACGCGTTCCGCTCTCTCGACGGCGGCCTTACTTGGACGTCGGCCGTGCTCGTCGCATCCCAGTCGTTTGCGCCCGTCGAGGGCAGCCTCCGTTCCCCGCCGCTGCCCTCGGCCGAAGTCGACTCGGCCGGCCGGGTCTACGTCGCCTGGCACGACTGCCAGTTCCGCGCCGGCTGCGCCAGGAACGACATCGTCTACTCCTCGTCGACCAACGGGACGACGTGGACGGCGAAGACACGGGTCCCGATCGACCTGGCGACGAGCACCGTCGACCACTTCCTGCCCGGGATCGGCATCGACCCGGTCGGCCCGCCGGGGCGGATCGGGCTCGTCTACTACTACTACCCGGTTGACCCCTGCGGCGCGCGTGCCAGCTGACGGTCGGCTTCATCAGCTCGGGCGACGGCGGCGCCACGTGGCACGCGCCGCAGAGCCTGAGCCCGCCGATGAATCCGACCTGGGCGCCGAACACGACCCAGGGGCGCATGGTCGGCGACTACTTCTCGACGTCGTTCCTCAACCACGAGGCGCACCCGGTGTTTGTGATCGGTAGGGCGCCTCCGGCACCGCCGAGCCCGGCCTACGAGGCACTGCTCTGGGAAGCCGGGATCACCGTGCCGCTCGGCGCGGGCCCAATCCGCACGAAGCGCGACCGCGTGTGGACGGTGTATCGCCCGAAGTGGCTCGTGCGGGAACTGGCGACCGCACCGCCGCCGCGCGCGAACTAGCCGAGAGCGGCGCGGGCCGCGTCGTCAAACGGCGTCAGCTCGAACTCGACGACGTCCCGGATTCGATCGTCCGCCGCGACCGTCGGGTTCCTCAGGCCCTCGATCAGCGGGCGCGCGACTGATGCCTTGACCGGCGTGACGAGGTGCAGCCAGTACGAAGAGAGGCGCGGAGTCAACGCCGGGATCTCGACGATCAGGCGGCGCTTTCCGCGCAGCCTTGCGATCCGTTCGATCATCTGCCGATAGGTCATCACCTCCGGCCCGCCGACGTCGAAGCTCTCGCCCCTCGCCTCGTCTTCGCCGCACACGCCCTCGAGGTACCGGATGACATCGGCGAGGGCGACTGGCTGGGTCTGCACTCCGACCCAGCGCGGGCAGACCATCGCGGGCAGGCGGTCGACGAGCGCGACGATCGTCTCGAAGCCCGCGCTCCCTGGCCCCACGACGATCGCAGCGCGCAGGGTCGTCACGGGGACCGAGCCGGTGGCGAGCTCGTTCGCCGTCTTCAGGCGGCTTCGCAGGTGCGGCGAAAGGTCCGGCGAGTCGTCTCCGAGCCCGCCGAGGTACACGAGCTGCCGCACGCCCTCTTGCTCGGCCGCCTGCGCAACGGTGCGCGCTGCCAGTAGGTCGCGCTCTTCGAAGTCGCTTGCTCCCAGGGAGTGCACGAGGTAGTAGGCGACATCGACTCCCT
The DNA here is from genome assembly GCA_963847955.1 of uncultured Actinomycetes bacterium. GTDB lineage: Bacteria > Actinomycetota > Thermoleophilia > Gaiellales > Gaiellaceae > VAXT01. Next base: position 167,625 of record CAWKBW010000010.1, read on the forward strand.
CCAGGGCGCGGCGTACGGCGCCTCCGTCGGTTGCGTCAGCGACCGCCCAGTCGACGCCGTTGCCTGCATGGGGCCGCCGCGACACGGCCACGACGTCGTGCCGCCGGGCGAGCAGAGGGAGCAGCGCGCTGCCGATTGTTCCTGTGGCTCCGAAGACCGCGACTCTCACGTTGCGCCCTCGCGGAGAAGACGGGCAAAGTAGCGGCGGCTGACAGCGGCGTGGATGCGCGCCTGAACGTGTGAGTAGAGCCCCGGAAGCAGGCCAAGGCGCGGGTGGAAACCGGAGATCGACGAGGTGAGGACCTTGCCGTGCTGCTCGAAGGCGATCGCGCCGCCCGGCCGCCGGGCAAGCAGCCCGCCGGCGATCGGGTACCGGCACGTGACGCGATTACCGACGGCTTCGATGCTGGGGAGGTCGAACTTGAGCAACGGCGCTCCGAGCACACGCAGAGCCAGGCCCTCAGAGGTTTCTCGCACGCAAACCAGGCCTCCTGTCGTTCTCTCGACCTCGTGCCAGTACGCGGCCGCCAGGCGCCGCCCGTCCGCGCTGGGAAGCCTTGACGATTGCGAGCGGCGAGTAGGCGCGCTCCTCGGACTCGACGGCCCTCATCTCACTGGCTATGTGCTCGGGCCACGAGGTCGGCTGCGTCCAGCGGGTCGGTATCGAGGTGCCGGGCGCCTGTCTTCCCGATTACCTTCGGGCTCGCGCCGGCCCCGGCGATCCAGAGCGGAGCGGTCCGTGCGAGCTTGCGCAACGCCGCCTCGGTTCCGGCTATGCGCTCCGGCGAGCTGGCCACGATCACGACGGCGGCAGGCTCGAGGGCGCGCGCGGCCTCGGCAAGGGAGTCGAGTGGGGTGTCGGGCCCGAGGAAAGTGATCCGCCAGCCTCGCTCGCGCAACGCGAGGCCGAAGACGATGAGCGCCAGATCGTGCTGCTCCCCGGGCGCACAGGCCAGGAGCGCGCGTGGCCCGGAGCCCTGATCCCAGCCACGCGCGAGCCCGAGGAGGCGCCCCCGCAGGAGGTTGCTGGCGAAGTGCTCGTCGGCAACCGACGCGTCGCCGCGTTCCCAGCGGTCGCCCAGCTCGCGGAGGTACGGCAGGATCACATCGCCGAGGACAGTCTCCAGGGACAGGTTCGACAGAAGCCTGTCGATTGCCGCGTGCGCGGCTGTCTCGTCGAGAGCGTTCAGCGCCTCCCGCAGGCTGTCGGCACCTCGTACGAGAGCAGGGGCGTCATCGGGGCGGCGCTCGTCTTCCTCGAGAGTCCTACGGGCGGCCTGTGCCGCGGAAAGCCCACGCTTTAGGTGATCGCGCATGACGGCCACCCGGCGCTCGTCCTGGGGTGAGTAGAGGCGAAAGCCACCCTCCGACCGAGTTGGGCGCAGGAGGCCGTACCGACGCTCCCATGCGCGGAGTAGCTCCGTGCTGACACCCGAACGACGGCTCAGCTCGCCGATCCGGAGGTAGCCGTTCGCCGCTTCCATGGCTGCAGTGTACAGACATTGAACAGACTCTTGACAAGGCTGGGCCATCTCTGTACGTTGCTCTGGACAAAACCTCTACAGAAAGGAGCTCACCGTGAAAAAGTTCGACATCCTCGCCGCCGCGCTCGTCATCGTCGGCGGGCTCAACTGGGGCCTCGTCTCGATCGCCGAGTTCGACCTCGTAGCGACTCTCGTGGGCCTCGAGTTTGGCGAGACGAATTTCGCCAGCCGGACCGTCTACGGCCTCGTCGGAATCGCCGCCGTCTACCAGTTGGCTCAGCAGCAGGGCATCCGCCGCCGCTGGAGCCGCGACCCCCAGATCACAACCGCCTAACCCAGAAAAAGGAGAACCACAATGCGCAAGCTCTTCGTATCGATCCTCGCCGCATCCGTGCTCACGATCGCGGCGATCTCGGCGGCGGCGACCAGCGCCGCCGCCCCGGCAGCCCCACCGGCGGCCGACCAGAACATCGTCCAGACAGCGGTTGCCGCCGGCCAGTTCAAGACCCTCGTCATGCTCGCCAAGCGAGCCGGGCTGGCAGGAGCGTTGACCGGCGAGACCAAGCTGACCGTCTTCGCACCGACCGACTCTGCGTTCAAGAAGGTGCCGAAGGCGACGTTGAACAAGCTGCTTCGCAACCGCGCGCAGCTGCGCCGGGTGCTGCTCTACCACGTCGTCGCGGGCGACGTGAAGGCAGCACAGGTCGTGAAGCTTCGGTCGGCCAAGACCCTTGCCGGGACCCTCCGTTCGCATCCAGGTTCGCGGCGGCAACGTCTTCCTGAACCGCTCGACCAAGGTCGTAAAGACCGACATCGCGGCCTCGAACGGGACGATCCACGTCCTGAACAAGGTCCTCATCCCACCAGCCGGCTAAGGCAGGCGCTGCGGACCGACGGGCGGCCCCACGGGGCCGCCCGTCCTGCTTAACACAGGTCAACACGGCCTCGCGTACAACTAGTCCGATGCGGACTAGAGAACGCTCGAGAGTCCTACAGCTGACCGCAACCGAAGGCGCGGTGCTCGGTCTCCTGGCCATCGAGGGCGAGCGAACCGGCTACGACCTGCTCAAGATTGTCCAGCGCAGCATCGCGCACGTCTGGGCCCCGGCCAAGAGCCAGCTCTATGCCGTCCTGCCGCGGCTCGGGCGCGATGGGCTGGCCCGGTCGCGCGCAGGCGGGCGGGAGCGTGGCCCGGACCGGCGTCTCTACCGGATCACGAAGCGCGGCGAGCGTGCTCTGAAAGCGTGGCTCGAGACTGTGGAGCCCGGAGACCGAGACGGCTTCTACTTGAAGTCATTTCTCGGGAGCCTGATGAGCCGGGAAGCGCTCGTCGGCCACTACCAGCAGTTCCGCGCCGACACGCTCGAGCAACTCGCCGTCTACCAGCAGATCGAGCCGACGAACTCCCGGCGCGGGCACGACTACTACCACTACTTCCTGCTCAAGCTGGGCATCGAGCAGGCCGAGCTGGCCCTCAGGTGGGCCGACGAGGTGCTGGCGGAGCTCGAACGATGAGACGTGCTCCTGGTCTTGCTAGTGGTCGTCGCCGGGTTGGCGGCTGCGACGGGCAGCTCTGCGGAGACGAGCCGCTCGCTCGCCGGCACCTGGACCGGGGGCTTTCGCCTCCCGCTCGGGACCGAAGGCGTGGGCATTGCGATGCAGATTCGCGGCTCCAAGGCTGTTGTCGGTCTCCCGCCGGGACATCGGCCAGACGACGGCGCCGCCCAGGGCCACCCACGGGCGCCTCAGCTTCCGGCTGCCCGGCCGGCCGGCACCGGTCGTCTTCAGCGGCCGGCTCAAGAAAGAAGGCGATCGTCGGGACGGTTCGGCAGGGAGCGTTGCGTGGAACGTTTCGCCTACAGCGCGGGCGGATGCCCGATTGGGCACGCTCGGGATCTACACGTTCGGCGACGGGCGGGCGATCGGGGTGCTCGACACGCCGTTCTCCCCGTGGACCGCCGCCGAGTTCGACTCCGGCGAGCTCCATGCCGTCTACCCGCTGCGGCGAGGAACGTACGAGATCGGCGCGGCGCTGAGCACGCGCCGGCCCTCGATCGGCACGGTCACGTTCGGGCCTTCGGCGCTGGTCTGGCGGCGTGCGGGTGCTCCCGACCAGCACGCGACTCGCATGCCGCTACGGCAGGAGGAAGTGCGCTTCCGAAGCGCGCGGGGGTGCCTGGATCGCCGGCACGCTGACGATGCCGGCCGGGGCGGGCCCGCATCCCGCAGTCGCCGTCGTGCACGGCTCGGGTGTCGCGTCCAGGTCGACGACCGGGCCGGTCGCCTCGTTCTTCGCGCGGCACGGCTTCGCAGTGCTCGCCTACGACAAGCGCGGGATCCACCAGTCGGGCGGCAGGTATCCGGGCGAGCTCGCCAGCGAGTCGACGATCGACATCCTGGCCAGGGACGCCGAGGCTGCGGCGCGGTTCCTGGCCGCTCAGCCCGGGGTGGACGACGCGCGCGTCGGGCTCTGGGGGGCGAGCCAGGCGGGGTGGATCATGCCCCTGGCCGCCAGCCGGGAGGCGGCGATCCGCTTTCTCGTCTTGCTCGTGTCGCCGCTCGAGACGCCGGGCGAGAACAGCGCGTATCAGGAGTTGACCGGCGCGGGCGATGAGCCGCCGCGCATGACGCCCGAGCAGATCGACGCCGAGGTGCGGCGCCGCGGGCCAAGCGGCTTCGACCCGGTGCCCGCCATCCGGTCGCTGCGGATTCCTGCAATCTGGGTCTACGGCGGGCTCGACATGCACGTCGCCACGCGTATCAGCGTCGACAAATTGCGACCGATCGCGCAGGAGGCCGGCCGGGATTTTTCGTGGGTCGTGCTGCCCGGAGCGAACCACAGCCTCGTCCACACGACTCAGGGGTTGAACGAAGAGACCGCGCGCGCAGACCGTTTCGCGGCCGGGTTCTTCACGACGGTTCGCGACTGGCTGCGGGCGCGGACGATCCGGCGCTGACGGCCTGCTGAACCCAGTGCTGTAGCTCGGCGAGGAAACGCGGGTCGATCGTGTGCGGGAGCGGGTACTCGCGGTAGAGCACGTCGGCGCCCGCCGCCTCGAGCTGCTCGCTCGCCTGCCGGCCCCATTCGACGCCGATGACCGGGTCGTAGGTGCCGTGCCCGATCGCGACGGCGGCAGCGGGCGCGCGAGGTCGAGCTCGAAGCCCTCGACGGTCGGGATGAAGCCGCTGAGCGCGAGGACGCCGGCCGGGCGCGGGCGGCCCGCGCCGAGCCCGAGCGCGTAGCTCATCACCGCGCCCTGCGAGAAGCCGCCGAGCACGGTCCGCTCCGGCGGAACGCCGAGGCTCGTCGAGCCAGGCCGAGGCCGCTCGTAGCTGGGCAGGAACGTCTCCGGGTCCGGGTAGCCGAGCTCGCGCGAGCACGTACCAGTGCGCGCCGCCGGGCGGCAGCGGGAGCGGCCCGCGCGGAGTGACGCCGAGCGAGCCGCCGCTCCGGGTCGAGCGCGTCGAGCAGCGGGTAGCAGGTCGTGCTCGTCGGCGCCCCGGCCGTGGAAGAGGACGAGCGCGCCCTCGGGCTCGCCGGCGGCGGGGCGGACGTCGCTTCGAGCAGCCGGTCAGCTCTTGGCCGCCCAGGCTCTCGCGCGGGTTCGGCAGCGGCGTCAGCGCCGGCTCGACCTCGTCGCGGAGGTGCTCGTAGTTCGGCGGCAGCGAGAGGCGCTCGCCGAGTGTCTCGAGCGGCTCGTCCGTCGTGAAGCCCGGGCCCGATGGTCGCGATCTCGAACAGGACGCCGCTCGGCTCGCGGAAGTAGATCGACTTGAAGTAGAAGCGGTCGATGACCGGCGTCGGCGAGCGCGCCGGCCTCGCTGCACGCGCTGCCGCCAGGCCTCGTGCTCCTCGGGCGGCGACGCCCACGCAACGTGGTGCACGGTGCCCGCGCCGGGGATCGCCGCGGCTCGTCGGTGGCGTCGTAGTCGTACAGCGACCGCCGCGCTGCTCGCCGCGGGCCTCGAACGCCGTCGTCGCCGCGGCCTCGAACCCGAGCGCCTCCTCGAGGAAGGCGCGGCTCCGATCGGGCTGCGACGAGTAAGCGCGAACGCCGTCGAAGCCCTGGAGCGCGAGCTCGGCGGGATCTCCGGGCTCTCCGCGATGAGCGGCTCGTCCGCCGGTCTCGGCGACGACGAGCTCGAGGCCGAGGCCCTCCGGGTCGGCGAAGCGCAGGCCGCCCTCGGTCCGCGCACGTCGGTTCCCTCGGCGCCGAGCCGCTCGTCCCAGAAGTCGAGCGCCTCCTCGGAGGCGACGCGCCAGATGACGCGGTGCACCATGCCGGCGCCGGCGCGCCCGCGCCGCGCGCCCGGGTACTCGAAGAACGTGATGTCGGAGCCGGGCGAGCCCTTCTCGTCGGCGTAGAAGAGGTGGTAGACGGTCGGGTCGTCCTGGTTGACCGTCTTCTTGACGAGCCGCAGCCCGAGCACGCGCGCGTAGAAGTCGACGTTGCCGGGCGCGTCGCCCGTGATCGCGGTGATGTGGTGGATGCCTTCGAGGCGCATGCGGTTCCCTCTCATCGAGATTTCATACCGAGTTCCTAGGGTACTTTCGTAGCACGAGCCTGGAGCACTAACTAGCCATGTCCGGTGCCTGGCACCGGGCATGGGCACAATGGCCGAGTGCCGGACGCGCACACTCTCTGGCTGTTCTCGCTGGCGGCGCTCGCGTTGCTGATCGTCCCCGGCCCCGCGGTGCTCTACATCGTGGCGCAGAGCGTCGACCACGGGCGGCTGGCCGGGCTCGTGTCGGTGGCGGGTGTGCATCTCGGGACGCTCGTGCACACCGTCGCCGCAGCGGTCGGCCTCTCGGCGTTGATCGTCTCCTCGGCCGTCGCCTTCAGCGTCGTCAAGTTCGCGGGCGCGGCGTATCTCGTCTTCCTCGGAATCCGGCGGCTCCTCGATCGGGACCCGCCCGCGCGCGTGGTCGTCAGCAGCCGGCCGCTCGCTCAGCTCTTCTGGCGAGGCGCGGTCGTCAACGTCCTCAATCCGAAGACGGCGCTCTTCTTCTTCGCGTTCGTGCCGCAGTTCGTCGATCCGGAGCAGGCGGTCTGGTCGCAGGTAGCCGTGTTCGGGCTCGTGTTCATGGCTCTCGGCTTTCTGAGTGACAGCCTCTACGCCCTGACAGCCGGGACGTTCGGGAGGTGGATCCGGAGCAGGCCGGCGATCCTGCGCTACGTATCGGGCTCGGTATACGTGGGTCTCGGGGCGCTCACCGCGTTCTCCAAGCGCGCCTGAAGTTGACGTGTCCTTAAAGACGCGGCACCATGCCCTCCCGTGGCGCCGAGGGTTGGCGGCGCATCCGGTTCAAACGTCTGAGGGGAGAGTCTCGATGAGTTACGTCCGCGCGCGTCTTGCGCTCACCGGTGTCTGTATTGGAGCGCTCCTCGCGCTCGCAGGCACGGCCGCCGGTGCAGTCCCGAACGGTCCTTCGCCGAATCTCGTCATCAGCCAGATCTACGGTGGCGGCGGGAACGCCGGTGCGACTTATACGCACGACTACATCGAGATCTTCAACCGCAGCTCCGCTTCGGTCTCCCTCGACGGCAAGTCACTCCAGTACGCGAGCGCGGCAGGCACCGGCAACCTCGGTGCGAACTCGGGACAGCTGACGGAGCTCTCCGGTTCGCTTGCACCCGGGCAGTACCTGCTCGTCCGCGAAGCGAGCACCGCGGCCGTGGGTGCTCCCCTGCCGACGCCCTTTCTCGACGATCTGACTCCGATCAACATGTCCGGCACGGCCGGGAAGGTCGCGCTCGCCAACGGCACGACCACCCTGGGGTGCAACACCGCCGCGACCTGCGCCGCGAACGGAAACGACACCCGGATCATCGACCTCATCGGCTACGGAACGACAGCGAACTACTTCGAAGGCGCTGCGCCGGCCCCCGCGCCGTCGAACACATCCGCAGATTTCCGCAACGACGGCGGCTGCCTGGACACGGATGTGAACAGCGCCGATTTCACGGCAGCCACGCCCAGCCCGCGTACCTCGGACTCGCCGCGTCACTTCTGCTCGACCGACCAATCGCCGTTCGTGGCCGCGACTACTCCCCCGAACGGCGCGAACGAGGTGCCCACCGACTCGAGCATCACGGTCACCTTTAGCGAGCCGGTGACCGCTGTCGCCGGTGCGTTCGCGCTCGCTTGCACGACTAGCGGCGCCGTGGCGCTGACGGTCACGCCCGAGGGCGCCTCGACGTCCTACGTCCTCGACCCGCAGAGCGATCTCCAGCGCAACGAGACCTGCACGGTGACCGTCGAGGCCGACGCGGTGACGGACACCGACGAGGTCGACCCGCCCGACCACATGGCGGGGGACCACGCGTTCAGCTTCAGCACGACAGGCCTCACGCTCCGCATCCACGACATCCAGGACCAGGCCCACCTTTCGCCGTACGACGGCAGCCTCGTCTCCCAGGTGCCGGGCGTCGTCACCGCTGTCGCCCCGTCCGGCTTCTACATGCAGGACCCGCAGCCGGACGCCGACCTGCGCACGTCCGAGGGCATCTTCGTCTTCGGTACGACTGCAGTCGTGCCGGGAACCGCGGTGCGTGTGAGCGGCCGCGTCCAGGAGTTCCGGGCGGGCTGCTTCCCGTCCTGTCCGCCGACCGCTAGCGGTTTCGACAACCTGACGATCACCGAGATCGTCACGCCCACGGTTGTCTCCGCGGGCGCCGTGCCGGCGATCCCGGCGACCGTCGTCGGGCTGGGCGGGCGCGTTCCGCCCACGCTGGAGATCGAGAACGACTCGGCCGGAAACGTGGAGACGAGCAACACGTTCGACCCGGACCAGGACGGCATCGACTTCTACGAGAGCCTCGAGGGCATGCTCGTGCAGGTCAACAACGCCGTCGCGGTCGGCCCTCGAAACGACTTCGGCGAGATCGCGGTGCTCAGCGACAACGGCTCGTACGCGAGTGTCAGGACCGGCGCGCGGAGGCATCGTCGATTCGGGCGAACGACTTCAATCCGGAGCGGATGATCCTCGATGACGTCATCCGGCCGACGCCGCCGGTCGACGTTCGAGACGGGTTCACCACGCCGGTGAGCGCCGTCGTCGACTACGGCTTCGGGAACTTCAAGTTCCTCGTCCTGAACGATCTGACGCCGGTCGACGGCGGGCTGGCGCGCGAGGTCACGGACGCCCAGCGCAAAAACGAGCTCGCGGTGGCGACCTTCAACGTCGAGAACCTGGATCCAAGCGACTCGCCGGCGAAGTTCGCCGCCCTGGCGCGGCTGATGGTGAACAACATGCGCTCGCCCGACCTCTTCGCCATCGAGGAGGTACAGGACAACACCGGGCCGGCACCCGACCCGTCGACCGATGCCAGCCTGACCTGGCAGATGCTGATCGCGGCGATCGAGGCCCAGGGCGGCCCGACCTACGACTATCGCCAGATCAACCCGCTCTTCAACCAGGACGGCGGCGAGCCGGGCGGCAACATCCGCCAGGGCTTCCTCTTCCGGACCGACCGCGGGCTGTCGTTCGTCGACCGGCCGGGGGCACGGCGGTGACGCCGAACGAGGTCGTGGACACGCACCACGGCGCGGAGCTGCTCTACAGCCCCGGCCGGATCGATCCGACGAACTCAGCGTTCGCGAACAGCCGGAAGCCACTCGTGGGCGAGTTCCGCTGGGGCGGCCGGACGATCTTCGCGATCGCCAACCACTTGAACTCCAAGGGCGGAGACGACCCGATCTTCGGGCGTTTTCAGCCGCCGATCCGGTCGAGCGAGGTGCAGCGGCACCAGCAGGCCGCGATCGTGAACGGCTTCGTCGACGACCTGCTCGATGCAGACAAGCACGCGAGGGTCGTCGTGCTCGGCGACATCAACGACTTCCAGTTCTCCGAGACTGTGTCGATCCTCAAGGGCGGCGCGCTCGTCAACCTCATCGACACGCTGCCCACGTCGGAGCGCTACTCGTACGTCTTCGACGGGAACTCGCAGACGCTGGACCAGATCCTCGCGAGCTTCCAGCTCTTCCGCGCGTTCAGGTCGTACGACTCGGTGCACGTGAACGCGGAGTTCCACGACCAGGATTCGGATCACGATCCGCAGGTCGCCCGATTCCTCATCGGAGGAGCCGACGAGGACGATGATTAAGTAGTTATCGTCAGCACCGTGGGCGTCCTGCCAAGGCCGGTCGAAGAGCTGCTCGAGACGGCGCTCGTCAGCGAGCTGACCGTCATCGACAGCTCCGGGCTGCCGGTGACGCATCCGCTGATCCCGCTCTACGACGGCGAGGTGATCTACCTCACCTCGAGCATCCTCTTCTCGAAGAAGCTCGAGCACATCAAGGCGAACGCCAAGGTCTCGATCTCGATCAGCGACCCGGTCGCGGTGGACGTCGAGCCGTTCCGGCGCGCGACGATCCAGGGCGATGCGACCGTGGACGACGCGGACCTCCACGCGGGCTGGGAGCGCGTGCTCCCGCTGTGGCGCAAGAAGGAGCCCGCGATCGACATGTTCCTCGGCAAGCGCGTCGCGCTGCCGCTGTTCTTCGAGCGCGGAGTGATCGAGGTGCGGCCGACGAGAGCGTTCCTCTGGGCGGACGGCGCGACGGACCGGCCGCCACAGGTCTTCGACGTCGCGAAGGCGATGGCGTGAAGCCGACTCCGGAGCTGATCGCCGGCCTGGAGAGCCGCTTCGAGCACGCGGTGATCGCGTTCGTCGACGACGACGGGTACCCGCTGTCGGTCGCGACGGAGTTCCGCGCCGACCCCGACAGCGGCGTCGTCATCCTGAACGCGGTCGCCGGCGAGGAGGTGCAGCCGCCCGAGGGCGAGCGCGTGAATGTCGTCTTCAGCCACATCCGGCCGCAGCCCGGCATCGGCTACGACGAGCGGCGTTACGTCTCGCTCTGGGGGCCGCTGCGAAAGGTGGACGGCGGCCTCGAGCTGTCGCCGGACCGGGCGGAGGGGTGGGACGAGCAGGAGATGTCGTTCTTCGAGCTCTCCGAGCGCGGCGTTCCGCAGGCCCGGAAATACCTCGACCGGCTCTCCGAGGACACGGGCCGCGAGGTGCGGCCGCGACTGTCCTTCGGCTGGCTCTTCCTGCGCGCGACGAGGCTCCCGTTCCTGACGGCGACGTTCGTGCCGGTGCTGCTCGGGATCGCCGTTGCGGCCTGGAAGGACGGGTTCAACTGGTGGCTCGCGCTGCTCACCGTCATCGGCGGCGCGTGCATCCACCTCGGCCTGAACGTCGCCAACGACGTGTTCGACACGCAGAGTGGGGCCGACGAGGCGAACGTCAACCCGACGCAGTTCAGCGGCGGCTCGCGCGTGATCCTCTACGGCCTGGTCTCGATGCGCCAGATGGCGCTGCTGTCGCTCGCGTTCTACGCCGTCGGGATCGGGATCGGGATCTTCCTCGCCGCGTACAGCGGCTGGGGCCTGCTGTGGATCGGCGTCGCCGGAGCCTTGATCAGCCTCTTCTACACCGCACCGCCGCTCAAGCTCGTGCATCGCGGGCTCGGCGAGGTTTGCGTGGCGCTCGGCTTCGGTCCGATCATGGCTCTCGGGGCGTACTACGTGCAGACCGGGTCGTACGACCTCGAGCCGCTGCTGGCCTCGATTCCCGTCGGGATCCTGATCGCGCTGATCCTGTACCTGAACGAGGTGCCGGACCGGCCGGCCGACGCCAGGGCGGGAAAGCGGACGCTTCCCGTGCGCTTCTCGAAGGAAGCCGTCATCAATGGTTATGTCGGCGCGGTGGTCGTCACCTTCGGGCTGATCGCCGTTTTCGCCATCTCCGGCCTCCTCGTGCGCCCGACCATCATCGCCCTCGCCGCCGCTCCGCTCGCCCTGCCCGTGATCCGGGCGCTGCGGGAGTCGTACGAGCAGCCCTACGCGCTGATGCCTGCGATGGCGACGAACATCCAGCTGCATCTGGCCACCGGGCTGCTCCTCATCCTGGGGTACGTGATTGCGATCGTCGCCGACGGCGTGTTCGACGACCCGCCGTCCTTCTTGACCTAGGCGTATGCCGGACGAGCGACGCGCCCGCTTCCGGGCTTTGCACTCGGCCGAGGAGCTGTTCGTGATGCCGAACCCGTGGGACGTCGGCTCTGCGCGGCTGCTCGAGGCGACCGGCTTCGAGGCGCTCGCCACGACCAGCGCCGGCTTCGCCTGGGCGATCGGCAAGCTCGACCAGAGCGTGACTCGGGACGAGTTGGTCGCCCATGTGGCGAACCTCGTGGACGCCACCTCGGTTCCGCTCAACGTCGACAGTGAGCGCTGCTACCCCGACGATCCCGGCGGAGTGGCCGAGACTGTGGCGCTCCTCGCCGGGGCCGGGGCGGCGGGGCTCTCGATCGAGGACTACGACCCCGCCACCGGCGCCATGGACGACGTCGATGTCGCCGCACAGCGCGTAGCCGAGGTCGCCGAAGCCGCGCATCAGCTTTCCGATCCGCTGGTGGTCACGGGTCGCGCCGAGAACCACATCCGCGGCGTCGACGACCTGGACGACACGATCAAGCGCCTGATCGCGTATCGAGACGCGGGCGCTGACGCGGCGTACGCGCCGGGCTTGTCCGATCTCGACCAGATCGCCCGGGTCGTCGAGGCGGTCGGGATCCCTGTGAACGTGCTCGCGCTACCCGGCGGGCCCTCGACGGCCGAACTGGCCTCCGTCGGCGTGCGCCGCGTCTCGACCGGCAGTCTCCTGGCCGGAGCCGCCTATGCAGCGCTGATCGCAGGAGCGCGGGAGCTCAGCACCGACGGCACCTCACGGTACGCGGAGAGCGCTATCCCGCGAGATGTGCTGAAGGACGCGTTCGATCGCTAGCGATCCTCTCCTAGAGACCCGGCTACCGAGCGTTCTCCCGCTCCACCCTCGACGGGGCTTCGCCTACCTGGTCGTCTTCGCAGCGGCCGCTGTCGGCACGGGTCTCGTGCGCACGGTGACGACGACCTATCTCCCGCTTCTGCTCGCGGACATCAGGGAGGCGCCAGGGCTGATCGGGCTGGTGATGATGGTGAACTCCGCGGCCGGTTTTGCCATGCCGCTCCTCGTCGGTCGCTGGAGCGACCGGCGCCACACGCCGCGGCACGGGCAGACGGCCGTTCATCATCGTCGGCAGCCTGCTCGCCGCGTGCGGGCTGATCGCCGTCGCGCTCGGCCAGGGCACGACGTATCTGGTGCTCACGCTGGCCGGCACGTTGGCCTACGTGGGCGTGAACGTCGTCATGACGGCCCATCGGGCCCTCGTCCACGACGGTTTCGCGGCCGAGGACTATGCGCAGGGCAACGGTGCCCTGGAGGTCGCCTCGCTGATCGGCGGTCTGGTCGGGCTCGCCCTCGGCGGCCTCCTCACGGAGGTGGCGTTGTGGGCTCCCTTCGTCCTTGCGGCCGTCGGCATGCTCCTGCTCGCCTGGCCGACCGTCCGGCATCTGCCTGTGGCCGACCCCGGTGAATCTGAACAGCCGCAACACCGGCCGCTTCGGTTCTACATGACCACGATGATCCGTCCGGGAGTGCGAGCGCTGCTCGCCGCGGAGGTCCTCTGGGTGATCGGCTACGCCGCGCTGCCGGTCTTCTTCATCCTCTACGCCAGAAGCGTGCTCGGGCTCGAACCGGGTCTCGCGTCCCTCTGGCTCGCCGCGTTCGCGCTCGGCGCTGGGCTGGTCATGGTCGCGGCAGGCTTCATCCGGAACCCACGCCTGCACAAGCCGTTCCTGGGACTTGGCGTCGGTCTCATGGGCGTCGGCTTCCTGGCGGCCGCGGCGTCGACGAATCTCGTGGCCGTCTCGTTCGCGTGCGGGCTCGCGGCGACGGGTTTCGGTCTCCTGTCGACGCTCGGGTTTTCGCTGTTCGCCGCGCTGATCCCCCGCGGCGAGGCCGGCGGGTACACGGCTCTGTACTACGCGCTTCGCGCCGTCGCCTCCGCGCTCGCGGTCCCGTTGATCGGATTGACGATCGCCGTCAGCGGGAGCTATCGCTCTCTCTTCGTGGTCGGAGGCGCTGCGACGCTGGCCGCGCTCGTGCCGCTTGCTTTTGCCCCGAGCCCTCAGGCCGCGGCGGATCTGACCCGGAATCTGAGCTAAATCCAGTCCTGGGCGGTCGTCGTATCTAGAGGCGGTACCCCCTCGCACGGAAGGAGCCGTCACTGATGTCCCTCCGAAGCACCGCTTTGCTCGCGAGCACGCTAGCGCTCGGACTCGTGTTCATCAGCGCTGCCACCGCCGGACGCGGTGGGGCGCCCACGACGCCGACCAACCTCCGAATCACTGCGACGACAGCGACCAGCATCTCGCTGGCGTGGGATGCCTCGAGGGGTGGATCCAACCCCTGGTGGTACTGCGTCCAACGGCCCCCCTCGGGCTGTTTCCGGGTCAACCCGCCGCAGACGACCTTCACGCTCGGACAGCTGGCCGCGAACCAGACGCACTCGTTCGCCGTCTACGCCATCGACTCGAGAGGCCACAGGTCGGAGAACAGCAACGTCGTGAGCTACACGACCCCGCCCGACACGACGCCGCCGAGCCCGCCGCCGAACCTCAGCCTGACGTCCGTGTTTCCCACGCGCATCTCGGTCGCCTGGACGGCGTCGACAGACAACCTGACTCAGGTTTGGTACACGCTGTTCGTCAACGGGAGCCCGCACGCCTCGAACATGATCGGGACCCGTGGTCTGACGCTCCTCCACCTCTCGCCGACGACGACGTATGAGTTCAGGGTCACGGCGCGGGACGGTTACGGCAACACTGCCCAGAGCAACCTTTTGTCCGTGACGACGCCGGCGGTCACCGACACGATTCCGCCGACTGCGCCGACGAACCTCACGTTCTCCCCGGAGACTCAAGCGCCCGAGGCGTGGCTCGACTGGACTCAGTCCACCGACAACACCGATCCACAGTCGGAGATTCTGTACGACGTGTACCTGAACGGCGTACGGAACGACGACGGGGTGATCGGGTACGGCGAGACGGTCACGTATTGCCGGGCGCCAGGCCCGACCGAGATCGTGCTGAGGGCGGTCGATACGTCCGGAAACGTGTCGGCCCCGAGCAACGCGCTCCACTTCGACTGCTAGTCACGACCAGCGCCCTAGTAACACTGTGTTACTTGCTTCTCGGTGCCTGAGCCCGAGCAGGGCCCAGATCAAGTAACACTGTGTTACTAAGGTTCTCGGGCCTCGACTAGGTTGAGGCTGAAATGCCGTTGCAGAACCGGGTCACGCCGCTCGGGGAACTGGTCGCCGAGCCCGGGCGTGGCCTGGTCTACGGGAACCGGGGATGCCTCCACGACGAGACCGGCCGCATCCGGCGGCGCTACAACGGCAAGCGCTGGATTGCCTGCCGGCTCCAGTTCCGTGGCTGGCAGCGCGGGTCGCTCCTGCGGCCCGGCCGCTTCACCGAGCTGTTCTTTCTCGACGAGGCGACTGCGCTCGCCGCAGGGCATCGCCCCTGCGCGCTCTGTCGCCGCGAGGACTACAACCGCCTGGTCGCGATCTGGGGCGAGCTCCACTCCGGCCAGGTCGGAGCCGACGCGATCGACGCGCAGCTCCATGCCGAGCGTGTCGAACCAGCCTCGCGCGTGCAACGCCACCACGACGCACGGCTCGATGAGCTTCCCGACGGCGCGTTCGTCCTCCGGGACGGCGCACCTTTCCTTGTTCTCGGCGACGAACTTCTGACCTGGACGGCGGCGGGCTACGTCGGGCGCAGGCGCCGCGCCGCGGGCGAGCACGTGCGGCTGATCACGCCACCCTCTCTCGTTGCGGTGTTGCGCGCCGGCTGGGACCCAGTGGTGCCGCTACTGCATCCATCGGCCGGGTCGGGCTCTAGTCCTTGACGGCGCCGAGCGGGAGGTCGTGCTCGCCGGCCCACGCCTCCCATTCGTCAGCGGTTCGGGCGCGGAACGCGTCGGTAAGCGCCTCGTGGGTGAGCTCGTCGAGGCCGAGCTGCTCGGCTAGCCGCTGCCGGAAGTGGGGCTCGAGCGCGGCGACGGCGACCCAGCCGTCCCTGGCGGGGTAGATCCCGTACGCAGGGTTTCCGCCGCCGAGGGACCCGCCGGGCGCGGTGGCGCCGTGGCGCACGGCCGCCGCGAACGCCGAGGCAGCATCAGCGAGGGCGACTTCCGCATACCCGGCCTCACCGCCGCGCTCGCGGGCGAGCAGCAGTGCGACCGCCGCGGTGGTCGCCAGCTCGGCGCCGCCCAGGTCGGCGACGAGCGTTCGCGGCAAGTTGGGCGGCACGACGAGGCTGTGCTCGGCCGTGTACGTGAGGTCGTGGCCGGGGCGCTCCTGGTCGGGCGCGGGATAGCCGACGATCGCGACCTGACAGAGGCGGGGGAAGCGGGCGTGCAGCTCGGCCCAGGCGAGACCCAGCCGCGCAAGCGCGCCGGGACGACTCGAGGTCAAGCAGGAGATCGGCGGGCTCGAGGAGCTCGTCGAGGCGCGCACGGTCTGCCGTCTGCTTGAGGTCGAGTGTCACGACCTGCTGTCCCGCCTGGAGCTCGTCATACCAGGCCGGATGGGCCGCGGCGAGCGGGTCGCCGGCCGGCGGCTCGACCTTGGTCACCGAGGCGCCGAGCGCCACGAGCCGCGCAGCCGTGGTCGGCCCGGGCACGTTCACGGCGAGCGAGACGGCTCTGACGTCCTCGAGGGGCCGCATCAGCGCGGAGGCATCCGCAACGCGCCGTCGAGCCGCACGACCTCCCCGTTCAGGTACGGGTTCTCGACGATGTGCTTGACGAGCGCTGCGAACTCGTCGGGGCGCGCGAGCCTCGCCGGGAACGGGATCTGCGCCTCGAGCGCCTGCCTCAGGTTCTCGGGCAGCTGCGCGAGCATCGGGGTGTCTGCTGGCCCCGGCGCGATCGTCATCACTCGGATCCCGTGACGCGCCAGCTCGCGCGCGATCGGCAAGGTCATCGAGACGACGCCGCCCTTGGAAGCCGAGTACGCGGCCTGTCCGATCTGTCCCTCGTAGGCGGCATTCGAAGCGGTGTTGACGATGACGCCGCGCTCGCCGTTCTCGTCAGGCTCGTTCCGGGCGATCTTCGTCGCGGCGAGCCGGATGACGTTGAAAGTTCCCGTCAGGTTGACGTCCACCACCGCTCGGAAGAGGTCGAGCGGGAACGGCCCGTCATCGTC
Source organism: uncultured Actinomycetes bacterium (assembly GCA_963847955.1). Taxonomy (GTDB): domain Bacteria; phylum Actinomycetota; class Thermoleophilia; order Gaiellales; family Gaiellaceae; genus VAXT01. The sequence goes on from CAWKBW010000010.1 coordinate 184,211, forward strand.
CTTTCCGACCACACGCGCCGACGCGCCGATGCCTGCGCAGTTGACGGCGCCGTGCAGTTCATCGAGGGAGTCGACGAGGCGCTGGACGCTTTCGCCGTCCGTCACGTCGGTCTCGGGCAGGTCCGCCACAACTGCGTGGCCGCCCGACTCTTCGAGAAGATGTGCCGTCGCGGCGCCGAGGCCGGAGGCGCCGCCGGTGACCAGGAAGGTCTTGCCTGAGATTTCCACTAACGACCGAAGGCGGCCCGGCGCTCGACGTCGGCGGGATCGACCATGTGGCCGTCACGCTGGACGTAGCCGTCCTTGCCGCCGACGACGACGAGCACGAGGTCGTCGCTCTCGCTCGCGTTCGAGACTTTCCGGGGGGTCGTCGACTCGACGTGCAGGAGACCGCCGGGGCCCAGCTCGCGGGTCTCGCCTTCCACCTCGACGCGGGCCCTGCCGCTGTGGACGATGTACAGCTCGTCCTGGGTGTCGTGGTAATGGTGGAAGCCCTCGTAACCGGGTGGATACACGACTGCGTTGGCGCCGAACGCCGTGATGCCGAGCGGCACACGGATCTTGCGAAATCCGTAGCCCTCGCCGAGCTCGTCGATCGATCCGAATGCGTAACCCATTGGTCTCCTCCTCTCGAGAAGAGCAGATGGTCTCACGCCACGGCGACCCAGAGCGCGCGATCCCTCCTGCGGGTCATCAGTCGCCGAGTCGGCTGGCCGACAGCATCAAGGATGCGTCGTACTACTGCGACCACTTTGTTGCTCGTCCTCGCGCTGCTGGTCAGTGCTTCGGCGCAGGCCGGTCGCTTTCGGCCCGAACAGGAGCGTTTGCGACCGGTGGACGTCGCGGTTGCGAAGCGAATGACGGTGCGAGCGTCGGACCTCGCCTCCGGCTGGCTGCGCCGGCCGGCGGCAGAGTCGCCCGACGCGAAGTTGGATTGCCCCGGTGTCGACGTCGACTTCTCACGGTTCACGATTACCGGGACAGCGCGATCGAGGTTCGAGCAGAGCGGTGCGGCAATCGAGTCGTTTGTGGAGGTCTACAAGAGCCGCGCCGATGCGACCGGAGACTTCCGGAAGGGGTCGCGGCCGGCCGTGCTTGCATGCGTCGCCCGGCTCCTGGACAAGGAGGCGCGGCGCAACGGGAGCCGAGTCGTGTCTGCCCGTTCGCTCGCTGACCCGCGCGTAGCAGACCAGTCGATGGCATATCGAGTCACTCTCTCGGTCGCGACTACTCGCGGCGCCGTCCCGGTGTATGTCGACTTCCTCGGCTTCCGGCGGGGCCGGACCGTCGTGTTGCTCGCCTTCACCGCCGGCGGCGCGCCGATCACCCACCAGCGCCAGGTAGCTCGCGCCGTCGCCGCCCGCGCACGCTAGGCGTTCACGCGCGGGGTGGCCCCGTCGAGTCGCGGACGACGAGCCGGGTCTGGAGCTCGACGTTCAGGCCCTCGACACGCTGGTTCTCGAGCAGGCGCAGGAGCAGGCTGACCGCCATGCGCCCCATCTCGGCGAGTGGCTGGCGCACGCTCGTCAGCTCGGGGGTGACGATGCGGGCCTGCTGTGAGTCGTCGAAGCCGACCACGGAGAGATCCTCGGGCACGCGCAGTCCACGCCTGCGCGCTTCGCGGAGGACGGCGACGGCCATGTTGTCGTTGAAGGCAAAGACGGCGGTTGGAGGATCGGGCAGGTCGAGGAGCTTCGCGGCCCCGGCCTCGCCGCCCTCGGTCGAGTAGTCCGCCTCGACAACGAGAGCGGGATCCGCAAGGACGCCGGCTGCCGCGTGAGCAGAGTGGTAGCCGTTGAAGCGCTCGATGCTCGCGAGCCACCCCGGGATGCCCGTCAGCGCAGCAATGCGCCGGTGTCCGAGCGAGAGCAGGTGCTGCACGGCGGCGCGAGCGCCCGATGCGTTCGAGGCCGAGACGGCGGCGACTCCTTCGTCGAGCGGCACGCGGGGGTCGACGACGACGAAGGGATAGCCGAGCCGCTGGAGCGCCTTCAGTTCGTCGTTTGATTCCTCGGGGAGCATCAAGACTGCGCCGTCGGTCGTCCCGTGCATCAGCCGGTCGAGGAGCGTCACCTCGCGGTCGTGGAGATGCAGCGTTGGGGAGAGCACGACGCGCATGTCATGCTCGTGGAGCGCTTCGGCGGCGCCGGAGAGGATCTGCGCGAAGTACTCCGCTTCGACCATCGGCAGCGTTACGCCGACGAGACCGGTTCGGCCGCCCGAGAGAGCGCGTGCGCTCCGGTTCGTGGCGAAGCGCTGGTCGCGCGCGGCGCGCAGGACCGCGGCGCGGGTGGCCGGCGCGACGTCGGGGCGCCCGTTGAGGACGCGCGAGACCGTGGCGATCGAGACGCCGGCGGCGCTTGCCACTTCCCGGATGGTCGTGCGAGGCTTGGCTTGATGTTCCTCGGGCGATGCCATACCTACATTCAACAGATTTTTACCGGGAACGTCCATAGCTGTTGCCTGACCCGGCACGGTGCATCTCGACCAATATGGCTTTAACCAGGCCTTGACTCGCCGGAAACAATCTGTAACCGTTCCCGGAACAACCCCTCAAGATGCGCCGACGACGGTGCAGCTCTGTCGGTCTTCGACGAGCCTCCGTGCCCGGCACGGAGAACAGAAAGGAAGAGGTATGAAGAGTCGAGTTCGCTCCGTCCGCTTCGGTCTCAGGACGGCGGGGGTCGCCTGTTCGGTCGGCCTCCTCGTCGCGTTCGCAGTCCAGGAGCTGCTGGGGCCAAGACCGACGCGAGGACGGCCCCGCCTCGCCGCGCACAAATGTCTGGTCATGACGGGCTCCGGCGATCCGGCGTTCGTCAAGAACTTCAATCCGTTCACCGCTGTCGGCTTGCCGAGCGGGGCGTTCGTCAAGAGGCGCCTTCTACGAGCCGCTGATCATCACGACCCCGGCAGGCGGTGGCCACCGGTATCCGTGGCTCGCGACGCAACTGGAAGTGGTCGAACGGGAACAAGACCCTCACGCTCTCGCTCGCCAGAGGCGTCAGGTGGTCGGACGGCAAGCCGCTTACCTCTGCGGACGTCGTCTACACCCTCACGGCCGGCAAGCAGGACAAGGTGCTCGACCAGATCGGCCTCTACCGGCCCGGGACGAACCTCGTCTCGGTCAGGGCCAAGGGCCGCTACGGCGTCGTGATCAACTTGAAGACGCCGGACTCGCAGTTCATCGCGGCGAACCTGAACGTCGTCTTCGTCCTGCCGAAGCACATCTGGTCGAAGGTCGCGAATCCGTCCACGTACACGAACTCCAGGCCGGTCGGCTCGGGCCCGTTCACGACAGATCACGCGGTTCACGATCGCAGTCCTACGTCTTCGGCAAGAACCCGAGCTACTGGAAGAAGGGCGCACCGAAGATCCCGTGCATCGAGTACGTGCAGGCGTCCTCCAACGACGCGGCGCTGCTGCTGATCCAGAGCGGCCAGGTCGACTGGACGCACAACTTCGTCCCGAACGTCGAGTCGGCGTACGAGAGGCGGGACCGGGCGCACTACCACGCCTTCTACGCGACGACCGCCTATCCGATCGGGCTGATGCTGGACACCACCAAGTACCCGTACAGCCTGAAGGTCCTGCGGAAGGCGATCAGCCGGGCAATCGATCGAAAGACGGTCTCGAAGCTCGGCGAGTACGGCTACGCACCGCCCGCCGACGCAGTCGGGCTGAACGGTCTCTTCCCACAGTGGGTCACCGACCCCGCGGTGAAGAGCCGCGGCGAAGACGATGGCGGATCTACAACCCGGCCGCCGCGAAGAAGCTGCTGACGGACAACGGCTTCACGTACAGGGGCAGCCAGCTATTCGACCCGAAGGGCGACCGCGTCGAGATCAATCCGCACGTGATCTCTGGCTGGTCGGACTGGGTCGCGTCGCTGCAGATCATCACGGAGAACCTGCGCGCAATCGGGATCGACTCCCGCACGGAGCTGGAGCCGGACTGGAACTCGTGGTACCCGAACGCGTCGAGCACGAAGGCACCCACGCTCCTCTGGCAGGTCGCCTCGATGGGCTCGCCGTACGGCTACTTCTTCTCGATCATGCACAAGAACGCCTACACGCCGTCCGGCGCAGGACGGCACCACGACCGGTAACTGGATCCACTACCAGAATGGCGCGTGCGACGGCCCTCCTCAACAAGTGGAAGGTCACGCTCAACCAAACCGGCGCAGAGGAAGATCGCAACGCAGCTCCAGAAGCTCTGGCTCGACGAGCTGCCGATGGTGCCGCTGTTCATCGGGCCGCGATGGTCGACGTACAGCACGAAGTACTTCCACTGCTTCACGTCGCCGAAGAACTTCTACGGCGACCCGATCTTCACGACGTTCCCCGACAACGTCCTCTCCTTCACCCGGATCTGCCCGGGCGGGAAGGCAGGGCCGTGATCTGACCCGAGGTTGGCCGGCGGGCGGGCGCTCGACTGGCCCGCCCGCCGGTTGACACTTGGTCGGTGCCTCACATGCGCTGGTTCGCCCGTCGCCTCGTCTTCTACGTCTTCGCCCTGTGGGTCGCGGTGACGCTCAACTTCCTGCTGCCGCGGCTGATGCCCGGCGATCCGCTCGGCGGCGTGCTCGCCCGCTTGACGCCGGCGCAAATCCAGGCGAACCCCGGGATCATCCAGACCTATCGCGACATCCTCGGCGGCGGCGAGGAGGCTCGCTCGGCCGCGAGTACGTCAACTACCTGCACCACGTCGCTCACGTTGGACTTCGGCGTCTCGACCTCCAACTACCCAACCGCGGTCACCGAGGTCGTGGGCCGAACGCTCCCTTACTCGATCTTCCTCGTCGGCATGGGCTTCGTGCTCGCCTTCATCGTCGGGACCACGATCGGGATGATCGCCGCGTGGCGCCGCGGTGGGTCCGTCGACAACGCCGTCGTCCCCGTGATGATGTCGCTCAGCGCTTTCCCGGCGTTCTTCACCGCGCTCGTCGCTCGTCTACTTCTTCGGCCTCAAGGCGGGGTGGTTCCCGATCCAGCACGCGTACGCCAGCGACGTCGTGCCGGGCTTCAACTGGACGTTCCTGTCGAGCGCGTTTCGCCATTCGCAGCTGCCGATCATCGTGATCACGATCACCTTCGCCGGCGGCTGGCTCCTGAACATGCGAACAGTGATGATCAATACGATCGCCGAGGACTACGTCGCCATGGCCCAGGCAAAGGGCCTGCGCGACCACCGCGTGATGACCCGCTACGCCGGCCGGAACGCGATCCTGCCGCCGCTGAACGGATTTGCCGCGCAGTTCGCGACTGCCGTCGGCGGTCTCGTCTTCATCGAATTCGTCTTCAGCTACCCCGGCGCGGGCCTGACGTTGCAGCAGGCTGCGCTGGGCGCCGACTACCCGCTCACACAAGCGCTGCTGCTCGTCTTCGCGGTCACCGTGATCGTCGCCAACTTCATCATGGACATCCTCAACCTCATCCTCGACCCGCGGTTGCGGACGGCCTGATGTCGCAGATCCAGCCGCTCACTGTCGAGGAGATCCTCCCCGCCGGCGCGCCGCCGCTGACGGAGCCAGCGCCCGGCGCCGCCGGCTCGGCGTTCCGCAGTGGGTGCGGCTACTGCTCGCGAATCCGAAGTCGTGCGGCGGCCTGATCGTGCTCGCGGGGATGATCCTCGTCGCGATCTTCGCGCCGCTCATCGCGACGCACGACCCGGCGGCGTTCTCGCTCGTAGACGCGGGTCAGGCGCCCTCGTGGAACCACCTCTTCGGGACGACCGACCAGGGCACCGACGTCTTCTCGCAGGTCGTGATCGGCGCGCGCGCCTCGTTGATCCTCGGCGTTCAGCGCGGCGGTGATCGCAACGATCCTCGCCACGACGCTCGGGATCCTCGCGGCCTACGCCGGTGGCGTGGATCGACGACGGCATCAACTTCCTGACGAACGTCTTCCTCGTCATCCCGACGATCCCGCTGCTCATCGTCGTGTCGGCCTACATGCAGAGCCGCGGCCCGCACGACGATGATCCTGATTCTCGGCCTGACGCTCTGGGCCTTCGAGGCGCGCATCCTGCGCGGGCAGGCGCTTTCGCTCCGCAACCGTGACTTCGTGCTCGCCGCGGAGGTCGCCGGCGAGTCGAGGCTGGCGAATCATCTTCAGCGAGCTGATACCGAACATGGTCAGCAGGATCGCAGCCGCGTTCGTGCTCGTCTTCTACATCGCGATCCTCACCGCCGCCGGCCTGGAGTTCCTCGGTCTCGGCGACATGGAGCACACGAGCTGGGGCGTGACGCTCTACTGGGCCCAGGTCAACTCGGTCGTGCTGCAGGGCCAGTGGTGGCCGTTCTTCTTCCCCGGCTTCGCGCTCGCACTCACGGTCGCCGCGCTCGTCTTCATCCTGGCCGGTCTCGACGAGGTCTCGAATCCGCGTCTGCGCGTCGAGAAGACACACCGGCGCGCATGGCGCTCGATGCTGCTCGGGAGGCCGAAGTCGTGACCGTCGCCACCGGCACTCTCCTCGAGCTCGAGGACGTCTGCGTCGACTACGTACTGCGCGACCGGCGCGTACGCGCGGTGGACGGAGTCTCACTCTCGGTCGCGCCGGGCGAGACGCTCGGCATCGCCGGCGAGTCCGGCTGCGGCAAGAGCACGCTCGCGAACGCGATCCTCCAGATCCTCAAGCCCCCGGCGCAGCTCACGTCGGGCCGCATCCTCTTCGAGGGCTCGGACCTCGCTGCCATGGGCACCGAGGCAGCTCCGCCGCTTCCGGTGGCGTCACGTCTCGCTCGTCTTCCAGAGCGCGATGGACGTGCTGAACCCGCGTCATGCGCGTCGGCGACCAGTTCGTCGACATGTTCAAGGCGCACGAGCGGATCCGGAAGTCGGAGGCGCTCGCCCGCGCGGGCGACCTGCTTCGAGCTCGTCGGGATCGACCGCAGCCGGCTGCGCGACTACCCGCACCAGCTCTCCGGCGGCATGCGCCAGCGCGTCGTGATCGCGATGGCGCTCGCGCTCCGACCCGAGCTGATCGTGCTCGACGAGCCGACGACCGCGCTCGACGTCGTCGTGCAGCGCGAGATCCTGCAGGAGCTCGAGCAGCTGAAGGCCGAGCTCGGCTTCGCGGTCATCTTCATCACGCACGACCTCTCGCTGCTCGTCGAGTTCAGCGACCGGATCTCGATCATGTACGCAGGCGAGATCGTCGAGACCGCGACCGCCGACGTCGCTCTTCCAGGATCCGAAGCATCCGTACACGTCGGGCTGATGAGCTCGTTCCCGCCGCTGACCGGGCCACTCGAGCGGATCGCCGGCATCCCCGGCTGCGCCGCCGAACCTCGCGCAGCCGCCCGCGGGCTGCCGCTTCAACCCGCGCTGTCCGCACTGCGACGGCCACGACGCGGCGCTCTTCGCCCGGCAGACGGGCGAGCGGCCCCGGCTGCGGGAGGTCGCGCCCGAGCACTACGTCGCCTGTCATCTCGTCGAGGAGCAGGCATGAGCACCGCCACGCTCGAGGTCGTGGGGCTGACGAAAGAGTTCGGTCGGCGCCCTCCGTTGCGGGCGGTCGACGACGTGTCGTTCACGCTTCGCCCCGGGACTGTGACCGCGCTCGTCGGCGAGAGCGGTAGCGGCAAGAGCGACCGTCGCGAGGCTCCTCTCGCAGCTCTACGCGCCGACCGAGGGCACGATCCGTTTCCGCGGCGAGGACGTCAGCCGGGTCCGCGGCCGCCGCGCGCTGCTCGCGTACCGCTCCGAAGTGCAGATGATCTTCCAGGACCCGTTCGCGTCGCTGAACCCGGTCAAGAGGGTCCAGCACCACCTCAAGCGGCCGCTCTTGATTCACCGGCTCGTGCCGCCGGAGCAAGGTCGACGCGCGCATCCGCGAGCTGCTCCTGACCGTCGGGCTCGTGCCGCCGGACGAGATCGCGCAGAAGTACCCGCACCAGCTCTCCGGTGGCCAGCGCCAGCGCGTCGCGATCGCGCGGGCGCTCGCCGTGAGCCCGGCCGTCGTGCTCGCCGACGAGCCGATCTCGATGCTCGACGTCTCGATCCGAATCGGGCTGCTGAACCTGATGGCCGACCTGAAACGCGAGCTCGGGATCGCGTTCCTCTACATCACGCACGATATTGCGAGCGCGCGATACGTCGCGGACGAGGTGCTCGTCATGTACGCCGGCCGCATCGTCGAACAGGGTCCGACCGACGCCGTGCTCCACGACCCGCAGCACGCCTATACGCGACTCCTGCTCTCCGCGGTGCCGAACCCCGAGGGCGGCTTGCAGCTCGAGCCGTTCGTCAAGGCCCGCCGACCCGCCGTCGACGGCGAGCTCGTCGAGGTGCGGCCCGGCCACTTCGTCAGACAACCCACGACCTGAGGAGCATCAATGGCGAATCAATTCCCGATCGACTTTCTCTGGGGCGCCGCGACCGCGGCGTACCAGATCGAAGGCGCCGCGCACGAGGACGGCCGCAGCGAGAGCATCTGGGACCGCTTCTGCGCCACCCCCGGAAAGGTGCGGAACGGCGACACCGGCGCGATCGCGTGCGACTTCTACCACCGCTATCCCGAGGACATCGCCCTGATGCGCGACCTCGGCCTCGACGCTTTCCGCTTCTCGATCGCGTGGCCGCGGGTCCTCCCCGAGGGCCGCGGACGCGTCAACCAGGCCGGCCTCGACTTCTACGACCGGCTCGTCGACGAGCTGCTCGCGAACGACATCCAGCCCTTCCCGACGCTGTACCACTGGGATCTTCCCCAGGTGCTCGAGGACGCGGGCGGCTGGCCCGAGCGAGCGACCGCCGAGGCTTTCGTCGAGTACGTCGAGGTCGTCGCCTCGCGGCTCGGCGACCGCGTCTCGAGCTGGATCACCCACAACGAGCCCTGGGTCGCCGCGTGGCTCGGCCACGCGCTCGGCGTGCATGCGCCCGGGCGGACGAATACCCAGGATGCGCTCTCCGCAGCGCACCATCTGCTCCTCTCCCACGGCTGGGCGACGGAGGTGCTGCGGCGCGAGTCGCCGGGATCCGAGGTCGGCATCGCGCTCGCGCTGACGCACACCTATCCCGCCACCGATTCGGAGGGCGACCGCGCTGCCGCCTGGTGGGCGGACGGCTCGTTCAACCGCTGGTACCTCGACCCGCTCTACGGCCGCGGCTACCCGGCGGACATGGTCGAGCACTTCGCTCCCGAAGGCCCGCCCGTGCAGGACGGCGACCTCGAGGCGATCGCGGCGCCGACCGACTTCCTGGGCGCGAACTACTACTTCCGCCAGCTCGTCAGCGAGGATCCCAACGGCGACCGGCCGATTCTCGTCCGCGACCCCAACTGGTCATTCACAGCCATGGGCTGGGAGGTCTATCCAGACGGCCTCCGCGACCTCCTCACTCGGCTCCGCGACGACTACGCTCCGCCGGGGATCTACATCTTCGAGAACGGCGCCGCTTACGACGACCTCCGCGGGCACGACGGCGACGTCGTCGACCCCGAGCGGCAGGCCTACTTCGACGAGCACCTCGCCGCGGTCGGGCACGCGATCGAGGACGGCGTGCCCGTGCGCGGCTACTTCGCCTGGTCGCTGCTCGACAACTTCGAGTGGGCCGAGGGCTACTCCAAGCGCTTCGGCCTCGTCTATGTCGACTACCCCACCCTCGAGCGCGTCCCAAAGGGGAGCTTCTACTGGTACCGCGACTTCATCGCGGCGCAGCGCGCCGGAGCGGAGGTCAAATGGCCCGCATCGGTCTGATGCTCTACACGCTTCGCCAGGACTGCGCCCGCGACTTCGAGGGCACGCTCCGTGCCGTTGCCTCGCTCGGCTACGAAGGGCGTCGAGCTTTTCGACCTGCACGGCCACGACGCAACCGTCGTGCGGCGCTGGCTCGACGAGCTCGGCCTCGTCGCGTGCGGCCGTCACGCGGGGCTCGACGTGGTCGAGACGGAGCTCGCCGAGCTCGCCGAGGAGTGCACGGTTCTCGGGTTCGACCGTCTCGTGCTGGGGTGGATAGAGGCCCCCACGTCGACCGACGCGGCGAGACAGATGGCCGAACGGCTGGCCATTGTGGCGCGCCGTGCCGCCGAGCTCGGGCTCAGGTTCGGTTTCCACAACCATGACGGCGAGGTCATACCGCTCGAAGGGGGCGGCAGCTTCCTAGACGAGCTGTTGGCACGGGACGAGCTGTTCCTCGAGCTCGACCTCGGCTGGGCCTGGTACGCGGGCGTCGATCCGACCACCCTTCTCGATCGCGCCCGCGGCCGGTGCCCTCTGGTGCACGTCAAGGACTTCGCGAGCCGCGAGGGGCGCGAGTTCCGTCCCGTCGGCGAGGGCGAGATCGACTACGAGCGGATCATCCCGGCGGCGCTCGAGGCCGGCGTCGAGTGGCTGCTCGTAGAGCAAGACGAAACGGACGGGCCCGCGCTCGAGGCCGTTGAGCGCTCCCTGGCGGCGGTGCGGGCCGCGGCATGAAGGTCGGGATCGTCGGCTGCGGTGTGATCAGCAAGCACTACGCTGAGAACGCGCCCGCCTTCGACGCGTTCGAGCTTGTCGCCTGCGCCGACCTCGACACCGCGTTCGCGGAGGCGCTGGCGGCCGATCACGGGCTCGAGGCGCTCGCGGTCGACGAGCTGATCGCGGAGCCCGCAATCGAGATCGTGCTGAACTTGACGCCGCCCGCGGCGCACGTCGAGGTGACGCAATCGGCGCTCGCGGCCGGGAAGCACGTTTATACGGAGAAGCCGCTCGCTACGCAGACCGCGGACGCGGTGGAGCTCGTCGCCGAGGCGGAGCGCCGCGGGCTCCTGCTCGGCTGCGCGCCCGACATCTTCCTCGGCGGCGCCTATCAGGCTGCGCGGGCGCTGATCGACGAGGGCGCGATCGGTGAGCCGGTCGCCGTCAGCGGCGCGATGATCGTCGGCGGGGCCGATGCGTGGCATCCGAGCCCGGAGCAGTTCTACCAGGACGGAGCCGGGCCGCTCCTGGACATGGGCCCCTACTACCTGAGCGCGATCGTCGCGCTGCTCGGGCCGGTCGCCCGGGTCGCGGGCTTTGCGTCGATTCTGACTCCTGAGCGGTCGATCGCCGTCGGGCCCCGCGCCGGCGGCCGCTTCACGCCGTCGACGCCGACGCACGTGTCGGCCGCCCTCCAGCTCGAGAGTGGCGCGACCGCGAACCTGATCGCGAGTTTCGAGGCGACCGACCGCTACGTCTGCGATCTTGAGATCCACGGGCGCGAAGGGACGATCTCGCTCCCTGATCCGAACTCCACGGAGGGCCCGCTGCGGATCCGGCGCAACCGCGGCGACTGGGAGGAGCTGGCATACGCCTCCCGCGGCGCCCGCGAGGCGCGCGGGCTCGGGCTACAGGACCTCGCCGAGGCGGTCGCAGAGGACCGCGCGCCGCGGGCGTCTGGACGCCTCGGAGCGCACGTCATCGACGTCGCGCGCAGCGTGCTCCAGTCCGCGGCCGAGAGCCGGACGATCGACGTGGCGACCCGCGCCGAGCGGCCCGAACCACTGCCCGTCCTCCGGATCGCGTAGCGCCGGCGTCAGCCCGGCAGTCTCGAACGGCGGCTGCTCGATCCGCCGCACGCAGGCGGTGTCGAGGCCGCGTGCCGTTCCACTGCTCGACGAACTGCGCCGCGACGACCGCCACGCAGCCCTCCGCGAGCACGCCGTGCGTCGCGCCCCGGACGACCAGCAGCCGGCCGTTCGGGAAGAACGTCCTCCACCCGCGCACGTTCGCCGGGGGATCCTGCGGGTCCGCGCTGCCCGCGAGGATGAGCACCGGCGCGTTCGTGCGGACGAGACGGGCCGAGCCCGCCGGCACGACCCCTGCGGCACGGAGCGGCAGGCCTGCGCGAACAGCCGCGCGCGCGACTCGGCCACGCCGGCCAGGTAGCTGCCGGCGCTCGACCGGCGCACCCGGACGGGGTCGAAACGGGCCCACGGCTCGCTGCAGAGGATCTCGAACGACATCACGAGCCGAGCGCGAGCGTCGAGGCCGGGCCCGACGCGATCGACGTACTCCTGCGCGAGCGGGACGTAGTCGCCCCGGAACGCCCGGCGGACGACGTCCGGGATCAGCGGCACGCCGTCCGCCTCGAGCGAGAGGGCGTGAACCGTGCTCGCGACGGCGTCGGCGTCGATCGTGACCGTCCGGCCGAAGGCCTCGAGCTCGCCTGGCGGGCGCTCGAGCAGCGCGGCGAGCTCGGACCGGGCTTGCGGAAACGCACGCCGGCAGGCGCGTTCGGCCGAGCAGCGCGCGAGCTGGGCTCGCAACGCGTGCTCGGCGTTCGCCGCGAGGGCCTCGTAGACGGGAACGTGCAGCAGCGAGCCGCCGTCGAGGGTCAGCGTTCGCACCGAGCGCGGGTGGAGGCGCAGGTAGACCTGCGCGGCCGTGGCCCGTCGGCCGCCGTAGACGTCGATCCGGTCGTATCCGAGCGTGGCGACCGCCTCGAGATCGCCATCGCGACGGCGGTCGTGTAGAGGCGAGCTCCGGCCGCGCGCGAGACGTCGGAGTACGCGCACGGCCGCCGTCTGCTCGACGCGGATGCCCGTCGGCGCGCAGCTCAGCCTGGCGCTGCCCGTGCCGCTGTCGACGAGCGAGGTCCGGTCGACCGACTCGCCGAGAGCCGTCGACGGCCGGGAATCCACGCTGCGGCTCCGCCCGGGCCGCCGGCGAGGATAGAACAGCGCCCGTGCGCGGCTGCTCGCGGGATGACAGCGATGCGCGGAGATGAGGCGCCGCCGGGCCGGCGCGGATCCTCCGGACCGCGAGGCGCCCCACCGGGCGGCGACGAGCTGGATCCGGCAGGGCGCAACGCACCGATGAAGGGCGTGCGCGTCGATCCGGAGCAGCGCACGGCGCGTGTGCAAGCGGGAGTTCTACTCGGCGACCTCGACCGGGAAACGCAGGCGTTCGGGCTCGCGGTACCGTCTGGCATCGTCACGCACACCGGTGTGGCAGGGCTCACCCTCGGGGGCGGGATCGGTTGGATCCAGCGCAAGTACGGGCTGTCGGTCGACCACCTCGTCTCGATGGATCTCGTCACTGCCGAAGGAGAGTTCGTCAAGGCGAGCGCAGACGAGAACGCAGATCTCTTTTGGGGCCTGCGCGGAGGCGGCGGCAACTTCGGGATCGTCACGGAGTTCGAGTTCCGTTGCTTGCCGCTTGGCACGCAGGTACTGGCGGGACCGGTGTTCTGGCCGATGGAGCAGTCCGGGGAGGTCCTCCGCTTCTATCGCGACTGGGTGGCGGAGGCGCCGGACGACTTGATGACGATCGTCGTCCACCGCAAGGCACCGCCTCTGCCGTTTGTTCCCGAGGAGCTGCACGGGAAGCCGGTCGTGATGGTCATCCCCTGTTGGGCCGGGGACGTGGAGGAGGGCGAGGAGTTCATCCGTCCGCTGCGGGAGTTCAACTCGCCCGTCGCGGACGTCTGCATGCCCAAGCCGTATTTGACGCATCAAGCGATGCTTGACCCGAGTTTCCCGCCGGGCCGTTGGTACTACTTCAAGAGCTGCGACATCGCAGAGTTGAGCGACGAGATCATCGACATCACGGTCGAGCGCTCGCTGCAGATCAACTCGCCGCTGACGTCGTTCCCGATCTGGCAGATGGGTGGAGCGATCGCGAGCGTCGACGACGACGAGACCGCGTTCAACGGGCGCAAAGCCGTCTTCACGTACAACATCGGCGGTTGCACGGAGACGAGCGAGGGCTTCGACGAGGAGCGCGAGTGGGTCCGGAGCTTCTGGTCGGCTCTGGAGCCGTGGCACCAGGGCGTGTACGTGAACTTCCTCGGTGACGAGGGGGCCGAGCGGGTTCGCCAGTCCTACGGGCCGGAGAAGTACGAACGGCTGCGGGCTCTGAAGCAGAAGTACGACCCGGAGAACTTCTTCCGAATCAACCAGAACATCTCCCCGAGCTAGCTGTGGCTCGCCAAAACCAATCGCCTCCAGCGTTCGTATACAGAGACGTGAAGTCGACAATGGCACTCGTGCTTGCGGTCGCGGCGCTCACGCTCGGCGTGACGGGTTGCGGCGGGGACGACTCGTCATCGAGCGACGAGACGACGACGGAGGCTACGACCACGGACACGACGGGATCGCGGAGTGGTGGGTCGGCATCCGGAACGCTCCAGGGCGAGACCGGCCCCGGTTTCACCATCGAGGTCTCGCAAAACGGGGAGGATGCAGAGACCGTCAAGGCCGGCACGTACACGCTGGAGGTCGAGGACAAGTCCGACATGCACAACTTCCACCTGATCGGCCCCGGCGTGGACGAGGAAGTCACCGAGGTGGGGTTCGTCGGCGACAAGTCGGTCATGGTGACGCTGAAACCGGGCACGTACACGTACCAGTGCGACCCGCACGCCGCGAGCGGCATGAAAGGCACCTTCACCGTCACCTAGGTGCTCGTTAGCGGTCGAAGGTGAGCACGGTGCGGATGCCTTCCTGACGCTCCATCGCGGCGAAGGCATCGTTCACGTCGTCCAGCGGCATCTTCGCCGTGACGAGGGCGGCGGCGTCGAACTCGCCGGCGAGCCAACGGTCGACGAGCTCCGGAACCTGCGTCCTGCCCTTGACGCCGCCGAACGAGGAGCCGGTCACTCTCCGTCCGGTGATCAGGAGGCGCGGGACGATGTCGAGCGTCTCGCCCTTGCCTGCGACACCGATCATCGTCGCCAGGCCCCATGCTTCCCTGGCGGCCTCCACCGCCTGCTGCATGACGCCAACGTCTCCAGTCGCCTCGAACGTGTAGTCGGCGCCGAAGCCGCCGGTCTCCGGATCTGACCCACTCGATCGTTTCCTCGTCGGCGACGCGCGTATCGGTTGCGCCGTGTCTTCGCGCTTCGGCGAGGCGGCTATCCGAAAGGTCGATCGCGATGATCCGGTCCGCGCCTGCCAGCCGGCAGCCGATGACTGCGCCGAGCCCGACGAGGCCACAGCCGAAGACGACGCACGTCGAGCCGGCTTCGACCTGGGCCGTGTACAGCGCGGCACCGAGCCCCGTCGACAGGCCGCAGGCAAAAGGCGCGCAGCCGTCGAGCGGCGCCTCCGGGTTGACCTTCGCGAGCGCGATCTCCGGCACGACCGTGTGCTCCGCAAACGTCGACGTGCCCATGAAGTGCCGGAGCGGCGTGCCGTTGCGGGCGAAACGCGTTGTGCCGTCGGGCAGGAGGCCGACGCCTTGCTGATCTCGGATGGCTACGCAGCGATTCGTCCGAGGACTGCGGCAGTGGGCGCACTTGCCGCACTCGGGCGCGAAAAGCGTCACAACATGATCACCCGGCGAGACGAGTGTCACGCCGGGCCCGACCTGCTCGACGATTCCGGCTCCCTCGTGACCCAAAACACAATCCGTGTACCCGGTCGGGTCGGCGCCGGAGGCGGCGTAGAGGTCGGTGTGGCAGACGCCGCAGGCCTCGAGTCGCACGAGTGCCTCGCCGGCTTTCGGCTCCGCGAGCTCGACCTGCTGGACGACGAGCGGCTGCCCGAACTCCTGGAGCACAGCGGCCCTGACTTTCATCGGTCGATCCTACGAGTCGGGCGGGAATGTTGCGCCAGGCAGTACCCACCGCAGAGGCCCTGTATACATCGGTTCGGCAATGACGCTTCGCCGCCGCGTCCTATTGCTCGGCTGTGTGGCGCTCGCGCTTGCCTCATGCGGCGGGGACGGGGGCGACGACTCGGGCTCGGCCGTACCCGACGGCGCACCGAGTGAAGCCTCGAGCTTCGCCGAGGAGTGGCCGGCACCAAACCAGGATCTTGGGAATCGCCGTGTCGCGAACAGCGAGATCGACTCCGGCAACGTCAACGAGCTCGGCATCGCCTGGACGATCCCGATCCAGGGCGGCGGCACGTTCGGCAACTACGCGTCGACACCGATCGTCGCGGACGGCGTCGTCTACACGCAGGACCTGACCTCGAACGTCAAGGCGATCGACCTCGAGAGCGGCGACGTGAAGTGGTCGAGGGACTACAACTCGCCGAACGTCGGCCCGAACGGGGTTGCAATCGGCTACGACAAGATCTACGGCGCGACGTCGGAGTTCGCGTTCGCGCTGAACAAGGAAACGGGCGCCGAGGAGTGGCGCTCGACGAGGCTGATTCGGAACCAGAACGAGGGCATCGACATGGCGCCCGGCGTCTTTGACGGGACGATGTACGTCTCGACCGTGCCCGGGAACACGAAGTCGTTCTACAAAGGCAACGGTGCCGGTGTGCTCTGGGCGCTCGACGCCGAGACCGGCCAGGAGAAGTGGAAGTTCTGGACGGTGCCGGAGGACCTCTGGAGCGCCGCGCACAAGGACATCAACAGCGGCGGCGGCCTCTGGCATCCGCCGGCGTTCGACGACAACGGCGACGTCTACGTGGACGTGGCGAATCCGGCGCCGTGGGCGGGGACGAACGAGTTCCCCTGGGGCTCGAGCCGGCCGGGCCCGAACCCGCACACGAACACGCTCGTCAAGCTGAACCGCGAGAACGGGGAGATCATCTGGGAGCGGCAGGTGCTCGCGCACGACGTCTACGACTGGGACCTGCAGCTGCCGCCGGTCCTGACGAAGGACGGCGACCGCGACCTCGCGCTCGTCGCCGGCAAGCTCGGCTACGTATTCGCGATCGACACCGGCGACGGCTCGGTCGTCTGGAAGAAGGCAGTTGGCAAGCACAACGGCCACGACCGCGACAACGAGCCCGCGCTCGCCGGCGAGTACGACACGATGCCCAAGCTTCCACTCACGCTGCTGCCGGGCATCCTCGGCGGAGTCGAGACACAGATGGCCGCCGAGGACGGTGTCGTCTACGCGCCGATCGTGAACATCCCGACCGTTTTCCAAACGCAGGAGAAGTTCGAGCTGCAGATTCCCAAGGGGACCGGGGAGATGGTGGCGCTGAACGTCGGCGACGGCTCCGTCAAGTGGCAGCGCGACCTGGCGCAGCCGGCCTACGGAGCGGCGACGATCTCGAACGACCTGGTCTTCACGACGACGTTCGACGGCAAGGTGATTGCGCTAGACCGTGAGAGCGGCACCGTCGTGTGGGAGGAGCAGATGCCGGCGGGCACCAACGCGACGATCGCGATCGTCGGCAATACGCTCCTCACCGCCGCGAGCTTCCCGCAGAAGAAGGGCCAGAAGCCTGTGATCATCGCCTATCGGCTCGGCGCGACCGGCGGCGGGACGACGACGACCGGGACGACCACCGGCGGCGGTGAGGCGAGCGGCGAGCAGGTGTTCACGTCGAACTGCGGCAGCTGCCACACGCTGGGCGCAGCGGGGACCTCGGGTCAGGTCGGGCCGAACCTCGACGATCTGAAGCCCGACATGGCGACGGTCGAGGCGAAGGTGCGAAGCGGCGGCGGCGGAATGCCTTCCTTCGACGGCCGCTTGAGCGACGCCGAGATCACGGCCGTGGCGAAGTACGTCGCCGAGAACGCCGGTAAGGGCGGCTCGGACGACGGCGGCAGCAACCCGTAGCCTCGAGCGGCCGGCTGCTCAGTGCCCTTCTTCCTCGACTGTCCGTTCCGCAGTCGGAAGAGCCTCGAGGCGCTCGTCCGGAATCGGCTTGCCGCTCTCGATCGACTGGCCGTAGGTACCGGCGGCCAGACGCGCCTCGGCACGCTCGAGGGCAGCGAGGTCTTCGCGTAGATCGTCTGACAGCCCCTCGTCGAGCTCGTCCTGATAGAGGTCGGCCGCGTGGTTGCCCGGATCTTCTGAATCCGGCGGCTCGCCGGTGTCCTGGCGGCCGAGGCGGGCAAGCGACTGCTCGATCCGCTTGCGCTCACCGGCCAGGAGTTCGCGAGCCCGGTCGGGATCCATCAGGCCACGTTACCTTGCCTTTGCTGGGTCGCGATGTAGCGGGCTTCGGAGGTTGCAGCCTGGAGCAGGAACCAGCCGACGAACGCGAGCCACGCGCCGCTGAAGGCGTCTTCGAAGAAGAACATGAACAGTCCGAGCGCGATGAGCAGGACGCCGAACCCGCGTCCGATTCCGGCCGCGACCGACGTCGCCCATTGGAGATCGCCCCTGAAATGCCAGAGCGCCGAGCGGAGCACGCGGCCCCCGTCCAGCGGCAGCGCCGGCAGCAGGTTGAACGCGAGCAAGATGAGGTTCGTATAGCCGAGCCAGGCAACGACACCGTCGATCGCGTTCGGGAGCCCTACGTAGAGGGCGACGAGCACGAAGAAAGCCCCTAGCCCGAGCGAGACGAGCGGGCCTGCGATGGCGATCCGGAACTCGGCGCCGGCGCTCGGAAAGCTGCCCTTGAACTGCGCCACGCCGCCGAAGAGCCAGAGATTGATGCCTTCGATCTCGACGCCTTCTCGCCGCGCCTGCAGTGCGTGCCCGAGCTCGTGCAGCAGGAGCGAAGCGAAGAAGAGGAGCGCGGCCACGACGGCCATCGCGACGTACTCACTGTCGGAGAATCCCGGGTTCTGGGACGGGAAGACCGCGGACGCAAGCGACCATGTGATGAGCGCGAACACGATCAGCCAACTCCAGTTGGCACTGATCCGGATGCCGGCGATCCGGCCCAACTGGAAGGTCGGATTCATGCATTCGAGTATGGCGGTTAGTAGATCATCACCACGTGGAGTCGATCCTCGAGGCGATCGGGAACACGCCTCTCGTGCGCGTGCGTCGCTGCGCGCCGTCGAACGGCGCAGAACTGTGGTTGAAGCTCGAGTACGTCAACCCGACCGGGTCGATGAAGGATCGGATGGCCCGCGCAATGGTCGAGGGGGCGGAACGCGACGGTTTGATCTCGCCCGGCGACACGATTGTCGAGTACACCGGCGGCAGCACGGGCCCTGCGCTGGCCCTCGTGTGTCGTGCAAAGGGTTACCGCGCCCTGATCGTGATCGCCGACTGCTTCACCGAGGAGCGCTTTCAGCTGATGCGTGCGCTCGGGGCGGAGCTCGACATCGTTCCCTCGGTCGAGGGCCGGCCAAAGGTGACCTCGAAGGACATCGACAACATGGTCGCGCGCGCCAAGGAGCTGGCGAGCGCGCCGCGGCCACTACGCGACCGACCAGTTCAACAACCCGTACATCGTTCCCGACCACCGAGACAACCTTGGGCGCGAGATCTGGGAGCAGACGGAAGGCCGCGTGACGGCCTTCTGCCACGGCATGGGCACCGCGAGCTCGGTCCTGGGCGTCTCCGATGCGCTCAAGCCTCACGGGGTGTTCATCCAGGCTCACGAACCGGCGGAGTCGGCTGCGATCAGCGGCGGCGAGCGCGGGCCGTTCCTGATTCAGGGGTGGACGGGGCTCGTCATGCCGCACTGGGACCCCGATCGCGTCGACCACCTGGAGCCGATCGGCGACGAGGAGGCGCTCGAGATGACGGTTCGGCTCGCCCGCGAAGAGGGCATCTTCGCCGGCATCTCGACCGGGGCGAACGTGGTCGGCGCGCATCGCCTTGCCGAGCGGCTCGGCCCTGACGCGGTGATCGTGACCCTGGCCGTCGACACCGGCTTCAAGTACATGAGCGTCAGCCCGTACGCCGACCTCTAGGTCGTTGCCTCGCCGGCAGGGAACTCCTACGCTCTAGTTCACCGACAGAGGAAGGAGGTGAGGGTGATGCCGGAGGCCGCTGGCGGCAGCGCGACTCGCTGGGGACCGCTGTTCGGGGCACAGGCAACCGCGTGGGCCGAGACGTGGGAGGGGCCCGGCGGCTGGGGGACACCTGTCTACGAGCACGTGCTCGACCGGGCGGAGATCGGCCCACACACGCGTGTGCTCGACTGCGGCTGCGGCGCCGGCCGCTTCGCGCGAATGGCCGCGGATCGAGGAGCGAGCGTGGCGGGGGTCGACGCGTCCCAGGAACTGATTGAGATCGCGGCGGAGCGAGCGCCCGAAGGCGACTTCCGAGTTGGCGACATCGAGGCGTTGCCGTGGAAAGACGACTCGTTCGACGTGACCACCGGCTTGAGCTCCTTCCAGTTCGCCGACGACAAGGTTCGAGCGCTCACCGAAGCCGCACGCGTATCACGGCGCGCGGTGGCGATCGTGATTCCAACTCGAGCGCCAGAGTCGGGCGATCACCTCGGTCTTCATGCCGGTCTTCCCGCTCTTCGCCGCCGAGGCGCTGGAGAGCATGAAGCAGAGTGGGATGTTCGCGCTCTCGGAGCCCGGCAAGCTGGAGGATGTGCTTTCCGCGGCACACCTGACGACCGAACAGGACGACGAGATCGAGTGCCCGATCGTCTTCGAAGATGTGCAGGCGGCGGAGCGAGCTTTCATGGGAGCGGGGCCGACACAGCTCGCGATCCGCCATTCGGGCGAGCCGAGAGTGGCCGAGACCGTTCGCGCGGCGCTCACGCCGCTCACCGAGAGCGGCGGTCGAGTCGTGCTTCCCGCCTGGTACCGCGCCGTGCTTGCGCAAGGCTGAACCGGTGGCGGCCGAGCTCGAGCGAGGACGTGACCTCTACGTAAGCCAGGCCTGGATGGACGCCTACGAGTCCTTCGCGGCCGCCGATCGGTCGGACCCGCTTGAAGCGGAGGACCTGGAGCTGATGGCCACCTCCGCGTACATGGTCGGCCGTGAGGCCGAATACGTGGTTCTCCTGGAACGCGCCCACGGCGCCTACCTCGGCTCCGGCCAGCCTCTCGCGGCGCTGCGCTGCGCGTTCTGGATCGGCGTCACCCTCGCCACGCGAGGGCAAGTAGGTCACGCGACCGGCTGGCTTGGGCGCGCTCGGCGATTGCTCGATCGGGAGGGAGGCGACCGCGTCGAGCGCGGCTATCTCCTAGTGCCAGTTGCGTTTGAACAGGAGGCGGAGGGCGACCTCGGGGCCGCCGCGGACACCCTCGGCGAGGCCGCGGCGGTCGGCGAGCGCTTCGGTGACTCAGACCTGTTCGCGCTCGCCGCCCATGGGCAGGGTCATTTCCTGATCCGGATCGGGCGCATGAACGAGGGTCTGAGGTTGCTGGACGAGGCGATGGTGGCCGTAACCGCCGGCGAGGTGTCGCCGATCGTCTCGGGCATCGTCTACTGCGGCGTGATCCTGGCGTGCGACGATGCCTACGAGGTTCGCCGCGCTCGGGAGTGGACGGCTGCTCTCACCGACTGGTGCGAACGCCAGTCCGACCTGGTGGCCTTCACCGGACGCTGTCTCGTGCATCGCGCCGAGATCATGCAGCTCCAGGGCGCGTGGCCCGAGGCCCTTGAGGAGGCAAGGCGGGCGTTCGACCGCTGCGTGCAGGGCGAGAACCCGGCCGCCGCCGGCGAAGCGTGTTATCGGCAGGGAGAGATCCACCGACTGCTCGGCGACCCGAGCGCTGCCGAGGAGGCCTACCGGGAAGCGAGCCGGCTCGGGCGGGAGCCGCAGCCGGGCCTCGCCCTGCTGTGGCTGGCGCAGGGGAAGGCTGATGCCGCGGAGGCGGCGATTCGCAGGGTGGCTGGCCGAGACCGCTCGAGCTCGGTCAGGCGAGCGCGTCTCTTGCCCGCCTTTGTCGAGATCATGCTGGCGGTGGGCGACGTCGCGGCGGCGCGGGGCGCCTGCAGCGAGCTTGAGTCCGTCGCCGAGGGTCATGAGACCGACGCGCTCGGAGCGAGCGCGGCGCAGGCCAGAGGTGCGGTCGAGTTACTCGACGGAGACGCCCGGGGCTGCGCTGGCTTGCGCTCCGCCACGCATTGGAGGTCTGGCAGCGAACTCGAAGCGACCTACGAGACGGCCCGGGTGCGCGAGCTGGTGGGTCTGGCTTGCCGCGCCCTGGGCGATGAGGACACGGCCGCGCTCGAGCTGAAGGCGGCTCGCGCCACCTACACAGAACTGACGGCGACGCCGGATCTCGCCCGCCTCGACTCGCTGCAGTGCGCGCGCCGCGCCCGACGACGCTCACGGACTCACCGAGCGCGAGCTCGAGGTGCTGCGCCATCTCGCCGCCGGGCGACACGAACAAGGCGATCGCCGCCGAGCTCGTCCTCAGCGAGCGGACGGTCGACCGGCACGTGAGCAACATCTTCGCCAAGCTCGGCGTCTCCTCGCGTGCCGCGGCCACCGCCTACGCGTACGAGCACCGGCTCGTCTGAGCCCGCGTGGGTGAAATCACCCACGCCGCCGCGGGCGGAAGTTGGGTGCTTCGGCCGATGCGGAGACGGCCGATGGGCTCGTACGGTCTCAGCACGTGTCCACCGATCCAAGGAGGACAACGATGCCGAAGCGTATCCAAAGAAACGGCTTCCGAGACGGTCACGTTGGACGGCCTCGAGGTGCGCCTCGAGCATCTCGACGGCGGTTACTCGGTGTGCTTCGAGTCGCACACGGCCGACGCGCGACCTCGCGGAGCCTGTTCCGCGGCCTGCCCGACGACCGGCGCCAACTTCCCCGCTGGGGTTACGTGCTCGCGGGAAGGTGGGCTTCCGCTTCTCCGATCGCGAGGAGACCTACGAGGCCGGCGACGCCTACTACGTCCCGCCCGGACACACGCCGGTCCATTACGCGGGCGCGGAGATCGTCGAGTTCAGCCCCACCGATGTCCTCGAGCAGACAATTCCCGTGGTCATGGAGAACCTCCAGCGGGCCGGCGTCGGAGCGGGGGCTAGGCGATGAACTACCGGCTCGCCTACGCGCTCGGCTTCCATCCCTGGGAGGACCTGGTGGACCATCCACCCTTCGCCGGGAAGCTCTTGGGGCTGGTGGCGCGCGAGGAGGATGGATCGAGAGCCACCCTACGGTCCGGCTCTCGATCTCGGCACAGGCAGCGGGGTGTGGGGCGTGCAGCTTGCAAAGCGCGGTTGGGAGGTAACCGGCGTCGACCTTGTGGCGAAGGCCCTGCGACGCGGCCGCGAGCGGATGGCGGAAGCGGCCGTCCAGATGCGTCTTGTGCACGGCGACGTGACGGCGCTCCGGCGGGCAGGCATCGGCACCGGCTTCCGGCTCCTGCTGGACACAGGCACCTTTCACGGCCTGACCGACGTCGAGCGCGAGGCGATGGGCAAGGAGGTAAGCGCCGTCGCCGCCGAGGATGCCACCCTCCTGATCGACTGCTTCGCTCCTGGGCGCAGAGGACCATTGCCCCGTGGCGCGAGCCGGGCAGACGTCGAGCGCGCGTTTCCTGGTTGGGAAGTCACCGACGTTGAGGTCGCGGACGCCGAGCCGGACGCGCTCGCGCGATTGTTCAAGTTCGACGAGCGCTTCTATCGCCTGCGCCGTAACGGCAAGGCGCGCTGAGACCAGGCATTCGTCAAAGGAGCTCCGCGATCAGTGCCGCCGCTCTCGCCGCGCCGTCGGTCTCGACCGGCCGGTAGTCGACTTCGCGCCCGATCTCGTCGGCGATCGCCTCGGCGATCGTCCCCGGAGTCGACGTCGCGAAGTCCATGTGGCGACCGGCGCCGTAACGCTCGAGTCGGTGGCGCACGTGGAAGTTCTGCTCGAAGTGGTGGTCCAGCGGGAAGTAGATGAACGGCCGCTGGTTCGCCGTCAGCTCCATCGAGGTCGTCAACCCGCCCTGCACGACGGCGAGATCGCACGCCGCGAGATGGCGGTAGAGATCGTGCACGTAACGGCGAATCTCGAGCCCTTCCGCCTGGGGCAGCGTCGCCGGGTCGATCCGCGGCCCGGCCACGACGATCATCCGCAGCGCAGGGACGCGCTCCTTCGCCTCCGGGAAAGCGTCGATCACGCGCCGCAGCAAGTGGGCGCCGACGCCCGACCCGCCGACCGTGACGATGCAGACCTGCTCGTCCGCTGCATAGCCGAGCTCCGCGCGCAGCGCCTCGCGGTCCGAGAAGGCAGACGGGTCGAAACCGGTCACGTAGCCCGTGAGGTCGTAGTGATCCTCCGTCCAGTCGCGGATCTGCGGCAGGTCGGGACCGAAAGCGTCCGGGACGATGTCGTCGGCGTTGCCGACGTAAAGCGCACGGTCACGAATGCGCGGAAAGCGCGCGATGTGCTCGATCATCTCCGCGTTGTAGTCCGTGGTCAGGAACGCCTCGCGCTCCCCGCCGTCTGCCATCGGGAGCCAGCCCACGAAATCGGTCAGCCACACGTAGGCGGCCTGCTTCTGCTCGGGGTTCTCGTGCAGGTAGTAGTCGAGCTCCCACGCCTCGTCGCCGATCCAGAGGTCGTACTGCTCGTCGCGGACGAGGTCGTGAAAGACCATGAAGTTCGCTAGCAGGATCTCGTCCATGCGCCGGATGGCCTGGAAGCAGTGCAGGTCGTGCTCTGCGCACTCGCTCTCGATGTGAGTCGACTCGTTCGCGAGGAGCGCGCTCCCAGGATGGATGCGCTCGCCGCGTGCCTCGAGCACTTTCGTCACCGGATGCTGGGCCAGCCAGTCGATCTCGAGGTCGGGATGGAGTTTTCGGAGCTCGTCGGCGATTGCTGCGTCGCGCTGTGCATGGCCGAGGCCGATCGGCGACGAGACGTAGAGCGCGCGCTTTCGGCGCGATTTGCCACGCACCCAGTGGCGCCCGGGCGGCGGCGGCGCCACGAAGTCGCGTAGCAGCAGGTTGACCTTCACCGGGTCGCGCGCTTGCGGAAGGTGACCGGCGCCCTCGAGCGTGACGAACTCGCCGCGCGTCGCTTCGGCGAGCGCCACGCCCTGCGCGTGCGGCCGGATCGCGTCCTCGTCGCCATGCATGACGAGCACCGGGCATCGGATGCGTGCGCAGAGATCGGTGAACTCGACACCGGTCGGCAGGGCGATCCCCGCGTCGTGGTCCGCGAGCGTCTCGGGCGTCGTCTCGAGGGCCCACGCGATGCTGTCCTCGATCTGCTTCGTCGAGTGCGGCTCCGTGAAGCACTTCCCCATAAAGAACTCGAGGAAGTCGCCGTAGTCACGCAGCCAGTGGTGGATGTTGTACTTCGCCCACCTTCGTCGGTGCCGAGCGGCTCGTCGAAGGAGTACACCGCGCGCTCGGGCAGCGGCGGCGCCAGCCCGACCGCCGGGCTGATGAACGCGGCGCCGGCAACGCGCTCCGGGTGCTCGGCAGCGAGCAAGACGCCCCAGAGCGCGGCGCACGAGACGCCGACCACGACCGTGCGCTCGGTCGCGGTCGCATCGAGCACGGCGAGCGCGTCGAGCGCGAACTCGCGGATCGCGTACGCCTCCGCGCCCGCGGGCCTGTCGGAGCGGCCGTTCCCGCGGCCGTCGAACGTGACGACCCGGCAGTGACGTGCGAGGTACGGGATCTGCATCTTCCAGTGCCGCGAGTGGATGATCGACCACGTCGGCAGGAGGAACACCGTGGGCTCGCCCGAGCCGTAGACCTCGTAGTAGAGCTTCAAGCCGTCGCGCTCGACGCAGCCCGACGAGTCGGGGTACTGCGCACGCGTCTGCTCGGCCGTCGGCCCGTGCAATTGGACGGTCATTGCCTTTTCTCCAGGAACGCGTTGTACATCTCCTGCTGCCGAGCGATGATGAACTGGCGCAGGAGGAGGTTGACCTTGACCGGATCGCGGACGTGCGGGGCGTGCCCCGAGCCCTCCAGCAGGACGAGCTCGCCGCCGGTTTCCTCGGCGAGGGCGATCCCGCGCCCGGGGCCTGTGATCGCATCCTCCGAGCCCTGGATCACCAGCACCGGGCACTGGAGGCGGCGGCACAGGTCGCGCGCCGTGTCCTCATCCATCCACTCTCTGAGCTGTGTCAAGACGAGCGTCTCCGCCGTCGTGTCCAGCCCCCAGCCGATGCAGTCCTCGATCGGCTTCGTCGAGTGTGGTTCCGTGAACATCTGCGAGAAGAAGAACTCGAGGAAGCCGGGGTAGTCGCGGAGCCAGTAGTAGCGGTTGTACTTCGCCCAGCCCTCATCGGTGTCCAACTCTTCGTTCCACGCGTAGAGCTGGCGATCTGCGACCGGCTCGCCGAGTGGCACCGAGGGGCAGATGAAGACGGCTCCGCCAATTCGCTCAGGGTGCTCGGCCGCCAGGATCAGCCCGCGCTGTGCCCCGAGCGAGAAGAGACGAGCACCGCGCGCTCGGTGTCGGTCGCATCCAGCACAGCCAGAGCGTCTGCGGCGAACTCGCTCTCGTCATAGGCGCCCTTGGGCGGGCGGTCCGAGCGCCCGTTGCCACGCCCGTCGAACGTGATCACCCGACAGTGGCGCGCGAGGTACGGGATCTGCATCTTCCAGTGCCGCGAGTGGATGATCGACCACGTCGGCAGCAAGAAGACGGTGGGTTCGCCCTCTCCGTAGACCTCGTAGTAGAGGTTCACGCCGTCGCGCTCGACGTAGCCCGATGCGTCGGGGTAGCGCGCGCGCGTCTGCTCGGACGCCGGCGCCTGCAGCTCAATGGTCATTGTTGCTCCTTCAGGAAGGCGTCGATCCACGCGAGCAGTTCGGTGTGCCCGGTCTCGATGTCCCCGAGCCGTTCGACGATGATCCCGATGTTGAACGTCATCACGAGCGAGACGAGCGCGTCGAGCGGCATCTCGATGCCGAGCTCGCGATGCGGCTCCTCGAAGGCCTCGGTGAGCACCGCGCGCCACTCTCCGTTCACGCGCGCGAGGCGCTCGCGCAGATCCGGCTGGTTCCACGCGAGTGCCTGGAGCTCGAGCCAGACCTTCTCGTAGGCGACGTCCTCGCTCATGAGGTAGCGCATCGCCGTCCGCCACTTCTCGAGGAAGGACATGTCGGCGGCGTACATGTCGCGCTGCCGCGCGATCAGGCGCTCGGTGAATCGTTCGAGCGTCCGCACGAGCAGGTTCTCGACAGAGCCGAAGTAGTAGTGGACGAGGCCGTGGTTGACGCCCGCCTCTTCGGCCAGGCGCCGCGTCGTGACGGCTGGGTAGCCGGCGTCGACGAGCACGCGCTCGGCCGCGTCGAGGAGAGCCTCCTCCGCGGCCGAGCGCGCTGCCGAGACCTTCGCTACGCCCATGCCCAGAGCGCGTTTACGATCTTCCAGCCGTCCGGCGTTCGCACGAGCTGAACGTACTCCCTGTAGACCGCGGAATGGACGGTCGCATTCGCGATCGTGCCGTGGATGTCCACGACCTCGACCTCGATCCGGCGATCACCGGGGTCGCGGTCACGTCCGACACCTCTTGCCGTGGCGTCGACCATCCACTCGGCGGTCGTCTCGTCCAGCGTCCGGCCGTCATGCTCGAGCGAACGCTTGGCGAGGCCCGGATGCAGTGCGCGCTCCATGCGGCCGGCATCGCCGTCGAACCAGCCGTCGAAGTAATCGAGCACCGCATCCACGATGGCCGCTTCAGCCGCCGTTCGCTCCTCCACGACCATCACCGCCTCCTCATCCGGTCGACCATGCGGCCGAGCCGCGTCCGCCAGACCACGAGCAGCAGCGGCCCTGCGCCCGCCCCGCTTCCCGCGAGCATGAGTATCAGGTCTTCGCCCGCGTGGTGAGCGACGATCACGGGAAGATCTCCGTCGTGCAGTCGCCGCCCTGGAGCCGGACCTCGTGCGCGCGCGCGGGTCCACCAGGCCGGTCGTGCAGGTCGACGAAGAAGTCGCGGTCGACCTCCATCCCGCCGTTGGGATCGCAGTTCACGCGCAGCAGCCACGACTCGAGCCCGGGATAGAACTGGTTGTCCCAGGTCGAGTAGAGGGAGTTGCTGACGTAGAGCCGCCGCCCGTCGAACGAGAGCTGGAGCATCTGCGGCCCGCCGTTCAGTTCGCGCCCGGCGTCGTTCGGCTTGCCGAGTAGGCCGCCGAGCCAGAGCTGCCCGGTCAGCTTCGGGTTCGCCGGGTCGGAGACGTCGTACTGACGCAGATCGCCGTGCAGCCAGTTCGAGAAGTAGAGGAAGCGGTCGTCCATCGAGAGCACGAGGTCGGTGATCAGGCCCGGCAGGGGGAAGGGCCAGCCCTCGAGCTCGATGCTGTCGACCGCGATCACCTGGTCTGCGCCCCAACCTCCGTTGTCGCGGCGGAAGCGCCACATCGTGCTCGAGAGTGCGGCGCCGACGAAGCCCTCTTCCGCCTCGGGGTCGTGAAGCCAGCGCACCTCGAGCGGGACCAGGCCCGTCTCGCCGAGGTCGACCGTCTGTTCGAGGCTGCGCTCGGCGAGGTTCCAGAAGTGGAGCCGACTGCCGTAGTGGCCCGCGGTCACGTCCTCGAGATCGAAGCCGCCCTCGTAGCTGTTCGGCTCACCGAACTCGGATGAGATCAGGACGTTCTTGCGCGGCTGGTACCAGAAGTCGTAGTTGAGCGGAGGCGTCTTGCCGCCGTTCTCCCAGCGGCCCTTGACCTCGAACGTCTTCGCGTCGAGGACGGCGAAGCCGCCGGCGCCGTTCCCGTCTGCGTCGCCGAGCATGCTGATCACGATGTTGTCGCCCGGCATGCAGTGCACGGTGTGCGGGCGCGTGTAGCCGGTCTTCGCGAGCAGTTCCTCGGGCTCTATCACCTTCTCGATCCGCGGCCGGCGCGGGTCGTCCGCGACGTTGACGATGTGGATCCGCGACGAGCGGAAGCCCGGCACGATCAGGTGCGAGCGATCCGGCCCGTGGCAGGCCGAGCTGCAGCGGTTCCAGCCGAAGTGGTGGAGCTCGTCGCCCACGTTCGGCATCGGCGTCTCGTGCACGATCCGCCCGTCTGCGGCGTCGACGACCGCCAGAAAGTCCGGCGACTCGACGCCGGTGCCCTCGTGCAGGCAGGCGAGATAGAGGAACTCCTCCTTCGGCCCTTCCTGCGCCGCCTGTGGCGAGGCGTAGAGCGATGGGGCCTTGTCCGCATGCATAGCGACCTCCTTTACAGTCGACTAAGTCATTTGACTAAGACAGTCTGACGCAATGCGGAGGCGCCTGTCAAGTGCAAAGTTGTGGCTATGCGCTCCGAACTCCCGACCGGCACCGTCACGTTCGTCGTCACCGACGTCGAGGGCTCGACGAAGCTCCTGCACGAGCTCGGCGCGGAGAGCTACGCGGAAGCGCTCCTCGAGCACCGGCGCGTCGTGCGGGAGGCGTCCAGCGCGAACGACGGGGTCGAAGTCGACACGCAGGGCGATGCGTTCCTCGTCGTCTTCCCGACGGCGCCGGGCGCGCTCGCCGCCGCAGCGGAGATTACAAAGCAGCTCGCCGAGGGCCGATCCACGTCCGCGCCGGGCTGCACACGGGGACGCCGCTCGTGACGGACGAGGGCTACGTAGGCGACGATCTCCACCTCGCTGCTCGGGTTGCGGCCTCAGGTCACGGAGGCCAGGTTCTCGTCTCGGCTGCAACCGCGGCGCTGGTCGAGCCGAGTCGCCTCGTCGATCTCGGCGAGCACCGGCTGAAGGACGTAGGGGCGGTCTCCCTGTTCCAGCTCGGTGACGATTCCTTTCCGCCGCTCAAGACGATCTCGAACACCAACCTCCCTCGCCCGGCGAGCTCCTTCGTCGGACGGGATCGTGAGCTCGAGGAGGTGCTCGCGCGCGTGGCAGGCGGTGCGCGGCTTGTCACGCTGACCGGCCCCGGGGGCTCCGGTAAGACCCGTCTCGCCATCGAGACCGCCGCCTCGATGGTCACCGACTACAAGGCAGGGGTCTTCTGGGTCGGGCTCGACGCCCTCCGCGATTCCTCGCTCGTCTCGGAGACGATCGCCCAGACGCTTGGCGCGAGAAATGGCCTCGTCGAGCACATCGGCGAGCGTGAGCTGCTCCTGCTCCTCGACAACCTCGAGCAGGTGATCGAGGCGGCGCCGGAGCTCTCGTCGCTCCTCGCCAGCTGCCCCAACCTGACCTTGCTCTGCACGAGCCGCGAGCTCCTGCGCGTGCAGGGCGAGGTTGAGTTCGCCGTCCCGCCTCTCGCCGAGCCCGAGGCTGTCGCCCTCTTCTGCGAGCGGGCTCAGGTAGAGGCTTCCGACGAGATCGCCGAGCTCTGCGCGCGTCTCGACAACCTGCCGCTCGCGGTCGAGCTGGCCGCAGCCCGTTCCAAGGCCCTCTCGCCGGCGCAGATCCTCGACCGGCTATCGCAGCGCCTGGACCTCCTCAAGGGCGGCCGCGACGCCGATCCCCGACAACAGACCCTGCGAGCGACGATCGAATGGTCGTACGACCTGCTCTCGACCCGAGGAGGGACAGCTCTTCGCCCGCCTCTCCGTGTTCGCGGGCGGCTGCACCCTCGAAGCCGCGGAAGAGGTGACCGGCGCCGACCTCGACACGCTGCAATCGCTCGTCGAGAAGAGCCTCCTTCGTTACTCGAGCGACCGCTACTGGATGCTCGAGACGGTCCATGCGTTTGCCGGCGAGTTGCTGGACCCGGGAGAGACGGAAACGCTACGGCGGCAGCACCGCGCCTACATGGTCGCTCTCGCAGAGGCGAGCGCCGAGGATCTGCACAACGTCAGCGAGCGCGCCAGGTCTGCACGCCTCGCCCCCGACTACGCGAACGTTCGCGCGGCGGTCACGCATGCGCTCGCCGCGCGGGAGCCGGACGATGTCGGCCAGATCCTCGGCGCGCTCTATCCGTTTCTCACCTCGCACGGGCATCTGGCCGAAGGGCGCGAATGGACCGATGCCGCGCTCGCCGCTCGCGATCGGCTTTCGGCCCGCGGCCTCGCCGAGACTCTCATGGGCGGCGGCGAGCTTGCCCGCTTCACCGGTGACCTCAGCCGCGCGATCGAGCTCAAGGAGGAGCTGGCGGCGGTCGGGAGCGACGAGCTCCAGCGCCCCAACTGGAAAGCGGCCACGCTGGCAGATCTTTGCGAGATCGCGCTCGACCAGGGTGACTTTGCGGGCGCTCGAAGCTACGCCGAGCAGAGTGCCGCGGCCGGCGGCGGCGCACGCGTCGCTCTGTGCTTCGCGGAGCTGGCGCTCCGCGAGGGTGATCTTCGCTCGGCGGAGACGAACGGCGTGGCCGCGCTCGCGGATCTGGAGGAGGGCGCGTTCAACCACGCGACGTGCCTGGAGCTCCTCGGCGAGACTGCACGCCGCTCGGGCAACGACGCACTTGCCGACGATCGCTTCCGCGACGCAATTCAGTCGTTCGCCGAGCTGAGCGACGGCGGTGGCGTGGGCGACTGCCTCGATGGTCTCGCCCGCCTGGCCCTCGCCGCCGGCGAGAGCGAACGAGCGGGCCGTCTCCGCGGCGCCGCCGAGAGATTGCGCGAAACCCGGGGACGAAGAGAAATCCGCGCTGATCTACCGTTCCCTGACGTTCCGGGCTCCGCGCGAGACGAGGGACGCGCGCTGACGTTCGAGCAGGCGGTCGAGTACGCGTTACGCGGCTGAAACAGCTCTGTAACGCCGGCCCCTTACAAAGACTCCCGAGTCGTCCTATCGTTCCTGCAGAGCCCCGAAAGCGAGGATGCGCACGTGCAAGTGAGCGACGACCCGCGGGTCGGCACCGAGCTCGCCGGCTATCGGATCGAGTCGCTGCTCGGCTTGGGCGGCATGAGCGTCGTCTACCTGGCCGAGGATCTGCGGCTCAAGCGGAGGGTTGCGCTCAAGCTGCTGGCTGCCGGCCTCGCCGAGGACGAGTCGTTCCGTGACCGCTTCCTGCGCGAGTCGGAGCTGGCCGCGTCGATCGACCATCCGAACATCGTCCCGATCTACGAGGCCGGGACGACCGAGGACATCCTCTTCATCGCCATGCGCTACGTCGAGGGGCGTGACCTGAAGGAGCGCCTCCAACGCGGCCGTCTGGACCCGGCGGACGCGATCGGCATCCTCGCGCAGGTGGCGAGCGCCCTCGATGCGGCCCACGCGCGCGGCCTCGTGCATCGCGACGTGAAGCCCTCCAACGTGCTGCTCGACACGGGCGCCCGCCCCGACGGCTCCGACCACGTCTACCTGGCGGACTTCGGCCTCACGAAGCGGGTCTCCGAGGAGACCGGAATCGGCGACGACGGCCACCTGATGGGCACCATCGACTACGTCGCACCCGAGCAGATCGCCGGTGAGGAGATCGACGGGCGGGCGGACGTCTACTCGCTCGGCTGCGTGCTCTACGAGTGCCTCGTCGGGCAGCCGCCGTTTCGGCGCGACTCGGACCTCGCGGTCGTGTTCGCGCACCTCGAAACGGAGCCGCCGGCGCCGAGCGCACGGCGGCCGGAGTTGCCGGCGGCGCTCGACGCCGTGATCGCCAGGGCGCTGGCGAAGGAGCCGGAGCAGCGCTACCCGAGCTGCCGAGAGTTCGCCCGGGCGGCGCTCGCGGTCGCGGTCGACGAGGCGAGCCGCGTGCTCGTCGACGTCGCCTCCCGTGCCGCCGCCGGCAGGAGCGACCTGAGCGAGGTCGAGGCCGAGCTGACCGGCAAGGTGATCGACCTCCAGCTCGCGCGCGAGCAGGCGCGGGCTCTCTCGGGCCCGGCCACCCCGGCCCGCGTGGCCGCCGAGGGGATCTGCCCGTTCAAGGGTCTCGCGAGCTTCGAGCCGGTCGATGCCGACTACTTCTTCGGCCGCGAGCGGCTCGTCGCCGAGCTCGTCGCCCGCCTCGTCGGCGCCGGCTTCCTCGGCATCGTCGGCCCGTCGGGCAGCGGCAAGTCGTCGGTCCTCCGCGCCGGTCTTCTCCCGGCCCTCGCCGGAGGAGTGCTGCCGGGCAGCGAGAGGCTGGCGGCGTCTGCTGCTGCGTCCCGGCGAGCGGCCGCTGGAAGAGCTTCGCCGCGTGCTCGTGTCGGGAGCGAAGGATCCTCTCGCCGAGGCACTCGACACGCTGCCCGGCAACGCACGCCTCCTCCTCGCCGTCGACCAGCTCGAGGAGCTGTTCACCGCCTGCCGCTCCGACGCCGAGCGCGCCGCCTTCGCCGACACGCTTGCCCGCGCGGCCGCCGATCCGGACGGTCGCGCAGTCGTCGTGGTCGCGCTGCGCGCCGACTTCTACGGGCGCTTCGCCGCCTACCCGGGACTTGCCGAGCTGCTGGGCGGAAACCAGGTGCTGGTCGGGCCGATGCAGGCCTCGGAGCTGCGGCGCGCCGTCGAGCTGCCCGCCGGCCGGGTGGGGCTGCGGGTGGAGCCGGAGCTGGCCGACGCGCTGGTCGACGACGTGGAGGGCGAGCCGGGCGCGCTGCCGTTGCTGTCCACCGCCCTGCTCGAGCTCTGGCAGAAGCGGCAGGACAACGCGCTCACCCTGGCCGCCTACCGCGAGTCCGGCGGCGTTCACGGCGCCGTCGCGCGGCTGGCCGAGGGCACCTACGCTCGCGTCCCCGACGAGCGCAGGCAGCTCGTGCGCGCCGTCATGCTGCGCCTGGTCGGCGAGGGCGAGGGCGACGCGCCGGTGCGCCGCCGCGCTCCACTCGCGGAGCTCGACCTGGAGCGCAACGAGGACGTGGCCGACGTGCTCGCGACGCTGGCCGACAGCCGCCTCGTCACCGTGTCGGAAGGAAACGTCGAGGTCGCCCACGAGGCGCTGCTGCGCGAATGGCCGCGCCTGCGCGAGTGGATCGAAGAGGACACCGAAGGGCGCCGGCTTCGCCGTCACATCACCCAGGCGGCGACCGAATGGGACGCGGCAGGGCGCGATCAGGGCGAGCTCTACCGCGGCGCCCGCCTCGCTGCCGCCCTCGACTGGACCGCCGATCACGCGCTCGACGTCAACGAGCTCGAGCGCGAGTTCGTCACCGAGAGCCGCGAGGCGTCCGAGAAGGAGACCAAACGCGTCAGGCGCACCAACCGCCGCCTGCGCGGCCTGCTCGCCGGGGTCGCGGTCTTGCTGGCCGCGGCCGTCGCGGGCGGGATCTTCGCCGTCATCCAGCGCGGCGAGGCGCGCGACGCGGAGACGGCCCAGTTCGCCCAGCGCCTCGGCGCCCAGGCGCTCGTCGAGGAGGACCTCGACCTCTCGCTCCTGCTCGCCCGCCAGGCGGTCGCGATCGACGACTCGCCGCAGACCCGCGGCTACCTGCTCGCCACACTCCGGCGCCGCCCCGCTGCGATCGGGATCATGCACGGTCGACGGCGACGTGCTCAGGGGAATCGCCGTCAGTCCCGACGGGAAGACGCTGGCGGTGGTCGGCTGGCGGCGGCGGGATCCTCTTCTTCGATGCCCGAACCTACGCGCAGATCGGGGACCCGCTGCCGGTGAAGGACTCCGGTCGGGGAGCCTTGCGTACAGCCCCGACGGGCGAACGCTCGCGGTCGGCGGCGACCACGTCGTTCGCCTCATCGACGCGCGAACGCGTAAGCAGCTGGCCGAGGCGGCCGTCGACGGAGCCGCCATGCGCATGGCTTTCACGAAAGACGGGTCGCGGCTCGTCGTCCTCGTCGCGCCCGGCTCCTCGGACAAGACCTCGGCGAAGCCGACGCGCAGATCACGATCCGAGACGCCGCCACGCTGGAGCCGATCGGTCGCTCGATCGAGCCCGAAGCCTTCGTCGGCGCGTACGTCGGCAGTCTGGTATGCGTCACCCCAATTTGCCGCTCACGCCGGACGATCGCTTCCTCATCACCGCGTCCGAGGACGGTGAGCTGGCGCTGGTGGGATCTCCGGAGCCGCAGGAAGACGCGGACGTGGAGGATCGAGACCGGCCTCGCGCCCGCGCTCGCCGTCAGCCCGGACGGTCGCACCGTGGCGGTCGGCATCAAGCACGGGGTGCAGCTCGTCGACCTCCGTGCCGGAACCGTGCGAACGGCAGCCAGCGATTCCGCAGGGAGCCCGAGCTGGGTGCTCTTCAGCCCGGACGGGAAGATGGTCGTGGCGACGAACCGCGACAAGACGGTGACTCGCTGGGACGTCGAGTCGGCGACACCCCTCGAGACGCTGCGCGGCCACTCGAACTTCGTTCAGCAGCCCGTCTTCAGTCCCGACGGGGAGACGCTCTACACGGTGAGTCACGACGGCACCGCGATCGCCTGGGATCTCACAGGCGATCGCAGGCTCGGGCGGCCGTTCACGTTCACGCACGACCGGACGTTCTCCAAGACCGGCTTTGACGGCCACCCGGGGAGGCTCAGCCCCGACGGCCGGTTGATCGCGGTCGGCCTCAAGGAGCAGGGCATCGCGCTCTGGGACGCGCGCGAGCTCACGCCGGTCGGGGCGCCCCTTCTCGATACGGGCGGCGAGGTCAAGTCGCTCGCCTTCTCACCGGATGGGCGAACGCTTGCGGCCGTGACCGAAGACCATGCTCACGCTCTGGGATGTCGGCTCGCGATCGCGGCTCCACGAGCCGCTCTACGCGGGGCACCCGTCTATGGTGCTCGCCGTCGGCTTCAGCCCGGACGGAGCGACACTCGCTACGGCGAGCAGCGACCTCGGCCTGCAGATTCTGGGACGCGGCAACCGGAGACAGTCTCGATGACCCCGGATTCGGTGGGAGCGCGAGCGACGTTGCCTTCAGCGCTGACGGTGCGATGATCGCGTCCGTCCACGAGCCGAGGGAGCGCGCGGAGGTCTGGGATGCGGCCACAGCGCACGTCGATCGCCACGTTCGACGGCACGCCGGACGACGACTCTTCCGTCGCGCTCAGCCCCGACGGGCACTTCCTGGCGGTCGGTGGCTTCGGCAGAGTCGTACGCCTCTGGGACGTCCGCACCCGGAAGCTCGTCCACGAGCTCGACCAGGGCGGCAACGGCGCGTTCACCCTCGAGTTCAGCCCGGACGGCCGGACTCTCGCAATCTCCGGCTTCGAGCCCGTCGCGTCTCTCTGGGACGTTGCGAGCGGAACCCAGATCGGCCCGCCGCTCACCGCCGGGGACCGCAGGACGATGATCGATCTCTCGGCCGACGGACGCCAGATGTTGGAGGTTCACGGCAACGGCCAGGGGGCTGTCTGGGACGTCGACCCCGAGTCCTGGAAGCGCCGCGCCTGCGACCTCGCCAACCGCACGCTGACGCGCGAGGAGTGGGAGGAGTTTCTCCCGGGCGGCCGTACGAGCCGGCCTGCGCGACCTGAGCTCGACTCAGGGGCGAATCGACCAGGTGAAGCGCGTGAGCGTGGCCGGCGGAGCGAGGCCGCCGGGGCGTAGACCCCGCCGCACGAGCAGCGTGGGCGGGGTGGCCTCTCTGGCGAGTCTGAGGCGGGCCGGGCCGAGGCCCTCGCGGTGCCACCTCGTCGACAGCCCGACGACGAGCAGACCGGCGTCGCGGCTCGCCTCCAGCATGCCCTCCTCGCCCGGCGGAGTCAGCAGCGGCTCGGCCGAGATGCCCAGGACGCGCTGGACGGCGAGCGCGCCGTGCGAGAGCAGGCGGCTCGCGTCGCGCTTGCCGTGCTCCGGCACTGCGGCGGCACCTGCGAGCCGGAGCGGCGCATCGGTCGGCGCGCGCGAACCACGCGCCGAGCTCGACCGCCGCCCAGTCGTGCTCGGCCCCTCCGAACGGGACGAGCACGGGGCCCTCGGGCGTCGCGTCCCGAGGAACGAGCAGCGCCACGTC
The DNA here is from genome assembly GCA_963847955.1 of uncultured Actinomycetes bacterium. GTDB lineage: Bacteria > Actinomycetota > Thermoleophilia > Gaiellales > Gaiellaceae > VAXT01. The sequence continues at coordinate 220,339 of CAWKBW010000010.1, forward strand.
GCAGGGCGTCTCCGCGAGGACGGCAGTGAGCTGCTCGTCGGGAGCTCCCTCGGCCAGGAGCTCGTCGGGGGCGTCGGCGAGCAGGAGATCGACGTCGAGCTCGGTGGCGAGCCGAGCCAGCTCCTCACCCGGCGCCGTCGACGTGAACGAGGCCGCACGGGCCACGACACCGCGCGCTTCGAGCGCAGACCGGCGCTCTTCGAGCCAGGCCGACGCGGACCGAAGCTCGGCTGCGTCCGACACGAGCCTGGCCAGGATCAGGACGCGAGGCGGGTGTCGCACGAGCGGCTCGGCCACCGCGAGCAGCGCGTCGACGCGCGTCTCGTCCGTGATGGCGACGAGAATCGACCGCTCCGCGACCTCCCGGACACCGGCGGGTGCCGGCGCTTCGACATCCAGCGACGGGTCCTGCCGAAGGATCGCCCGCTCCAGCTCCTGGAGCGCCGGGCTCGGATCGATCCCGAGCTCGTCGACGAGGGCCCGGCGCGCATCCTGGTAGGCGTCCAGGGCCTCCGCCTGCCGACCCGACCGGTACAGCGCCGTCATCAGATACCTCCGCAGGCGCTCGCGGAGCGGGTGCTCGGCGACGAGCGCCTCGAGCTCTCCGACCAGCTCGTCGTGGCGCCCGAGTGCGAGGTCGGCGTCGATCCGGAGCTCGACTGCTGCCAGCCTGATCTCCTCGAGCCGGGCGATGGCCGCCTGGGCGAAGCTCTCGTAGGCGAAGTCCGCGAGCGCCGGGCCCCTCCACAGCGACAGCGCGTCGCGTAGCCGCTCCGACGCGTCGGCCGCCAGGCCGCGAGCGAGCAGGCTCCTCCCCTCGTCCACCAGGCGCTCGAAGCGGTGGAGATCGAGCTCGTCGGGCTCGACCCGGATCGACGTAGCCGGGCGATCTGGTCGTCAGCACGTCCTGCGGAAGCGCCTTGCGAAGTCGCGAGACGTTGACCCGCAGCGCGGCGGCGGCGTCCTCGGGCGAGTCCTCGCCCCAGAGCTCGTCGATCAGCCGGTCAGCGGGAACGACCTCGTTGGGGTGGAGGAGGAGCACGGCGAGAAGCGCACGCGGCTTGGGCCCGCCCAGGGAAACCTCGCCGCCTTCGTCCCACACCTCGAGCGGTCCCAGGATCCGGAACTCCATCTGGCTGCCTCCCGGCCCGGGACGCTAACAGCTGTTGCTCGTCTGAAACGGACCTGAAACGGGCCGGGTCGATCATCGGATTCGACATGCGAGCAGATCGAGTCTCGAGGAGGTACGAAATGAAAGCTCGACACGCCATGCTCGTTGCGCTCGCGGCGGCGGTCACGCTGACGTCCGTCGCGGCGGCCGGCCCTGACGCAGCGAAACAGCGGGTTGCGATCTCGATGAAGAACCCGGGGAACGGCACGTTCGTGCTCAGGCCACTGCAGCCCGGGACGCTCAAGCGCGACTCGGGCACGGTGAGCCTCGTCTACAACGGGCCCCCCACCGTGATGCGCGAGGGGCAGTCCGTCTATATCTATCGGAACACCTACACGCTCAAGGGCAAGCGAGGGACCATGTCGATTCGCGAGCGGACCGAGTTCGTCGAGGTCTCGAACGAAAAGGTCCCAGGCTTCGATTTCACCCCGGGTGTCGGCATCGGCACGTGGAAGGTCGTGGGCGGGACGGGCGCGTACGCCAAGATCACCGGAGGCGGACGGAGTGGCCATCAGGGCCACCCGTGGCTCGTGCAGCAGGAGGGCTTCCTCACTAGTCGATAAACCGGCTGCTCGAGACGGGCGGCGCGCGCTCGCGCGCCGCCCGTGAAACGCCCGCAGCCCAATGTCTGGGTCTCGAGTTCTTCACTTTCACCGCCGAGGAGGAGCACGATGCGAAGCTTCGCCAAGATGACCAACGTCGCCAGGCTGGCTGTCACGGCCACCGCCGCGATGGTCGCGGTCGTCGGCATCGCTCTGCTCTCGCCGTCGTCGTCTCCCTCAGCGACGGTGCGACAGGCATGCTCGGTGACGGAGGCACGGCGTATCGGTTCTCGTTCAGGGTGCCGAATGGGTCGACGGTATCGAAATGGGGAACTGGGCCGAGTTCAGCAGCATCCCGACCAACAAGTCCCCTGGCGGGCCGATCTCGCTCAACAAGTCCATCGTGGGGCCGCAAGGTGCAGAGGCGATCATCTATTGGACGAGCTTCCCCGACGGCGACTACGCCGATCCGTGCGCCCGTCTGCTGAAGCCGGTCGATTGGCCGATCGGCTGCCAAGCTCGCAGCCGCAGTGTCGAGGGCGCCCGGCACCAAGCTCGTCAAGGGGCCTTCGAACGTCACCTTGGGCGGGCACCCCGCGAAGCACGTTGTGCTCATCGTTCGCAAGGGCGTCGGCTGCGACCCTGGGTTCTTCTACACCTGGCAAGAAGTGCGCGGCGGTGAGTTGTGGTCGACCACGGACAGCGGGCGACACGATCCGGGTATGGATCGTCAAAGTGGACGGAACGGCTTCTCTTCATCCAAGCCGCGACAACCCCGGAAGCCGGGTGGCTCAACAAGGAGGTGGTGCAGATCGTCCGATCGATCCGGTTCGGCTAGCCACCTGCGTCCGAACTCCGCTTCGACGCGCTCCTCAGACGCTGGCCACGACGATTTCCTGAGCAGAGCCTCGCTGGTCGAAACATCTCGCCGGCGCTCATCCGCTTGACACCTGACCGGCCGAGCAGCTCGGCGGCAAACTGATCAAGGCGTTCGACGCGTAATTCGTGGTCACAATGGTCACACTCGTTGTTCGCTCGGGTTGGCTCGTGTTCGGTCGATTCTCAGAATGCTCTGCAAATCGGCCGTTTCAGCGAACAGGAGCGAACGGGCGCGAACGTTCGCGCTGATTTGCCATGCAGAAGGTCGAGGGTTCGAGTCCCTTCATCCGCTTCGACGAACCCGCAGGAACCGGCGGGTTTCTTCTGTGTCGGCGCGCCCGTCGCTAGCTGGCGTAGGTGCTCTAGTCAGGCTCTGTCTTGACACACGGTCCACCGCAGCTCGTTTGGGTGAGCGAGGATGAGTTAACCTCGGTGCCGTTTTCCTAGGGGGAGCGTGCAGATGTCTTCTCAGGCGTACCTGCTGGCGGATCAGCCCTCCGAGCTGGAGCGGCTGCAACTCCAGTCGCGGGTGTGGGAACCGAGCGGGCGCCGGCTTCTCGACGAGATCGGCGAAGGTCGTGGCGCCCGCGTCCTCGACGTCGGGTGCGGTGCGATCGGGTGGCTCCGATTGCTGAGCGAGTGGGTCGGGCCGGACGGCGAGGTGGTGGGGACCGACATCGACGACGCGATGCTTGCCGCCGCCGGACAGTTCGTGGACACGGAGGGCCTCGGCAACGTCGTGCTCATGAAGGACGACCTCTTCGCGAGCAAGCTGGAGTCGTCGTCGTTCGACCTCGTCCACGCGAGGTTCCAGATCGCGACCGCTGGGTCGTGGGCCAGACCAGATCTCCAACCACGTCCGACTCCTTCGGCCGGGCGGCACGGTGGTGCTGGAGGAGTGGGATGTGAGCTCGTGGCATTTCAACCCTCCTGCGCCGTGCACTGGAGAGGCTGATCGAGCTCATCGGGGAGTCGTTCGTGCAGTCCGGCGGAGACATCCAGGCCGGTCGCAAGCTGCTCGACCTGCTCCGCGGCTTCGGTATCGAAGGGAACGTCAGGGCCGAGGTCTTGGCGCTTCCTCCGGGACATCCCTACCTGCGGCTGCCCCTCCAGTTCGCCACCGCCTTGGAAGAGCGGCTGCTATCCCTCGTGACGGTCGACGAGCTGGAGCAGCTTCGAAAGGAAGGCGAAGCCGAGCTCGAGGAACCGGGCCGCTGGGGCACCACCTTCACGCTCCTGCAGTGCTGGGGCCACCGCGCGGCGTAGCTCAACCTCAGCGGCAGGCGGGGGCGCGCCTCTCGTTCAAGGCGGCAGCCCACATGTCCGTGCACCGTAGGACCGGGCGGTACCGTTGCGCCATGGCCCGGAACGACGAGCTCGAGCGCTACCGTGCCGCCCTCCGGCGGCGGCTCATCGCCGAGTTCGTCGAACGGTGGGGACTCTGCGAGCGGGGCCACGTCCTCACGGACCTGAACCGCGACCGACAGGGCCGCTGCTGGTGCTGCACGCGCGGCCACGAGCGAGCTTTCGAGACTCCGGGAACCGGTGTGTGGTCACGGGGCGTGACTTAGAGGTTGCGCCGCTCCTTCGCCGGACCGCCCGCACCGTCGGTACGCCGTGCGGTGAGACGACGGGGCACCAGGTCGTCCGGCGCCAATGCCAGACTCGCCACCCGTGAGGCTCGAGGCTGGTTTCGAGAATGACTCGGCGGTCGTGCATCTGACTCGCACGACGCTGGTTGCCGACGCGTTGTGCGGGCATGAGCCGATCGGCTTTCACGGCGAGCCCGACCTCGCAGTGATCTGCGAGGATTGCGACCGCATTGGGCGTGAGCTTGGCGGCGACCCTGCCGGCTGGATGCGGGGCCCGGTGATGGAGACGCAAGCGCTTCGTCGCGCGGCATAGCGTCAGTCGTCGCGTGATCCCCGAGATCACTGTTCACCGCGACAGAGAGCATGAAGTGGCGGCTGCCCCGCACAGAGGTCGGAGAGGAGACGACGCTCTAGCCCCGCCGAGATCCATGTAGCGTGGAAGCGATGCGCATCGCCGGCGTCCGGCTCGGAGCCCCCGTGGCACGCATTCTCTCGGAGATCCTTCGAGCCGAGGGGTTTGCGTCGACGGCCGACAAGGTCGCCGACGCGATCGAGCGGCAGATCACCATCGAGGCACCTCTGACGCTTGCCGACCACGAAGCCATCCTCGAGGCCCTCGGTCGCAACTGCCCTTCCACGCTGCACAGGCTCCGCCAGCGTCTCCTCGAGGAGCAACGCTACGTTCGGCGCGTAACGGGCGCCTAGCCGCACGCTCA
>CAWKBW010000011.1:0-81708 GCA_963847955.1 uncultured Actinomycetes bacterium
GCGGAGAAGAAACAGAAGGACGAGAAGGGCGATAAGGGACAGGGGAAAGGGAAGAAGAAGTAGGCCGTCCGAAGTGGAACGGCCCGAGCTGTCCCAGCTCGTAATCGCGCCCGCCGAGACCGACGCGGACCTCGAGGCCATGATCGCGGTCCGGAAGATCGTCACCCCGCGTGCCCGCCCGAACGTCGCGAACTTGCGCCATGCCCTCGAATCGTCCACCGAAGGGCTGACCTTCGTTGTTGCCCGGCTCGGCAACGAGCCGCGTCGCGTGCGGTTTCGTCGAGGCCGCGACAGCGGACTTTGCGCCCGCCGACGTCGCCGTTGTGCCCGACCGGCGCAGAATGGGCATCGGTTCGGCGGTCCTGGCCTTTGTCTCCGAGCGAGCGCAGGCCCTCGGCAAGGACGAGCTTCAACTCCAGGTGGTGAACAGCGACGAGAGCTCGCGTGCGTTCCTCGAGCGCCGAGGCTTTCAGAAAGTGGGCGGCGAGGAAGCGGTCAGCCTCAGGCTCGAAGCGCCGCAACCGGCTCCGGTGCCGCCGGACGGCATCCGCCTCTTCTCTCGCCGCGAGCGCCCGGAGGTCGTCGAGGCGATGTACGAGGTCTACGTGGAGTGCGATGAGGACGTCCCGGGCTCCAGCGGCCCGATGACGCTTGCGGGGTGGCGTGCACTCGACATCGACCGCCCCACCCGGTCACCCGACCTCGCATTCGTCGCCTTCGACGGCGACGAGGTGGTGGGATACGCGGTCGCCGACCTCTTCGGTGACGAGGGCCATCACGGGTTCACTGCCGTCAAGCGGGCGTGGCGGCGCCGCGGTGTCGCAACTGCCCTCAAGCGCGCCCAGATCGCCGCGGCGACCGAGCTGGGGCTGAAGCGCCTGGTCACCGGAAGCGAGGAGCGAAACCTGCCGATGCGAACGCTGAACGCAAAGCTCGGCTATCGGCCGGACCCGGAGCTCAGCGTCGTCGTCCTGCGGGGCCCCGCGCAAGTTTGAAATGAACTCGAACTAGGTAGCATCGGAAATGTGGCAGCGCCAGAGGATGTTCTCGCCGGGCTGCCCATACAGCCGTTCTGGGCGCACTTCGAGACGCTGACGAGAATCGCGCGACCGTCGCGCCGAGGAGCCCGCGATCGAGCACGTTCGCGAGTGGGCCGACCGGCAGGGATTCGAGGTCGAGCAGGACGCCGGCCGGAACCTCGTGATCCGCGTCCCGGCGACCTCTGGACGCGAGAACGCGCCGACCCTGATGCTCCAGGGGCACCTGGACATCGTCTGCGAGCGCGATCCTTCGAGCCCCAACGACCCGGCGGAGGGCCGCATCGAGCTCGTCCGCGACGGCGAGTGGCTGACCGCGGACGGGACGACGCTCGGCGCCGACGACGGGGTCGCAATCGCGGCGATGATGGCGCTGGTCGAGGACGAGTCGCTGCCGCACGGGCCGCTCGAGCTGCTGATGACGGTGGCCGAGGAGGTCGGGCTCGAGGGTGCGAACGCGCTCGACGGATCGCGGCTCACGGGCGCGACCCTGATCAACCTCGACAGCGAGGAGGACGGCACTCTCACCGTCGGGTGCGCCGGGAGCACCGACACCTGGATCAGGGTCGACGCACCCCGCGCGGCGTGCTCGCCGGACGCAGTCACGCTGTCGGTCGCGGCCGGTGAGGGGCTCGGCGGCCACTCGGGCGTCCAGATCGCCCTCGGACACGCGAACGCGATCAAGGTGCTCGGCCGCGTGTTGCGTGAGGCGTACGCGAGCGCGCCGTTCCGGCTCGTCTCACTGGACGGCGGCAAGAGCCGTAACGCCATCCCCCGCGACGCGGTAGCTGTCTGCTCGGTCCCGCGCGACCAGGAGAGCGCGTTCCGGGCCGCGGTGGAGTCGGCGACCGCGGTCGTGCGAGACGCCTTCGCGAAGACAGATCCGGGAGCGACCGTGACGATCGAGACCGCCGGCGACGCCGCCGACGCCTGGACGGAGGAGGCAACGGCCACGCTCCTCGATGTCGTCGCGCTCGTACCAACGGGACCGCTCGCGATGAGCCCCGATTTCGACAAGCTCGTCGAGACGAGCACGTCACTCGGCGAGGCCGCCACCGAGGGCGAACGCCTGACGCTGCACAGCCTCACGCGTTCCTCCAACGATGCGGCGCTGCCCGAGGTGATCGCTGCGCTCGACGCCGCCGCACGCCTCGCCGGCGGCACGCTCGAGGTGAAACACAACTACAACGGCTGGCGGCCCAACCTCGACTCGCAGGTGCTGGCAGTCGCGCGCACGGTTTACGAGCGGCTCTTCGGTGAGCCCCCGGTGGTCACGGCGATCCATGCGGGTCTCGAGACGGCCGTCATCGGCAGCAAGGTCAGCGGCAGCCTCGACATGCTGGCGATCGGTCCGCAGATCGAAGGTCCGCACTCGCCCGACGAGCGGGTTAGCATCCCTACGGTGGAGCGCTTCTGGAAGCTGCTCGTCGGCGTCGTCGACGAGCTGTCCGATCCGGGGAAGAAGTAGGACGTGAAGCGCGGACCGCTCACCTGGATCGTCGGCATCGCGGTCGGTGTCCTGCGTGGTGCTCGGCGTCACCGCTCTGATCGGAAACCGTGACGAGCGCGGTGAGACCGTCACCGCCGGCGAGTGGGCGCAGAACGTGTGCGGCTCCGTCGGGGCCTGGCGAGGCGAGCTGGAGTCGATCGTCGAGGACATCCGAACTCCCAGCGCCTCCAGCACAGTCGGCGAGGAACCGCAGTCGGAGACACCGCAGGGCCGAACGGGATTCATTCGCAAGGGCCTGGAACGCAGCGTGCAGGCGGCCGAGACGACTGGTCGAGGGCATCGACAACGCGGGCATCCCCGACACCGAGAACGGCGAGGAGGCGGCGGACGACAGTGTCCGACTGGGCCGACTCTGCCCTCGACGACCTCGAGGAGGCGCAGGACTCGCTCGACGACGAGGCGGACTCCCTCGAGGAGTCGATCGAGCAGCTCACGGGAGCGGCGCGAACGATCGGCGGCCGTGCTCGCCAGCGGCGTGCAGACGCTCACCGACGTCGCTCGCGCTCGATCCCGAGCTGGCCGCTGCGATCCAGGACTCGAGCACGTGTCAGCAGGTCCGAGAGGAGAGCGGCTAGATGAGCACGAGCGATTGGATCCTGATCGCGCTCGAAGGGCTCGTCGTCATCGGCTTCATTGCGCTCGGCGTGCGCTCGGGCGGCATCGGCCTCGGGCTCTGGGGCGGCGTCGGCACGCTCATCCTCGTCTTCCTCTTCGGGCTCGACCCGGGCGAGCCGCCGATCAGCGCGATGCTGATCATCGTCGCCGTGATCGCCGCCGCCGCCGCCATGGAAGCGGCCGGCGGCATCGACTACATGGTCCAGATCGCGAGCAAGGCGTTGCGCGCGCGGCCGAAGGCGCTGAACTTCGTGGCGCCCTACATCTCCTATGTGCTGACGATCCTCACGGGCACCGGCAACACGTTCTTCTCCGTGATCCCGGTGATCAACGAGCTCGCCTACGCGAACAAGATCAGGCCCGAGCGAGCGCTCGCCGGCTCGACCGTCGCCTCGACCTTCGGGATCACGGCGAGCCCGGTCGCGGCCGCGATGGCGACGATGTTGCCGCTCGTCGAGATCTACGACTACGACATCGTCGACGTGATGCTGATCACGTTGCCGGCCAGCATCATCGGCATCTTCGTGATGGCGCTGTTCATGAACAGCTACGGCAAGGATCTGGACGACGACGTCGAGTACCAGCGCCGCCTGGCGGCCGGCGAGATCGAGCCTCCGGCACCCGCGAGTGAGATCATCCTGAAGCCGTACGCGAAGCGCAGCGTCGGCATCTTCCTGGCAGGCGTCACCGCGATCTGCGTGTTCGGTGTCTTCGAGGGTCTGCGACCAACGGTCGCCGCAGAGGGCGGCGGCGTCGAGCCGATGTCCGTGACGGTCCTGATTCAGATGTTCATGCTCGCGGCGGCCGCTCTGATCCTGGTGCTCGCGCACGTGCAGGCCAGCGACATCGCGACCATGCCGATCTTCAGGTCGGGAATGGTCGCGATGATCGCGCTGTTCGGGATCGCCTGGATGGCAGACACCTTCATCGCCAACAACGAGGACGCGATCGTGAGCGCCCTCGGCAGCCTCGCGGAGAACTGGCCGATCACGATCGCGCTCGCGATCTTCCTCGTTGCCGCTCTGACCACGAGCCAGTCGGCGGCGACGCGAACGATGATCCCGCTGGGCCTGGCGCTCGGAATCGGAGCCGGATACATGATCGCGATGTGGACCGCCGTCGCCGGCGTCATCTTCCTGCCGGCCAACGGAACACAGATCGCGGCCGCCGAGGCCGACAAGACAGGCACGACCACGCTGGGCAAGCGCGTGATCGACCACTCCTTCCAGGTTCCGCTGCAGATCTGCTGGATCGTCACGCTGCTTGCGGGTTGCGCGATCGTCTACCTCTTCTTCGGCGATCAAACGCCTGCCCCGCCGGTGCCGACCACGACGGTGCCCACGACGACGACGCCGTGACATGACCGTCCGCGGCGCGGCCTTCCTCGGCATCGGCGCCATGGTCGGCGCCGGCATCTTCGCGCTGCTCGGCGAGGCCGCCGTCGTCGCCGGCTCGGCGGTCTGGTTGTCGTTCCTCCTCGCGGGGATCGTCGCCGCGCTGCTCGGCTACACGGTGGTCAAGCTCGGCGTGCGCTACCCGTCCTCGGGCGGGCTGTTCGCGTACCTGATCCAGGGCTTCGGCAACGGGCGCGTGGTCGGTATCGCGGCGTGGCTCGGCTACTTCGCGGCGATCGTGATCGTCTGCTCGATGGTCGCGGTCGCATTCGGCAGCTACGCAACATCCCTCTTCGTCGGCGACGACGCCGGCGGTGGGTGGGACAACGTCTTCACCTCCGCCGTCGTGGTCGCGATGGCGGCGCTCAGCATCGTCGGTTCACGCGTGGTCGACAAGGCGCAGTCGCTGATCGTCATCGCGCTCCTGGCGGTCTTCGCGGTCTTCATCGCCGTGACGCTCGTCGACATCGACTTCGACCTGCTCGCGTTCAGCGGCTATCCATCCGCTTCGGACATCGTCGCCAGCGTGGCGCTCACCTTCTTCGCCTATCTCGGCTTCAGCGTGATCACCTTCGCCGCCGGCGATCTGCGCAATCCCGCGCGGGAGCTGCCGCAGGCGATGTATGTCGCGCTCGGCGTGACGACCGTCCTCTACCTCCTCATCTCGATCGGCGTGTTCGGGACGCTCACCGTCGAGGAGGCGATTGGCTACGGGGAGACCGCGATCGCCGAGGCGGCGCGGCCGGCGCTCGGCGACGCGGGCTTCACGATGATGGCGGTCGCGGCGCTGCTCGCGACCGCCTCGTCGGTGAACGCGACCCTGTACGCGTCTGGTGGCCTGACCGCGATGCTTGCCGAGACGGGGCAGTTCCCGCCCTTCTTCGGCCGCGGGTCGCGGCTCGGGTCGCACGCGGGCCTCCTGATCACGGCGGCGCTCGTCCTCGTCGTCGCCAACGTTGTGGATCTTTCGGCCATCGCGTCGGTAGGGAGCGCCTGCTCGCTGATGATCTTCCTGCTCGTCGGCGTGTCGGGCTACCGGTTGCGCGCGGAGACCGGCGCTCGGGGCTCGATCGTCCTGCTCGCGATGGCGGCGACGGCCGTCGTGCTCGCCTTCTTCGCCGTCGACACGCTGCGCAACGCTCCCGAGACGTTTGGCGCGATCGTCGCGATCGGCGTGCTCGCGGTGGTGCTGGATCTCGTCTGGAAGCGGGCGCGGGACCGAGGGGGCGGCGCGTCGGCATAATCTCGGCGCCGCGGGTGACAGCTGATGTGCCGCTGGCTCGCGTACTCGGGATCGCCGATCCGGCTCGAGGCGCTGCTCCTCGATCGCGACCGCTCGCTGATCGACCAGAGCCTGCACTCGAGGATGGGCGCGACGACGACGAACGGGGACGGCTTCGGCGTCGGCTGGTACGACGACGGCGACACGCCGCGGACTCTACCGCAGCGTCCACCCTGCGTGGAACGACCGGAACCTGCGCGAGCTCGCCGCCGGGGTCTCGTCGCACCTCTTCCTCGCCCACATCCGTGCTTCGACGGGAACGGCGATCCAGGAGACGAACACGCACCCGTTCCGTTACGGACGCTGGCTGTGGGTGCACAACGGGCTGATCCGCGAGTTCCCACGGTTTCGGCGCGAGCTCGTGCTCGCGATCGACGAGTCGCTCTTCACGTCGATCGAGGGCACCACCGACTCGGAGACGATGTTCTACCTCGCCCTCACCTTCGGGCTCGAGAGCGACCCCGTCGGCGCCGTCGAGCAGATGGTCGGCTTCGTCGAGGAGACCGGACGCCGGCACGGCGTCGAGCATCCCCTCCAGATGACGATCGGGACTTCAGACGGGCGCAACGTGTATGCGTTCCGGTACTCGAGCGAGGGTGACTCGCGGTCCCTCTACTTCAGCACGCGCATGGATGCGCTGCAGGCGCTCCATCCGGAGGTCGAGGAGCTCGCCGGGCTGTCGGACGAGACGCGTGTCGTCGTCTCCGAGCCTCTCGGTGACCTCGAGGGTGCCTGGAACGAGGTACCCGAGTCCCACGTCGGCATCATCCAGCCGGGCGAGGACGAGCTTCGACCGTTCGCGCCGCGCCGATAGGCGCGAGCTGCCTCAGAGGAGGCGTCCGAGCTTGCTCCAGAACAAGCTCTGGAAGCGCTCGTGCGAGCCCGAGGGCGGCTCGCCCGGGTGCGAGCGGGCGACGTCCGGCTCGAAGAGCCGCTCCTCGATGAGCGCGGCGACCTCTGCGCTCCGCGCGATCATCATGATCTCCGAGTTGCGGTAGAGCGCCCAGGCGTCGAGATTCACGGTGCCGAAGCTGACGACGTCGTCGGCGACGACGACCTTCGCGTGGACGACCGTGTCCGGGAGCTCCCACACCTCGACGCCCGCCCCGAGCATGTCGGCGTAGCGGTGCTTCAGCGCGGCGGTCGCCTGCGCGTTGTTGGACGTCTTCGAGACGACGACCCTCACCTGCACGCCGCGCTGCGCGGCGGCAACGATCCGGTCGATCATGCCCCGGTCGGTGAGATAGGGGTTCATCACGTCGAGGCGCTCCCGAGCGCCGTCGATCTGCTCCCGGATCGCCTGCGAGGCGGCCACGTGCCCGCCGGGGATCACCTGTGCGAGCGCGATGGGCGTCGAGCCGGGGTCGGCCGGCTCCGGGAAGAACGACGACAGTTGGGACGGAAGCGGCGCGCCGTGGCCGTGGAAGCTCGTCAGGAACGCCGCCTGCGCCTGCCGGACGACGTCGCCGGTGACCCGCACCATCACGTCATGGAAGCCGCCGTTCTCGAAATGGTCCTCGATACCCGCGCCACCCGTCCACGCAATCGCGCCGTCGATCACGTAGAGCTTGCGGTGATCGGCCCGGCCGACCTCGTCCTGCCGCCAATCGACCCGCTGGCCGTCGGGGTAGAGGCCGTCCCGGTCGAGCGGGAAGACGTCGTTGACGACGATCTGCGCTCCGGAGGCGGCGAGGCTCGTGAACATCTCCCGCGCCTGCTCGTACGGCCTGGACCCATACCCGTCCACGATCACCCGGACCTCGACGCCCTCCGTCAGCTTCCGCTCCAGGAGTGCTGCCATCCTCATCCCGATCTCGCCCTCGCGCCAGCCGAACATCAGGATGTGCACCGTCGACCGCGCGCCCTCGACATCGGCGAAGATCTTCGGGAAGAAGTTCACGCCCTCCGCCCACGGCTCGATCGTCGCCGCGCTCGACCACGCGAACGGAAGCGCCGCGTCGTGCGGGCGGGCCGCACGTCGTGCCACGAACGCCTCCGTCGCAGCCTGAGCATCTGCCGACGTGACCGCGTCGAAGGGCGGCGGCCAGCTCGGACGCTGACTGACCCCGAGCAACCGCCGGTAAGCGAGCACGAAGAGCGCGGCGAACGCGCCCACCGCGAGTGGCAAGACCGTGTGCCTGCGCCTCGCTGGGCTCACGCCGCGGCTTTGGCGCGCTCGAGCGCCTCGGCCACGCCCTTGGCGTCGGCCCCCGCCCCGACCTCGAGGACGAACGGGACGCCTCGAACCGTGACGGTGACCGTCTTGCCGACAGCCAGGCGCTTGACCTCGATCGAGTCGACCTCGCTGACAGGCACCGCGCTCACGAGCTCCTGGACCTTCATTCCGATGCCGAGCCCGATCGGGGCAGTCACCTTGAGCGAAAGGAGGCGGCGCGGCGTGACTGCGAGCGCCATCGGGCTCGCAAGCTCGAAGCCGGATTGCTGCGCAGCGTCGATGCTCTGCTGCTGCTTCTTGCCTCCGATCGCGCCGCCGACGGCTCCCGCAAGGGCTCCGCCGCCGGCCGAAGCACCTGCCTGGGTCCACCCGCGCGGGCGAGCCACGATCGCGGCCAGAACCTCCTCGCCCTGCTCCAGGAAGGGCGCAGCGCCTACTTTGATCTTCGCTTCAGATCGCGCCATCTTTAATCCCTCCTTGAAAACCGTCCGGTCTGATGTTCTGGTTGAGCCGGAACACGTTGTCCGGGTCCCACTCGCGCTTGAGCGCCACGAGCCGCTCGTACTTTGCGTCGCCGTAGATCATGCGCGCGATGTCGCCTCCGACTTCGGTGACGTCGTTGACGTAGCGCCCGGTAGATGCGTACGGAGCCGCGGTGTCGGCCGCGGCCCGCACCCAGGAGCGGCAGGCATCGTCGAGCGCGCCGTCGTTCCAGACGATCTCGGCGCCTGCCCAGAAGGCAGCGTCGCGACCTGTGAAGGCGGTGTGTTCCTCGGACACGGCCGCGATCGCGCGACCCCAGGACCAGACCGAAAAGCCACCCTCGGCGCCGTCGGGCACCCGGGCGACCTGGTCTCCCCAGTCGTGCACCAGCGCCTCGGGGAGCGAGGCGAGGAACGAGCTCTTCATCGAGAAACGCTGCCCCCACTCCATCGGCGCGTCGAAGAGGCGCTGCGACGCCAGGTACTGCTTCGACTCGACAGAGTCTTCGAGCGGATCGTCGAGCGCGCGGAGCCCTGCGAGGTCCCGCTCCGCGTCGGCCGGCGACCCGCTGTGTAGCACGGACACCGACGCGACCGGCCCGCGAGCATCCCCTTCGACGGCCATGCCGAAGGACGCCCACAGCTCGTCGGGCCCGTCCTCAACGAGCTCGCGGTAGCGCTCGGCCAGCTCCTCGGCCCGCTCGATCGGATGGGTGACCGTGCCGTGCGTGACCAGCCCCTCGAAGGGATGCAGGCGGAACTCGAACGACGTCACGATGCCGAAGTTCGCGCCGGCCCCACGCAGGCCCCAGAAGAGCTCGGGATTCTCGTCCTCGCTTGCCCGCAGTACCCGGCCGTCTGCGGTCACGAGCTCGACCGCAAGCAGGCTGTCGATCGTCAGACCGAGCTTGCGCTGCAGCCGGCCCATCCCGCCGCCGAGCGTGAGGCCGGCCACCCCGGTGTGGGAGACGACGCCGACCGGGCAGACGAGCCGGTGCGCCTGCGCGGCGTCGTCGAGCTCGGAGAGCAGCGAGCCGCCGCGCACGCGGGCAGTGCACCGCTCGGGATCGACGTCGGCGCCGCGCATGCGCGAGAGGTCGATCACGATGCCGTCGTCGCACGTCGAGAAGCCGGGGATGCTGTGGCCGCCGCACCGAACGGCGATGATGAGCTCCTGCTCACGGGCGAAGCGGAGGGCCGTGACGACGTCGTCGGTGCCGGTCGGCCGCACGATCAGGGCAGGCCGACGGTCGATCATGCTGTTCCAGACCGCGCGAGCAGCGTCGTAGCCGGGGTCTTCGGGGCGCACGATCTCGCCCGCGAATCCGTCGGACAGCTTGCCCAGGTCGCCCGTTCCTACCGCCACCGGCTCTCTTTTACACGAGGTGCCACATCGACTCGCCGGTTAGCAACGGCGCGCGCTTCGCCTGAGGAAGGAAGGGCGGGCGGCGCTGGGCCGCCCGCCCTTCGATCCGGCTTCTACCTCAGTGAGACGTCGTCGACTCGGAAGCTGGTCGGGAGGCTGAAGTCGGTCGTGGCCCGGAACTGGACCCGTACCGTCTGGCCACGCCAGTTCGCGAGGCTCAACGACTTCAGCGAGTAGACACCGGCCGGCGCCGCGTTGACGTTGCTGTACGTAGCCAGCGTTGCCAAGAGCGTGCCGGAGGTGTTCCTCACCTCGGCGAAGAGGCGGTCGTACACGATCGAGCCCGACTCGCTCGTCGTGATGTTGAGCCAGAAGCTGTAGTTCGCCGGATGGCCTGACGGGATGCTCACCGTCTGGTACTCGGTGCCGCTCGCGTTGTTGTAGGCCCCGAGGATGGAGTAACCGGTACCCGAGTGCGGGTAGGCGCCCGTCGACCAGTAGGCATTCCCGGAGAGCGACCACGGTGAGGTCGATGCCCTCGAACCCGCCGTTGACGATCAGCTCACCGCCGGGCGGCGGAGGCGGCGGCGGAGCGGCGGCGGGGGTGGCGGCGGAGCCGGAGGCGGAGGCGGTGGCGGCGGTGGCGGTGGTGCCCGCCGAACAGCGAGTACAGCAGCCGGTTGGGTGACCCGGTGCCTGGGTTCGTGACCTTGTTCGGGGTCGAGCCGCCACGAGAGCCTGGGTCACGGTCGCCGGCGAGTCGCCGGTGTGCGTCTGGAGGTAGAGAGCGATCACGCCGGCCACGTGCGGCGACGCCATCGAGGTCCCGCTGATGGTGTTCGTCGCGGTGTTGCTCGTGTTCCAGGCCGAGGTGATGCTCGAGCCCGGCGCGAAGATGTCCAGGCACGTCCCGAAGTTGGAGAACGAGGAGCGGGCGTCGGTGCTGGTGGTTGCGCCGACGGTGTTGGCTGCGGCGACGCGGGCGGGCGAGGAGTTGCACGCGTTGGCGTTCGAGTTGCCCGCGGCGATCGCGTAGCTGACGCCGGAGTTGATCGAGTTGTTGACGGCGCTGTCCAGCGCCGAGCTCACTCCGCCGCCGAGGCTCATGTTCGCCACGGCCGGCGACGGGCTGTTGGCCGTGACCCAGTCGACGCCTGCGATCACTCCCGAGTTCGATCCCGAGCCCTGACAGTTGAGGACGCGGACGGCGTGGAGCGTGACCTGCTTGGCGACGCCGTATGTCGTTCCGCCGGTCGTGCCGGCGACGTGGGTGCCATGGCCGTTGACAGTCGTTCGTGCCCTGGCCGTCGCCGACGAAATCGGCGCCGTTGCCCATCCGGCCCGTGAATTCCTGGTGGGTCGCGCGGATGCCCGTGTCGATGACGTAGGCGTGAACGCCGGCTCCCGTCTGGTTGTAGTTGTAGGTGTTGTTCAGCGGCAGATCGCGCTGGTCGATCCGATCGAGGCCCCACGTTGCGGGGGTCTGCGCCGGAAAGGCGTGGACGACCTGGTCGGGCTCGACGTAGGCGACGCGTGGGTTGCCGGCCAGTGCCTCGGCCCGATCCGCGGTCAACCGAACGGCGAAGCCCTTGAGCGCGTGCTGGTAGACGAAGGTGACGTTGCCACCGTGTGCCCGCGCGAGCTCCCGGGCCGCGGTCGCGACCAGCGGCCGCTGCGAGCGAGCCTCGGCCTCGGCCCGGACGGCGCCGGCCTTGAACACGACGATGTACGAGCCCGCGACGGGCTCCTGGTTTGCGCTGACCTCACCTGCGAACGAGGCTGCGGCCACGGCGAAGCAGACGCACAGCGCGACAAGAACGGGTCTCATCATTCCTGGCCTCCTGGCGGAAGAGGGTTCTGGACGGCGTGAAAGTAAACGCCATCGGGCCGCTCGTGTCCACCGTTTTTTTGCCATGCGTGGCAAGAGCACTTAATGTCCCCCATGCGTTGCTGAAGAGTGCGTTTGTCACGGGTTTGTTGGCCCTTGCTCTGTTGCTTGTGCCGCAGGGTCTGGCTTCTCAACGACACTCGAGCGGCCCCTCGATCAAGCGCTTTGTCGTCCATGGTGTGTACACGCGGGAGCAGCGCTCCCAGCTAGCTCGCGAGGGGTACGACATCGGCGAGGCGTACTGGGCCGATCACGTCGAGCTCTACGGGAGCGAGGCCCAGGCTCAGGCGCTTGCCTTGCGTGGCTTCAGCGTCGCCCCCGGCATGGCACCCGACGACTTCCCGCCGGCGGACTCGAACTACCACAACTACGCGGAGATGGTCGCCGACATGCAGGCGGTCGCGACAGCGCACCCGGCGACCGTGCGGATCTTCTCGCTCGGGGTCTCCCACGAGGGCCGGGACTTGATCGGCGTGCGCATCTCGAACGACGCCAGCGACAACCTGTCCGAACCGGGCGTGTTCTTCGTCGGTCAGCATCACGCACGCGAGCACATGACCGTCGAGGTCGCCCTCTCGCTGGTGCACCTGTTTGCCGAGTCGACGACGCCGTCGGTCACGAGGCTCGTCAACACGCGCCAGATCTACATCGTCCCCAGCCTGAACCCCGACGGCTCCGAGTACGACATCGCCACCGGCTCCTACCGGTTCTGGCGCAAGAACCGGCAGCGAACTCCAACGGCGGGCACATACGGCACCGATCTGAACCGCAACTACAGCTACAGGTGGGGCTGCTGCGGCGGGTCGAGCGGCCAGCACAACAGCGAGACCTACCGCGGCCCGAACGCGTTCTCGACGCCCGAAGACTCGCGCATGGCCGACTTCATGATCGCGCACCCGAACGTCATGACCGGGATCAGCTACCACTCCTACGGAAACCTGATCCTCTACCCGTACGGGTACACGTACGACGATCTCCCGTCGGACATGACGCAGCTCGACCACCAGACGTTCGTCGCAATGGGCGCGGAGATGCAGCGCACTGCGGGCTACCAAGCTCAGCAGTCGTCGGACCTCTACATCACCGACGGTGACTGGAACGACTGGATGTACGGAGCCCTGCACCGCTACCCGATCACGATCGAGCTCAGCGGAGGAACCTTCTATCCACCCGACGAGATGATCCCGTCGGAGACCACTCGGAATCACCAGGCCGCGATCTTCGTCGCTGCAATCGCGGACTGCCCGACGAGGGTCGCCGTCAGGCCTCCGCGAGTTCAGAGTTGCCCGTCCCCGTCCGCATTCCGCTCAGCGGCGCGCTGGCAATCCGGCCCACCTTCGGCCTTGGTAAGCCGGACCGCGAACCGCCGCTAGCGCGGCCAGCGCCCAGGGCGCCGGAGGTAGGCGTAGAGGCCGAGCGCAAAGAGGAGCCCTCCGCCAAGCCAGGTCATGACATCCAGGACCGTCAGTCCCGGGTCGTGCTGGTTTTCGTCAGTCCAGTCGGGCACTGATTGGAACGCTACAGCTCGCGTCGATGGGGTTATGGGATCCAAACTGACGAGTCTTGGATCCGACATACGGCTAATTTGGCTATTGACCGCGTCCGAAGCCTCACCTAGGATCCAAAGATGGCTATACAGGTATCCGAACTGTTCGAGCGTGAGCTCGATCTCGGAACCGGAGCAGCGTGCGGTGAAGCGCGGCTGGGCACGGTCCACGGCCGAAACCGCCGAATGCACCTGCCCCGACTTCTGCGAGCGCGATCACGACAACGACTGAGGGAGGCGACGTGAACCTGAACGGCAACCGCTGGCGCGGCGTTGAGCGCCCCTACTCCGAGGCCGACGTCGCAGCGCCTACGGGGTCGTTTCCAGATCGAGCACACGCTCGCCCGCCTCGGCGCCGAGCGCCTCTGGCAGCTGCTGGCCAAGGAGGACTACGTCGCCGCTCTCGGCGCGCTCACCGGCGGCCAGGCCGTCCAGATGGTGCGCGCCGGGCTGCAGGCGATCTACGTCTCGGGCTGGCAGGTCGCGGCCGACGCGCAACCTCTCCGGCCAGACGTACCCCGACCAGAGCCTCTATCCGGCGAACAGCGGCCCGGCGCTCGTCAAGCGCCTCAACAACGCGCTGCTGCGCGCGGACCAGATCGACAACGCCGAGGGCAAGAACGGCACCTACTGGCTGGCGCCGATCGTGGCCGACGCCGAGGCCGGCTTCGGCGGCCCGCTGAACGCGTTCGAGCTGATGAAGGCGTACATCGAGGCCGGGGCCGCCGGCGTCCACTTCGAGGACCAGCTGTCCTCGGAGAAGAAATGTGGCCATCTCGGCGGCAAGGTGCTCGTCCCGACGAGTCAATTCGTCCGCACACTCGTCGCGGCACGCCTTGCCGCCGACGTTTGCGGCGTCCCGACGCTGGTCGTCGCCCGCACCGACGCGCTCAGCGCGACGCTGCTCACGAGCGACATCGACGAGCGTCGACCGCGAGTTCACGACCGGCGAGCGGACGCCCGAGGGCTTCTTCCGCGTCCGGCCGGGCATCGAGGCGCCGATCGCGCGCTCCCTCGCCTACGCGCCGTACGCGGACGTGCTCTGGTTCGAGACCGCGACGCCGGACATGGACGAGGCGCGACGCTTCGCCGAGGCGATCCACGAGCGCTTCCCGGGCAAGCTCCTGGCGTACAACTGCTCGCCGAGCTTCAACTGGCGCAAGCACCTGAGCGACGCCGAGATCGAGCGCTTCCAGCGGGAGCTGGGCGAGCTCGGCTACGCGCTACCAGTTCATCACGCTGGCCGGCTTCCACTCGCTGAACTCCGCGATGTTCGAGCTCGCCAAGGGCTACGCGGCCGAGGGCATGCCCGCGTACGTCCGTGTCCAGGAGCGCGAGTTCGAGCTCGAGGACGAGGGCTACACGGCCACGCGCCACCAGCGCGAGGTCGGAGCGGGATACTTCGACGCGGTGATGGAGGCGGTCTCGGGAGGACAGAGCTCGACCCTGGCGCTCAAGGGCTCCACGGAAGAGGATCAGTTCGAGATCGCCGCCAAGGGGTGACCCTCTCGGCGGCTCCGGAGGTCGTCGCTCCGGCCGACGCGGAGATCCTCGACCCCGGACGCGCTCGCCTTCGTGGCGCTGCTGCAGCGCGAGCTGGGCCCGCGGCGGCGCGAGCTGCTCGAGCGCCGGGCCGCGCGTCAGCAGCGAGCTCGACGCCGGCGCGCTGCCCGACTTCCTGCCCGAGACGAAGGACGTCCGCGAGGGCGAGTGGCAGGTCGCGCCTCCGCCGCCCGACCTGAGCGACCGGCGCGTCGAGATCACGGGCCCGGTCGACCGCAAGATGATGATCAACGCCCTCAACTCGGGCGCGCGCGTGTTCATGGCCGACTTCGAGGACGCGAACTCGCCGACCTGGGAGAACGTGCGTCGACGGCCAGCGGAACCTGCGCGACGCGGTCCGGAGGACGATCGAGCTCGACACGGGCGAGAAGAGCTACCGGCTGAACGAGGAGACGGCGACGCTCGTCGTGCGCCCGCGCGGCTGGCATCTGCCGGAGCGGCACGTGCTGCGTCGACGGCGAGCCGGTCTCGGCGTCGCTCTTCGACTTCGGGCTCGCGGTCTTCCACAACGCGCGCGAGCAGCTCGAGCGCGGGACGGGGCCGTACTTCTACCTGCCGAAGCTCGAGAGCCACCTCGAGGCGCGGCTCTGGAACGACGCCTTCGTGCTGGCGCAGGACGAGCTCGGCATCCCGCAGGGCTCGATCAAGGCGACCGTCCTGATCGAGACCATCCTCGCCGCCTTCGAGATGGAGGAGATCCTCTACGAGCTGCGCGAGCACTCGGCCGGCCTGAACGCGGGCCGCTGGGACTACATCTTCAGCGTGATCAAGAAGTTCCGCGAGCGCGACGGCTTCGTGCTGCCCGACCGCGCGCAGGTGACGATGGCGGTGCCGTTCATGCGGGCCTACACCGATCTGCTCGTGCGCACCTGCCACCGGCGCGGCGCGCACGCGATCGGCGGCATGGCGGCCTTCATCCCGTCCCGGCGCGACCCGGAGGTGAACGAGGTCGCGCTGGCCAAGGTGCGCGAGGACAAGGAGCGCGAGTCGCAGAACGGCTTCGACGGCACCTGGGTCGCGCACCCCGACCTCGTGCCGGTCGCCCGCGAGATCTTCGACGGCGTGCTCGGCGCGCGCCCGAACCAGGTCGAGCGGCTCCGCGAGGACGTCACCGTCGGCGCCGCCGACCTGCTCGACTTCGAGATCCCCGGCGGCGAGGTCACCGAGGACGGGCTTCGCACGAACGTCTCGGTCGGCGTCCGCTACCTCCACTCCTGGCTGAACGGCGTCGGCGCGGCCGCGATCGACAACCTGATGGAGGACGCGGCCACCGCCGAGATCTCGCGCTCGCAGGTCTGGCAGTGGGTGCGGAACGGTCACTTCACGCGCGAGCAGGTGCGCGCCGAAGTCGACGCCGTGCGCGAGGGCATGGAGCCTGCAGCCGAGCTGTTCGAGCGGGTCGCGCTCGCCGACGAGTTCGTCGAGTTCCTGACGCTGCCGGCGTATGAGCAGCTCTAGCGCCTAGGATTGACGTCAGATGGGTGGCCTCGGGCTCTACATCGTCTTCCTCGTCCCGCCGCTCCTGTTTGGACTGGGCGTCCAGTGGTGGTTGAAGCGGACGTTCGCCAAGTACTCAGAGGTGCCGGTCTCCGCCGGGATGAGCGGCGCCCAGGTCGCGCGGGCGATCCTCGACCGCAACGGGCTCATGAAGTCCCGGTCGAGATCGTCGCCGGGCGGCGCCCTTTCCGATCACTACGACCCGCGCAAGAAGGCACTGTTCCTGTCCGAGCCGGTCTACGGGCCGAGCACCGTCGCGGCGGCCGCGGTCGCCGCCCACGAGACGGGCCACGCGCTTCAGGACGCGCGCGGCTACGTGCCGCTCAAGCTGCGCTCGGCGATGTTCCCCGTCGGTCGCGTTCGCCTCGAGCACGTGGATCTGGCTTCTGATCATCGGAGTGCTGCTCAATGCGCTCAACCTGATCGGCCTCGCGCTCATCATCTACGCCGTCGCGGTGGCCTTCCACATCGTGACGCTGCCGGTCGAGTTCAACGCCTCCAGCCGCGCCGCCGGGCAGCTGCGCGAGCTCGGCGTCGTCGGCCCGGGCGGAGAGCAGGCCGGCGTGAAGAGCGTGCTCAACGCTGCGGCGCTCACGTACGTGGCCGGCGCGCTGGCCGCGCTCACTCAGCTCCTCTACTACGCGCTCATCTTCTTCGGCAACCGCGACTGAGGCGGAGCGAGGCTACGGTGGAGTCCACCAAGGCCGACGAGATCGCATACGCCATCGAGGAGGCGATCATCTCCGGCGAGATCGAGCCGGGATCGATCCTCCGCCAGGAGTCCCTCTCCGAGCAGTACGACGTCTCGCGCACGCCGATCCGTGAGGCCCTGCGCCGCCTGGCGGCGCTCGGTCTCGTGCAGTTCGAGCCGAACCGGGGCGTGCGCGTCCGCACGCTGTCGCGCGAGGAGTTGCGCGAGGCCTTTCTCGTGCGGGCCGAGCTGGAGTCGCTCGCGACGGCGCTCGCCGTCCCGAACTTCGACCGGGAGGGGCTCGGCGAGCTGGAGGCGGCGGAGGAGCGGTTCAGCCAGCTCACCGAGACGCTGCGCAGCGAACGCACGGGAGAAGAGCGCCAGCGCGCGGCTGGTCGGCGAGTGGGTGCGGGCGAACCACGCCTTCCACGACGTCATCTACGCGCGGTCGGGCTCGCCCTACGTCGTGCGGCTGGCGAAGAGCGCGCGGCGAACCTTCTTCGGCCAGACCGTCTGGACGGTCGGCTCGGAGCTCGACGAGCTCTACGAGAAGAACGCCCACCAGCACTCCGCGATCCGGGGAGCGATCGCGGCGGGAAGCGTCGAGGGCGCGCGCGAGCTCGCACGCGAGCACGTGCTGGCTTCCGGGAACCTGCTCGAGGTGATCCTCGACCAGGTCGAGCGGCCGTCGCGCTCTACGGCCGCCTAGAAGACCAGGTAGAGGACCTCGCCGACGAGCGCCGGCTTGTCGGCTCCCTGGATCTCGATCTCGACGCCGAGCCGATAGAGGACGCCCTCGCCGCGCCGCTCGGACGAGCGCACGGTTGCCTTCAGGCGCACCTGCGAGCCGGACGGGACGGGCGCTGTGAAGCGGATCTTCTCGATGCCGTAGTTGAGCCCCATGCGCGCGTCGGGAACTCGCAGCACGTCGCGGCGAGCATCGGCAGCAGCGAGAGCGAGAGGTAGCCGTGGGCCACGGTCGTGCCGAACGGGCCCTGCGCCGCCCGCTCGGGGTCGACGTGGATCCAGTTGTGGTCGCCGGTCGCCTCGGCGAAGCTCTCGATCGCGCTCTGCTCGACCGTGAACCAGTCGCTCGGCTCCAGCTCGAGGTCGGTCGCGCCTTCCAGCTCGGCGAGGGTGAGCTCGGTCGTCATGACTCGACCCGCATCGAGCGGCCGCCGGCCTGCTCCATCGCCGCGAGCATGCCGATCGGCGCGGCGCCCTCGGGGAAGCGCTCGCGCAGCGCGGAGAGCAGCTCGTCCGCGTCCCAGCGCTCGTCGGCGACGAAGGCCTCGCCGGCCTCCCACGGTCGGAGCACGTTCACGACGCCGCCCCAGATGAAGAAGCACTGGCCGGTGATGTCCTGCGCCTCGTCGGCGCAGAGCGCGACCACGAGCGGCGCCATGTTGGCCGGGTCGAGCGGGTCGAAGCCCTCGGGCTTGGCCAGCTCGCCGAAGGTGACCTCGGTCATGCGCGTGCGCGCGTTCGGCGCGAGGCAGTTGACGGTGACGCCGTAGCGGCCGAGCTCCTGCGCGGCGATCAGCGTCAGCCCGGCAATCCCGGCCTTGGCCGCGCCGTAGTTGGCCTGGCCCACGTTCCCGAACACTCCCGACGGGCTCGACGTGTTGATCACGCGGCCGCGCACCTCCTCGCCGGCCTTCGAGCGCTCGCGCCAGTACGCGCCCGCGTGGCGGAGCGGCGCGAAGTGGCCCTTCAGGTGCACCGCGATGACGGCGTCCCACTCCTCCTCGGTCATGTTCACGAGCATCCGGTCGCGCAGGATCCCGGCGTTGTTGACGAGGATGTCGAGGCCGCCGTAGCGGTCGACCGCGCGGCTGACCATCTCCTCCGCCGCGCCGAAGTCGGACACGTCTGCATAGCTCGCCACCGCCTGGCCGCCGGCGGCCACGATCTCGTTCACGACCTCCTGGGCGGGGGTCGCGTCCTCGCCTTCGCCGGCGAGCGAGCCGCCGAGGTCGTTGACGACGACCCGCGCTCCCGCGCGCGCCAGGGCGAGCGCGTGCTCGCGGCCGATGCCGCGGCCGGCGCCGGTCACGATCGCCACCTTCCCCTCGAGCGACGGCATTGCGGAATGATCGTACGACCAAATGGGTTTCGAGGGCGGACCGATCCAGACCTCCATCTACGTCGCGGGCGAGTCGCGCGTGGCCGATCGCGCCCGAGGAGTGGGAGGCGCGGGCGGCCGAGACGCTCGAGCCGGCGCCGTTCGACTACATCGCGGGCGGAGCCGGTTCCGAGTCGACGATGCGCGCGAACTCGGAGGCATTCGAGCGGCGGCGGCTGCGGCCGCGGATGCTCCGGGGCAACCGCGAGCGGGACCTCTCGGTGACGGTGCTCGGCACCTCGTCGCCCGCGCCGTTCCTGCTCGCTCCGGTCGGCGTCCTCTCGATCGCGCACGACGAGGGCGAGCTCGCGGTGGCGCGCGCTTCGGCCGCCACGGGCGTGCCGCTGATCCTCTCGAGCGCGGCCTCGCACTCGATCGAGGAGGTGGCCGAGGCGATGGGCGACGCTGCCCGCTGGTTCCAGCTCTACTGGGTCAACGACCGCGAGGTCGCGGCCAGCCTGGTCGCGCGCGCGGAGGCGTCCGGGTACGGCGCAGTCGTCGTCACCGTCGACACGCCGATGCTCGGCTGGCGCGAGCGCGACCTGAGCAAGGCCTACCTGCCGTTCCTCTCCGGAGAGGGCTGCGCGCAGTTCTTCTCCGACCCGGTCTTTCGCAGCCGGCTGGAGCGGCCGCCCGAGGAGGACACTGCTGGCCGCGGCGGCCGCGATGCTCGCGACGTTCCCGAACCTCGACCTCACGTGGGACGACCTCGACTGGCTCCGCGGGCAGACCAAGCTGCCGCTGCTCGTGAAGGGCGTGCTGGCCGGCGAGGACGCCGTGCTCGCGTTCGAGCACGGGGCCGACGGTGTCGTCGTCTCGAACCACGGCGGCCGCCAGGTGGACGGCTCGGTGGCCACCCTCGACGCGCTGGTCGAAGTGCGCGGCGCGGTCGGTCGGGACGCGGTCGTCCTGATGGACGGAGGCATCCGCCGCGGCGCGGACGTGCTGAAGGCGCTTGCGCTCGGGCGCCGACGCGGTCCTGCTCGGGCGGCCTTACGCCTACGGGCTGGCGGTCGGCGGGCAGGAAGGCGTCGAGGCCGTCATCCGGCACCTCATGGCCGACACCGATCTCACGCTCGCGCTCCTCGGCGCGGAGAGCGCGGGCGGCCTGGACGAGTCGTGGATCGCGGCGCAGTCCTGACCGCGAACGGCCTCGCGGTCGCCGAGCTCGAGCTCGACCCGCCCGGCCCCGGCGAGGTGCTCGTCCGGATCGAGGCGAGCGGCGTCTGCCACACCGACCTGCACATCATCGAGACCGGCGGCTGGGGGCATCCGCTGCCCGGTCCTGCTCGGCCACGAGGGCGCGGGTGTGGTCGAGGCGGTCGGGGAGGGGGTCGTAGCACGTCGCGGCCGGCGACCGCGTGATCGTCGGCTGGCGCTCGCCTTGCGGCAAGTGCGCCTGGTGCCTCCGCGGGACGCGTCATCTCTGCCGGACTCCTCCGAGGCCCGGTCCGCGGATGCGGCTCGCGGACGGCGCTCAGGTGACCGGCGCTCTCCAGACCGGGACGCTCAGCACCCGGACGGTCGTGCACAGCGCGGCCCTCGTGCCGCTCACGACGCCGCTGCCTCCCGAGCAGGCCTGCCTGATCGGGTGCGCGGTCGCGACCGGCGTCTGCTCCGTGCTCAAGACCGCCGCCGTGTGGGAAGGCGCCCGCGTCGGCGTGATCGGCTGCGGCGCGGTCGGGCTCTCGGTGATTCAGGGCGCACGCATCGCGGGTGCCGCCGAGATCCACGCGTTCGACCTGGACGAGCGCAAGCTCGAGGCTGCACGGTCGCTTCGGTGCGACGCACCGCGGAGACGCCGAGACCGATGCGCCTCGACTTCGTCTTCGACGTCGTCGGACGGCGGGAGACGGTCGGCGCAGGGCCTGCGCATGCTCGGGCACGCCGGCACGCTCGTCTACATCGGGCTGCCCCAGCCGGGCTCCGAGGCGATCGTTCCGCTGGAGCACCTCTTCGGCCGGCGGCTGCGCATCCTCGTCTCGCACGGCGGCGACCACGTCCCGGACGAGGACTTCCCGCGACTGATCGAGTTCGCCGCCGACGGCCGGCTCGACCTGGCCGGAATGGTGACCAAGACGATCGCGTTGGACGACGTGGAGCACGCCTTCGCGGAGATGAAGGCGGGCGAGGTCATCCGTTCAGTGGTGATGCTGTGAAGATCCCTCCTCCCATCGCCGAGCTGCTCGGCATGGAGCGCCTCACCTTCGGCGACGGCAAGTGCACGATGAAGCTGGAGGCGGGCGAGCAGCACTCGAACCCGATGGGGACGCTCCACGGCGGAGTGCTGTGCGACCTCGCCGATGCGGCGATGGGCATGGCGTTCTTCTCGACCTGCGCCGAGGGCGAGACGTTCACGACGCTCGAGCTCAAGATCAACTTCCTGCGCCCGTTCTGGACGGGCACGCTGCTCGCCCACGGCTGGGTCGTCCAGCGCGGCAAGACCGTCGGGATGACCGAGTGCGACGTCGTGGACGAGAACGAGCGCCTGATCGCGAAGGCAACGAGCACCTGCCTCGCCCTCCGCGGCGAAGCCGCCCAAGGGCGCTAGTAACAGACTGTTACTTGACCTGGGATCCCGCTCCGAGCCCGAGGAACCGAACCAAGTAACAGACTGTTACTTGGGTTCGAAGGCGAGGACTGCGGTCGATTAGGTCTGCGTAGTCGGGGTCGGTCTCGGGGTCGTAGCCGGGCGTGAGGTGGCGGCGCTCGTGCAGCTCCGCGGCGGGCTCGTTGCCCTCGGCTCGCAGGCACGCGACCTGGAGCGCGCGTACGAGCGTGTCCAGCTGACGGCGGATGTGCAGCGCGCCGAAGTCCGCGTCCGCGACCGAGCGGCGCAGTCTCGGGCCGAGCTCCGCAGGCGCGTCTGCGCGGGCGAGCACGAGGTCGACGGCGTCCAGCTTGGCCAAGTCGCGGAGCACCTGCGCGCACAGGACGTTGTGCGTGCCTTCCCAGCTCTCGAACACGATCGCGTCCCGGTACAGCCTCGGCAGCGGCGAGAAGTCCTCGATCGTGCCGTTGCCGCCGAGCGCCTCGATCCCGCGCCGGCACATCTGCGTGGCGGCGAGCGACGTGACGAACTTGTTCGCGTTGACGAGGATGCGGTGCCAGGCCACGTCCTGCTCGGTCCGCGGAGCCCTCGTCGATCCGGGCCACGAGCTCCGTCAGGTGCATGGAGGACGCGAGCGCGGCCGCCGCCTCCGACCTCATCACCGCGAGGTTCTCGCGCACGAGCGGGAAACGGGCGATCGGACCGCCGAAGGCCTCGCGCTCCTGCGGCGAAGCTCGACGCCTCGAGATAGGCCCGGCGCATCAGCCCGGTCGAGCCGAGCGCGTTCAGCCAGCGAGAGGTGTTGAGGATGCTGACGGCGATCCGGAAGCCGTCCTCGACCGGGCCGAGCGCATAGGCGGGTGCGCCGTCGAACTCGATCTCGCCGGTCGCCAGCGCCCGCGTCCCGAGCTTGTCCTTCAGCCGGCGGATCGTGAAGCCGCCTCCGGAGCGGGGAACCAGGAAGCAGCCGATCCCGCGCGTCCCGTCCGGGGCGCCCCTCGGTCGCGCCGTGACGACGAACTGGTCGGCGTCCGCGACCGAGCAGAACCACTTCTCGCCCGAGATCCGCCAGGCGTCGCCGTCCGGGACCGCCTCGACGCGGTTCGCGCCGACGTCCGAGCCGCCGTGACGCTCGGTCAGGAACTGAGCGCCACGCTGGGCGCGGTCGTAGTCCGGCTCGAGCAGCGGCGGCAGAAAGCGCTCGCGCAGCTCGTCGTCGGCGTGCGTCCGCAGCGCGCGGACGAGGCCGGCGGTGCAGACGACGGGACAGGCATGGCCCGCCTCGCCCGCGTGCGCGAGCTGGTAGAGCAGCGTCGCCTGCTCGCGCGCGCCGGCGCCGATGATCCCCGTGGCCCACACGGCGCGGCCCGCGCGGTGGTGGGCGGGGTGAAACTCGACCTGCCCGTCGGCTCCGAGCCGAGGCGGTTGCTGCTCGGCCTCGGCGACGGCCGGGTCGATCACCTGCATCACGACCTCGCCGAAGTTGCTGGTGACGGCCTCGATCACCGTTATAGGCTAAGGGTCGTGGACCTCAGGGACGGCCCCGACGAAGCGAGCTTCCGCGCCGAGGTTCGCGCCTGGCTCGAGGAGAACCTGCCCGCCGACGACAGCCGCGAGTGGAGCCGGAAGATCTACGACGCGGGCTACGCGGGCCTGACCTGGCCCGAGGAGTACGGCGGCAAGGGCGCGCCGTACAGCCACCAGGCGATCGTGCTGGAGGAGTTCGCCCGCGCCGGGGCGCCGCAGCACATGGGCGTGATCGGGCTCGGCATGGCGGGCCCGACGATCATGGCGCACGGCAGCGAGGAGCAGAAGCGCCGCTACCTGAAGAAGATCCTCTCGGCCGAGGAGATCTGGTGCCAGGGCTTCTCGGAGCCGGGCGCGGGCTCCGACCTCTCGGCGGTGGGGACGCGCATCGAGGTCACCGACAGTCACTTCAACGTCACCGGCCAGAAGGTCTGGTCGTCGTTCGCGCACATCGCCGACCACTGCATCCTCGTCGGCCGCAGCGACCCGGATTCCGAGTCGCACGCGGGCCTCACGTACCTGATCGTCGACATGAAGACGCCCGGGCGTCGAGGTGCGACCGCTGCGCCAGATCACGGGCGAAGCGGAGTTCAACGAGATCTTCCTCACCGACGTGAAGGTCCCGCGGGGGAACCTGCTCGGCGAGATCGGCGGCGGCTGGCAGGTGGCGATGACGACGCTCCTGCACGAGCGCGGCACGCTCGGCTTCGCGCTCAGCGGCGTGCTGGAGTCGCAGGTGCAGAAGCTCGTCGCGCTGGTGAAGGAGCGCGGCGCCGACGACCCGATCATCCGCGACCGCGTCGCGCAGGAGTGGATCGAGCTGCAGGCGCTCAAGTTCACGAACTACCGCTCGCTGACTGCGCTGATGAAGACCGGCATCCCGGGCCCGGAGGGCTCGGGCGCGAAGCTGCACTGGTCGGAGCAGAACCAGCGGCTGACGAAGCTCGCGATGGAGATCCTGGAGGGCGAGGACGACGGCTACTGGCGCCACCAGCAGCTGCGCAGCCGCGGCAACACGATCGAGGCGGGGACGTCCGAGATCCTGCGCAACATCATCGCCGAGCGCGTGCTCGGCCTTCCGAGGTCGCGCTGATGCAGTTCGCGTTCACCGAAGAGCAGGAGCTACTGCGCCGCGAGGCGCGCGAGGCGCTCGGCAACGGCGGCTGGAGCCGCGAGGACATCGCCGCCGCCGAGCTCGGCTTCGTCGACCAGGCGATCCTCTACGAGGAGGCCGGCCGCGCGAACCTCGGCGAGTCGCTCTTCGACGAGACCGCGGCCCGAGAACGAGCGCCTGACCGCGCTGGCCCTCGAGGCGGTCGGCATCTCGCAGAAGGCGCTCGACCTCGGCGTCGAGTACGCGAAGGACCGCGAGCAGTTCGGTCGCAAGATCGGCGTCTACCAGGCGGTCTCGCACGCGCTCGCCGACACGTACGTCGAAACCGAGCTCGCGCGCTCGCTGGCCTACTGGGCAGCGTGGTCGCGTGGCCGAGGACGACGAGCAGGCGCCGATCGCGGCGGCGGCCGCCAAGGCGTACGCGAGCGACGCGGCCGTGGTCGCCTGCGAGCGCTCGATCCAGGTCCACGGCGGCATCGGCTTCACCTGGGAGCACGTGCTGCACGAGTACTACAAGCGCGCGCTCTGGATCCAGGCGTACGACGGCTACCCGCGCAAGCAGCGGGCCCAGATCGCCGCCTGGCTGCTCGATTGAGCGTTCGGACGGCGCTCGTCACCGGCGCGTCCTCGGGAATCGGCGAGGCCTGCGCCGCCCGGCTCGCGCGCTCGGGCTGGCGGGTGCTCGCGGGCGTGCGCCGGCCCGGCGACGCTCCCGAGGGCACGGAGGAGGTCGTGCTCGACGTCACCGACGCCGCCCAGATCCAGGCAGCGGCCGAAGGTGTCGACGAGCTCCACGCGCTCGTGAACAACGCCGGCATCGCGATCGCGATGCCGCTCGAGTTCGTCCCGCTCGACGAGCTCCGGCATCAGCTCGAGGTGAACCTCGTCGGCCAGGTGGCGGTGACGCAGGCCTTCCTGCCGGCGCTGCGCCGCGCACGCGGCCGGATCGTCTTCGTCGGCTCGATCGCCGGCAAGAGCGCGCTGCCGTTCCTCGGGCCCTACGCCGCGTCGAAGCACGCGCTCGAGGCGGTCGCCGACTCTCTGCGGCTCGAGCTCCGGCCCTGGGGGATCGGCGTCTCGATCGTCGAGCCGGGCTCGATCAAGACCCCGATCTGGGCGCGCGGCGCGGCCAAGGCCGACGAGCTGCTCGGGTCGGACGACCGCCGCGCGGCCGAGCTGTACGGCGAGCGCGTCGCGGCTTTCAGGCGCGTGGCCGCCAAGCGTGGCGCCGGCGGCGCTCCCGCCGAGAAGGTGGCCGAGGTGGTCGAGAGCGCGCTGACCGCCGAGCGACCTCGCGCGCGCTACCTGGTGGGAAAAGACGCGCGGATCCGGGCGGGCGTCGAGCGCCTCCCGGCCCGGGCGCGCGACCGGGTCTACGAGCGGCTCTTGCTACGCGACTAGACGAGATGCGACGATTCCGAGGCGACCGACCCAGGAGGAACGAATGCAGGGCCTGATGATGGACGACTACCAGCTGACGCTGCCTCCGATCCTGAGGCGCGCGGAGACGTTCTTCGGCGACCAGGAGGTCGTCACGCGGCTGCCCGACAAGAGCTTCCACCGCTACACGTACGCGGACATGGCCCGGCGGGCCAAGCAGCTCGCCGTCGCCCTGAAGAAGCTGGGCCTCGAGCCCGGCGACCGGGTCGCCACGCTGTGCTGGAACCACTACCAGCACCTCGAGGCGTACTTCGGGATCCCCTGCGGCGGCTTCGTCCTGCACACGCTCAACCTGCGCCTGCACCCGAGCGACCTCGCCTACGTCGCCGACCACGCGCACGACAAGGCCGTCATCGTCGACCAGGCCCTGCTGCCGCTGCTCGACCAGTTCAAGGACCAGACGAAGATCGAGCACGTGATCGTCGTCGAGGACGGCTACGAGGAGCTGCTCGACTCGGCGAGCGCCGACGAGTGGGAGGACCCGCAGCTCGACGAGCGCACAGCCGCGGCGATGTGCTTCACGAGCGGAACGACGGGCCGCTGCAAGGGCGTCGTCTACTCGCACCGCTCCACGGTCCTGCACGCGCTCGGCGTCGCGACCACCTCGCCGCTCGGCCTCCGCGTCTCCAACAGCGACACGCTGCTCCCGGTCGTCCCGATGTTCCACGCGAACGCCTGGGGCTACCCCTACCTCGCCGCGATGATCGGCACGAAGCTCGTCTTCCCGGGCCCGCACCTCGATCCCGAGAGCCTGCTCGAGGCCTTCGTCCAGGAGAAGGTCACCTGGACGGCGGGCGTGCCCACGATCTGGCTCGGGATGCTGCAGATGCTCGACGCCGAGCCGGGCAAGTGGGACCTCTCGCACATGCAGGGCATGCTGGTCGGCGGCTCCGCCGTGCCGCGCGCGATGATCGCCGGCTACAAGGAGCGGCACGGGCTCAACGTCGTGCAGGGCTGGGGCATGACCGAGACCTCGCCGGTCGCGTCGGTCAGCGACTTCATCGGCGACATCGCCCACGCCGACCAGGACACGAAGTTCGACTACGTCGCGATGGCCGGCATCCCGCTGCCCTTCGTCGAGATCCGCGTGCGCGCCGGCGAGGAGGAGGTGCCGTGGGACGCCGAGTCGATGGGCGAGCTCGAGGTGCGCGGCCCGTGGGTCGCCGCCGGCTACTACGAGGACGAGACCCAGGCCGACCGCTGGACCGAGGACGGCTGGTTCAAGACCGGCGACATCGTCTCCATGCACCCGCGCGGCTTCATCCAGATCAAGGACCGCTCCAAGGACGTGATCAAGTCCGGCGGCGAGTGGATCTCGTCTGTCGACGTCGAGAACGCGCTGATGGCCCATCCCGCAGTGGCGGAGGCGGCCGTGATCGCGATTCCGGACGAGAAGTGGTCCGAGCGGCCGCTGGCCGTGGTCGTGCTGAAGGAGGGCCAGACCGCGACCGACGAGGAGCTGCGCGAGCACCTGGCGCCGAAGTTCGCGAAGTGGTGGCTCCCCGACCGCTTCGAGTTCGTCGAGGAGATCCCGAAGACGTCGGTCGGCAAGTTCAAGAAGACGGCGCTGCGCGAGCAGTTCGCGCAGGAGCCCGTCGAGGCCTAAGCGTGCGGGCGGTCGTCCTCCGCGAGCCGGGCGGCCCCGAGCAGCTCGAGCTCGCCGAGCTGCCTGACCCCGAGCCCGGGGATGGGCAGGCGCTCGTGCGCGTGCGGGCGGCCGGAGTCAACTTCGCCGACGTGCTCACCCGGCAGGGGCGGTACCCGCAGGCGCCTCCGCTGCCGACCGTGCTCGGTGGCGAGGTCGCGGGCGAGGTGGACGGTCGCCGTGTGATGACGGCCTCGGGGGCGACCGGGTACTCGGAGCTGACGACCGTGGACGAGGCCTGGCTCGTGCCCGTTGCCCGAGTCGGCCTCGTTCGAGGAGGGCGCGTCGTTTCTGGTCACGTTCCTGACGGCCTGGATCCCGCTACGGCGGGCGCAGGTCGGGCCGGGGGCGACCGTGCTCGTCCATGCCGCGGCCGGCGGGGTCGGGTCGGCCGGCGTGCAGCTCGCGAAGCACCTGGGCGCGACGGTCGTCGCGACGGCGAGCTCCGAGGAGAAGCGGCAGGTGGCGCTCGATCTCGGCGCCGACGAGGCGTACGGCTACGACGAGTTCGCGGATCGCGTGGAAGCCGACGTCGTGCTGGACGCCGTCGGCGGCGACGTCTTCAAGCGGAGCATCGGCGTCCTCAACCCGCTCGGCACGATCGTCGCGATCGGTTTCGCGGACGGCTGGTGGGATCCGCTCGACACCGCGCTGATGGTCGGCCGCAACCTCGCGCTCCAGGGCTTCTACCTGGGCCGGCTGATGAAGCTCCGGCCCGAGGTCGTGCGGGATGCGACCGCGGAGCTGATCGCGCTGTGGGAGCAGGGCGCCGTGAAGCCGCTCGTCGGCGCGACCTTCCCGCTCGAGGACGCGCCCGCTGCTCACCGGCTGATCGAGGAGCGCAAGAGCGTCGGCAAGGTCGTCCTTGTTCCCTGAGACCGCGCTCGTCACCGGCGGCGCCTCGGGGATCGGAGCGGCGGTCGTCGAGAAGCTCCGCGCCGGGGGGACGGATGTGCGCGTGCTCGACATCGCCGACGGCTTCGATGTCTCGGACGCGTCGGCCTGGGATTCGGTCGGGGCGGCCGAGCTTGCCGTGCTTGAACGCGGGCATCGTCACGGGCGAGGGCGACATGCGCGAGTTGACGGACGAGAGCTATCGCCGCATCGTGGGGACGAACGTCGACGGCGTCGTGTTCGGCGTCCGACGGCTCGCGCGGGTGATGCCCGAAGGCGGCGCGATCGTCGTGACGGCGTCGCTCGCAGGGCTGACCACGATGTTCGCCGACCCGATCTACTCCGGCACGAAGCACTTCCTCGTCGGCTTCGTGCGGTCGGTCGCGCCGCAGCTCGCCGAGCGCGGGATCCGGATCAGCGCGGTCTGCCCGGGGATCGTCGACACGCCGATGCTCGGGACCGATGCGTCAACGCACGCTCGACGCCGGGATCGAGCTGATGCACCGCCGAGGAGATCGCGGACGCGGTTCTCTCGGCGGCCCGAGACGAGGCCGAGCGGCCAGATTTGGACGTGTCTTCCCGGCCGCGCTCCGAGCACGGCACGAGTTCCCGCGGTTCTTCGAGTCGGCATGACGGACAACGGCCCGTGGGAGGATCTGCGGCCGGGCGGCCCGCACGTGTGGCGCACGCTGGGCTACCGGCGCACGGCGACCGAGCCGGGCCGCATGGAGATCGAGTGGGACGCCACCGAGGACTACACGTTCCCGGACGGTGACGGCTCGATCGTCCACGGCGGGCTCGTCGCAACGATCCTCGACACGTCGATGGGCGGCGCGTGCGCGACGGTGCTCGAGGCCGGCGAGTCGTTCCTGACGGCCGACCTGCGCGTCGAGTTCATGCGGGCCGGCCGACCGGGCCTGCTGCGGCGGAGGGCACGAGTCGTCCGCCGGACGAAGCGAGTCGTCTTCTGCGCCGCCGAGCTCTACGACGCCGAGGGCGACCACATCGCGAGCGCCCGCTGCACCCAGGTCATCAGAGACGCCCGATAGACCAAGTAACAGTCTGTTACTTGCATTGAAAGTTGCGGTTCCGGCACATCGACGGTGCGGACGAAGCGGCACGGTTCCGGGGTGCCGGCCGCTGCCCCGAGGATCTCTCGCCACGTCCTCGAGGCGCTCGTTCGCCTCGACGATCGGCGTCGTCCGATAGCGGAGACCTATCGTCGGGTCGCGTCCGAGGCGGAGCGGCTCGGCTACACGCGACCGAGCTACGAGCAGATCCGCGTTCTCGTACACCGTTCGCGCCGCATCCGGCGCGGGCCGAGCACGAGCGCGATCCTGCTCGACGTCGCCGACACGGGTTCGACCGCCCGAGGCGCTGGTCTCCCACGTTTCCGGCGTCGGCGTGCCCGAACTACGCAGGCGACCCGAACCAAGTAACAGTCTGTTACTTGGGTTCGGAGGGGTCGGCGATTTTGACGAGCGCCTTGCCGCGGTTCTCGCCGTTCAGCATCCCGATGAAGGCCTTCGGCGTGTTCTCCAGGCCCTCGGTGACGTGCTCCGTCCAGCGGATCTTGCCCTCGGCCACCCAGCGCGCCATGCGCACGGCCGCCTCCTCCCACCGATGCGCGTAGTCGGTGACCAGGAAGCCCTCCATGCGCGCCCGGTAGACGATCAGCGCGCCGGGATGGAACGTCGGCTCGGGCCGGTCGAGGTTGTACTGCGAGACCTGACCGCAGACGACGATCCGCGCGCCGACGTTCAGCCGCGACAGGACGGCCTGCGAGACGTCACCCCCGACGTTGTCGAAGTACACGTCCACGCCGTCGGGGCAGGCCTCCTTCAACGCCGCCCGCAGATCCTCGCCCTTGTAGTCGATCCCGACGTCGTAGCCGTGGAGCTGGCACTCCTTGCACTTCTCCGGCCCGCCGGCGATCCCGACCGTGTGGCAGCCGCCGATCTTCGCGATCTGGCCGACGATCTGGCCCACCGCACCCGCAGCGCCCGAGACGACGACCGTGTCGCCGGGCTTGGGCCGGCCCACCTCGAGCAGGCCGAAGTAGGCCGTGAAGCCGGTCGCGCCGACGGCGTGCAGCGCGAGCGTCGGCGGAT
This sequence comes from uncultured Actinomycetes bacterium, assembly GCA_963847955.1. Taxonomy (GTDB): domain Bacteria; phylum Actinomycetota; class Thermoleophilia; order Gaiellales; family Gaiellaceae; genus VAXT01. The sequence goes on from CAWKBW010000011.1 coordinate 30,455, forward strand.
CGAGGAACCCGGGGACGCGCCGCAAGGCGCCGCCGCGCTCGATCGCGTACTCCTGCCAGCCGAGCTGGCCGATGACGAGGTCGCCCGGCGAGTAGCGCGAGTCCTCGCTCTTGACGACCTCACCGATGGCCTGCGAGGTGATCACGTCGCCGACCTCGAGCGAGCGCGCGTACGAGCGCATCTGGCTCATGCGGCCCCGCTGGTACGGGTCGACCGACAGCCACAGCGACCGCACGAGCACCTGGCCCGGCCCCGGCTCGCCGACCTCGACCTCGTCGAACGCGAAATCGGCCTCGGTCGGAAAGCCGACCGGACGCGACGCCATGGTGATCCGACGATTCTGGGTGCCTACCTGAACTGCCACGAGCCCCCTCCTTCGAACTCCTTCAGGATCCGCCGGCTCACGACCATGCGGTGCACCTCGTCGGGGCCGTCGTAGATGCGGCCGCCGCGGGCATGAAGTAGCCATCGTCGCCAGCGGCGTCCGGTCGGTCAGGCCGAGCGCGCCGTGCACCTGGATCGCCCGGTCGATCACGTCGTTCAGGACGCGCGCGGCGAAGAACTTGATCAGCGAGATCTCGACGCGGGCCTCGTCGCCGGCGTCGATCTTGTGCGCCGCGTCGAGCGTCATCAGCCGGCACGCCTGGATCTCGGCGGCCGAGTCGGCGATCCAGTTCTGGACGGTCTGCTTCTCCGCGAGAGGCCCGCCGAACGCCTCGCGCTCGAGCGCGCGGCGGCACAGCAGCTCGAACGCGCGCTGCATCTGGCCGAGCCAGCGCATGACGTGGTGGATGCGGCCAGGGCCGAGCCGCTTCTGCGCGATCCGGAAGCCGTCGCCGACCTCGCCGAGCGTGTTCTCGACCGGCACGCGCACGCCGTCGTAGTCGACCTCGCAGTGCGTCGTCCAGCCGCTGCCCGCGTGGCCGAAGATCGGCACCGGGCGGATGTCGATCCCGGGCGCGTCGGCCGGGACGATGATCTGTGACGCCCGGCGATGCGGCTCGGCGTCGGGGTCGGTGACCGCCATCACGATCCCGAACCCGGCTCCCTCCGCGCCCGACGAGAACCACTTGCGCCCGTCGATCACCCACTCGTCGCCGTCGCGGACGGCGCGCGTCTGCAGCCCGGTCGGATCGGAGCCGGAGACGTCGGGCTCCGTCATCGAGAAGAACGAGCGCAGCTCGCCGGCGACGAGCGGCCGCAGCCAGCGCTCCTTCTGCTCGTCGCGTGCCGAACAGGTGCAGGATCTCGCCGTTGCCCGCATCCGGCGCCTGGCAGCCGAACATGAGCTGGGCCCAGACGCTGCGCCCGATCTCCTCGTTGAGATACGCGTAGACGAGGAAGCCCTGCCCGGTCCCGCCGGCCTCCGGCGGCAGGTGCGGCGCCCAGAGCCCGGCGTCGCGCGCGGCGGCGCGCAGCCCGACCATCACCTCGTGCGAGGGATCGTCCTCGCGGTCGAGCTCGGCCTCGACGGGGTAGAGGTGCTCCTCCATGAAGGCGCGGTAGCGGTCGCGCAATTCGTCGAGGCCCGGCGGTGGAGCTAGTTCGGTGACCGCCACGGGGTTAGCATCGCACGCCGTGCGCCTCGGCTTCTACATGGGCTACGCCCCACCCGGCACGAACCCGACCGAGCTGATCGCGCTCGCGCAGGAGGCCGAGCGCCTCGGCTACGACTCCGCGTGGGCCGCCGAGGCGTGGGGGACAGACGCCGTCACCGTCCTCGCGTGGCTCGCCGCGACGACGTCGACGATCAAGATCGGCTCGGCGATCCTGCAGATGCCGGCCCGCACGCCCGCCAACACGGCCATGACCGCGGCCACGCTCGACCTGATGTCGGACGGGCGCTTCCTGCTCGGGCTCGGCACCTCGGGCCCGCAGGTGGTCGAGGGCTGGCACGGCGAGCCGTGGGGCAAGCCGCTCGCGAAGACGCGCGAGTACGTCGAGATCGTGCGCACGGCGCTGCGGCGCGAGACGCTCGAGTTCGAGGGCGAGCACTACAGCGTCCCCTACCGCGGCGCCGGACGCCACCGGCCTCGGCAAGCCGCTGAAGCTGATGATGCGGCCGCTGCGCGCCGAGATCCCGATCTACCTCGCCTCGCTGCGGCAGGCGGTCGGTCGAGCTCGCGGCCGAGATCGCCGACGGCTGGCTGCCGATCTTCTTCTCGCCCGAGCGCGCGCGGCAGACCTTCCCCGTCCCGTTCGAGCGCGACGGGCTCGACATCGCGCCGGCCGTCCCGGCAGTGTTGCTCGGACGATGTCGAGACCGCACGCGACGCGCTCAAGCCGTACTACGCGCTGTACGTCGGCGGCATGGGCGCGCGCGGCAAGAACTTCTACAACGAGCTCGCCCGCGAGTACGGCTTCGAAGAGGCGGCGCAGCGAGATCCAGGAGCTCTTCCTCGACGGCAAGCAGCGCGACGCGGCGGCGGCGGTCCCGGACGAGCTCGTGGACGAGCTGGCGCTGGTCGGCCCGCGCGAGCGGATCGCCGAACGGCTCGAGGCCTGGAAGGAGTCGGGCGCGACCACGCTGCTCGTCTCGACCCGTGACGCAGCCACGCTACGCGCGGTGGCGGAGCTGAGCCTGTGACGAAGCCTCTTCGACCTGAGCGGCAAGACGGCGATCGTCACCGGCGGCGGCAGCGGGATCGGCCGCCAGATGGCGCAGGGCCTCGCCGAGGCCGGCGCCAACCTCGTCCTCTGCGCGCGCAAGGCCGAGCGCTGCGAGCAGGCCGCCGCCGAGCTCGAGCAGCTCGGCGTCCGTGCGATCGGCCTCGGCTGCGACGTGCGCGATCCCGAGCAGGTTCAGCACGGTCGTCGGCCAGGCCGTCGAGGAGCTCGGCGGCGTCGACATCCTCGTCAACAACGCCGGCACCGTCTGGGGCGCGAGCCCCGAGGAGATGCCGCTCGAGGGCTGGCAGAAGGTGATCGACGTCAACCTGACCGGCGTCTTCCTCTTCTCGCAGGCCGCAGGCCGCGTGATGATCGAGCGCGGCGGCGGCGTGATCGTGAACATCGCCTCGGTCGCGGGCCTGCAGGGCGGGCCGCCCGACGTCATGAACACGATCGTCTACAACGCCAGCAAGGGCGGCGTGATCGCGTTCACGCGCGACCTGGCCTGCAAGTGGGCGCAGCACGGGATCCGGGTCAACTCGATCGCGCCGGGCTGGTTCCCGTCGGACATGTCCGGCTACGTGCTCGAACGGCACGAAGAGCGGCTCAAGCAGCACATCCCGCTCGGCCGCTTCGGCGGGCCGCACGACCTGGAGGGCGTCGTCGTGTTCCTCGCCTCGGATGCCTCCGCCTACGTCACCGGCCACACGCTCGTCGTGGACGGAGGCGAATCGGCCTGGTAGCCGACGTCCCCTGGGCGGCCGAGCTCGAGGAGCGGCTCGGACGGGGCGTCGAGTCGATGCATCTGCTCGCCGGCGGCGCCTCGAAGGAGGCGTGGGCCGTGGACGTGGAGGGCGACGCCGCTGCTGGTGCGCCGCGCGTCACGCGGAGTCATCCACGCCGCGACGCTCTCGCTCGAGGACGAGTTCCACGTGCTCGAGGCCGCCGCCGAGGCCGGCGTGAAGGTGCCCCGGCCCGTCGCGTACCTCGGCGAGCTCGGCGGGCGCGAGGCGTTCGCGATGGAGCGCGTCGAGGGCGAGACGATCGGCAGGCGGATCGCGCGCAACCCGCCGCCGGGCCTGGACGTCCAGCTCGCCGACGAGCTCGCCAAGATCCACGCGATCCCGCCGGACCGGCTGCCCTTCCTCGGCAGCGGCGACATCCTCGAGCGGTTCGAAGGGGAGCTCGACTCGGTCGGCGACCCGCACCCCGCGATCGAGTACGGCCTCTGGTGGCTGCGAGAGCACCGGCCGGCGCCGCTGCCGGACGTGGTCACGCACGGCGACTTCCGGATCGGCAACGTCGTCGTCTCGGAGGGCGGGCTCGAGTACCTGCTCGACTGGGAGTTCGCGCACCTCTCCGACCCTCGCGAGGATCTCGCCTGGCCGCTCGTCCGCGCCTGGCGCTTCGGCGCCGACGAGCGGCGGCTCGGAGGCGTCGGCGAGGTCGAGCCGTACCTCGAGCGCTACGCGGAGCGCACCGGCCGCGCCGTCTCCGAGGACGAGCTCTACTGGTGGGAGGTGCTCGGCAACGTCAAGTGGGCGACCGGCTGCCTCACGCAGTGCCGCCGCCACCTGACCGGCGCTCGACCGCAGCGTCGAGTACGCGGTGCTCGGGCGGATGGCCGCCGAGATGGAGTACGAGCTCCTCTACCTGATCGAGAGCCGATGAGCGATCGGCCGACCGCACTCGAGCTGCTCGAGGCCGTCGAGGAGTTCCTCTCCTCCGAGATGCTCCCGACGCTCGACGACCAGCGGCTGAAGTTCCGCACGCTCGTGGCGATGAACGCCCTCGGGATCGCGCGCCGCGAGCTGGAAGCGGACGAGCCGGGCCTCGGCGAGGACGAGCTCCGCGAGCTGGCCGCGCAGGATCCGCGCCGGCGACGTCCCCGCCGACGCGCACGCGGTCCTGAAGGAGCACGTCGCCGCCAAGCTCCGCATCTCCAACCCGCAGTACCTCGAGCGCTACGAGTGAGCCGCCGCCGCATCTACCTGATGCGCCACGCGCAGGTCGCCTACTTCGAGGACGGCCGCCCGCTGCGGCACCGATGCCGTGCCCGCTGACGGCGGAGGGACGCGAGCAGGCCGCCGCCGCAGCGAAGCTGCTCGACGGGATCGCCTTCGACCGCGTGATCACGAGCGGCCTCCCGCGGACGCTCGAAACGGCGCGCATCGTGGCGCCGTCGGTCGAGCCAGAGTCGTGGCCGGAGCTGCGCGAGATCGAATCCGGCCGCCTCGACGAGATCCCCGAGGACGAGCTCGAGGCCGCCTTCGTCGAGGCCTGGCGGGACGTCGTTCCCGAGGACACGCGCTTCCTCGGCGGCGAGACGATCGCGCTCGCTGCTCGACCGCGTGCTCCCCGCCGTCGACCGGCTCGTCGCCGACCCCGACTGGGACGTGCTCCTCGCCGTCCTGCACGGCGGCGTGAACCGCGCGATCATCTCCCACGCGCTGACCGGCGGCCGCGCGTTCCTCGGCAACCTCGAGCAGTCGCCGGCCTGCATCAACGTCCTCGACGTCGGCGACGACTGGGTCGTGCGGGCCGTCAACCACACGCCGTACGACCCGGCGCATCTCCGCGGCCGGCTGCGGACGATGGAGGAGCTCTGGGCGGAGTTCAGACCCTGAGGCTCTCGAGGCGCTCGCGCACCGCACGGCGCGCCTCGGCGAAGACCTGCTCGTCGCGGAACATCTGGTACTGGGCGTTGGCCGCCTGGGCGAAGGAGTCGAGCTGGAACGCGATCTCGCGCGCGCTCAGGGACTGGTCGAGCTCGCCCGCCTGCTGCGCCTGCTCGACCGCATGCTCGAGGTACGACAGCCAGGTCCCGACCATCTCCACGATCCGGTCGCGCACCGGCCCCGGCCGGTTGTTGAACTCGGCCGAGGTGCAGGCGAAGAAGCAGCCGCCGGGGAAGACCTGGCGCTCGGAGTAGTCGACCATGTGATCGCATAGCGCCCAGACGCGCGCCAGGCCCTTCGGCGCCGCGCGCGCGGGAGCGATGACCTCTTCGCGAAAGAGGGAGGCGGCGTGGTCGACGGTGGCGAGCTGCAGCTCCTCCTTCGAGCCGAAGTGCGCGAAGAGGCCGCTCTTGCTCATCTCGGTCGCCTCTGCGAGGCGCCCGATCGACAACGGCTCGAGGCCTTCCTGCGTCGCGAGCTCGGCAGCCGACGTCAGGATCGCGTGTCGAGTCCGCTCACCTTTCGTTTTCAGCACGGTCATACGCTTTTGTTCCGTTCCACAAGCTTCATCTTAGCGCATTTCCTTGACAAAATAGTACGATCGTTCTATTCTCTTGTCCATGGAGACACGATCACCTCACCGTCTTCGTCCGCGGACTACTCCGTGAGCAAGCCCTTCTACGAAGAGGTGCTCGCGCGTCTCGGCCTCGTCACCCTCCTCGACTGGCCGGACAACCGGCGTGTCTATTTCGGCAGGCCGGGGGAGCCGAGCTCGCTCTGGCTCGTCGAGTCCGGGCTCGCCGCCGGCCAAGAGATCGCGCTCGAGGCAGAGGACGCCGGCGCCGTCCACGCGTTCTACGGCACGGCTGTTGCGGCCGGCGCCCGCGCCGGATCGGGAACCGGAGGACCGCTCCGAGCACTACTCGGCCCGGGTCCTCGACTTCGACGGCAACGCGCTCGAAGTCGTCTTCCGCGGCGAGACCGCCGCGCTGCCGGCATCCGCAGCAGCGTAATCTCCCGCCGCGTGGAGAACCTCGCGGACATCGTCCCGCTCGCGGGCACCCTGGGCATCGAGGTCTCGAAGGCCGAGCCCGACGAGGTCTGGGCCGGATGGACTGGGCAGCCCGAGCGCTGCACCGCCGCCGGGGTGCTGCACGGCGGCGCGTTGATGGCGTTCGCCGACACGCTGGGCGGCGTCTGCGCCTTCCTCAACCTTCCGGACGGCGGGGCGACGACGGCGACGGTCGAGTCGAAGACGAACTTCTTCCGCGCGGTCCGCGAGGGTCACGTCGAGGGCGTGACGCGGCCGCTCCACGTCGGCCGCACGTTCATCGTCGTCCAGACCGACGTGCTGGACGCCGAGCAGCGCCGCGTCGCCCAGGTCACGCAGACCCAGGCTGTGCTGAGCTAGCCGGCCAGCCAGCCGGCGATTCGCGCCCCGAGCTCCTCGCCCTTGTCCTCCTGGAGGAAGTGCCCCGCGCCCGCGAGCGGCTCGCCGAGCTCCGCACCGGGGATCAGCTCCGCGAAGCGCTCGCCAACCCGCGGCGAGAAGATCGGGTCGGAGTCGCTGAAGAGCACGAGCGCCGGCTTGCGCCATTCGCGGAGCGCCTCGCGGACCCGGAGCATCGTCGCCGCCGAGGGGTGCTCCGGCTCGGTCGGGACGAGCTCGGGAAACATGACCAGCGCGGTCTTCGCTTCGGGAACCGGGATACGGCGCGTCGTAACCGGCGACGACCTCGTCGGAGAGCTCGGTCACGCACGTGATCTGCACGAGCTGACCCGGCCGCAGCTCCGTCCCCACCCGGCGGACGAAGGCCCGGAAGCGAAGCCACTCGTCCGAGGGCGGCCGCCCCGCGTAGAGGCCGGTGTTCGTGATCACGAGCCGGGCCACGCGCTCGGGCCGCTCGGCGGCGAGGCGGAGGCCGATCGGCCCGCCCCAGTCGTGGACGACGACCGTCAGGTCTCGCAGGTCGAGCTCGTCGACGAAGCGCTCGATCGAGGCGTAGTGGCGGTCGTACGTGTACCAGTCGCGCTCGACCGGCTTGTCCGAGCGGCCGAAGCCGAAGTAGTCGGGCGCGACCACGCGGGCGACCGCGGCGATCGGCGGGATGGCCTTGCGGTAGAGGAACGACCAGGTCGGCTCGCCGTGCAGGAGCAGGACGGGGTCGCCCGCGCCTTCGTCCAGGTAGTGCATGCGCAGCCCGTCCTGCTCCAGGTAGTTCGGCTCGAACGCGATACCCGGGCAGGTCGCGAAAGCACTCCTCGGGAGTCCGGTAGACGCTCACTTGTTCAGGAATTGGAGCACCAACTCGGCGAAGGTCGATGGGTCCTCGAGCGGGAGATTGTGGCCGTGGTCCGCGAGCTCGACGTACTCGGCGTTCGGCAGCCGCTCCGCGAGCCGGCGGCCGTTCTCGACCGGGATGATCACGTCGTCGGCGCCGTGGATCACGAGCGCGGGCGCCTCGATGCGCTCCACCTCGAGCCCTTGCGCGTAGAACGCGTAGCAGGCGTTCGCGTGCGCTTCGATCGTCGAGTACGGCGAGGGGCTCTCCAGGCGCGCGGCGAGGATCTCCTCGAAGCGCTCCGGATTCGCGTCCGTCCACCCCGGCGAGAACGTGTACGGCATCGTCCGGCGCGCGAACGCCGCGTAGGGGAGGCCGAGCGCCGCGGTGAACGCGGCGGCCACGTGCGCGGGGCGGCGCACTCGGTCCGGCCCACCCGCCCCGGTGCCGGCCAGGACGAGCGAGCGCACGCGGGCGGGCTCGTTCAGGGCGAGCGTCAGCGCGACGTAGCCGCCCATGGACAGGCCGAGGAGATCCGCGGGCTCGTCGATCTGCGCCAGCGCGTCCTCGGCCAGCTCGGCGATCGAGCGTGCGGGCAGGCCGGTCGTTCAGCAGACCGGTGCCGAGGTTGTCGTAGGTGATCACCGTGCGCTCGCCGTCGAGCAGCGGCACGACGTCGCGCCACACCCAGCTGCCCTGGCCGAGGCCGGCGATCAGCAGGAGTGGGGGGCTCAGTTCAGGCGCTCGACGAGCATCGCCATCCCCTGGCCGCCGCCGACGCACATCGTCTCGAGCCCGATCGTCCCGTCGAGCGTGTCGAGGTCGTTCAGCAGCGTGCACATGATCCGGGCGCCGGTCATGCCGTAGGGGTGGCCGAGGGCGATCGCGCCGCCGTGCGGGTTCAGCTTCTCGCCGAACGGGTCGACGCCCAGCTCGCGGCAGACGGGGAGCACCTGCGCGGCGAACGCCTCGTTCAGCTCCATCACGTCGACGTCGTCGATCGACATCCCCGCCTGGGCCAGCACCTTGCGCACGGCTTCGATCGGCCCCACGCCCATGATCTCCGGCTCGACGCCCGAGACCGAGGACGCGATGATCCGCGCGCGGGGCTTCAGCCCCAGCTCGCCGGCCCGCTCCTCGGACATGACGACCACCGCGGCGGCCCCGTCGTTCAGCGGGCACGCGTTGCCGGCCGTGACCTTGCCGCCCGGCTTGAAGGCGGGGTCCAGCGCGGCGAGCGCCTCGAGCGTGGAGCCCCGGCGCGGCCCGTCGTCGGCCTCGGCGCCGTTCCAGGCCGTGATCTCGCGCGCGAAGAAGCCCGAGTCCTGAGCGGCGACGGCGCGCTCCTGCGAGCGCTGCGCGAAGCGGTCCATGTCCTCGCGCGAGACGTCCCACCGCTCGGCGACGTTCTCGGCGGTCAGGCCCATCGGGATGTAGACGTTGGCGATCGGCGCGTCGTCGCCGAACAGCTTCGGATGCAGCTCCTCGGTGTCCTTCGGGTAGCCGTCGACCTGGGTGATCGACTCGACACCGGCAGCCACGAAGGCGTCCCCCTCGCCGGCCTTGATCGCGTGAAAGGCCATCCGGATCGTCTGCAGCGAGGAGGCGCAGAAGCGGTTGACCGTCGTGCCCGGCACGGTGTCGGGCAGGTCGGCCAGCAACGCGGCGCGGCGGCCGAGGTTCATGCCCTGCCGCTCCTGGGGGAAGCCGCAGCCGACCATGACGTCGGCGATCTCACCGCGGTCGAGCTCGGGCACCTGCTTCAGCGCGGCGTCGATCGCGAACGCGACGAGATCGTCGGGGCGCGCGTCCACGAGCGACCCCTTCTTCGCGCGCCCGATCGGCGTGCGGGTGGCGGAAACGATCACTGCTTCAGACAAAGGCGCTCTCTCCTGTGAGGTGTCGGCCGATGATGAGCTTCTGCACCTGGCTCGTGCCTTCGTACAGCGTAGTAACGCGGGCGTCCCTCAGGTACTTCCCGACCGGGTACTCGTCCACGTAGCCGTACCCGCCGTGCACCTGCACGGCCGCGTTGGCCGCGCGGACGGACACCTCGCTCGCGTAGTACTTCGCCACCGAGGACTCGAGCGTGTGGCGCTCGCCGCGATCGGCGAGCGCAGCCGCCCGCCAGGTCAGCAGCCGCGCGGCGTCGGCCTCGACGGAGATGTCTGCGAGCAGCTCCTGCACGAGCTGGAAGCCGGCGATCGGCTTGCCGAACTGCGTCCGTTCCTGCGCGTAGCGCGACGCGAGGCGTCGAGGCAGCCCTGGGCGATCCCGACGCAGCCGGCCGCGAGCGAGATGCGACCGTTGTCGAGCGCCGACATCGCGACCTTGAAGCCCTCGCCTTCGGCGCCGAGCCGGGCCGAGTCCGGCACGCGCACCTGCTCGAGGAAGAGCTCGCCCGTGTCCTGAGCGCGCAGCCCGAGCTTGCCCTTGATCGGCCGCGCCTCGAAGCCCTCCGAGCCCGTCGGGACGAGGAAGCACGTGATCCCACGGGCGCCTTCCTCGCCGCTGCGCGCGAAGACGAGCGCGAGCTCCGCCCAGGTGCCGAGCGTGATGAAGATCTTCGAGCCCGTCAGCAGCCAGTCGTCACCGTCGCGCTCCGCCTTCGTCGTCAGGCTCGCCGGGTCCGAGCCGGAGCCCGGCTCCGTCAGCGCGTAGCAGCCGAGCGCCTCGCCGGAGGCCAGCCGCGGCAGCCACTCGCTCCGCTGCTCGTCCGTGGCCCACTTGGCCACGGTCTTGCCGACGAGCCCGTTCTGCACCGAGACGATGCCCCGCACCGAGGAGTCCGCCCGCCCGAGCTCCTCCATCACCAGGCAGTACGAGATCGTGTCGAGGCCCATGCCGCCGTGCTCGGCGGGCAGCGAGGCGCCCAGGAAGCCGATCTCGGCGAGCTTGCCCACGATCGCGCGGTCCATCGTCTCGCTGCGGTCCCAGTCGCGGGCGTGGGGGACGACCTCGCGCTCGAGAAACTCGCGGGCGGTGCCGCGAATCAGCTCCTGCTCGGGGGTCAGCGTGAAGTCCACTGCGCGTTTCTACTCGAAACGAGACGGGGCCGGCAGTGCCGGCCCCGTCGTCAATCGCTTTGAACTCGATGCTATCGGCCCTTGAACAGGTTGCTGATCTCGCTCCAGGAGCCGTCGTTGAATCGAAGCAGCTTGAACTGATCCAGCACGAAGGGGTCGGTCGGCGACGTCTTCGACTGAACGCCCTTGATCATGTACGGGTTGAACCAGTTGATCTTCCGCGTGGCCTTCATGATCGAAGCACGCGTCGGGTTCGGGCCCGCCAGGTAGAGCAGCTTGACGAAGTCGTAGGCCTTTGCGAACCCGTAGTAGTAGAACGTGTCCGCACGGTTGGCACCCGCACGGGCCGTACTTCGTCATGAGCCGGTTGTACTGCCGGACCGCCGCGTCCTTGCGGTACTTCGGGTTCGACGGGTTCTTCAGGTACCCGGTGCTGACCGCACCGTTGACGTAGGCGGCACCTGCGCTGGTCACGGCCGCCCTCATGACGCCGTCGGTCGCGGCTACCGAGTTGATGACGATCTGCTCCGGCTTCCAGTCCGAGCGCCTTTGCCGTCGCGATCGCCCGCACCGTTGGCGTCGGCGTGGTCAGGAGGACCCACACGTCCGCACCCGACGCCCTCTGGCGCACGATCTGCGAGGCGTAGGACGCGTCGGTGACCTCGTAGCTCTGCTCGGACACGATCAGGTTCGTCCTGCTACCGAGCCCCTGCTTGAAGCCGTTGAGGTAGTCCTTCCCGTAGTCGTCGTTCTGGTAGAAGATCGCGATCTTGGCGCCGGGCTTGTTCGCCAGGACCCACTTGCGCGTAGACCTTGCCCTCGGAGATGTAGTCGGGCTGCCAGCCGGTCGTCCAGGGGAACTGCTTGGCCTGCGTGCCCCAGTAGCTGGCGCCGGTCGTGACCATGAGCTGCGGGATCTTCCGGCTGTTGAGCAGCGGCCGGATCGCCTGGTTGTGCTCGGTGCCCAGCGGGCCGACGATTGCGAAGACCTTGTCCTGAAGGATCAGCTTGTTGGTCTGCTGAACGGTGTTTGCGGGGTTGTAGCCGTCGTCGTAGAACTTCCAGACGATCTGACGGCCGTAGACGCCGCGCTTCCCGTTCTTGTCCCGCCGCGAGTTGATGTAGCTGAAGTACGCCTTCATTCCCTTCGGAATCGGCGCATAGAACGACGCCGGCCCGCTGAGCGGGAACGTGCCGCCGATGGTGATCGACCTGCTCGTCACTCCCGGGGTAGCGCTCGGAGCAGTGGTGATCTCCGGGGCCGCCGTCGCCGTCGAGAGTGCCGCAAGCATGGCGACAAGCGCACCAGCCAGAAGTAGCTTTCTCATCCGTTCCTCCTTGTCGAGGAGACCGGCGTTGGCCGACCCCCCTCAGTAAGTCGCCGCACCACTCCATTAAACACGCCAGCGAGCTTTCGCAAAAGCCCGGCAAAGCCGCCGGGAAGCAAGATCATGATCAGGATGAGCCCGGCGCCGAAGACAACGGCGGGCGCCTGGTTCGAGAAGTCGAACGGCAGCAGAGGCGGGTTCTGGGCGTACACGGGCAGGAACTCGAGGACGAGGGCGCCGAAGATCACGCCCGACAGCGCGCCGAGGCCGCCGATCACAGCGCTCGCGAGCAGCAGGATGGACAGGCTGACCGGGAACGTGTCCGGGTTGACGAAGGAGACCTCGATCACGAGCAGCGCACCGGCGACGCCGGCGTAGAAGGAGGAGACGCCGAAGGCGAGCGTCTTGTACAGGGCGGGGCTGACGCCGGACGAGACCGCCGCCACCTCGCCGTCGCGGATCGACCGCCACGCTCGCCCGAGCCGCCCGCGAACCATCATCCAGGCCGCGACGAACAGGATCCCGGCGATCGCCCAGGCCTCGTAGTAGAGCCAGTGGCGGGTGGAGATGTCCCAGCCGAACGGCGTCTCCGGGTAGCGTGAGGCTCAGGCCGCCGCCGCCGCCCGTGACGGAGTCGAAGCGCTTCGCCACGGTCGGCAGCGAGACCGCCATCGCGAACGTCGCCAGCGCGAGCGAGACGCCGGCGAGCCGCAGAGCGGGGATGCCGAACAGGACGCCGACGATCCCGGTGACCAGGCCGGCGATCGGGATCGTGAAGAGGGGGGTCATGCCGTCGCCGAGCGGGAGCCAGCCCGGCGGGTCGAGCTGGTAGAGCTCGAGGCCGGGGCGACCGAGGATCAGCAGTGCGCTGACGTAGGCGCCGATGCCCATGAACGCGCCGTGGCCGAGCGAGATCTGCCCGTTGTACCCGGTGAGGATGTTCAGCCCGAGGAGCGCGATGAAGTAGAGCGCCACGAACGTGAACTGCGAGAGGCGGAACTCGCCCATGAAGCGGGGCAGAAGCGCGATCACGACGACCGCCGCGGCGAACGACGCGAACTTCAGGATCGTGGACAGGCGCGGGCGCTCTCATACCCTCCGCACCACCGCGTGGCCGAACAGCCCCTGCGGGCGGATGAGCAGGACGGCCAGCAGGACGAGGAGCGCCGTCGGCAGCCTGAGCTCGCTCCCCACGAAGTCGACGTAGGCGCCGAGGAGGTTGAGCAGCACGCCGAGCGTGAGCCCGCCGACGACGGCGCCGATCGGGCTGTCGATCCCGCCGAGCACCGCCGCGGCGAACGCGTAGATGAGGACGATCAGCATCATCGTCGGGTCGAGGAACAGGGTCGGCGCGGCCATCATCCCGGCGACCGCGCCCAGCACCGCGGCCAGGCCCCAGCCGAGCGCGAGCATCCAGCCCACCCGCACGCCCACCAGGCGGCTGGCGGTCGGGTTGTTGGCGACCGCACGCATGACGAGGCCGAGCGTGGTGAAGCGGAAGAACGCCCAGAGCGCGAGCGACGGTCAGCAGGCAGACGCCGAGCGTCCCGATGTCCTGCACCGAGATCGCGACGCCCCCGACGTCCCACGTCTCGTTGGGGAACGGGCTGTCGAAGGCCTTCACCTCGGCTCCCCAGATCCAGCCGGTCAGCCCGTTCAGGAGGATCAGGAGCCCGATCGTCACGATCACGATCGCGATCTCGGGCCGGTGCTCGACGGGGCGGATCACGACACGCTCCACGGCGGCCCCGCCGATGAAGGCGAGCACGAGCGTCAGCGCGAACGCGGGCCAGTAGGAGAGGCCGTGGTCCATCAGCGACCACGCGATGTAGGTGGCGAAGGTCGCCATCTCGCCCTGGGCGAAGTTGACGACGTCGGTGGCGCGGTAGATGAGGACGAGCGCCAGCGCGAGGCTCGCGAAGATCGCGCCCGTGGCGAGACCGCTCACGACCTGTTGGATGAAATCGGCCATCAGTAGCCCAGGTACGACTTTCTGACGCCCTCGTGGCGCTGTAGCTCTGCGCTCTCGCCCGAGACCGCGACCTTGCCGACCTCGAGCACGTAGGCGCGAGCGGCCGTCTCCAGCGCGATCGTCGCGTTCTGCTCGACGACGAGCACGGTCAGGCCCTCCTCCTCGTTCAGGCGCTGCACGATCCCGAACAGCTCCCGCACGATCGTGGGCGCCAGCCCGAGCGACGGCTCGTCGAGCAGGAGCAGGCGTGGGCGGGAGACGAGCCCTCGGACGAGCGCCAGCATCTGCTGCTCGCCGCCGCTCAGCGTTCCCGCCTGCTGGTCGCGCCGCTTCTGCATCCAGGGGAAGTAGCCGAGGAATCGCTCGGCGTCCTCGCTCAGCGCCTTCTGCCCGCCGCGGACGACCGCGCCCATGCGGAGGTTCTCCCAGACGCTGAGCTCGGTGAAGAGACCGCGGCCCTCGGGAACGTGAGCGATGCCGAGGCGCGCGATGCCCTTCCGGGCTGCGGCGGGCGATCGTGCGCCCGGCGAAGATGATCTCGCCCGGCGGTGCGGACCATGCCGCAGATCGCGCGCAGGGTCGTCGTCTTGCCGGCGCCGTTCGCCCCGAGGATCGCGACGACCTCGCCCTCGTCGACCGTCAGCGAGACGCCGTGCAGGGCGCGGATCGGGCCGTAGCGCGCGAGCACGTCCCGCAGCTCAAGCAGCGGCACTCTCGCCCCCGAGGTACGCCTCGATCACGTCCGGGTTCGCCCGCACCTCGGCCGGGGTGCCCTCGGCGATCTTGCTGCCGAAGTTGAGCACGTGCACGCGATCGCAGACCGACATCACGAGCGCCATGTGGTGCTCCACGAGCAGGACGGTCAGCGAGAAGTCCTTCTGCAGCTTCCCGATCAGGCCCTTGAGCTCCTCGACCTCCTCGTGGTTCAGGCCGCCGGCCGGCTCGTCGAGCAGGAGCAGGCGCGGCTTGGAGACGAGCGCGCGGGCGAGCTCGATCCGCTTCAGCGTCCCGAAGGGCAGGCCGGCCGCGGGCCGAGCGGCGAGGCTCGTCAGGCCGAGGTACTCGAGCGTCTCGAGCGCTCGTCCTCGCGCCCGGCGCTCGCCGAAGGGCCGCATGCGCGTGTGCGCACCGACGAGCACGTTCTCCGTCACCGTCATCGTCGGGAAGAGCACGACGTTCTGGAACGTCCGGGCCACGCCGCGCCGCACGATCCGGTACGCCGGCGTACGGAGCAGGTCGTGGCCGTCGAGCACCACTCGGCCTTCGTCCGGCTTGTACAGGCGGGTGACGACGTTGAAGAGCGTCGTCTTGCCCGCGCCGTTCGGGCCGATGAGCCCGGTGATCGTCCCTTCGTCGGCTGCGAGCGACACTTTGTCGAGCGCGACGATCCCTCCGAAGCGGCGCGTCACGTCTTCGACGGAGAGCAAAGCCACGGGGCGGGGATCATAAGCCGCTTGAATAGGCGAATGCTCGAACTGGAGAGCGGCGTGCGCCGCGTGACGTTTCCCCTGCCGCTCGGGATCGACCACGTTCACTGCTACTTGCTGCCCGGCTCGGACGGCGTGGACTGCGGTCGACGCCGGCCTCG
This sequence comes from uncultured Actinomycetes bacterium, assembly GCA_963847955.1. Classification (GTDB taxonomy): domain Bacteria; phylum Actinomycetota; class Thermoleophilia; order Gaiellales; family Gaiellaceae; genus VAXT01. The sequence continues at coordinate 45,939 of CAWKBW010000011.1, forward strand.
GGCTGCCCGGTGCGCGCGAGACCGTGGGCCTCGATCCTCGAGGGGGTGGACGGTCCGGTCGCAGCGCATCGTGGTCACGCATTTCCATCCCGACCACGTCGGCGCGGCCGCCGATCTGGCCGAGCTGACCGGTGCGCGCGTGTTCCAGGGAGCAGAGGACTACGCGCAATGCGTGCGGACCTGGGGCGGGGACCGCGTTCTCGAGCGTGTGCCCGAGTACCTGCACGCGCACGGGGTGCCCGACGACGAGATCGCCACCTTCCGGCGGGAGTCGGAGACGCTAGGCCGGCTCGTGCGGTTCGCGCGGGATCCCGAGCCGCTCGCGCGCCGGCGACACCGTGGACGGCTGGGAGGTGCTGCACGTGCCCGGCCACGCGGACGGCCATCTCGCGCTCGTGCGCGACGGGGTCCTGATCGCGGGCGACGCGCTGCTCGCCTCGATCACGCCGAACGTCGGCCTCTATCCCGACTCGCGGCCCGACCCGCTCGCCGACTACCTCTCGTCGCTGGAGCTGATCGAGCGCCTCTCGCCGCGGGTCGCGTACGGCGGTCACGGCGTGGCCATCGAAGACCCCGCCGGACGCGCACGCGAGCTGATCTCGCATCACCACCACCGGCTCGAGCAGACGGCGCATGCGCTCGGCGAGAAGCCGCAGACCGCGTACGCGTGTCGTTTGCGCTCTGGCCCGAGGAGCTATCGACGGCGTTGCGGCGGTTCGCCCTGGCCGAGGCTCGGGCCCACATCGAGTACCTCGTGCACCGGGACCAGGCGGCCCGGAGCGACCGCGACGGCCTCGTCGAGTACTCGGCCGTGAGCTGACGCGCCTGGGGGCGCCACCTGGCGGCGGCGCCCCCAAGGTCTTGCGCTACCAGGACGTTGGCTTCTCCGGCTGGTAGACCCAGACGTCGAAGAAGTGGTCCAGGTCCATGCCGCTGATCTGCTCGGAGAGCGCGATGAACTGCGCCGTCGTCACGTTGCCGTGACGGTTCTGCGTCGCCCAGGTCCGCATGATCCCGAAGAAGGCGAAGTCGCCGACCTTCTCTCGCAGCGCCTGCAGGGTCATACCGCCGCGCAGGTAGATCGTGCCGTTGAAGAGGAACACCGGCGACGGGGGGCTCGCGGGCGGCGGTGTCCAGAAGCCGATGTCGTGAGCCGGCGTGTTGTAGAGCTGCTCGAACGACTTGTGCGCTGACTTGTTGCCGCTGTGCTCGCTCCAGATCCATTCGGACCAGGTGGCGAAGCCCTCATGGAGCCAGATGTCCGGCCACTGCGTGAGGGTCACCGAGTCGCCGTACCACATGTGCGAGAGCTCGTGCGCGAGCGTCGCCTCGTCCGGCATGCGGTCGTAGACGGGCTTCGTCTGCGTCTCCAGCGAGTACCCAACCTCCCTTGCCGAGTCGACGATCGAGCCGACCGCGTTGAGCGGGTAGGGACCGTAGATCGAGCTGTAGAACGCGACGATCGCCGGCAGCTTGCTCAGGACGTGGCCACTCGCGAGCTGCGGGTCGACGGCGACGTAGGAAGGAATCCCGGAGACGGTCGACACCGTCAGGTCGAAGCGCCCAAGCGTTGCCGTCGCGAGGTAGGGAGCCATCGGATCCGTCTCGCGCCACACCCAGGTCGTCCTACCGTTTTGCGTCACGTTCGAAATGAGGACGCCGTTCGCCATCACCGTCAGTCCGGCGGGAACGGTCACGGCGAAGTCGTATGTCGCCTTGTCGCGCGGGTTGTCGTTCGCCGGATACCACGCCGGTGAGCCCTGCGGCTCGCCGACGACGAACGCGCCGTCGTCGGTCGGGACCCAGCCCTCGATCGACTGGTCGGGATCGGTGACGATCGCCGGCGTTCCTGCGTAGGCGATGGTCACCCTGAACGTGGTGCCCGACCGGATTCCCGGCGGCCTCGGCGTAATCATCAGCTCCTGACCGTCGCGCGCGAACGACGCGGCCCGTCCGTCGACGAGCAGCTGCGAGATCGTGAAGCCGCGCAGGTCGAGATTGAACCTCGAGAGGTCCTGCGTCGCCCTTGCGCTGATGACCGCCGTTCCGGCCAGCTGATTGGTCTCGGGTTCGTACGAGAGCGTCAGCGAGTAGTTCGTGACGTCGTAGCCCCCGTTGCCCGCGTTCGGGAAGAACGGGTCTCCGAGCCCGGCCGACCCGGGAGTGAAGTCGGCCGCTCGGGCCGGGCCGGCGAATGCCGCAGAGGCCAGAGAAAGCACGAGCGCGCCGAGCAGAAGCGCGACGAGCCGCGAGTGCATGCGAATCACAACTCCCCCTTTGAGTCGTATCCCCTCGAATCGAGGGTCAATCTACTGCGATACGGGCTCGAATGCGCCCTGGCGGACGAGCGCGAGCAGCCCGCCGGCGAGCAGCATCTGGCGCTCGCGCGGTGAGAACGACAGCTCGAGCGGGACCGCTACCCCGTCAGCCTCCGCGCTCAGCGACTCGAGCCCTTCGGCGACCGCATGGCGTGCGCCGGGGATCTGCCAGGTCTGGCCCATCGTCACCTGCTCGTAGTCGTCCTCTGCGGCGAAGGTCAGCGGCAGGATGCCCTGGCAAATGAGATTGCGCCGATGGATGCGCGCGAAGCTCTTCGCGATCACGGCACGGATCCCGAGGTGGAGCGGCGCGATCGCGGCCACTTCGCGTGAAGAGCCCTGGCCGTAGTTGTGCCCGCCGACGATCAACCCGCCGCCCCAGGAGAGTGCCCGCTCCGGGAACTCGGGGTCCTGCCGAAGGAACATCCACGTCGCGCACTCGGCGATGTTCGACCAGAGGCTCATGCCGATCGCGCCGTCGGGTGCCATGTCGCCTGTCGAGATGTCGTCCCCGACCACGATCGTCACCCTGCCTTCGATTGCGTCAGGCACCGGTCGGCCCGGCGGAGGAGCCACGATGCTCTCGCCTCGAACGACCTCCACGCGCCGAGCCTCCGCTGACTCAGGCGGGCGCGATGATCTGGCGCTGGCTCATCGTCGAATCGGACTCGGCCTCGGCGATCTCCGGCGGGCGGCCGAGCGTCCGCGGGTCCGTGATCTCGCCGCGCAGAGCGGTCGCCGCTGCAGTCGCAGGCGAGCACAGGTAGACCTCGTCGCCCGTGGTCCCGCTGCGCCCGGGGAAGTTCCGGTTGAAGGTCCTGACGGAGGGCAGACCCGAGGCCGGTGCCTGGCCGACTCCGATGCAGGGCCCGCAGACAGGCTCGAGCATGCGCGCTCCGGCGGATACGAGGTCCAGATAGACGCCGCTGCGCGCGATCGTGTCGAGGATCTGGCGTGAGCCCGGGGTGACGGTCAACTGGATCTCCGGCGAGAGGGTCCCGCTGCGCAGCACCGCAGCGACTACGGCCAGGTCTTCATAGGACGAGTTGACGGAGGACCCGACGCAAACCTGGGCGGTCTTGGTGCCGGCCAGCTCCGCGACCGGGACCACGTTCCCCGGCGAATGCGGCTTCGCGATCAGGGGCTCGAGCGCCGTCAGGTCGATCACTTCGAGCGCGTCGTACTCCGCGGCGGGATCCGCGGCGAGCTCGACGAAGGCAGCCCCGCGATCCTGGGCGACGAGCCATTCGCGTACCCGTTCGTCGCTCGGGAACACGGCGGTCGTGGCTCCCGTCTCGACGATCATGTTGCAGATCGTCGCCCGCTCGGTCGGCGGACAGCGAGCGCAACGCCGTCGCCCGTGAACTCGAAGATCTTGCCGAGCCCGCCGCGCACTCCGAAGCGTCGCAGCAGCTCGAGAATCACGTCCTTGGCCTGCACCCATTCGGATAGCTCGCCGTCGAGCCGGACGCCCACGACCTCTGGGCAGGCCGTCGAGAACGGATAGCCGGCCATCGCCACGGCGACCTCGAGCCCGCCCGCGCCGATCGCGAGGCTGCCGACCGCCCCGGCCGCCGTCGTATGCGAGTCGGCGCCGAGCAAGAGCGCGCCGGGGCTCGAGAAGCGCTCGAGGTGGACGTAATGGGAGATCCCGTTTCCGGGCCGCGAGTAGAGCAGGCCGAACCGCGCCGAGAACGCCTTCAGGTAGCGGTGCGCCTCCATGTCTCTCGAATCGAGCTGGAGGGTGTTGTGGTCGACGTACATGACCGCGAGCGGCACTTCGCAGCGATCGACCTCGAGCGCCTCGAACTGGAGGCAGCACATGGTGCCGGTCGACATCCTCGATCAGGATCTGGTCGACGGCGAGGTCGATCTCCTCGCCCGGCGTGAGCGTCCCCCGACGAGGTGCGCGTCGAGCAGCTTGCGCGTCAGCGTGCGCTCGGTGCCATCCTTGGTCAATGGCCGATTCCCTCGGAATCGAGGGGCGTCGACTCGCGCTGGCGGCGGTCGCTGAGGCGGCATGCCGGTCGCGCGGGCGAGTCCCCTTCCGACGAAGCGGGCCTGCTGGCCGCGGCGCGCGCGCTCGAAGGCGTCGACCACGCACGCGTCCGGTTCGACCCGCCCTATCCAGGCGTCACGGCGGGGCCCGAGCTCGCGGGCGAGCGACTGAGGCTCGTGCTCGCGTGTCGGGCGCATGACGGCCACGGAGAGCTCGGGCACCGTCTTCACGACGCTGATCGCGGGCCGCAAGCCGACGGTCTCCGTCGCTCCGCCCGGGGCGCCGATCGACGACGAGTGGCACTAGACCGCGACCTGCGCGTCGTCTCTGAGCGGCAGCCGCTCGCGCGCGGTGTCCGCGAGCACGAGGCCGAAGCCGTGTGCGGCCACGATCTCGCGGATGTCGTCGGCCGCAAGCGAGCCGTGCCGCTCGAGGATCAGCGCCGGGCCCTCGGCCAGCTTGTGGAAGGCGAGGATCGAGGTCGACATCGGCAGATGCCGCGAGTAGGTCGCGCGCACGCGCCGCCTCGTCGCGATGGCCGATCATCACGACGCCGTCGCTGTCGCGCAAAGTCGTCCTGCATCCCGCGCAGGTCGTAGTGCGCGGGCTCGACCCGGCCGGTGACGCCGCTGGACACGTTGGCCGACGTGATGAAGAGGAAGTCCTCGCCGGTGCGCTCGAGAATGTCGTCGAGGAGCTCGTTCGAAGGGCAGCGGTAGCCGGGCGCGATCACCTGCGTCGTCCGGATCTCGGCGTCGAAGGAGGCGACCTGGTCCGGGCACGCTCGGCGCGGCCGGCCCACGGAAGCCCATCGGGCCGACCTCGTAGAGGTCGTCCATGACCGCGAGCACCTGCTCCTGTGAGATGCCTTCCGGGAGCAGGCTCCAGTCGAAGAGCCTCGTCACCCGGTCGCGTGTCGTCGTCACGCTTCCGACCTGGTTCTCGGGCCGCCCCTTGACCAGGTTGACGCGGACGACGGAGCGGCGATCCGGGTGCGCGGCGATCGCGCAGAAGTTCCCGAAGCTGTAGAAGAGCGCCGCGCCGAGGGCGGTCGCGTGCGCGGCGAGCTCGCGGTCGCCCGCGTCCGCGAGGTCGAGCGTGGCCTCGCCCCAGTCGAATTCGTCGAGCGTCGCGTAGGACGCGGCGATCCTCGTCGGTGAGCTCGGTCGCGCAGCAGTGCCGCAAGCTCGGCGACCGGCATCGCCTCTACGGGTGGTCGAGCCTGGGCTGCAGAGCTTCCGACGCCGGCGCGGGTGAGAACGGCGAACTCGAGGCAGTCGGCCAAAGCCAGCCAGCTCGCGTGGAGGAGGTCCGGCGCGCTGCCGACGGTCGTCCAGGGCGGCCGTCCGTCGGCGCTCCCGGTGATGCGGACGCGCACGGCTCCGCGCTCGCCGTCACGCGCTCGCGCGATCTGCGATCGGAAGTCCGTCAGCGAGACGCCTGCGAGGTGCGGGAACGCAGGCAGCAGAGCGCGGCGCATGGCCTTTTCGAGCGCGTCGACCGGGCCGCCGCCTGTTGCCTCTCCGCGAAGCACCTCGCCGCCGACCCCGACTTCCACGGTCGCCGTCGACCGGCACGCTTCCCCGTCGGCGTCCCTCCGCGCGTCGACGGCGTAGGCGAGTGGCTCGAACGGACGCGCGTAGCGGCCGAGAGTGCGGCGGACGAGCAGCTCGAACGACGCCTCGGCGTCCTCGAACCGGAAGCCCTCGCTCTCGAGCTCCTTGATCTTGGCTGCGACGTCGCGCGCGACCTGGCTCTCGGGGTCGAGCTCGAGCCCGAGCTGTCGCGCCCGCTCGATCACGTTGTTGCGCCCGCTCAGCTCGCTGACGAGGATGCGCCGCTCGTTGCCAACGGCGCGCGGGATCGACGTGCTCGTAGGTGCTCGGATCCAGCGCGACTGCCTGAACGTGGATTCCTCCCTTGTGTGCGAACGCCGCGTCCCCGACGAAGGGCAACCGCGGGTTCGAAGCCATGTCGGCGAGATCGTCGAAGAAGCGGGAGACCTGGCTCAGCTCGGAGAGGTGCTCCTGCGCGGTGCAGGAGTAACCGAGCTTCAGCGCGAGGTTCGGGATCACCGAGCAGAGGTTCGCGTTGCCGATTCGCTCTCCGTAGCCGTTGATCGTCCCTTGCACCTGGCGGGCTCCGGCGGTGACCGCAGCGAGCGAGTTGGCGACTGCGAGCTCGCCGTCGTTGTGCGCGTGAATCCCTACGCCCGCGTCGAACTTCTCGACGACCTCGGCGACGGCCTCCTCGATCTGGCCGGGCAGCGACCCGCCGTTCGTGTCGCAGAGCGTCAGCCAGTCGGCGCCGGCGTCTGCGGCAGCTCCGAGGACGGCGAGGGCATAGGCGCGGTTGGCCCGATAGCCGTCGAAGAAGTGCTCGGCGTCGAGCACGACCTCTCGCCCGTGCTCTTTGAGGAACGCGACCGAGTCGGCGATCATCGCCAGGTTCTCGTCGAGTGAGGTCCGCAGCACGCTCTCGACGTGGAAATCCCAGGCCTTGGCGACGAGCGCGACCGTCGGCGTCTCTGCCGCGACGAGCTGCTCGAGATTGCGGTCGTCTCGGCCCGGGTGTCAGGGCGCCGCGTGCTTCCGAAGGCAGTCACCTTCGCGTGCCGGAACGGCTGCTCCCGCACAGCGGCGAAGAACTGCTCGTCCTTCGGGTTCGAGCCCGGCCAGCCGCCTTCGATGTAGTCGACGCCGAACTCGTCCAGGCGCCGTGCGACGTCCAGCTTGTCCTGCAGTGAGAGCGAGACCCCGGCGCCCTGGCACCCATCGCGGAGGGTGCAGTCATAAATCGTGACGTCGCCCAGGGCTCGACTTTACTCCGCAAGACGCGCTCCCTCCAAGCCCGGAACGAGCAAGTAACAGACTGTACTTGGGTTTGAGGCCGCGACGGTTCGAGCCGACGAGTAACAGACTGTTCGGGCGGGGCCCCGTGGTGGGCGGGGTACCCTTGGCGGGGCCTTGCAGCTTCTCGAGACCGAGGTGAAGCCGCGGTTGCGCGGCGTTCTCCACGAGTACGCGTTCCTCGTGGCGATCGGCCTCGGGATCGTGCTCGTCCTGATTGCGTCGACGGCCCGCGAGCAGCTTGCCGCGGCAGTGTTCGCCGTCGCGATGACGGGGATGTTCGGCGTCAGCGCGCTCTACCACCGGCCGAACTGGAGCACCCGGCCTCGCCGCTGGCTACGGCGGCTCGACCACGCGATGATCTACCTGCTCATCGCCGGCACCTACACGCCGTTCGGCCTGCTCGTCCTTTCCGGCGCGTGGCAGGTGACGGTGCTCGCCATCGTCTGGAGCGGGGCTGCGGTCGCGATCCTCTCAAGCTGGTCTGGATCGACTCGCCGAAATGGGTGGCCGCCGTGCTCGGCATCGACGCTCGGCTGGGTCGGTGTCGTGGCCTTTCCGCAGCTGACGTCGATGGGCGTGGGAGGGGTCACGCTGCTCCTGGCCGGCGGCGCGTTGTACACGGCAGGCGCGATCATCTACATGCGGAAGCGCCCGAACCCGGCTCCCGCGGTGTTCGGGTACCACGAGCTCTTCCACGCATTGGTCATCGCCGCTGCCGCGTGCCAGTACGCCGCAGTGGCCTTCTTCATCCTCTAGAGCTCAGCGCCGCCAGAACGAGCGCCGCGCTTCGGGCTCCTCGCCGATCGCGCGGGCGGCCGCCAGCAGGTCCTCCGAGCGGAGGACCATCAGCTCGTCGCGCTCGAGGTCGGCCAGCTGCGCGCCCTGCAGGTCGGCGAGCCGAAGAGCCTGCGTGTTCAGCGCCTGCTCGAAGATCGTCCGCGCGAAGCGCGCGTTGCCGAAGCCCTCGCCGCGCTGTCGGATTCGCCAGCACGCGGCGCAATGTCTCCTCGGCGCCCTCGCCGAGCCGGTACTGGTTTTCGGCCAGGAACTTGCCGGTGATCGCAACGCAGCTCGTCCGTCGAGTAGTCCGGGAAGACGATCTCGCGGGCAAAGCGTGAGCGCAGGCCGGGATTCGAGTCGAGGAACCGGTCCATCAGCCGCGGGTACCCCGCGACGATCACGACGAGGCGGTGCCGGTAGTCCTCCATCCGCTTGAGCAGGGTCTCGATCGCCTCGGCTCCGAAGTCCAGCCGCTCCTCGGGGCCGGCGAGCGCGTAGGCCTCGTCGATGAAGAGGACACCGTCGAGCGCGCGACGGATCGCGCGGTCCGTCTTGATCGCCGTCAGGCCGACGTACTGGCCGACGAGCCCGGCGCGGTCGACCTCGACGAGGTGGCCCTTCCGCAGGAGCCCCATCGCGCGGTACATCTGTGCGAGCAGGCGCGCGACGGTCGTCTTGCCCGTGCCCGGGTTCCCGAGGAACACGAGGTGCTGCGAGGTCGCCACTTCGGGCAGGTCGTGCTCGGCGCGCGCGGCCTGCACCTGGAGGAAGGCGACGAGCGCGCGCACCTGCTCCTTGACCGTGTCCAGGCCGACGAGGGCGTCGAGCTCGGCCTGGAGCTCCTCCAGCGTGGGGCCCGGCTCGGGCTTGCGCAGCGAGTCGAGCTGGTCGGCCAGCCAGTCCGCGCCGTCGCCGCCGCTCGTCCCCACGCGCAACCGGTCGCCGAGATGGCGCAGCCCGCGGGTTACGTCGTCCAGAGGGTTCGCCATGGCGCCGCTACGGTAGCGGCGAAGGCGTTCCTACCGGCGCGCGCGGCTAGCAGGCGCGCGGATTGCTGCCGAGATCGGTGATGCGCTCGATCCTCGTGCAGGTCGTTCCGGTGCTGTGCCGGCCGATCAGCGCGCGGTCGGGCCGCCCGGGGCCGCCGTCGAGCGCGTTGCCGGAGCTGCCGTCGAAGATCTCGATGCGGTCGACGCCGGAGGCGCTGTTGATGAGGTTGTCGCTCCCGAGGCCGTAGATGCGGTCTGCTCCGCTGCTCCCGTAGATCGTCGTTCCCGAGGTGCCCTCGAGGTTGACCTTGTCGGCACCCGAGCCCAATCCGATCTCGGTGTTGCCGCTGCCGCCGGCCGTGAAGTCGACGAAGTCGTCACCCGAGCCCGCGTGCACGTAGCCGGGATACCGCGTGGTCAAGATGTCCTTGCCGTTGCCGAGCAGGACCTGGCTCATGTACGAGGCGGTCACCCGGTCGTCGTGGTCGCCCATGCTGATCTTGCTGCCGTCGGCTCCGAGGCAGATCTCCTGATTCGTGTAGTTGTCCCTGCCGCTCTCGCCGATGATCTCGTTCCGGCAGCCGGCCAGCGTGAAGACGTCGTTGCCGCTGCCCCCGTTGACGAAGCTGTCCTGCGCCCTCCCGGTGACCCTGTCGTTGCCCACGTTGAGCTCGAGCCGGACCCCGGTGACCAGTGCCTGGGAGAAGTGTGACCACGTCGTTGCCCGAGCTCGCGAAGACGACGTCACCGTCGCCCACGTCGCGGATCGAGTCGCTGCCGCTCTTCGCGTAGATCAGGTCCGGCCCCGGCGTCGCGTAGATGACGTTCGCGCGATCGTTGCCGTAGATGACGTTCACGGGATCGGCCTGAGCGGCTCCTCCCATGGCAGCCGCCACGCTCGCAATGAGCACAGCTGCCGCGAATTTAACCCCCATGTGGTCTGCACCACCTCACAACAAGCATCGCAGCGGCCGTCTGGCCCGGCAATGGGCCGTGAGGCCCATCTTGAGGCCAAAAACCTGTGGACAAGTGTGCGTTTGTGCGCGCGTGGGACCAAAGGTCCTAGTGGGTAAAACCGTTGCTACCTTGAGCAGCATGAGGCTGCTTCCGGCATCGCCGCGCAAGCGGCGCCGTTTGGCCCGCTTGGGCGTCGTTCTGGCCGCCGCGCTCGCGGTCCTGATCTCGATCCTTGTCCTGCACGGGCCCGCCGACAACGAATCGGAGGGAGTGGCCGGGTCGCAGGCCGACATCTGGGTGCCGCCGCCGGACATCCGCATGACCCGGAAGCTGCGACGCGAGATCAACGCCACGCTGGATCGTTTCGTGCCGGCAGCGGTCCTCCGGGAAGCCCCGATGGAGGCGTACGCGCTGTCCACGCCCACCCTCCGGACCTCGGCCACGCGTGCGCAGTGGAGGAACGGAGAGATCCCCGTCTACCCGTTCCACGTCAAGGAGGGCTCTGACCTACACGGGTGGCGTCTGAACTTCGCCGTGAAGAACAACGTGAACGTCGACCTCATGCTGCAGGCGAGCAAGGAGGAGAAAGAGGTCAGCGGGATCGCCTACACCGTCGACCTGAAGCGCATCCGCGGCCGCTGGCTCGTCGAGTCGTTCTTCCCGACCGCGGAGTTTCGCCGCGCTCCGGCGGCGAACGGCTCGCGCATCGTGGCCCAGCCAGACCTCGCGCCTACGCAGAGCCGCGAAGCAGTCACCCAGACGAGCGATGACCTCATCAGCCGCCTCTTCGCGCTCGCCCCGCTGTTCGTGATGCTGGCCGGCGTGGGCCTCGTGATCGGTGTCTTCGTCACGCAGTACATCCGCGGCAAGCGCGCCGAGCGCGACTACCTCGCCGGTCGCCTTTAGCGTCCTCCGCCGTCGGATTGAGGGGATTTCCGCCGCGTCCCTCGAAATAGTGATGCGCGCCCGATAGCGCTAGACGCATGCTCCAAAAGCGGCTATTCGTTAGAGACGAGTTTTCTTTCCAGGGGGAGCAAGGGTGACACGAGGGTCGGGTAGACGGCGCGCGGCGTTGGGGCTGATCACAGTTCTCGTTCTCGGCGTGGGCGTCTTCGCCCAGGGGTCGAGCGGTTCGTCGACGCGGAGGACGGAGTCGCTCAGCGGCGCCGCACGCGGTTTCCAAGAGCGCGAAACTCGACTCACGGCTGCTCGTACGCGCGCGCGCGCGTCAACCTGTGCGGGTCGAGATCTCTGCGCGGAGGCCGGCGGAGGCTGCGGCTCTCGTGGCCCGGCTCGGCGGCCGCGTCGAAGCCTCGTACGGCCGCCTGATCGAGGCCGTCGTGCCGCCTGCTGCTCTGCGGGTGCTCGGTCAGAGCCGCGCAGTTCAGTACGCGCGCGAGCCGATCCGCGCGGTGCCCGAGGCCGTGCGCGGCGAGGGTGTCGCTGCTACGGGCGCGTTGGCGTGGCACCGGTCCGGTCTCCGCGGGGCAGGCGCGAAGGTGGCCGTCATCGATCTCGGCTTCCGCGGCTGGCGCGATAGCCGCCGCAACGGCGACCTGCCGGCATCGACGGTCGCCGTCGACTTCTGCTCCGGCGGCCTGGACGGCCCGATCGCCGTGAACCACGGAACTGCTGTCGCCGAGATCGTCGCGGAAATGGCTCCGGCGGCCAGCATCTACCTGATCTGCGCTCAGACCGTCGCCGCGCTGGGTCAGGCAAAGGACTACGCGCGCGCTCAGGGCATCCACATCGTCAACCACTCGGCCAGCTGGTTCAACGTGGGGCGCGGCGACGACACGGGCGGGCTGGACACCCCGACCGGCATCGTCGCCGACGCGCGCGCCGCGGGCATCCTCTGGGTGAACGCCGCCGGGAATCGGGCCCAGCAGCACTGGAGCGGGACTTTTTCGGACTGGACGCGGACTCCTGGACGGAGTTCGCCCCGGGCGACGAGGGGAACACGATCTTGCTCGGCGCCAACCAGCAGACCTGCGTGGCTCTCAGGTGGGACAGCTGGCCGGTGACGGCGCTCGACTACGACCTCTATCTGACGCGCGCCAACGGCACCACGGCTGCCTCGTCGAACAGCGAGCAGAGCGGGTCGCAGCCGCCGACCGAGCTCCTCTGCCACGTCAACACCACCGGTGCGGCCCAGCTCTATTCGATCGGGATTCGCCGGCACAACGCGCCTGACCCATCGCCTCGGTTCGACCTCTTCGTCTACCCGGGCCCCAATCTCGAGTATCAGGTCGGGGAGGGCAGCGTCACCGAGCCCGGCTCGTCCTCCTTCGCGCTCGCCGTCGGGGCCGTGTGCTGGAAGACCAGCGGCCTGGAGGCGTTCAGCTCGCACGGCCCGACGATCGACGGGCGGATGAAGCCGGACCTCACAGCGCCCGACTGGGTGTCGTCATTCTCCTACGGCCCGTTCAGCGGCTGCGGCGCCGATACCGGATTCGCCGGGACTTCGGCGGCCGCGCCACACGTCGCGGCCGCGGCCGCGCTCGTCAAGGGAGCGAATCCGAGCTTCGGGCCGAACGAGCTGCAGGCCTACCTCGAGAGTCACGCGATCGACCTGGGTGTCCCCGGCCGAGATGGGTCGTACGGCGCGGGCAAGCTCGCGCTCGGCCCGTCGCCACGGCCGGCACTACGGGTGTGTGTCGTCCCGCGGCTTCGCGGCGCCACGCTGGCGGTCGCGCGCTCGCGAATCCAGCCGCGCCGGCTGCTCGGTGGGCAGCGTGCGCCGGACGCGAAACCGGCTCAAGCGCGGACGGGTGGTCGCCCAGAAGCCGGCCGCAGGTCGCCGGGTGTCGCTTCGCGGCCGCGTGAACGTCACGCTTAGCCGCGGTCGTTAGGTCCCCGCCCACGGGGCGGGGACTCGCTGAAAGTGCTCCGCACTTTCAGCGACTGAGAGCACTGGTACTCGTGGCCGGCTGCCCGACGCACGTGTTGCAGAGAGACCTCGATATTCGAGAGGCGGCGGCGGACTTAACGGTCTCGTTCGCCGCTGGTGGCGGTCTTCTGCTCGAGCTTGATGAACTCGAGGTCCTCTTTGGTGACGACCAGGTTCGGCCCGACGGTGCCGATGCCAGACGTCTTCAGCTGGGCCATCGCGTCTTCCAGCGCCGTCCGGGCCTCAGCCTCGGTCTCGGCGATGTCCGCGCGCGTCGTCGAACCGGACTTGAATCTGACATAGGCCTGCCACATGAGGCGGGATCCTAACCGACGCGCGTCGGGCTCTCAGGCCGCTTCTTCGTCGCCGTCGCCGTCGCGCCCGGTCTGCTTGGTCCACCACTCGGACTCGCGGCGCTGTAGGGCTCCCTGTGCCTGCGCGACGTAGGCCGCGAGCTGGGTCTCCTTCGCCCCGAGCTTCTCCTCGAGCTCCTCGACGACCTTCTCCCGCCGTTCCATCTTCTCCAGGCGGATCTCGATGTCGGTCTCGTACCGCGCTTCCTTGCGGTCGAACTCGGCCTCGCGCTCGTCGAGCTCGCGCAGCCGCTCGCGGAGGGTCTTCTCGGTCTCGCTCAGCCGCTTGTCGCGCTTGTCGACGCGCTCGCGCGCGGACACAGCCAACTCGTTCTCCTCGGAGAGCGACGATTCCTGGTCGGCGAGTTGCTGCTCACGCGTCTTGAGCCGCTCCTCCCACGCCTCCAGGTCGCGAGTGAGGTTGGTGTCGCCTTCGACGCGAGTGAGCTCAGCGTCGCGGCGGTTGAGCTCGGCCTCGCGGGCGATGAGCTCCGCCTCGCGGGCCTCGACCTCTGCGATCCGCGTGTGCACCTGCTGGAACTCCTCGCTTGACGAAGCGAGTTGCTGCTCGAGTTGCTGCGTCTCTGCGCGAATTCCGGCGTTTCGCTCCTCGACCTCGGCCTCGCGACGACGGAGCGCGGCATCCTCGGCGGCGACGCGTGCGGCCTCCTTCGCGATGCGCTGCTCGCCGTCGCCCAGTCGCGACTCGCGGCCGGTGAGATCCTTCTCGCGCCGCTTCAGCTCGTTCTCGCGCGTGCGCCATTGGCCCTCGCGCGTGGCGAACTCCTTCTCCGCCTTGGCCAGCTTGTCCTCGCGCGCCACGATGACGGCGTTCCGCTGCATGAACTCGGACGAGCCGCGCTTGAAAAGCCTTTCGTTCTCGGCGAGCTCGGCGGACCTGGCCAGCAGGTCTTCCTCCAGCTCCGCGGTCCTCGCCTGCGCGCTGGTGAGCTCGTCCTGCAGCGTGGAGACTCGGCGGCGCTCTTCGTTCAGCTCCCTGCGCTCGTCCGCGAGTCGTTGCTCCCGCTCGCGGATCTGAGACTCGGTCGCCGTGAGCTTCGTGCTCTTCTCGTCGAGCTTCGCCGCCTGGCGTGAGACGTCGAAATCCTGTGACATCTTGCGCTCGTAGGCTTCGACCTGCTCGGCGAAGGCCGCGCGCAGTTCCCGCTCGCGCTTCTCCGCCTCGGCCAGCCTGGTCTTGAGCCTTTCGACCTCCGGATCGGGGCCGTCCGTCTCGTCCGCTGCTGCGGCGGTTGTGAACTCGTCGATGTTGACACCCTCGGCCTCGGGCTGCGGGACCGGCGGAGCCGTCTCTTCCCGGCCGTCGCGGCGGCGCTGAAGCTGCTCACGCAGACCGGTGCCGAATCCGCCTTCGGTGTGCTCCACGTGCTCCTGGTTGTTGATCTCGTCAGACATTGGCCGCTCCTAACTCCTTTAGAAGAGCTCTTGGATGTTGAGGATCGCCGGCCCGAGAATCACGAGGAACATGGCCGGGAAGATGAAGAGCACTGTCGGGAAGAGCATCTTGATCGGGGCCTTCATCGCTCGTTCCTCGGCAGCCGCCTGGCGGCGGAGGCGCGAGTCGGTCGCCTGAACGCGGAGGATTCGGCCCAGGGTCGTGCCCAGGGTGTCGGCCTGGATGATCGCCCGCACGAAGGCGGAGAGCTCCGGCGCATCGACCCGCTCGGCCATGCGCTTGAGAGCCTCCTGGCGACTCTCGCCGATCCGCATCTCGGAGAGCGTGAGACCGAACTCCTCGGCGAGAGGGCCTTCCATGTTCTCGTGGAGCTTGGCGACCGCCCCGTCGAAGCCAAGGCCGGCCTCGACGCTGACGGCGAGCAAGTCGAGTGCGTCGGGAAGGTCGGCCTGGATCCGCTCGCGTCGGCGCCGGGCTTTCAAAGTCAGCACGTAGTCAGGGACGAAGAAGCCGAGAGCCGCAAGGAGGAGCGCGACCAGAAGTGCTGCGCCGACGCCGCTGAGGCGGCCGCCGACGAGCGTCCCGACGACGAGCCCGGCGAGCGCGGCCCCACCCTTGAGTGCGAGGAATCCCGTCGGCGAGATCCTGCGACCGACCCCGGCTGCGAGCAGCTTCATCGAGATGGACTCCACGCTCAGGCGGGGGTTGGCCTTCAGCGCCCAGCCGGCCAGCCACTCGCGCAGTGGAGCGAGGAACCGCTCGTGGAAGCTCTCGCCCTGCTGCTTCCGAGCGAACCTCCATGCGTCCGTACGTGGCCGCGCGGCGCACCGAGTTCCAGCGCTGACGCGCTGGTGCGGTGACGATCTCCCCGACGAGGAAGGCGGCGCCGGCGAGACAGAAAACAGCAAAGACCAGAAGCATTGTCACTGGGCTACCCCTTGAAGGAGACGATTTTTTTGAGGACGAGACTGCCGAACGCCATCGACGCGAGGCCGACGTAGATGAGCTTGTGGCCCGTGTCCGTGTGGTAGAGCGGGGCCATGTACTCGGGGTTCATGAGCGTGATGATCGCGCCGATGAAGAACGGCAGCCCGACCAGCACGTAGGCGCCGGCGCGGCCCATGGCGGTCAGTCCCTTGATCTTGCGGATGAACTGCTGCCGCTGGCGGACGGTGTCGGCGACCATGTCGATCAGGCCTGCGAGGCTGCCTCCGACCTGCTGCTGGATGCCCACGGCGGTGATGACGAAGTCGAAGTTCTTCGAGCCGAGGCGGATGGACATGTCGGTCAGTGCGTCGTTGAGCGGGCGTCCCAGCCTCGCCTCGGTGAGCACGCGGTGGAACTCCTTGCTCGCGGGCACGTTGCCTTCGTCGACGATCGTCTGCAGGCCGGCCTTGAAGCTGTGCCCGGCCTTGAGCGCCGCGGCGAGGGTGATCAGCACGTCCGGGAGCTGGTCCTCGAACGCCTTGAGACGCCGAGAGGCCTTGAACCAGACGAATGCGAGGGGGAGCGAGCCTCCCCCGACGAAGGCGCCGATGAGCAACATCGTCCCGAGACCGAGGATCGTGGCGATGAGCCCGCCGACCAGCGCGAACCCGACCATCAGGTAGGCGACCTCGACTGTCCGCAGCGCGAGGTCGCTGCGCTCGACCAGAGTTTCGAGACGTGTCCAGAAGCGCCAGTGGCTGAACGCCCCTTCGGTTGCGCGGAACAAGCCCGCGGCGATTGCGAGCCGCTCGCGCTCGACCTTGGCCTTGCGCACGTCGGCGGTCGTCGCGATGTGCGGCGCCAGGCGGCGGCGTAGGCGTGCGCCCTTCACCGTCGTCATGGCGAGCGTGGCGCCCAGCAGGACGATCAAGCCCGCCATGAGCGCGATCAGCTGCGTGCCGATCGGCGAGTAAAAGATCTCGGGCACCAAAGGAGAGGGCTTGCTCCTCTGAGGGCCGTTTCCGCCCGGGAGCTCGACTCGGGTGAACGTGGAGGAGCCCTGCGAGTGTGCAGAGAGCTTCAGCGTCTCGCCGGGCCTCCCTGCAGTTGCATACTCGAGCCGCCACGTGCGTCCGAGCTCGGCTGCGATCGAGCGGTAGACGCCTGCGAGCGCCTGACTGGATGCGGCTCCGTAGTAGTTGCCCCCGGTCGCGGTCGCGAGCTCCTTCAACGGACCTGGTGTGAACTTTGCGCTCTCGATCGCCACGACGTAGACGGCGGCACCTGCTTGCTGCGCGGCCGAGATCGCGTCCTTCAGCGTCGCCCGGCTACGGGTCTCGTTGCCGTCGGTGACGACGATGATCACGCGCGCGGGAAAGTGCTCTACGGAGAGCTTTTGCGCGGACAGGACGAGTGCGTCGTACAGCGTCGTGCCCTGGACCTTGTCCACTGGAATCGTCCTCAGCGCGATGTCGGCGTCGATCGTCGACGTGGAGAATCCGGTCACCATCTGGGGCGACGTCGCAAAGGTGGCGATGGCAATCCGGTCGCCCGGCGGCTTGGCCAGGATGAAGGAGCGGGCGGCCGCGGCGGCGTCGGCCAGCGGCTTGCCCTTCATCGACTGGGACCGGTCGACCGCGAGCACGACGCTCTTCGCCCGCCCGAGGTTCTGCGCGGAGCTCAGCGTCACCCGCATGCCGTTCTCGAGCAGCAGTGGGGCCGTCGCCGTCCGTTTCGACGTGACGACGTTGACCTTGATCGACGGGTAGCTGCCGGTCTCGAGTCCGGAGACCTTGACCGCCGCGACGTTGACCGCCGCGTTCGCCGCGGGGGCGAGCGTGACCAGCGCTGCAATGAGGAACAGCGCCTTGATGACTGTGCTCCGCCTCACGAAAAACCGCCGAAGCTCGCTGCGGCCAGAGTCGACCGGTAGGCCTCCTCTTCCTCCTCGAAGAAGGCAGGCGGCAGGACGACGCCGTGGGTCGCCAGCCTGTCGAGGAAATGCGGCTTCAGGCCGGTGCACTGCAGCGGGGTCATCAACCGCGTTGCGCCGTCGGCGAGAGCCTCCTCTTCGTTGGGCGGCCGGCCCAGGAAGACGTCCTGCAGCGTGATCACTTCGGACTCCATGCGGAGCACCTCGGTGATGTGGGAGATGCGGCGGGAGCCGTCGACGAGGCGCGTGATCTGCACGAGCAGGTCGAACGCACTCGAGATCTGCTCACGGATCGCGCGGAGCGGCAGCTCGACGCCGGCCGTGAGGACGAGCGTCTCGAGGCGCGAGAGCCCGTCGCGAGGAGAGTTCGCGTGGATGGTGGTCAGGGAACCTTCATGGCCCGTGTTCATCGCCTGGAGCATGTCCAGGGTCTCGGCGCCACGGACCTCCCCGACGATGATCCGGTCGGGGCGCATGCGGAGGGCGTTGCGGACGAGCTCGCGGATGCGGATCTCGCCCTGTCCCTCGATGTTCGGCGGGCGCGACTCGAGCGTGATCACGTGCTCCTGCTGGAGCTGGAGCTCGGCCGCATCCTCGATGGTGACGATTCGCTCGTCGCCGGGGATGAAGGCGGAGATCGCGTTCAGGGTCGTCGTCTTACCGGTACCGGTACCGCCCGAGATGAGGATGTTCAGCTTCCCGCGCGCGCACGCGGCGAGGAACTGAGCGGCCTTGGGCGTGATCGAGCCGAAGCCGATCAGGTCGTCCATCGTGTACGGGTCGCGCGAGAACTTTCGGATCGTGAGCGTCGGGCCCCGCAGCGAGAGCGGCGGGATGATTGCGTTCACGCGGCTCCCGTCCGGGAGGCGGGCGTCGACCATCGGCGACGACTCGTCGATCCGGCGGCCGATCTGGGAGACGATCTTGTCGATGATCCGCATCAGGTGCTGGTTGTCGGCGAAGGTCGTCTCGCTGCGCTCGATCTTTCCGTCCCGCTCGATGTAGATCTGGTCGAAGTTGTTGACCATGACCTCTGTGATCGAGTCGTCGTTGAGCAGAGGCTCGAGCGGCCCGTAGCCGAGGATGTCGTCCGTGATCTCGCGGACGATCCGGCGCCGCTCCTCGCGCGTGAGCGGGGTGCGGTCGAGCGCGAGCTGCTCGGTCACCTCGCGCAGAACGCGCTCGGTGAGGTTTTCCGTGGTCTCGGTCGTGAAGAGCTGCGGCCCCAGCTTGGCGATGCACGCCGTGTGGACTGCGGTCTTCAGCGCGCCGTACGGGTCGCTCGTCGGTGGCGGCGGCTCCTCGGCGAGCGTCGGCCGTGTGAGCGCAGGCGTCGGCTGCTCGGGGTCCGCTGGGCCTCCGTTCGTTGACGGGCTCGCCGCCCTTGATGCGGTCGTGGAGGCCCACTAGCTCTTACCTCCTCGGCCCCAGCGCTTCTTCCCGTTCTTCGAGACCTGCGCGGGCAGGAGTGCCTTTGCCATCTCGCGCATCGCGCGCGAGAAGTCGGACTTCGGATCGGAGAGAACAGCGGGGTTCGAGCGGTTGACGGCCAGCGGCACGGCCCGGTCGCTCGGCACCTCGAAGCGAATCTTCGCCTCGAGCGCCGCCTCGACCTCGCCGCGCTTCATGCCGACGTTCGAGTTCGCCCTGTTCAGGACGACTCCTGATCCGCTCGGTCGGGAACGAGAGGAGCTGGAGTG
Source organism: uncultured Actinomycetes bacterium (assembly GCA_963847955.1). Classification (GTDB taxonomy): domain Bacteria; phylum Actinomycetota; class Thermoleophilia; order Gaiellales; family Gaiellaceae; genus VAXT01. The sequence continues at coordinate 65,054 of CAWKBW010000011.1, forward strand.
TCTGCAGGCTGAGCCGGACGTTCTTGATCGTCGGGACGTCGAGCCCGCAGACGAGGAGCAGGTCGTCGGTGCGGTCGAGCGTCGCCAGCATCGGCCCGTGGAAGAACGGCGAGGTGTCGACGACGATCACCTCGTAGGACTCCTTCGCCACCTCGAGCAGGCGTGAGAGCTTCTGCTCCGTGACGAGCTCGGCATCCTCCGGCCGGATCGGCGCGGGGAGTACGTCGACGCCCGACGAGTGGCGCGTCGTGTAGCCGGCCAGCTTCTCCGGATCGAGCTCACCCGGGGCGACGACCAGGTCTTGAATCGTCTTCTCGGGCTCGATGCCGAGCATGATCGCGGCGTCCCCGAACTGCAGGTCGAGGTCGAGGAGCAGCGTGCGCTTGCCGGCGTACTTCGCGAACGACGTGGCGAGGTTGGTCGCCGTGACGGTCTTGCCCGTCCCGCCCTTCGGGGAGAAGACGGTGATGATCCGCCCCTCGCCGCGGCTCTTGCCCTGGCGGCGGCCTGCGTGGCCCGCCTTGCGGACGGCGAAGACGACGTTCTCGGTCAGCTGCGGGAGCAGCAGGACGTCGGCGACGTCGGCGTCGAGCGCGTCCTCGAGCAGGGCCGAGGACTCGCCGGATGCGAGCAGGACGATCGGCGCCCGCGAGTACTCGCGGATCGCGGCCAGCTCGTCGACCGGCAACGCGGACGATCGGGTGGCGTGGAGGATCACCTGCAGGTGGCCTCCCGAGAGGGGCCCGCCGCCTTCGCGAACGCTGTCGCTGCGGCCGACGAGCTCGATCTCACCGTGGCGCTCGAGGGCCTCGGACAGCTCGTCCAGGCCCTCGCAACCGCCCGTGATGAAGACGCGGGACTTCTCGCGACTGGGTGCTTGTGTCTCGATGGTCATGTTTAGCGCCCTCCTCTGAGTGCCCGACGCTGGCCAAGGCGGAGGCCGTCGCCCAGGACCGAATCGACCGTCTCGATCGACTCAGGGCTGTCGGCGGGATCCGTGACCGGCCGGAGCTGGAGCGTCCACTCGCCCTCTTCGACGACGAACAGGAGCTTCTGTGCCTGCGCGTCCGTGAGGGCCAGCATCACCGAGAACGGAGACGACGGATCGCTTCCGATCTTGCTCTGGAGCTGGTTCGTGTCCGGTGCGCGTAGGACGAGGAGATCGCGAAGGACGACACGCGAGGCGGCGATACCTCGCGCTTGGCGCGACGTGAATTCGACGTCCGCGACGACGTCCACACGGTCGCCGTCGGTGAGCGTGCCGGCCAGGAGCTGATGCTCGCTGCCCGGGAGCTGAAAGGCGCGCAGGTTGCCCTTGAGCTGGGCGCGGATGCCCTGCTCCTCGGCGGCGCGGAAGCGCCGAGTCGAGATCTGCTCGCCGGCGTAGATGGCCTCGACGGCCACCGCCTTTTCGATCTGCTCCGGCTCTGAGATCGCACCCGGGACGACACTGCGGCGGGAGACGTGCTCGACTTTGAGCAGCTTCTGGCCGGAGAGCTCGGAACCGGAGGTGCCGATCTCGATGTTCTGCGCGGCGACGTACACGGGAACCATGTCCTCGCCCTGCTGGACGTTCCGCTTGTAATTCGTCACGTAGAACGTCGTCAGCAGCGCGGCGACGATGGCCAGCGCGATTGCTATTCCGATGTTTCGAACTCTGTAGGTCATTTGGGTTGGTGCTCCTTCTCTCTTTCGGGTTGGTTATTCGACGAGCGAGACGCTGCGGGCGCCGAAGTCGTCATCGGTCGCCGCTTCGCTGTAGATGCCCTCCCAGACCACGTGTGTGAACCACCCGTCGAGCTTGCCCGAGTTCCCCCGGGCGTCGAAGCCGGTCAGGTGGAAGCCCACCCAGCCGATGACTTCGTATTCAAAGTTGGAGCCGCCTCCACGAATGTCCGAGTAGACCGGGAACAGAAGATCGGAGCCGATGCGGTCGTCGAGCGCGCTCCTGAATGTGATGCGAGTCGAATTTCGCGCCGGGGTCCGAGAAGTACCAGTCGATCGGCATGTAGCCGTCGTACCCGTTGCGCATCCAGTCGGCGAGAATTTGCGGGCTCGTGCCCCCGTGCGAACCATCGATGTTGATCAGGCGAAAGGCGCCCGGCCCGGTCTTCTGGAGATCGAGCTGGGTCGTCTGGTTGAAGCACGGCAGTGGCTCGCACTGCAGCATCGGGTGCTTGACGTCCACTCCGATCGGCGCTGCGTAGCGTGCTGATCCGAGCACCCCGACCCGCGCTGTGGCGCTCGCGCGCGCCGTGAGGTTGTTGAAGCCGAAGAGTCGCGAGAGGAACACGGGCGCGTTCTTTCGGGCCGTGACCTTGACGGTGTCGTTGGTCATCACCGCGGTGGTGAACACGACATCCTGGGATGCCACACCGCCCTCGTTCCGGTTGCCGTAGTCGACGGCCATCGACGTTGCGGTAGCGGTTGCTTCTGGAAGTTCCTGTGCAGCTGCGAGGGCTGCTGCGTCGGCGGTCGCCTGGGTATGGCGATGCGTTCGGTACCAAGAGCCGACGTCGAGCACTCCCGTGGCCACCGCCATCAAGGCGACCATGAAGAGGAGCGACAGGACCATTGTCTGGCCGCGCTGATTCTCGTAGCGATTCATTCCACTCGCTCCTTCGTCGTGCTGGTCAGTCGACCTGACTTCACTACGAGGCCGAGGAGACTGATCGAGTACGGATAGGACCCCGTGACCGTCACTTGCTCTCCCTGTTGCCAGGATGAGGCGACCGTCACGTTCAGGTCAGATTGCTTCAGGCCGGTTGAGGCGTCTCGGACGCTTTGCACGACCGCCGCACTGGGGTTTTGCAAATGCCGGCCGACGGAGCCCTTGCGCGCACCTGCGCGAACGGCATCCGTCACCGTGATGTAGTTGTTGAAGACGATTCCGAACTGGATCACGCCGAAGAGCAGGAAGACCAGGATCGGCAAGACGAGAGCGAACTCCGTCATGGATTGGCCCTGCTGGTTTTTGAAGTTGAATCTTTTTGACATTCGTTTTTGGGTACTGCGTGGTGGGCTGATGCGAGTACTGCGGTGGAGCGGTACTTGCGAAGTGAGGGGGCGGGCCTTTCGGTGAAGAAGGGCCCGCCTTAGCCATGCTTGTCTTGGGGCCTACGTGATGTACGCGGCGACCCTGTTGATAGCGCTAACGATGTTTCCGGAGAGAAGGGCGAGCGCACCGAAGACGGCGATCGTGATCACTGCGAGCACGACTCCGTACTCCGCCATGGTCTGCCCCTCCTCGCGCTTGACGAAAAGGTCAAAAATGTTCAGCACCTGTGTTTCACCTCCCCTGCGGCGAGAGGAGGAAATGGAGTTGCCGAACTGCGGGTATGAGCCACTTACAGGCGGTGCAAAGTGCTGGGTCACGCCGGAGAAACCTCCGTGCTACTGGGTTGGGCGTGGCCGCGCCGCCTTGTTGGCTTTGTCGCCAAGCAACATCGCCCCACAGTGAGCGGCCCCGAATCCCTCGTTCTGGCTATTCCCGCGCCGGTTCCCTACATCGAGTGAGACAGACGCTCACCCCCCCGCCGATACGGAGGGCGTATCCGTTGCGGCCGCGGATGTTCAGCAAGGAGATCCGCGCCAACGAGCGGTCCAGGCGCCCAACCCAACTGGAGCCAAGGAATGCCACAACGGAGACATCTCTTCAGAAGCACTACAGCGAGCCTTGTGCTGCTCGCGGCCGCCCTGGGCGTGCTCAGCGTGATGCCCTCGAGGCGTCGCAAGATCCGCGTCGCCCCGCGCCGGCTGGCTGCAAGCCTCGCGTTCGCAACCCTCTTCTTCGCAGGCGCGGCCTTCTCGGCCGGTGCCGGCAACACGGTTGCCCAGCTCCTCGAGCCGGGCGACGAGAGCGCCCTCATGGCGCCCGAGTCGGCAACGACCTCGACGGAAGAGGACCCGGCCGCAGACTCGGAAGCTGCACGCCGCGTGGGTGGCCCGACGGACGACGCCGAAGAGGCACCCGCCGAAGAGGCACCCGCCTCCGAGGCCCCGCCCGCCGAGCAGCCTGACCCGGCGGCCGAGGCAGCTCCTGCCCCGTCGGCCGAAGACCCGGCGTCAGAGCCGGACAGCGACGCCAACGCGTGGCAGCCGGCAGTTTCTGCGCCGACCAGCTCGGACGACACGCATGCGTCTGCCGCCTCTAAGGACGGGACGCTCCTCGCGCGGACGAAGCCCAGCAAGTGGGCAATCCGCCAGAACGCGTTCCGCCGCTCGGCGCCGCCGGTGCTCGCACCGCGCCCGCTGATGAGCGGCGAGCTCAACGACAGGGATCCCGAGGTCGACGAGCCGGGCGTTGCAGCCACGGTGTGGCTCCATCGCAAGCTGCCCGACCCGACTCCGCCTGCACGTCGGCTGAAGCCGTCGTTCGCGGGTCAGCTCGCACGCACCTCCGCACGCGCGAAGGTCGACTGGGCACTCGTGCTCGGCGTGCTTCGGGCCAGTGGTGAGCGTGGTTCCGCCCCCGCGTCGCCTGCGACCCTCCGCACGCTCAGCAACAAGCTGGCGAAGCTGGGCGCACAGCGCAGCCCGTGGTCGGCAGTGCTCGCACTCGAGGGCCGGACAGCGTTTGCAGATCGCGCGATCGCGCTGCAGCGCTACAACCGAGCGGTTGGGCTCCGGTCGCTCGTCAAGGGCCTCGAGTGGGCCAAGCCGTCCATCTCCAAGCGCATCCTCAACGACAAGCGAATCTCCATGTACCCAGGCGGCCGCGTCGACATCCAGGCCGGTCGCGTGAACATCCGCACGCTCGTGCTCATCGCCTATCTCGCCGAGGCGCATGGCCAGGTGAGCGTGTCCTGCCTGATCTCCGGCCACCGGCTCTACTCCCGGCCCGGCGTGATCTCGGCCCACATCTACGGGCTGGCCGCGGACATCTCCGTCCTCGGCGGACTGTCGATCCTGGGCAACTCACAGCCCGGCGGAATGACCGAAGCAGCCGTACGCAACGTCCTGCTGCTTCCCGCGGAGCTCCAGCCGCGCCAGGTCATCTCGCTGCTCGGCATGGGTGGCCCGTCGTTCCCGATGGGCAACCACGACGACCACATCCACGTGGGGTACTAGACCACCGTGGAGCAGCTTCTCATGCGGATGGACGGGGTTACTGTCTGCGAGCGCACTTGCGTCGCGGACACCCCGTTCACCCGCATGAAGGGGTTGCTCGGACGAGATGGGCTGGAGCAGGGCGAAGGGCTCTTGCTCCGGCCCGCCTCGTCCATCCACACCTGGTTCATGCGCTTTCCGATCGACGTGGTGTTTCTCGACCGCGAGCTCGTCGTCGTCGGCATCGCCGACGAGGTGGAGCCATGGCGCGCCGCCGGTCGGCGGGGTGCCAAGGCGGCTCTCGAGTTGCCGGCCGGTGAAGCGGCCCGCCGGGGTCTCTGCCGTCGGCGATCAGCTGAAACTCGCCGCCTAGTCAGCTCTCGCAGCGTGCGCCTGCAACCCGGTTGCGGCTCGAGCTAGTTTCGACTAGCTTCGAACGCTGTCGCTAGCAACCGAGGGGAGCACGGAGTGAGACGAACGGCCACCGAGACGTCTGCGGCAGCCGGAACGGACGGCCAGGCCCGGTCGTCACCGCCCACGATCTGGCGCGCGCTACGGCGAAGGAGACACGGCGGTCGACGCACTCCAGGGCGTGTCGCTCGAGATCGAGCCAGGGAAGCTGACGGCCGTCATGGGGCCGTCCGGGTCGGGCAAGTCGACGCTCATGCACATCCTCGCGGCGCTCGACCGGCCGACGGCGGGCTACGTGACGATTGCGGGCACGCGGCTGGGGCAGCTGAGCGACACGGAGATCACGAAGATCCGCCGCGAGCACATCGGCTTCATCTTCCAGTTCTTCAACCTGCTGCCGATGCTGACGGCCGAGGAGAACATCGCTGCTGCCGCTGTCGCTCGCCGGCGACAAGCCGGACAAGCGATTTCTGACGGAGCTGGTCGAGCGGGTCGGGCTCGGCTGACCGGCGCACGCACCGGCCCTCCGAGCTCTCGGGCGGCCAGCAGCAGCGCGTCGCGATCGCCCGGGCGCTCGTCGTCGAGGCCGACCGTGGTCTTCGCCGATGAGCCGACGGGCAACCTCGACTCGAAGACGGGCGGCGAGATCCTCGAGCTGCTGCACGAGTCGGTCGAGGACTTCGGCCAGACGATGGTCATGGTCACCCACGAAGCGCGGGCAGCCGCGACCGCCGACCGGATCCTCTTCCTCGCGGACGGCCAGATCGTCAAGGACCTCGGCCGCGCCGGCGAGCAGGAGATTCTCGACAGCGATCCGCGAAGTCACGCTGAGCGTGATCCGGGTCGCGCTCCGAGGGCTGGCGGGGCGGAAGCTCCGCGCCGCCCTGACGGCGATGGCGATCGTCCTCGGCGTCGCGATGATCAGCGGCACGTTCGTCCTCACCGACACGATCGACAAGGCGTTCGACACGATCTTCGTCGAGTCCTACGCCAACACCGACGCGTCGATCACGGGTAAGGCGCCCGACATCTCGCTTCGAGGGCGACAGCCGCCCAGGCGCCGCCGATGCCCGCAGTCGATCGCTCGACGCGAGTGCGCGCGCTCGACGGCGTCGAGGCCGCCTCGGGCAGCGTATCGACGGGACCGCCACGAAGATCCTGAAGCAGGACGGCAAGGCGATCAACACCGGCGGCGCGCCGTCGTTCGGCTTCGGCATCGATCCCGACGCAGACGGCAGTTCAACCCGCTCAAGCTCGTCGAGGGCTCGCTGGCCGACCGGCGCCGACGAGGTCGTCATCGACGCCGGCGACTGCGGACAAAGAGGGCTTCGGGGTCGGCGACACGGTCGCGCATCGCGACGCTGAAGCCCGTTCGGCAGTTCGACGTGGTCGGCATCGCTCAGTACGGCGAGCGTCAGCTCGCTCGGCACCGCCACCTTCGCCGTGTTCACGATCCCGACCGCGCAAGAGCTGCTCGACCGCGAGGGCCAGTTCGACGCGATCTCAGGTCGCCGCCAAGGACGGCGTCAGCGCCGGAGGAGCTGGTCGAGCGAGATCCAGCCGATCTTGCCGCCGAGCGCGCAGTGTCCGAACCGGCGTCGAGCAGGCTGACGAGGACGCCGCCGAGGTCGCCGACTTCATCGAGATTCATCCGCTACTTCCTGCTCGCCTTCGCGGGCATCGCCCTGTTCGTCGGCGCTTTCGTCATCTTCAACACGATCTCGATCACCGTTGCCCAGCGGACGCGCGAGCTCGCGACGCTGCGGACGATCGGCGCGTCGCGCCGGCAGATTCGCCGCGCCGTGCTGTTGGAAGCGTTCGTCATCGGCGCCGTCGCCTCGGTGGTCGGCTTCACGCTCGGGATCGGCCTCGCCTATGGGCTGGACTGGCTCTTCGGCGTGCTCAACCTCGACCTGCCGACCACGGACATGGTCATCGCCACCCGCACCGTGATCGTGGCCTTCCTGATCGGGATCGTGGTCACGGTGCTCGCCGGGCCTTCGTGCCGTCGATCCGCGCCACGCGCATCTCGCCGATCCTCGCGGTGCGGGAGGGCGCCGACGCTGCCGCGTGGCCGCTTCTCCCGCTTCTCGCCCGTACATCGCCGGAGTGCTGATCGTCGTCGCGCTCCTCCTCCTCGCCCGCTCGATGTTCACCGACGAGCTCGCGATCGCGCGACCGGCTGCTCGAGCATGGCGGGCGGCGTCCTGCTGCTGTTCGTCGGGGTGGCGATGATCTCGCCGAAGCTCGTGCGGCCGCTGGCCGCGGTCGTCGGCTGTCCCCGGCGAGAAGCTCGCCGGCGATCTCCGGCTGCCTGGCGCGGCGGAATACGCTGCGGAACCCGGGGCGAACCGCCTCGACCGCCGCCGCCCTCATGATCGGCCTCGCGCTCGTGACCTTCGTCGCGGTGCTCGCGAACGGGATGAAGGCGTCGAACCGCGGTGCGATCGAGGATCAGGTCAAGGCCGATTACGTCGTCACTTCGCAGGACGGCTACATCCCCTTCGTCGCCGGCGCGGGCGATGCCGCAGCCGGGGCGAGCGGGGTCGAGCTGGCGACGAGCGTTCGCTCAGAGCTCGGCAAGGTGGCCGGGACGGACAAGTACGTGACAGGAATCGAGCCCGACAAGATCACGTCGGTCTACAACTTCGACTGGGCGGAGGGCTCGGACAAGACTCTCGCGACCCTCGGCGAGGACGGCGCGATCCTCGACAAGGGCTTTGCCGAGGACGAAGAAGCTCGCGGTCGGCGACCGGTTCGAGCTGCTACACCGAGTCGGGCCGGTCGGCCACCCTCAAGTGAAGGCATCTACAAGCCGCCGCCGTTCTATCCGCTGCTCGGGTCGGTCAGCATCCTCAAGGAGAAGTTCGACACCCTCTACGACCGCCCGCGGAACCAGTTCACGTTCGTGAACGTCCCCGGCGACCGCGATGCCGAGTCGGAGAAGCCGCTCGAGAGCGGCGCTCGCCAAGTTCCCGGACGCGAAGGTGCAGACGCGCGAGTCCTGGATCCGACCGCAGGACAAGGAGTTCAACCAGTTCCTCATCATGCTCTACGTGCTGCTCGCGCTCTCGGTGATCATCAGCATCTTCGGGATGATCAACACGCTCGTCCTGGCCGTCTTCGAGCGGACGCGCGAGCTCGGGATGCTGCGCGCGGTCGGGATGACGCGCTGGCAGGCGAGGGGGATGATCGGCACGAGAGCGTCATCACCGCGCTGATCGGCGCGGCGCTCGGGCTGCCGCTCGGGAATGTTCCTCGCCGCGATGGTGACGCGCGCGCTCGCAGTACGAGGTTCGCCCCGCGTATCGCGATCCTCACGTCGTCCCGCTCTTGTTCTTCGCCGTCTGGTCGCGCGTGCTCGTCGGCCTCATCGTGGCGCGCGATCATGCCGGCCCAGGCGGGCGGCCACGGCTGAACGTCTTGCAGGCACTGCAGTACGAGTAGTCCTCGGCCCGATGCTCTGGGCGATCTCAGGTGGCGCGGGCTTCCTCGGCCTGCACCTGGCCCGGCGGGCTCTTGCCGACGGTCACAAGGTCCGCACCCTCGACCTGGCGCCGCTCGACGAGCCGAGCCTCGAGGGCCGTGTCGACGAGCTCCGCGGCGACATCCGCGACCCCGCCCGGGCGCGCGAGCTCGTCGCCGGCGCCTGGATCCTCGTCCACGCCGCGGCCGCCCTGCCCATCAGCGGCGCCCGCGACGAGATCCGCTCCGTCAACGTCGAGGGCACCGCAACGCTCCTCGCCGCCGCGCTCGAGGCCCGTGTCCGCCGCGTCGTGTTCATCTCGACGACGGCGGTCTACGGCGTTCCCGAGACCCATCCCATCGACGAGAGCGCCCCGCTCCACGGAGTCGGCCACTACGGACGCTCCAAGATCGAGGCCGAAGAGGTTCTCCGCGAGTTCGAGCGGCGCGGCCTGGCCGCGGTCGTCATCCGCCCAAAGACCTTCATCGGCCCCGAGCGGCTCGGCGTCTTCGAGATCCTCTTCCTATACGGGCAAGCTGAAGTTCGTCGACACGGCCGGCCGGATCGAGAAGTTCAAGAACAAGTTCGCCGAGGCGGGCTACGCCAGCCTCGGCAAGCGGCAAGAAGGCCAAGGCCGAGAAGAAGTAGCTGGGCAATTTGAAACTATCGCGTCGGGGTCCTGCGACCGTAGCAGGTCGTGGACCCTGTTTTCATTTTCACCGCTGCTTTCGTCTCGCCTTAGCCTCCCTCATGCGCGATCTTCTTCGAACAAAAACTGGCCCGCTTCGAGGAGCTGGAACGCAGCTCGTCGACCCGGCCGTGCTGTCGAACTCGCTCGAAGCTGGCCGCCGCGGCGCGCGAGCATGGCTCGCTGGCCAAGCTGGCCACGAAGTATCGGCGGTTCAAGGAGCTGAACGCCGAGATCGCCGACGCCCGCGAGATGGTCGAGCGGCGACGACTCCGAGATGCGCGAGCTGGCCGAGGCCGAGCTGCCGAAGCTGGTCGAGGAGCGCGAGGCGCTGTGGAACGAGCTGCTCGAGCTGACGCTCGGCGGCGCCGACGCCAACCGCACGCGCTGCGTCATGGAAATCCGCGCCGGCACCGGCGGCGACGAGGCGGCGCTGTTCGCCCGCGACCTGTACGAAATGTACAAGCACCACGCCGAACCAAAGGGCTGGAAGGTCGAGGTGCTCGACCACAGCGCCACCGAGCTGGGCGGCTTCAAGGAAATCTCGCTGGCGCTCGAAGGCGAAGGGCGTCTACCGCGAGCTGCAGTACGAAAGCGGCGGCCACCGCGTGCAGCGCGTGCCGGAGACCGAGACGCAGGGCCGCATCCACACCTCGGCGGCGACCGTGGCCGTGATGCCCGAGCCGGAAGACGTCGAAGTCGAACATCAAGCCCGACGACTACCGGCTCGACAAGTTCTGCGCCAGCGGCCCCGGCGGCCAGCACGTCAACAAGACCGAGTCGGCCGTGCGGCTCACGCACTACGAGACGGGCATCGTCGTGCAGTGCCAGGACGAAAAGAGCCAGCACAAGAACCTCGCCAAGGCCCTGCGCGTGCTCAAGACGCGCGTCTACGAGGTCAAGCGCGAGGCCGAGGACAAGAAGCGGTCCGAGGAGCGCAAGACGCTCGTCGGCTCCGGCGACCGCAGCCAGCGGATTCGCACGTACAACTTTCCCGACAACCGCGTGACCGACCACCGCATCGGGCTGACGCTGTACAAGCTCGACCAGATCATCGCCGGCAACCTGCAGCCGGTGACCGACGCCCTGGTCGACTACGACCGCCAGCAACTCCGCGACGCGTTCGCGGCGGCGGAGTGAAGTCCTGATCACCACTGAGGAGACGTCAGAAGAGGTCGCCGACGATCGCACATCGACAGGTGTCACGTTCACGTCGGATTCTTCCTCTGGCCTCTGACTTCGGAGCGACTTGAGCATTCCATGGCCGACGAACCCTGGACCATCGGCCGGCTGCTCAACTGGACGACCGACTTTCTGCGCGAAAGGGCGCCGAGAGTCCGCGGCTGGACGCCGAGGTGCTGCTGGCCTGCACGCGCGGCTGCAAGCGGATCGAGCTGTACACGGCGTTCGACGAGTCCGGCCAGCGACGAACTGCGGACCGAGTTTCGCGAGCTGGTGAAGGAGCGGGCCGCCGGGAAGCCGGTGGCGTATCTGGTCGGGCAGCGGGAGTTCTTTTCGCTGCCGTTCGACGTGACGCCCGACGTGCTCATTCCGCGGCCGGAGACGGAGCTGCTCGTCGTGCGCGCCTCGACTCTGGCAAACCGCTGCGGCTCGCAAAGACGCGGCTTGCAGATCGCCGACGTCGGCACGGGCAGCGGCATCCTCGCGGTGTGGCTCGCCAAGCACTTGCCGCGACTGCCACGTGACGGCGATCGACGTCAGCCCCGCCGCTCTGGCCGTCGCCCAGCGCAACGCCGAGCAAGCACGGCGTCAGCACGAGCGAATCGAGTTGCTCGAGAGCGACCTGTTCGCCGCCTGCCCGCCGACCGCAGTTCGACCTGATCGTCAGCAATCCGCCCTACATCACGACCGCCGAGATGGCCGAGCTGCGATGCCGACGTGCGGCGAATACGAACCGCACCTGGCGCTCGACGGCGGCGCCGAGGGAACGACGTCATCGAGCGGCTGATCCCGCAAGCGGCGAGCGGCTGAGGCCCGGCGGCTGGCTGCTGATGGAAATCGGCCCCATGAATGCGAGCCGCGTCGAGCAACTCTGACGCTACCCCGGCCTCGCGCGAAACGCTACGCTCAAGGACTTCGCCAAGCAGCCCGCGGTGTCGTCAAAAGGACCTCCGGGAATGGGACGCATGCGTCGTATAGGTCCCATAGGTGACGCCCCGAACGGAGGCGACAATGCCGATCCGCTGCGATGGCTGGCGCTCGTGGCGCTCGAGCGAGCCGAGCTGCCGGCGTTCGAGACGATCGCCGCTCGTCAGCGAACACTTTCCCGACGCGCCGCAGCAAGCCGTCGGCGCAACCGAAAATCTGCTGACGTTCACCATCGGCGACTACACGGCGGCGGCGACGCTCGTGCCGCGGCCGATTCCGTGGTCGCAACTCGAAGGGCCCTGCCGACGGCGTGGTACTGGCCCGACGCGGCCGAAGCGTGCGCGACCACACGGCCCACCTGTTGGTGACGCTGGTCGACGAAGGGGGCAGCCCGGTCGAGAAGGCGGCGGCTCACGCGGCTGACGCCGGCAGTGATGGCCAATCGCCGAGCGCCGGCGTCTTCTGGGGGCCGGGGCGGCTGGTCCACCCGCCGACGCGTTCATCGAGCAGGCGGTGCAGATCGACGCCGACGAATCTGCCGCTGTTCCTGTGGGTCGACTTTCGCGTCGAGCGAACCGACGACAGCGGCACGCGGCTCTACACGACGGGACTCGAGGCCTTGGGCCGAAGCGAGCTCGAAGCGTCAGACTTCCCCGGCGAGCCGCAGCAGCTGCTCGAGTTCGCCTACAACATCGCCCACTACCAGCTCCGCAAAGGAAAACTGATCAACGACGGCGACACGATCGGCCTGACCGACGAAGTGCAGGTCACCGCCCAGCCGCGGCCCTCGATGTTCATCGTTCCAAGTCCTACAACTGGAGTTTCAGCACGCTGGTTCCTGACCCACGTCACCTCTTTTTCCGGCGTTTGGCCATGGGTGCTCCCAAATCACAACATCGCGATGAAGGTGTACGGACTAGGAATTTCGGGGAGTCGGTTGCGGTCATAGTGTTGTGCATTGCGTTCGCCATGCAAGTGGTTTGGTTTGCTGGTGGTACTTCCGCCACGTACGACGAGGTTTCGCATCTCCCCGCGGGATACGCCGCGCGACGCGGGGGCGCACGATCGCCTGAATCCCGAGCATCCTCCGCTCACCAAACTCCTCGCGGCGACGCCCCTTTTGTTCCAGGACATCCGTCTGGAAGAATCTGCTCTTCGCCCCGAGGATCGGGGGCTACCGCGAGCGAGGAAGAACTCCAGCGCTACTCCGATACCGCAGCGCGGTGAGCTACGCCGCAAATGGGCGGTCTGCCTGATGAGTCCCAGCAACCAGTGGCTCTTTGGGCGGCTCTTCCTCTATGGCGTCACCAAGGCCAAGCAGGATGAACTAGCGGTCAACAAGCCGCGCTTCTCTGGCCGACCACTGCATCCTGGACGAGGCCGACGACTTCTACCACAATGCCCAGCGCTTTGATATTCTGGGGGACGCATGCCGATTATGCTGCTCGGGCTGGCCCTCGCGCTGCTCATCTACTGGTGGTCGCGGGAACTCTTCGGCGCGGTGGGCGGACTGTTTTCGCTGCTGTTAGTCTGCTTTGATCCCAACTTCATCGCGCATAGCGGACTCGTGACCACCTATGTCGGCATGTGCTCTTCATCTTTGCCACGATGTTCTGCTTATGGGTGACATGCCATAAATTGAATCCAACTCACACACTCTTGTTCGCTGCGTGCTTTTCGCTGGCGATGGCGACAAAGTTTTCTACCATTCTGCTCGTGCCGATGGTGGCCTGTGCGCTCGTGGCCCGTGTTCTTTCCACCCAGCCTTGGCCGGCCGGCCCCCGTTGTCCGCCGCTCGACTCGCGCTACCGCAAAACTGCCGCTGCGCTTGGGGTTTTCGCTTGCCGCCGTTGTCGCGTCGTGGCTCTTTATTTGGGCCGTGTACAGCTTTCGCTACAGTGCTGCCGCCAACCCCCAGGAAAGTGCCGTGCCTGAGGCCGATTTCTTCACGTCGCCGGACTCGCCGGTCGGCGGTCGGCGCCAAACGGGGCCGAACCTTCCGGCGGCGACTCGGGGCACTTTCGCTTGGAATCGGTGCTCCGAGAGGCCGTCATTCTTAAAGGCAAAGCTCCAAAAACGGTCCGAAGGCAATTTGGCGAAGCTTACGGAAGAGGAAACCGAAAGACTTCGCTTTCCCGAGTGCTTGGCCTTGTCGAACGCGCCATTCAATTCGCCAACCGGCACAGGCTGCTTCCCGAAGCCTATCTGTACGGCGTCGCCGGCATTCGCCGGAACTCGCTCGTGCGCGGCTCGTTTCTCGATGGAGACTCTCGATCGTCGGGTTCCGCTCGTACTTCCTCCGCACGATGCTCTACAAGACGCCGTTAGCCGCCCTCCTGGCAATTGCCGCGGGAATCGCGATCGCACTCTACCGCGCCTACCCCGAACGCCTCGATAGGGTCTTTCTGATCGGGCCGGTCATCATCTATCTGGGCGTATCCATGTTGTGCAACTGCAACATCGGCCATCGCCATGTACTGCCGATGATCCGTACGTGTTGGTCGGGGGATTGGGGCGCGAGTGGTGCTACTTGGCGAGTGCCAGTCCGAAAGTGGACCGCACTCGGGGCGGTCTGGCCGTTCCCTTGAGTTGCCTGCGACTCTTGCGCCACCTTGCATCCCCAAGTCGCGCCTCCTCACTACCTCGCCTACTTCGATGAGCTTGCGGGCGGTCCCGCCGGAGGGCATGAGCATCTGGTCGACTCCGAACCTCGATTGGGGACAGGATCTCGGTAGCCTCATGCTCGCTCGACCGCCACCAACTCAAGAAGCCCATCTATCTCTGTTACTTCGGCATGGCGGATCCGCGCGACTATCAATTCCAATACATCGAAGTTCCCGAATACCTCGGTGGATCGACTTTCGACTGGTCCCCTACGGCATGCTCGACATCGCCGGTCAAAAGGATAAGGCGGTCGAACAGTTCATTAGTGGACTACAAATTGGCGACTACTTCGCCGTTAGCCTGACGCACCTGCAGGGCGTCTATCTCTATGACCGCGACATTTGGCAACAACTCACCGCAATCGGAGCTGATCGACGAAGTCGGCCATTCGATCCGGCTCTACCGAATCAGAGGCCAATAATGGCGTCGAACCGTTCCTTGCCTCCAACAACCCTGGTGTGTATATTTGTCTAAGCGAATATGAAAACCGCCGCCACCAATGATGTAGGCACGACATGTTCCGCGCCTTCGCGGATCCCACGCGGCTGCGAAATTCCTGCACCTCTTGGTGTGGGGCGAGCTGTGCGTCTGCGACATCGTCAATACGCTGGACGTGCCGCAGCCGACGGCGTCACGGCACTTGGCGTACCTGCGTAATGCGGGGCTCGTCGAGGCCCGGCAAGAAGGGCAGTGGCACTACTATCGACTTACGCCGGCGCGAGCCGCGTTTCATAAAAAACTGCTCGAGTGTCTCGCCTGTTGTCTGGGAGAAGTCCCGCAACCTGCGGCGGGACGCGAAGACACTGAGCCGAAGCCGCTGTTGTTGAGTTTTTTTGCACAACGTATTCGGGTAAGCAAATATGGCAGCCAACGTCCTGATCCTGTGTACGGGTAATTCCTGCCGCAGCCAGATGGCCGAGGGCCTGTTGCGGGCACACGCCGAGGACCGTTCAGTTTAAGCGCGGGACAGCGCCTGCCGGGGCCGGGCATCCGCTCGCCGTCGAAGTGATGGGTGAGCGCGGCACGACTTAGCCGCCAACGGCCCAAAAATGCACGACAGTTCCACGGCCACGTGGCGGTCGACTACTTGACTATCGTCTGCGACGGTGCCAACATGGTGCCCGCGCATCCTCCCCGGCGTGAAGAGCGGCTGTTCTGGCCCTTCGACGACCCCGCAAAGTCCGTCGACTCCGAACAGGCACGTAGAGAAATGCCGCCGGTGCGCGAACTGATCGAGACCAAGTTCAAGCACTCTTGCAGGGTTCGCCAGTGACCGCAGCCCAAGTCCGACGGCTGAATGCCTTCGAGCGCTACCTGACCGTCTGGGTGGCCCTGTGCATGGCCGCCGGCGTCGTGCTCGGCAGGCGCTCCCCGGCGTGACGGCACGCTCCGCGGCACTGGAGTTCGGCGCGGGCAGCCAGATCAACGCTGCCCATCGCGGTGCTGATCTGGCTGATGATCGTCCCGATGATGATGAAGATCGACTTCCGCGTCCGCCGGGGTGCAGGCGACGGCCGAAGGGGCTGCTGGTCACGCTGTTCGTCAACTGGCTGGTCAAGCCGTTCAGCATGGCGCTCCTCGGCTGGCTGTTCTTCAAGGATCTGTTCCTGCCGCTGATCGGCGCGGAGTTGGCCGAGCAGTACACCGCCGGCGTCATCATCCTGGCGGCGGCGCCCTGCACGGCGATGGTGTTCGTCTGGAGCTACCTGACCGACGGCGACCCGGCCTACACGCTGGTGCAGGTGGCGGTCAACGACCTATCATGCTGGTGCTGTTCGCGCCGATCGTCGGCCTGCTGGTGGCGGCTCGGGCTGGCCGTGCCGTTCCACGTGCTGCTGACGGCGGTGGCCGTGTTCATCGTCGTGCCGCTGGCGTCGGCGGCGTGACGCACGGGCTGATCCGCAGCTCGAAGGGCAAGGAGTGGTTCGAGAAGTCGTTCCTGCCGCGGTTCCAGCCGGTCGCCGTGACGGCGCTGCTGGCGACGCTGGTGCTGATCTTCGCCTTCCAGGCCGACAACATCTTGAGCCGCCCGCTGCACGTCGGGCTGATCGCGGTGCCGATCCTGATCCAGGTGTACTTCAACTCGTCGCTGACCTACGGGCTGATGTGCTGCTGCGGGTGCCGCACAACGTCGCCGCGCCCGGGGCGCTGATCGGGGCGAGCAACTTCTTCGAGCTGGCGGTGGCGACGGCCATCGCCCTGTACGGCCCGGGCTCGGGGGCGGCACTGGCCACGGTGGTCGGCGTGCTGGTCGAGGTGCCGGTAGTC
>CAWKBW010000012.1:0-150047 GCA_963847955.1 uncultured Actinomycetes bacterium
AGAAGTGCGAGATCGGCGACGCGGTCGGCATCATCGCCGCGCAGTCGATCGGCGAGCCCGGAACGCAGCTGACGATGCGCACCTTCCACACCGGTGGTGTGGCCGGGGCCGACATCACGCACGGTCTCCCACGCGTCGTCGAGATCTTCGAGGCGCGCAACCCGAAGGGGGCCGGGACGCTCGCCGAGATCGCCGGCCGCGTGGAGATCGAGCAGACAGAGCGTGGCCCGAAGGTCTCGATCGTCCCGGACGGCGTCGACGCCGACGGCGAGCCGCTCGAGCCGGTCGAGTACCAGCTGCCGCGTCGTACGCGCCTGCTCGTCGAGAAGGGGCAGATCGTCGAGCCGGGTGACGCCCTGCACGAGGGCTCACGCTCGCCGGCCGAGCTCCTCCAGCTTCACTTCGAGGCCGGCAAGGGCTCGACCCCGACGGAGCTCTACCTCGTGACCGAGGTGCAGCGCGTCTACAAGTCACAGGGCGTCGACATCCACGACAAGCACATCGAGCTGATCGTCCGCCAGATGCTGAAGAAGGTGCGCGTCGAGAACGCCGGCGACACCGAGCTCCTGCCGGGCCAGCTCGTCGACAAGGTCGCGCTCGAGAAGGAGAACGCGCGCGTCAAGAAGGAGAAGAAGGAGCAGGCGACCGTCGAGCCGCTGATCCTCGGGATCACCAAGGCCTCGCTGGCCACCGAGTCCTTCCTCTCGGCCGCGTCCTTCCAGGAGACGACCAAGGTGCTGACCGACGCCTCGATCGAGGGCAAGGTCGACCACCTGCTCGGGCTCAAGGAGAACGTCATCATCGGCAAGCTGATCCCGGCCGCGACGGGCCTCAAGCGCTATCGCGGCATCGAGATCGGCCCGTCCGAGAAGGTGCCGAAGGAGACCTACGAGCGGGCGGCGCTACTGGCCGCGCTCGAGGAGATCGGGTCCGACGGCGGCGACGGAATGTCGCTCAAGGATCTCGGCATCGATTTCGGCGGCGCGCCGGAGGTCACCGAGGGCAACGGGGCCCCGAAGGCGTCGACCGAGGCGGAAGAAGTGCCCGAGGTCGACTCCCCGCTCGACGAGAAGTAGCTCCACCAAATGCCGGTGTCAGACACCAAACGGAATCGGTGTCTGACACCCGCCAGGGTGTCTGACACCGTGCCTGGCTAGAAGGCCTGGCGGAGCGCGCTTGCGGCGGCCTGCAGGCGCGCGCTGACCTCGGCTAGCTCGCGTGCCGCGATATCGATGCGCTCTTGCTGGGCGTTCGAGCGCTCTTGCTGGTTGACGGCGCTCTTCTGGAGCGTGTGGAGCTCGTCGGCCATCTCCTCGACGGTCTTGGTGAGGCCGGCGAGCTGGCCTGCGACGCTGGCGATGTCCTCCCGTGGTCGTCATGCCCTCCACGATTTTACGCACGCAATTTCCGATTGTAAAAATAGGGTCGCCAATCGTCTTGCAGCCCGGGCGGAACGACGTAGCCGGCTCCGGCTTAGCCGGCGAGGTTCGAGCCCGGCGTCTCTTCCGGCGGCGGGACGGCCGTCGGCGGCATGCGGGTCGGCGTGCTCGGCTGCGGCTGGATCATCGACGCCGCGACGACCTGGCCCTTACCCGCTTCCTTCGCGCCGTAGAGCGCGTTGTCGGCCCGCTGGAAGAACGAGATCGAGTCGTCGTCGGGCCGGAGCTCGGCGACGCCTGCGGAGATGTTCAGCGCGCCCGCTTCGCCGAGCGGGCGGGACGCGACCGCGTTGCGCAGTCGCTTGTACAGCTGGTCGGCATCCGCCGAGCTGCGACTCCGGGAGGATGACCGCGAACTCGTCGCCGCCCACCCGGCAGGCGATGTCCGCCGAGCGAACGACGTCGCGCACGCGCTCCGCCGCCTCGGCGAGGACGCCGTCGCCCGCGAGGTGGCCGATGCGGTCGTTGACCGCCTTGAAGTCGTCGAGGTCGAAGATCACGAGCGCCAGGTTCCGCTGGTAGCGGTGCGCGCGCGCAACCTCGCGCGCGAGGGTCTCGTGGAAGTAGCGCCGGTTGTGGAGGCCGGTGAGCGCGTCGAGGTCGGCGAGCTGCCGCGCTTCGCGGAAGCGACGCGCATTCTCGATCGCCGGACCGGCGCGCATCGCGAGCTCCTCGAGCTCGCGGGTCTCCTCTTCACCGAAGCGGTGCCCGTGCTGGCGCGTGAAGATCGTGATCAAGCCGAGCGGCGCTGTCTCACCCGGTAGCGGGACGGCGACTCCGGACCGGATCGCGTCCTCGGTGGCCTGCTCCTCCTCCGGCCCGTACTCGTAAGAGATCGAGATCGCCCGCGCTTCCCGGCCGTCCGGGCGGGCCGTTGACGGACTGGCGCTCGGCCTCCTCGGCGGAGAGCCCCAGCGTGGCGACGATCGGCTGTCCGCCGGGCGACGGGGTCAACGTCACGAGCGCGGCGTCGGCACCGGGAATCGCCCCGGCCGTTTCGAGCACACGCGTCAAGACCTCGTCCAGGTCGATCGTGCCGGCGAGCTCTCCGAGCTGGCGGTTGCGGCGACCCTCGACCTGGGCCTCCTCGAGCGCGCCCGTGAGCTCGCGCACCATCTCGTCCATGCGGGCCTCGAGCTCCCTGACGACCGCGGTCACCCGCTCGTCGGCATCACCCGAGGAGCGGCGAACGATCCACTGGATGAGCAGCATGAGGAGGATCGCGCCCAATGCTGCGCCAACCGCAACAAGCGCGACAGTCACCGCCCTCCCCTCTCAGATTTGATCTTCAGGTACATCGAGTGCCCCGGCTGCCGCAGACGCCTGGGGTGTTGGCCGGGCCTTACCGTTCACTGTAGTCGCGTTTCCGCGACTTTGCTACGGGTCACCGCCGGTTTATTTACCCATTTTCGCCGTGTTTGACGCTCCCGTCGCGCGTTCGCTACCATTCCCTGCTCGGTTGGTAGGCCACCGCCTGCCGACCTTTGTTGTGTCGGACCCCAAACAAGGGAGCCAATGCCCACCGTCAACCAGCTGGTCAGAAAAGGCCGGCGCGCGCCAAAAGAGAAGACGAAGACGCCCGCCCTCGGCGGCGCCCCGCAGAAGCGTGGGGTGTGCACGCGCGTCTTCACTCACACGCCGAAGAAGCCGAACTCGGCTCTTCGCAAGGTTGCGCGCGTCCGTCTCACGAACCAGATGGAAGTCACCACGTACATCCCGGGCGAGGGGCACAACCTCCAGGAGCACTCGGTCGTGCTCGTCCGCGGCGGTCGCGTCAAGGACCTGCCGGGCGTTCGCTACAAGGTGATCCGCGCTGCGCTCGACGCAGCCGGGGTGTCCGACCGCAAGCAAGGCCGTTCGAAGTACGGAGCCAAGAAGACTTAGCCAGATGCCACGCAGAGCAGAGATTCAGAAACGAGAGCCGATTCCGGACTCCGTGTACAGCTCCCCACTGGTCACGCAGATGATCAACCGGGTGATGTCGCACGGGAAGAAGGCGACCGCCGAGCGGATCGTCTACGGCGCGCTGGACCGAGTCGGCGCGAAGACGAACAAGCCGCCGGTCGAAGTCCTGGAACAGGCGATCAAGACCGTCACACCCGTTCTCGAGGTGCGCTCCCGCCGTGTCGGCGGTGCGAACTACCAGGTGCCCGTCGAGGTGCCGCAGCGCCGAGCCCGCACGCTGGCCGTGCGCTGGATCGTGCAGTTCGCAACCGAGCGACGCGAGAAGCGGATGGAGGAGAAGCTCGCCGGCGAGATCCTCGACGCCCTCGAGCAGCAGGGTGGAGCTTTCAAGAAGAAGGACGACATCTACCGAATGGCACAGGCCAACAAGGCCTTCGCGCACTACAGGTGGTAACGGTGGCCGAGGCGACAAAGGCGAAGGCACCGGCAGGGCTCGAAAACGTCCGGAACATCGGGATCATGGCCCACATCGACGCGGGCAAGACCACGACGACCGAGCGGATCCTCTACTACACCGGGCGCACCCACAAGATGGGCGAGGTCCACGAGGGCGCCGCGACGATGGACTGGATGGAGCAGGAGCAGGAGCGCGGCATCACGATCACGTCTGCTGCGACAACGGCGTTCTGGCGCGATTTTCGCGTGAACATCATCGATACGCCCGGGCACGTGGACTTTACGGTCGAGGTGGAGCGCAGCCTGCGCGTGCTCGACGGCGCGATCGCCGTCTTCGACTCGGTCGCCGGCGTCGAGCCGCAGTCCGAGACCGTCTGGCGCCAGGCCGACCGGTACAAGGTGCCCCGCATCGCGTTCATGAACAAGATGGACCGCACGGGGGCGGACTTCTTCGCCTCGGTGCAGTCGATGGTCGACCGCCTGGGCGCCAACCCGGTGCCCGTCCAGCTGCCGATCGGAATCGAGGAGCATTTCCGCGGGGTCATCGACCTCGTGGAGATGAAGGCCGTCACGTGGGACGACGACCTCGGCGTGGAGATGGAGATCGGCGACATCCCGCCCGAGCTCAACGAGCAGGCGCAGGAGTACCACCACCAGCTGATCGACTCGATCGCCAACCACGACGACGAGTTGATGGAGGCCTACCTCCAGGACGAGTCCTCGGTCACCCCCGAGATGCTGAGGCGCGCCCTCCGCGCGGCGACGCTCGACGCCACGATCACCCCGGTCCTCCTGGGCAGCGCGTTCAAGAACAAGGGCGTGCAGCCGCTGCTCGACGCGGTCATCGAGTACCTGCCGAGCCCGCTCGACGTCCCGCCGATCCACGGCATCGACCCGCGGACGGAGCACGAGCTCTCGCGCCGCCCGGCGCTCGACGAGCCGTTCAGCGCGCTCGCCTTCAAGGTCATGTCCGACCCCTTCGTCGGCAAGCTCACGTACTTCCGCGTCTACTCCGGCACGATCAAGGCCGGCGACCGCGTGCTCAACACCTCGACCGGCAAGACCGAGCGCATCGGGCGCATCCTCCAGATGCACGCCAACCACCGCGAGGAGCGGCCCGAGATCGGCGCCGGCGAGATCGCAGCCGCCGTCGGCCTCAAGGCCACCAGCACGGGTGACACGCTCGCCATCGACACTGCTCCGATCCGCCTCGAGTCGATGGATTTCCCGGAGCCCGTGATCTCGGTCGCGATCGAGCCGAAGACCAAGGGCGACCAGGACAAGCTCGGCGCAGGCCTACAGCGCCTGAGCGAGGAGGACCCGACGTTCCGCGTGCGCACCGACGACGAGACCGGCCAGACGCTCATCGCCGGGATGGGCGAGCTGCACCTGGAGATCATCGTCGACCGCCTGTTGCGCGAGTTCAACGTCGACGCCAACGTCGGCCGGCCCCAGGTCGCCTATCGCGAGACGATCTCGAAGCCGGTCGAGAAGATCGTCGGCAAGTTCGTCCGCCAGACGGGTGGCCGTGGACAGTTCGGCCATGTCGTGATCAACCTCGAGCCCACCGAGCCCGGGGAGGGCTACGAGTTCCTGGACAAGATCGTCGGCGGCAAGATCCCGCGGGAGTACATCCCGTCCGTCGACCTCGGCATCCAGGAGGCGATGGACTCGGGGATCCTCGCCGGCTATCCGGTCGTCGACATCCGCGTCTACCTCGTGGACGGCTCGTACCACGAGGTCGACTCGAGCGAGATGGCCTTCAAGATCGCGGGCTCGATGGCCTTCAAGAGCGCCATGCAGCGCGCAAAGCCCAAGTTGCTCGAGCCGGTGATGGCCGTCGAGGTCGTCACTCCCGAGGACTACCTGGGCGACGTGATGGGGGACCTCAACTCGCGGCGGGGGCACATCGAGCACCTCGAGCCGCGCGGCAACGCCCAGGCGATCACGCGCGCGCGTCCCGCTCGCCACGATGTTCGGGTATGCAACCGACCTGCGCTCGACGACGCAGGGCCGCGCCACGTTCAGCATGCAATTCGACCGTTACGAACAAGTCCCTCAGTCGATCGCGAGCGAGCTCGTCGACGACGACACAGACGACTTAGAACCGGAGGAGGAACATGGGTAAGGAGAAGTTCGAGCGAACAAAGCCGCATCTCAACGTCGGCACCATCGGTCACATCGACCACGGGAAGACCACGCTGACCGCGGCGATCACCGCTGTGCTCGCGGAGAAGGGCGGCACGACCGCCCGCAGCTTCGAGTCGATCGACAACGCGCCGGAGGAGAAGGCGCGCGGGATCACGATCAACACGTCGCACGTCGAGTACGAGACGGACAACCGTCACTACGCGCACGTCGACTGCCCCGGCCACGCCGACTACATCAAGAACATGATCACGGGAGCCGCCCAGATGGACGGCGCGATCCTCGTGGTCTCGGCCGCCGACGGCCCGATGCCGCAGACGCGCGAGCACATCCTGCTCGCCCGCCAGGTCGAGGTGCCGTACATCGTCGTGTTCCTGAACAAGGCCGACATGGTCGACGACCCCGAGCTGCTCGAGCTCGTCGAGATGGAGGTTCGCGAGCTGCTCTCGAAGTACGAGTTCCCCGGCGATGACATCCCGATCGTCACCGGCTCGGCGCTGAAGGCGCTCGAGGGCGACGAGGAGGCCAAGGCCAAGATCGTCGAGCTCATGGAGGCCGTGGACTCGTACATCCCGGAGCCGGAGCGCGACGTCGACAAGCCGTTCCTGATGCCGATCGAGGACGTCTTCACGATCACCGGCCGCGGCACCGTCGTGACCGGCCGCATCGAGCAGGGCAAGATCGAGTCGGGCAACGAGGTCGAGATCGTGGGCATCCACGAGAAGATCGAGAAGACCGTCGTCACGAGCATGGAGATGTTCAACAAGACGCTCGACTACGCCCAGGCCGGCGACAATGCCGGTGCTCTCCTCCGCGGTACCAAGCGCGAGGAGATCGAGCGTGGCCAGGTGCTCGCCAAGCCGGGCTCGATCACGCCGCACACGGTGTTCAAGGCCGAGGTCTACGTCCTCTCGAAGGACGAGGGCGGGCGCCACACGCCGTTCTTCAACGGCTACCGGCCCCAGTTCTACTTCCGCACGACGGACGTGACCGGCGCGATCAAGCTCCCGGAGGGCCAGGAGATGGTCATGCCGGGCGACAACACGAACATGGACATCGAGCTGATCCAGCCGATCGCCATGGACCAGGGCCTGCGCTTCGCCGTCCGTGAGGGTGGCCGCACCGTGGGCGCCGGCGTCGTAACGGAAATCCAGAAGTAACTAGGAGATCAGCCACTTGGCGCAACAGAAAATCCGCATCCGTCTCAAGGGGTACGACCACCAGCAGCTCGACCGGTCGGCCCAGTCGATCGTCGACACCGCTCAGCGCAGCGGGGCGACGATCACTGGTCCCGTGCCCTTGCCGACGGAGCGGAACATCTACTGCGTGATCCGCAGTCCGTTCAAGGACAAGGACTCGCGCGAGCACTTCGAGGTGCGGACGCACAAGCGGCTGATCGACATCCACAGTCCCACGCCGAAGACGATCGACCAGCTGATGCGGCTCGATCTCCCGGCAGGCGTCGACATCGAGATCAAGTTGTGAGGTGACGGCGTGAAGGGGATCGTGGGCAGAAAACTCGGGATGACCCAGCTCTTCGACGAGGAGAGCGGGGAGGTGACGGCCGTGACGGTGATCGCGGCCGGTCCCTGTCCCGTGGTCCGGGTCAAGACCGAGGACACCGACGGCTACGAGGCCGTGGAGCTCGCCTTCGACGAGGTTCCGGAGCGCAAGGCGACCAAGCCGCGCATCGGGCACCTGAAGAAGAACGGCGTCGGCCCGCATCGCCACCTCGTCGAGTTCCGTGGCCAGTCCGAGCTCGTGCCGGGCGACTCCGTGACCGTCGAGGCCTTCGAGCCCGGCGACCCGATCAAGGTCTCCGGAACCTCGATCGGCAAGGGGTTCGCCGGGACGATCAAGCGCCACAACTTCAGCCGTGGCCCGACGAGCCATGGCTCCCACAACGTCCGCAAGCCCGGGTCGATCGGCTCCTCGGCGACGCCCTCGCGCGTCTTCAAGGGCATGAAGATGGCCGGCCGCCTCGGAGGCAAGCGCGCGACCCAGGTGGGCCTGACCGTGCACTCGGTCGATCCCGAGCTGAACCTGCTGATGGTCAAGGGCGCCGTGCCCGGGTCCGAAGAACAGCGTGGTCGAGGTCCGGGAGGAGAAGAAGCGTGGCTAGCCCGAAGGCCTCCCTCCTCGACGGCGCGGGCAAGAGCTCGAAGCAGGTGACGCTCGAAGAGGGCGTCTTCGGCGCCGACGTGAAGCCGCACCTCGTGCACGAGGCGGTCCGCGCCGAGCTGAACGCTCGCCGCGCGGGCACGCGTGGCGCGAAGAGCCGCGGGCTCGTCGCCGGTGGCCGCGGGAAGCCCTGGCGCCAGAAGGGCACGGGCCGCGCACGCGCGGGCACCATCCGTGCGCCTCAGTTCACGGGCGGCGGCGTTGCCTTCCCTCCGACCGCGCGCAGCTTCGACGTCAAGGTGAACAAGAAGGCCTACCGCTCCGCCTTGCGGGGGGTGCTGAGCGCGCATGCCGGCGCAGACACGCTTGGAGTGATCGACGGATCCGCGTTCGCGGATCCGTCCACGAAG
This sequence comes from uncultured Actinomycetes bacterium, assembly GCA_963847955.1. Lineage (GTDB taxonomy): Bacteria > Actinomycetota > Thermoleophilia > Gaiellales > Gaiellaceae > VAXT01. Next base: position 8,480 of record CAWKBW010000012.1, read on the forward strand.
AGCGCTGCCGCCTTTCTCGACACCTGGGGCAAGGAGCGGCCGATCCTGCTCGTGGCGAACGAGGACGAAACGGGCCTCGTGAAGTCGTTCCGCAACCTCGAGCGCGTGGTCGTCGTCCAGCCGTCGGAGATCGAAGTGGCCGCCATCGTGTGGGCGCGCTCGCTGCTCGTCAGCGAGGCCGCGCTCGAGACCGTCCAGAAGAAGGCCGCCTCATGAGCCTCCATCCGAACGAGGTGCTGCTCGCCCCCGTGGTCTCCGAGAAGAGCTACAGCCTGATCGAAGATCGCAAGTACTCGTTCCGCGTGCACTCGAATGCGCACAAGACGCAGGTCCGGCAGGCGGTCGAGCAGCTCTTCGGGGTCAAGGTCATCGCCGTGAACATCGTCATCGTCAAGCCGAAGCCGAAGAAGCGCAATTTCATCGAGGGCAAGCGGTCCCGGCTGGAAGAAGGCGATCGTCCAGCTCAAAGAGGGCGACACGATCGACATCTTCGAGGGGGCTCAGGTCTAGCCATGGCACTTCGCAAGTACAAGCCGACGACTCCCGGCCGGCGCTTCATGACGGTCTCCTCGTTCGAGGAGATCACGAAGTCGAAGCCCGAGAAGAGCCTCACCGAGTCGGTGAAGAAGAAGGGCGGCCGCAACAACGCGGGTCGCATCACGACGCGCCACAAGGGCGGCGGCCACAAGCGCCGCTACCGCGTCATCGACTTCAAGCGCACCAAGGACGGCGTGCCCGCAAAGGTGGCCGGGATCGAGTACGACCCGAACCGCTCGGCGTACATCGCCCTGCTCCACTACGCCGACGGCGCGAAGGCGTACATCCTCGCGCCGGCACGGCTGAGCGTCGGCGCGACCGTCGAGTCGGGCCCGACAGCCGACATCAAGCCGGGCAACGCGCTCCCGCTCGCGAACATCCCGACCGGCACGCTCGTCCACAACGTCGAGCTCAAGCCCGGCCGGGGCGGCCAGATGGCCCGCAGCGCAGGCGCCGGGGTCCAGCTCGTGGCCAAGGACGACGGGTACGGCGTGCTCCGCCTGCCCTCCGGCGAGGTGCGGCGCGTCGCGCTGACCTGCCGGGCCACGATCGGCCAGGTCGGGAACGTCGACCACGAGAACATCACGTGGGGGAAGGCCGGCCGCAGCCGCTGGCGCGGAAAGCGCCCGACCGTGCGCGGCTCCGCCATGAACCCGGTCGACCATCCGCACGGCGGCGGCGAGGGCAAGTCGAAGGGCGGCCGCCACCCGGTGACCCCCTGGGGCGTGCCGACGCTCGGCAAGCGCACCCGCTCGAAGCACAAGGAATCCGACCGCCTGATCGTCCGCGGCCGTCGGCGTGGGAAGGAGAAGCGTTGAGTAGATCTTCGAAGAAGGGGCCGTGGGTGGAAGAGCGCCTCATGAAGCGCATCGAGGCGATGAACACCTCGGGCTCCAAGAACATGATTCGCACCTGGTCGCGGACCTCGACGATCTTCCCGGAGATGGTCGGGCACACGATCGCCGTCCACGACGGCCGTAAGCACGTGCCCGTTTTCGTCACGGAGCAGATGGTCGGGCACAAGCTCGGCGAGTTCGCGCCGACGCGGACCTTCCGCGCGCACTCCGGCGACCGCAAGGCGGAGGTCAAGAGGACCTAGTGGCTGTCGCACCTCCGAGACAAGAGGTCAAGGCCTCGTCCAAGTACGTGCGAACCTCGCCGCGCAAGGCCAGGCTCGTCGTCGAGCACATCCGCGGGCGCAGCGTGCCCGAGGCCCGGACCGTGCTCGCGTTCACCCCGCGCGCCGTTGCCCGCGACATCGAAAAGCTTCTGAAGGCCGCCGTCGCCAACGCGGAGGCGAACCACGGCCTGATCGGCGACGACCTGCTCGTCAGCGCCGCCTACGTGGACGAGGGCCCGGTGTTCAAGCGCTGGCGCGCCCGTGCGCGCGGCCGCGCGGCCCGGATCCGCAAGCGGACCTGCCACATCACGCTGAAGCTCTCGCCGACCGAGGACGTCGCCGTCGCGCGCGCCAACGCCCGAGGCCAAGGCCGCGGAGAAGCCGAAGCGCTCGCCGCGCCGCAAGGCGGCGCAGCCGAAGGCGGAGAAGAAGGCCGACGAGCCGAAGGCCGAAGCCAAGGCCAAGCCCAAGCGGACCACGACCAAAAAGACCACGACGCGCAAGAAGAAAGAGAGCGACAGCTAATGGGCCAAAAAGTTCATCCCGGCGGGATGCGCGTCGGCGTCATCCACGACTGGAAGTCCAACTGGTACACGGGCAACAAGGAGTTCGCGGCCGCGATCCTCGAGGACGTGAAGATCCGCGAGCACATCTACGGCAAGCTGGCCCACGCGGGCCTGTCCGACATCCTGATCCGCAAGGACAAGCAGCGGATCACGATCGACATCTACACGGCTCGGCCGGGGATCGTCATCGGGAAGTCGGGCTCCGAGGTGGACGCGCTCCGCAAAGAGATCCACGGCATGACGAGCAAGAACGTCCACATCAACATCAACGAGATCAAGCGGCCCGAGCTGGACGCGAAGCTCGTCGCTCAGTCGATCGCCGAGCAGCTCCAGAACCGCGTCAGCTTCCGGCGCGCGATGAAGCGCTCGCTCGCCTCCGCGATCCGCTCGGGCGCGCACGGCGTCAAGGTCCAGTGCGGTGGCCGTCTGGGCGGCACGGAGATGAGCCGCTCCGAGAGCTACTCCGAGGGCCGTGTGCCGCTGCACACGATCCGCGCCGACATCGACTACGGCTTCGTCGAGGCCAAGACGACCTACGGCCGCATCGGCGTCAAGGTCTGGATCAACAAGGGCGAGATCATGCCCGAGGGCTACGAGAGCGTCGCCACGCAGAAGGAGACGCGACTCGGCGACCAGGACACGGCGCGACGGCGCGGCGGGCGCAAGGAAGGCCTGTCGGCGTCTCGCGAGAGCGGTCGCCGCGGTGGCGCAGCAGATCGCGAGGGGCTCGGGCCCGTCCAGAAGCGACGGCCTCGGCGCGGAGCGCAGCCGCGCAAGGCGGCGCCGAAGCGGGACAGCGTCGAGCCGCGCGCCGACGCGCAGCCTGAGGTGAAGCCCGAGGTCGAGGAGACCACGGCTCCTGTGGCCGAGGTGGCGGTCGAGGAGACCCCGCCGCCGGTGGCTGAGGCGCCCGACACGACGGCGCCGGTCGAGAGACCGAGAAGCCGAAGAAGCCAAGGAGAAGACCCGGCGCCGTGGCTGAGGCGCCCGACACGACGGCGCCGGTCGAAGAGCCGAGAAGCCGAAGAAGAAGGGCAAGGAGAAGAGCTAAGTGCTGCTCCCAAAGAAAACGAAGTACCGCAAGCAGCAGCGCGGCCGCCGCCAGGGCGTCTCGAAAGGACAGACGCACGGTGCAGTTCGGCGACTACGGGATCAAGGCGATGGAGGCAGCCTGGGTCACGAACCGCCAGCTCGAGGCCGCCCGTATCGCCATGACGCGAAAGATCAAGCGCGGTGGGAAGGTCTGGATCAACGTCTTCCCCGACAAGCCCGTCAGCCAGAAGCCGGCGGAGACGCGCATGGGCTCGGGCAAGGGCGCTCCGGAGCACTGGGTCGCCGTCATCAAGCCCGGCCGCGTCATGTTCGAGCTCTCCGGCGTGCCGGAGCAGCTCGCCAAGGATGCGCTTCGCCTCGCAGGGTCGAAGCTGCCGATCAAGACCAAGTTCGTGAAGCGGGAGGCGGATCTCTTTGAGAGCTAGAGACCTGAGAGGGATGAGCGACGACCAGTTGCAGGAGGCGCTCGCCGAGCGGCGGCAGGAGCTCTTCAACCTGCGGTTCCAGTCGGCGACCGGGGCGCTCGAGAACCCCGCGCGCCTCAAGCTGGCGAAGCGCGAGATCGCACGGATTCTGACGGTACGAAGCGAGCGCGAGTTCGCGAAGGAAGGAACCTAGTGGCAGACGAAGAGAAGAACGAGAACGAAAACGAAGAGACGCAGGACGAGTCGGTAGCCGAGGCCGAGGACCAGGTGTCTGACACCGAACCGGTGTCTGACACCGCCGACTCTGACGAGGCGCCCGCCGAAGAGGCAGTAGCCGAGGCTGAGCCGCCGGCCGAGGAGGCTCCTCCCGAGGAGCAGCCGGCCGAAGAGGCCCCGCCGAGGAACCGGCGGCAGAAGCCCCTGCCGAGGAACCGGCGGCGGAAGAAGCCCCTGCCGCGGAAGCGGAGGGCGAGGAGCCTGCCGCCGCAGCCGAAGCCGAAGCTCCCGACGCTCCGTCCACCGCCATGCCGGAGCGCAAGGCCAAGCCGAGGCGCAAGCCCCGCAGCGAGCGGCGCCAGCGCTCGAAGCCCAAGCACGAGCGCCCCGAGACCCGCAAGGCGATCACGCGGCTGCCGAAGCCCGAGCACGTGCGAGGCCGCCGCCAGGAGCGCCGCGGCATCGTCGTTTCGAGCGCGATGGAGAAGACGATCGTGGTCAAGGTCGAGACCGTGAAAGCCCACTCCCGGTACAAGAAGGTCATCCGCCGCTCGCGCAAGTTCCACGCGCACGACGAGCAGAACGTGGCCAACGTGGGAGACGTCGTCCTCATCGTCGAGACGCGGCCGCTGTCCGCCACGAAGAACTGGCGCCTCGTCGAGGTCCTGGAGGCCGCGAAGTGATCCAGCAGGAGTCCCGACTACGGGTCGCCGACAACACCGGCGCCCGCGAGATCCTGTGCATCCGCGTGCTCGGCGGCTCCAAGCGCCGCTACGCGCGCGTAGGCGACGTGATCGTCGGTACCGTGAAGACGGCCACGCCGCAGGGCACGATCAAGAAGGGCGAGGTCGTGCAGGCGGTCGTCGTGCGGACGAAGAAGCCCTACGGCCGCAACGACGGCACGCAGATCGCGTTCGACGAGAACGCGGCCGTGATCATCGATGCCGCGCGCAACCCGCGCGGAACGCGCATCTTCGGGCCGGTCGCCCGCGAGTTGCGCGAGAAGAACTTCATGAAAATCGTCAGCTTGGCCCCAGAGGTGCTCTAGCATGAAGACCATGAAAATCAAGAAGGGCGACACCGTCCACGTCCTGTCGGGCAAGGACCGCGGCAAGCAAGGCCGCGTCATCGAAGCGCGCCCGAAAGAGAGGCGCGTTCTCGTCGAGAACCTGAACATGATCAAGCGCCACACGCGTCCGCGGCCGATGGCCAATCCGAGCCGGATGGGCCAGCAGCAGCTCCAGCCGGGCGGCGTGATCGAGAAGGCGTCTCCGATCCAGCTCTCGAACGTGATGCTCGTCTGCCCGACGTGCAACCGGCCGACGCGCGTCGGCATCGAAGTCCGGGAATCGAAGAGCGGCGAGGGAAGCCGGCGCGTGCGCGTGTGCAAGCGAATCGACTGTCGAAGAGGCGATCGACAAATGAGCTCGAACGGCCACACCCCGCGCCTCAAGGACCGCTACGACGCCGAGCTGCGCGAGCAGCTCAAGGAGCAGCTGGGCTACTCGTCGATCATGCGCGTCCCGCGCGTCTCGAAGATCACGCTCAACATGGGCGTCGGCGAGGCGAAGACCGAGACCAAGCTGCTGGACAGCGCGATCGAGGAGCTGACGACGATCGCCGGCCAGCGCGCCCAGGTTCGACGCGCCCGCAAGTCGATCGCCAGCTTCAAGATCCGCGACGGCATGCCGATCGGTGCGCGCGTCACGCTGCGCGGCGACCGCATGTGGGAGTTCCTCGACCGGCTCGTTTCGATCGCGCTGCCACGGATTCGTGACTTCCGCGGCCTGGCGCCCGAGTCGTTCGACGGGCGCGGCAACTACTCACTCGGGATCCACGAGCAGATCATCTTCCCGGAGATCAACTACGACGACGTGCAGACGATCCGCGGTCTCGACGTCGCCATCACGACCACCGCCGAGGACGACGTGGCCGGTCTCGCGCTGCTGCGCGGGCTCGGCATGCCGTTCGCTGAAGAAGGAGCGCAACGTGGCTAAGAAGTCCTTGATCGCCAAGGCCAAGCGCGAGCCGCGCTACAGCGTGCGGCGCTACACCCGCTGCAACCGCTGCGGGCGGCCACGCGCGGTCTACAAGAAATTCGGCCTCTGCCGGATCTGCCTGCGCGAGCTCGCGCACGAAGGCGTGATCCCCGGCATGACCAAATCGAGCTGGTGAGGGACTGATGCACACCGATCCGATCGCCGACATGCTCACGCGCATCCGCAACGCCAACAAGGCGATGCACGACTCGACGACGATGCCGACCTCGCGCATCAAGGAGGAGATCGCCCGGCTCCTGAAGGAGGAGGGCTACATCACCGACTTCCGGGTCGAGAAGGGTGAGGCCTTCGACAACCTGACCGTCGAGCTCAAGTTCGGCCGCAACCGGGAGCGCATCCTCACCGACCTGAAGCGCGTCTCGAAGCCGGGGCGCCGCGTGTACGCTCGGAAGGACCGGCTGCCGCGCGTGCTCGGGGGGATGGGCACCGCGATCCTCTCCACGTCGGGCGGCCTCATCACGAGCAAGACGGCGGAGGAGCGAGGCGTCGGCGGCGAGGTCGTCTGCTTCATCTGGTGAGTCAATGAGTCGAATCGGCAAACAGCCCATCGAGATCCCGGACGGCGTCAACGTCGCGGTCGACCCTGGCCGCGTGACGGTCAACGGGCCGCTCGGCGAGCTGACGCAGAACGTTCCCGTGCGGATGAAGATCGACAAGGCCGACGGAACGCTCGTCGTCACGCGCCCCACCGACCGCGGCGACGACCGCGCCCTGCACGGGCTGACGCGCTCGCTCGTCGCGAACATGGTCGAGGGAGTCACGCGCGGGTTCGAGAAGCGGCTCCAGATCCAGGGCGTCGGCTACCGCGCTGCACTGCGCGGCACAGCGCTCGAGCTGAACGTCGGCTTCTCACACACGGTCGTCGTCGACCCGCCCGCCGGGATCACGTTCGACGTCCCCGTGCCCACGGAGGTCATCGTCAAGGGAATCGACAAGCAGCAGGTGGGGGAGATCGCCGCCGAGATCCGAGCGGTTCGGCCTCCCGAGCCCTACAAGGGCAAGGGCATCCGCTACGAGGGCGAGTACGTGCGCCGGAAGGTCGGTAAGCGCGCCTAATGGCCGTCCTGACTCAACCCAAGGCTCGCGCGCGCCGCCACAAGCGTGTGCGCAAGAAGGTCTCCGGCACCGCCGAGCGCCCGCGCCTCGTCGTCTTCCGCTCCAACCGCGGCATCACCGCGCAGCTCGTCGACGACCTCGAGGGCAAGACCCTCGCAGCCGCGAGCTGGCTGCAGCTGAAGAAGTCGTTCAAGGGCAACAAGAGCGCCCAGGCGGCCGAGGTGGGCAAGCTGATCGCAGAGGCTGCGAAGAAGGCTGAGATCGAGGCCGTGGTCTTCGACCGCGGCGGCTACCTGTACCACGGGCGCGTCAAGGCGCTCGCCGACGCAGCACGTGAGGGAGGCCTGAAGTTTTGAGCACCGTTGAGACGAGAAGTGATGGCACGAGAGGAGAGCCGCGAGCTCAAGGAGCGCGTGGTCGAGATCAACCGCGTCGCGAAGGTCGTCAAGGGCGGCCGGCGGTTCTCGTTCACGGCGCTCGTCGTGATCGGCGACGAGGTCGATCGCGTCGGCCTCGGCTACGGGAAGGCCCGCGAGGTTCCGCTCGCCATCTCGAAGGCCGTCGACGACGCGAAGAAGAACATCTTCACGGTGCCGAAGCACGGCACCACGATCACGCACGGGATCGTCGGCCGCTTCGGCGCAGCGCGCGTCATGCTGCGGCCGGCCAGCGAGGGAACGGGCGTGATCGCCGGCGGCGGGGTCCGCGCCGTGCTCGAGCTCGGCGGGATCCGCGACATCCTCGCCAAGAGCCTCGGGACGACGAACCCGATCAACATGCTCAAGGCGACGATCAACGGGCTGCAGTCGCTGCGTCGCCCCGAAGAGGTCGCCGCGAGCCGCGGGCTGACGATCAGCCAGGTGCTGCCGACCAAGAAGGTCGAGGAAGAGCAGGTGTCTGACACCGGCACGGTGTCTGACACCGTCGCTGCCGAGCCGGCACCAGCCGCCGAGGCGGCGGCCCCGGAAGTGAGCGAGGAGACCGAGAGTGGCGAAGGTCAAGATCCGGCAAGTTCGTAGCTCGATCGGCCAGAGCGCCAGGCACCGCGGAACCCTGCGGGCGCTCGGCCTGGGCAAGATCGGGCGCACCGCCGAGCACTCGGAAGGCCCGGAGCTCGCCGGTATGCTCAGAAAGGTTCGCCACCTCGTCGACATCGAGGACGGCAAGTAGCAATGGCCGAGAAACTCTCTCTAAACACGCTCAAGCCCGCCGCGCCGCGCCGCGATCGCAAGCGCGTCGGCCGCGGCCCCGGCTCCGGCAAGGGCCGCTACTCGGGCCGCGGCATCAAGGGGCAGAAGGCCCGCTCGGGCCACGCGCAAGATGCGGCCCGGCTTCGAGGGCGGCCAGAACCCGATCTACATGCGGCTCGGCAAGCTGCGAGGCCAGTACTCGAAGGACGCGATGCCGATCGGGCCGCACCGCACCAAGGTGCAGTCGGTCAACGTGCGCGACCTCGAGCGCTTCGACGGTGAGGTCACCCCGGAGGGCCTGAAGGAGGCCGGGCTGATCCGCAACACGCGGATCGACCTGAAGATCCTCGGCTACGGCGACCTGACCAAGAAGCTGACCGTCTCCGCTCACCTCTTCTCCAAGAGCGCCCGCGAGAAGATCGAGGCCGCGGGCGGCTCGGTCAACTGGCTACGCGGCGAGCCGAAGCCGAAGAAGCCGAAGCCGAAGAAGGAGCGAAAGCCGGCCGCGGAGGCACCTGCCAGAGCGGAGGCGCCTGCTGAGGAAGAGGAGCACCGCCGGCGAGGACAGAGGACACGACCGAGGAGCCTGCCGAGGAGGCAGAGCCGGCCGCAGAGGCCGACGAGAGCTAGATGTTCTCCTGGCTCGCCAACGCCTGGCGCGTCCCCGAGCTGCGCCGCCGCGTCCTCTTCACGGCGCTGATCCTCGCGATCTACCGGCTCGGCTCGTGGATCCCGGCGCCGGGCGTGAACGCCTCGGCGATCGAGGATTACTTCCGCGGCCAGAGCGGCACCGTCCTCAGCCTGCTGAATCTCTTCTCCGGCGGCGCGCTCTCCCAGTTCGCGATCTTCGCGCTCGGGATCATGCCGTACGTCACGGCCTCGATCATCCTCCAGCTGATGACGGTCGTCGTGCCGCGGCTCGAGCAGCTGCAGAAGGAGGGCGAGGCCGGCTACGCCAAGATCAACCAGTACACGCGCTACCTGACCGTGGTTCTCGCGGCCGCGCAGTCGACCGGCTACGCATTCCTCTTCGAGCGGCAGGGCGCGCTCGAGGCGAATACCGGGCGGATCGTGCTGATCATCATGACCCTGACCGCCGGGACGACCCTGCTCATGTGGATGGGCGAGCTGATCACCAAGCGCGGCGTCGGCAACGGGATCTCGCTGCTCATCTTCGCCTCGATCCTCACGGGCCTTCCGCTCGGGATCAACGCCTGGATCAACGGTGGGGTGATGGAGCGCCTGTTCTTCCCGCTGATCGCGATCTCGATCATCGTCGCCATCGTCTTCATCCAGGAGGGGCAGCGCCGGATCCCGATCCAGTACGCGAAGAGGATGGTGGGCCGGCGGATGACCGCGGGCGGCTCGACCTACATGCCGCTGCGCGTGAACATGGCCGGCGTCATCCCGATCATCTTCGCCGCCGCCGTCATGGCCTTCCCGCCGACCGTCGGCCAGTACTTCCCGCAGACGCAGGGCTTCGTCAACGAGCACTTCCAGGCCACCTCGGCGACCTTCCTGCTGCTCGAGGGGTTCCTGATCGTGATCTTCACGTACTTCTACACGGCGGTTCAGTTCAACCCCGTCGACCAGGCCGACAACCTGCGCAAGCACGGTGGGTACATCCCGGGAATCCGGCCGGGCCCGCCAACCGCGCAGTATCTGGACCGCGTGCTGACTCGCCTGACGCTTCCGGGCGCGCTCTACCTGGCGATCGTCGCCGTCCTGCCGAGCCTCTTCATTCGCTACGGCGGCTTCTCTCAGGCCACCGCAGGCGCTCTCGGCGGTACCTCCGTTCTGATCGCCGTCGGTGTCGCGCTCGACACCATGCGCCAGATGGAGTCGCAGATGATGATGCGCTCCTACGAGGGCTTCCTCAAATAGCGTGAACATCTTGTTGCTGGGCCCCCAGGGGTCTGGGAAGGGAACGCAGGCCAAGCGGATCTCCGAGGAGTACGGCCTGCCGCACATCGCGACCGGCGACATGCTCCGGGCGACGATCGACGCCGACACGCCGCTCGGCCGCCAGCTCAAGCCGATCCTCGACGACGGCCAACTGGTCTCCGACGAGCTGATGATCCAGCTGATCCGCAACCGGCTCGAGGAGCCGGACGCCGCGAACGGCTTCGTCCTCGACGGCTTCCCGCGCACATGGCCGCAGGCACTGGCTCTGGACCGGTTGCTGCGCGAGATCGGGCGAGACCTGATCGTCGTCTTCGAGTTGCAGAACTCGGACGACGTCTCCACGCAGCGGCTGCTGAAGCGCGCACAGGAGGAGGGTCGCGCCGACGACACGCCCGAGGTGATCGCCGAGCGGCTGCGCACTTACCACCGCGAGACGGAACCGCTCGTCGAGCACTACCGCACGAGCGGCAACGTCGTGCACATCCACGCTGACCGCCCGATCAACGAGGTCTTCTCGGAGATCCAGGAGGCGCTGGAGCAGGTGGCGGTCCGATGATCTTCCGCAAGTCGCCGGAGGAGATCGAGAAGATGGCCGCCGCCGGCCGTGTCGTCGTCGACACGATCGCCTTGCTCGGCGAGCACATCAGGCCGGGCGTGACCACCGGCGAGCTCGACCGCCTCGCGGCCGACTACATCGCGTCGCAGGGCGGCACGTCGCCGTTCATGGGCTACCGGGGCTACCCGGCCTCGATCTGCACGTCGCCGAACGCCATGGTCGTCCACGGGATTCCCGGCTCGCTCGCGCTCGACGAGGGCGACATCCTCTCGGTCGACGTCGGAGTGACCCTCGACGGCTTCGTGGCCGACTCGGCCTTCACGTTTCCCGTCGGCGAGATCTCTCCCGAGGCACAGCGCCTGCTCGATGGCTGCCAGGCCGCGCTCGAGGCCGGCATCGAGCAATGCCGCCCCGGCAACCGCCTTTCCGACATCTCGCACGCAGTTCAGACCGCGACCGAGGAGGCGGGCTACTCGGTCGTCCGCAGCCTCGTGGGGCATGGGATCGGCCGCTCCATGCACGAGGACCCGCAGCTCCCGAACTACGGCTCGCCGGGGCGTGGGCCCGAGCTGGCGCCGGGCATGACGTTCGCGGTCGAGCCGATGATCACAGCCGGCTCCGCGGAGGTCGTCGTGCACGACGACCAGTGGTCGATTTCCACCGTAGACGAGTCACTTTCCGCCCATTTCGAGCACACCGTGGCCGTGACCGAAGAGGGGCCGCGCATCCTGACCGCGGCAGGACGTCCGGTGGGAGCGGGTTTGCTACCATAATTCGGCTTCGCGCAGCCTGTCTGCGCGTGTTTCCGTGTCCTGGCAACCGCGCTCACGAGGCGCGGTTTCGACGAAGGAAGAGATGAAAGTTCGAGCATCAGTCAAGCCAATGTGTGAGCGGTGCCGCGTGATCCGCCGGCACGGTCGGACCATGGTCATCTGCACCAATCCCACGACACAAGCAGAGGCAGGGCTAATGGCCAGGATCGCAGGAGTAAACCTGCCGCGCGAGAAGCGCCTCGAGATCGGCCTGACCTACATCTTCGGGATCGGTCGCTCCACGGCGCAGAAGGTCTCCACCGCCGTCGGGATCGGGATCGACACCAAGGTCCGCGACCTGACCGACGAGGAGATCACGAAGCTTCGCGACTACATCGACACCAACCTCCAGGTGGAGGGTGATCTCCGCCGCGAGCGCTCGCAGGCGATCAAGCGGCTCGGGGAGATCGGCGCGTACCGCGGCGTCCGCCACCGGCGCGGCCTGCCCGTGAGGGGCCAGCGCACGAAGACGAACGCGCGCACGCGCAAGGGCGCGAAGAAGACCGTCGGGCGCGGCAAGAAAGCGGCGACGAAAACTTAATGGCACCTCCTCGCAAAGCGACCCGCGGGCGCAGTCGCCGCCGGGTCAAGAAGAACATCGCCATCGGCCAGGCGCACATCAAGACGTCGTTCAACAACACGATCGTCACGCTCACCGACAACGAGGGCAACGTCATCGTCTGGGAATCGGCCGGCTCGGCCGGATTCAAGGGCTCGCGCAAGTCGACTCCGTTCGCCGCGCAGGTCACCGCCGACTCGTGTGCCCGGAAGGGCATGGAGCACGGCCTGCAGAAGGTCGAAGTCTTCGTCAAGGGCCCGGGATCGGGGCGCGAGACGGCGATCCGCTCGCTCCAGGCCGCCGGCCTCGAGATCCTCGGCGTCAAGGACGTCACCCCGCAGGCGCACAACGGCGTGCGCCCACGCAAGCGGAGGCGCGTCTAGTGGCCAGAGACCGCTCCCCGAAGTGCAAGCAGTGCCGCCGTGAGGGCCTGAAGCTCTTCCTGAAGGGCGAGCGCTGCCTGACCGAGAAGTGCGCCATCGAGCGGCGCTCGTATCCGCCGGGTGAGCACGGCCGTGGCCGGATCAAGCAGTCCGAGTACCTCATGCAGCTGCGCGAGAAGCAGAAGGCGCGCCGGTACTACGGCCTGCTCGAGAAGCAGTTCCGCAACTACTACGCCAAGGCCGCGCGCGGCTCCGGCATCACCGGCGAGAACCTGCTGCAGATGCTCGAGACGCGCCTCGACAACGTCGTCTACCGGCTCGGCTTCGCCGCCTCGCGCGCGCAAGCCCGGCAACTCGTGCGGCACGGCCACTTCCACGTCAACGGCCGCCGCGTGAACATCCCCAGCTATCAGGTGCGTCCCGACGACATCGTCACGATGGCTCCCGGCTCCTCGGCCGAGCAGGTGATTCGCGACGCGACCGACCTCACCGCTTCGGTCGCTCCCTGGCTCCAGGCCGACCACGAAGGCCTCACCGGGAAGGTGCTGAAGGTTCCCGAGCGCACCGAGATCGACACTCCAGTCCAAGAATCGCTCATCGTCGAGCTCTACTCGAAGTAGGAAGAAAGGAACGGCATGGCTACACGCACGAGCCTGATGGAATTCCAGATCCCGAAGATCGTCCACGAGGAGGTCACCGAGCAGCGGGGCCGCTTCACGATCGAGCCGCTCGACCGCGGCTTCGGGTACACGTTCGGCAACTCGCTGCGCCGCGTGCTGCTCTCGTCTCTCGAGGGCGCCGCTGTGACCTCGGTCAAGATCGAGGGCGTCGCGCACGAGTTCACCACGCTCACGGGCGTGAAGGAGGACGTGACCGACATCATCCTCCGCCTGAAGAACATGATCGTCCGGCTGCACGGCGAGTCGCCCGAGATCGAGGTGCGGCTGAACCAGAAGGGGCCGGGCAAGGTCACCGCCGGCGACATCGAGGCGCCGGCCGACCTCGAGATCCTCAACCCGGAGCTCGAGATCGCGAACCTCTCGGACAAGGGCAGGCTCGAGCTGACCATGACGATCGGCCGCGGCCGCGGCTACGTCCCGGCCGAGCTCAACCGCGGGCCCGAGCACACGATCGGCGTGATTCCGATCGACTCGATCTTCTCGCCCGTCCGCCGCGTCTCCTACGACGTCGAAGCGGCGCGCGTCGGCCAGCGCACCGACTACGACAAGCTCAACCTCGACGTGAGCACCGACGGGTCGATCGACCCCAAGGAGGCCATCGGCCAGGCTGCTGAGATCCTCATCCGCCAGCTCGCGATCTTCACCGACATCGAGCGCATCGAGGGCTTCGGCGAGGCCGCACAGGCCGAGCTGGCCGCCACCGAGGCTCCGCTCGCGCACGGGATGGAGAACTTCCCGATCGAGGAGCTCGAGCTCGGCGTGCGGTCCTACAACTGCCTCAAGCGGGTCGGCATCGAGACGATCGGCGACCTCGTCGTGAAGAGCGAGAACGAGCTCGCGGCGATCCCGAACTTCGGGAAGAAGTCGATCGAGGAGGTCAAGGAGACCCTCGCGACGCACGGCCTGAATCTGCGCGGGGAGGAGTAACTGCGCGATGCGGCACCACAAGGCCGGTAAGAAGCTCGGGCGCGACTCGGCGCATCGGAAGGCGCTGTACTCGAACCTCACCGGTGCGCTGATCGAGCACGGGCGGATCAAGACGACCGTCGCCAAGGCGAAGGCCGTCAAGCCCGTCGCCGAGAAGATGGTCACGCTCGGCCGGCGCGGCGATCTCGCGGCCAGGCGCCAGGCGCTCGCGTTCCTGCACTCGAACGACGTCGTGCACCTGCTCTTCGCCGAGGTCGCCCCGCGGTTCACCGACCGCCCGGGCGGATACACACGGATCGTCAAGCTCGGGCCTCGCTACGGCGACGCGGCCGAGATGGTGTACCTCGAGTTCGTCGACTACGTGCCGCCTGCCCCGACGGCCCCGCGCCCCCGGCGCGAGGAAGAGGACGTCGAGGCGGAAGTGCCGGCGGGCGCCGGCGCCGCACCGGGCGTTACCGGCTAGCCGGTCAGTACATCCTCGGGTCGAAGTAGACGGAGGTCGGCGGGCGCGCGTCCGCGTCCTCGAGGTTGCCTTCCAGCCAGATCTCCGCGTCGGCCGGCAAGCCCTCCTGGATGGATGAGATGAGCTCGTTGCCGATCTCCTCCGTGAGCACTTCGACGGTTACCCAGCGCCAAATGCGGTGCACCGGATGCCCCGCCGCCTCTAGCGTTTCGGCAATTCGCTCCGCGTCGTGCTGCGCTGGGCAGGTTGATCTTGACCAGCCAGTCGTAGGAACCGCGCTCTCCCACCTCGCTGCGCTCAGCCTCCGCTTTGTGCTCCATCTCCTGGCGAACCTCGGCTTCCGAGCGAGGAAGCGGGATCGAGGCGTCCTTCCACTCTTCCTCGATCGGGTGCCACCTCGTCACAGCAAAATCGGCGCTCAGGTTGTCGGCCGCAACCAGCTCTCGAGCGACCACCTCGGTCTCTCTGGCCTGTTGCTCGGTGCCTGCGTACAGGAACAGCCGGGGGCCGTCGCGTGAGACGTAGACGCGCTCGCCCAGGCGCTCCCGCGCCTCTTCGTCGAGATCCCGCGATCGCAGCCTCTCGCCGATGTCATATCCCTCGTGCTCGTCGTCGAGGTTGATCTCGACGCGCCAGTCCTCGTTGCCCACGGCGCGTGATGATACGCGGCTGTGAGGCTCAAGCTGACGCTGGAGTACGACGGCACGCGCTTTCGCGGCTGGGCCACGCAGCCGAACCTGCGCACCGTCGAAGGCGTGATGCGCGATGCGCTCGGCTGGGTCTACGGCTCCTGGGAGCGGCTCGCCGTCGCCGGCCGAACGGACACCGGTGTCCACGCGCTCGGCCAGGTGGCGAGCGTCGACGTGGAGGGTGGCCCGCCGATCGAGCGGGCGCACGAGGCGCTGAACACCGCGTTGCCGGATGACGTGTCGGTGCTCACCGCAGAAGAGGCGGCGCCGGATTTCCATGCCCGCCACTCGGCGACGGGACGAAGCTACCGCTATCGCATCTGGCGGCGACGGACGCCGTCACCGTTCGAGCAGCACCGCAGCTACTGGTACCCGTATCCCGTCGATTTGCAGGGACTTGCCGACACTGCCGACCTGCTGCGCGGCAAGCACGACTTCCGGGCTTTCACCAAGACCGAGACCGACCGCGAGGTCTTCACCCGGACGATTCGCAGCGCGGCGTGGTTCGAGCGGGGGGACGCGCTCGAGCTGGAGATCACCGCCGACTCGTTCCTCCGGCACATGGTGAGGACGCTCGTCGGCACGATGCTCGAGCGCACCCCGGAGGAGTTCGCGCGGCTACTCGAGGGCCGCCCGCGCACCGAAGGGGGCACGACAGCGCCCGCGGCGGGCCTCTACCTGGAGCGCGTTCAGTACGACTAGAAGCGGTACGAACGCTGGCGACTGAGGAAGAAGCCGTTCTTGGTTCGGTTCGTGCAGCGCAGCCCGATCCTCCGGACGGTGCAGGTGAAGCCGTTGCGCCGCCACGTCGTGCCGTACGGAAAACGCTTCGCCGTCGGGCTGAACACGGAGTCGCTCGCGCACACGATGCGTGCTCGCCCGCGGTTCTGCATCTGGATCCCCACGCCCCAGTCGAAACCGCAGCTTCTCGGCTTGGGGGGCAGCGGCTTGACGCCGCCACCGATGTCGCAGCGCAGGTTGGCCGACTGGTTCGACGGCACGTAGACGCACGAGATCTTTCCGGAAGGAGTGTTGAAGAAGAGGGCCGAGTCGCTCGTCGCCGATTGCGTCGCCGAGGGAACGGCAAGGACTGCTGCGACAGCGGCGACGAGCGTCCATTTCCACCTCATGAGCCCGATCGTAGGTGCTCGCTAGCATCAACTCAATGGCGACCACCGACCTCGCGTCACGGGCCGAGGAGCTCCGCAAGCAGCTCGAGTCCCACCTGTACCGGTACCACGTGCTCGACGACCCCGAGGTCTCCGACGCGGAGTACGACCGGCTCTACGACGAGCTCAAGGCCATCGAGGAAGAGAACCCGGAGCTGATCACCCCCGATTCGCCGACGCAGCGGGTCGGTGCTCCGGCCAGCGGCCGCTTCCAGAAGGTCGAGCACATCGTCCCGATGGGCTCGCTCGAGAAGGTGACCGAGGATTCGGGGCTCTTCAAGTGGGCGGAAGACGTGCGCAAGCGCCTGGGCACCGACGAGCCGATTGCGTACGTGACGGAGCCGAAGATCGATGGGCTCGCGATCAACCTCACGTACCAGGACGGGGTGCTGACGCGAGGCGCGACCCGCGGCGACGGCGTACAAGGAGAGGACGTCACGGCCAACCTCCGCACGATCTCGTCGGTGCCGCTCAAGATGCGCGGCGACGACCCCCCGGCGGTCGCCGAGGTTCGGGGCGAGGTCTACCTTCCGCTCTCCGGCTTCAACGAGCTGAACACCCGAGTCGCCGAGCTCGGACAGAAGCTCGCGCCGAACCCGAGGAACGCCGCCGCCGGCTCGCTGCGCCAGAAGGACTCGTCGATCACCGCCTCGCGGCCGCTCGCCGTCTGGATGTACGGGCTCGGTGCAGCCGAGGGAGTCGAGCTCGACACGCACTGGGAGACGCTCGAGTGGCTGCGAGAGCACGGCTTCCGGACGAACCCGTTCGCCGAGCGGTACGAATCGGTCGAAGGGGTCGCCGAGGTCTGCCGCCTCTGGGAGACGAAGCGGCTCGAGCTCGACTACGAGATCGACGGCTTCGTGGTCAAGGTCGACTCGTTCGACCAGCAGCGGCGCCTCGGCGCGCTCCACGGCCGGCCCCGCTGGGCCCGCGCCTACAAGTGGGCGCCGATGACCGCGCAGACGAAGCTGAACGCGATCCGCATCCGGGTCGGCCGGACAGGAGCGCTCAACCCCTGGGCCGCGCTCGAGCCGGTCGAGGTGGGTGGCGTGACGGTCTCGAACGCGACGCTGCACAACGAGGAGGACATCAACCGCAAGGACATCCGCGAGGGCGACACTGTGATCGTCCAGCGAGCAGGCGACGTGATCCCGCAGGTCGTCGGCCCGGTCCTCCCGCACAAGCGCGGCACGAAGCCGTTCAAGATGCCGGAAAAGTGCCCGCTTTGCGGGACAAAGATCGTCAAGCCCGAGGGCGAGGCGATGCACCGCTGCCCGAATCCGAAGTGCGAGTCGCGCGGTCTCGAGACGCTGATCAACTGGGTCTGGGACATCGACGGCGTCGGCGAGCAGGCGATCCGCAGGCTGTGGCGCGAGGGGATCGTGACGTCGCTGCCCGGTCTCTACCGGCTGACGAAGGAGCAGCTGATCGAACTGGAGGGCTACGCCGAGATCTCAGCGGGGAACGCCGTCGCGGCGATCGAGCAGTCGAAGAAGAGCTTCACGTTCCACCGGATCCTGGCCGGCTTGAACATCCCGCAGACCGGGTGGGTCACGGCACGCAACCTCGCGGCACACTTCGGCGCGATCGACCCGCTCGCCGAGGCGACCCAGGAGGAGATTCAGGAAGTCGAAGGCATCGGGCCGGACCGTGCTGAGGCGATCGCGGAGTGGTTCTCGGACGAGGAGAACCGCAAGCTGGTCGCGGAGCTGCGCGAGCTCGGCCTGCGCTTCGAGACCGGCGAGGAGCTGAAGCCGGTCGAGGGGCCGCTCTCGGGGCAGACCTACGTGATCACGGGCACGCTGGAGTCGTTCACGCGCGACGAGGCGGCCGCTGCGCTCGAGGCGAAGGGCGCCAAGGTCGGCAACTCGGTCTCGAAGAAGACCGCCGGGCTGATCGTCGGCGAGGAGCCCGGGTCGAAGCTGAAGAAGGCCCAGCAGGCCGGCGTGCCGGTCCTCTCCGAGACGGATCTGAAGAAGCTAATTCGTGGCTAGGACCGCCGCGAAGCGGTCCTGAGCCCGACGCGCCCAGTACGTCGAGACGGGCGAGCCGTTCTGCAGGATTGCGAACACGTAGCGCCGCTTGACGTAGCCCGACAGGGCCGACGCCTCTCGCGTCGTCCCGGTCTTGGCCCTGACGCGCCCGGCCGCCGCCGAGCCGCGCATGCGCCGCCGTAGCGTCCCTGTTCGCCCGGCCAGCGGGAGCGTCGACAGCAGAACCTCGCGCACGAGCGGGTCGGCGTAGCCCTTCTGGAGCATCGCCACGAGCATGGCCGGCGTCAGGCGGTTGAGGCGGGAGAGCCCCGAGCCGTCCACGATTCGCACGCCGCCGACCGGGATCTGCTGCTCGGTCAGGATCTGGCGGACGACAGCCGCCCCGGCGAACGTCGTCCCCTGGTCGGTGAGCTGCGTTCCCAGATGCTTGAGCAGCACCTCCGCGGTGAAGTTGTCGCTCTCCCGGTTCATGAAGCGAAGGACGTGCAAGAGCGGCAAGGAGGACGAGGACGCGAGTGGGAGCGCGCCGTCCGTGGCCTTCCCGACGACCGTCCGCCCCGTGATCGAGACCCCGGCTGCGAGCAGCGCCTCGCGGAAGAGCTCCGCCGCGGCCTGCGCCGGGTTCCGGCTCGTCCGGCCGCGGTACCGACCCCGGTCGGCGGTCAGCGCCGAGAGCGGCGGCGACTCGTTGATGAAGAACCACGACTTCCATCCCGGAGCCGTTCGCTTCGAGTCGAAGAACGACTCGTCGCCCACCAGCCGTCCGCGTGACGCGTGTGATGCCGTATCCGCGTATCTGCGCGGCGAGCGCGTTCAGCCGCAGCGACGACAGCGTCGGGTCGCCGTAGCCCTTGAGGACGAGGTCGCCGCGCCAGAGCGCGCCTTCCTGCTCACCCTCGCGCGACCACCTCGCGTCTCGAACTGGTAGGCGGGCCCGAAGGCGTGGAGCGCCGCGTACGTGACGGCGAGCTTCTCGTTGGAAGCGGGGATCAAGGGCAGAGTCAGGTTGTGGGAGTAGACGGGGAGGCCGGTCGCGAGATCGACGGCTAGGGCTCCCGTCCTGGACTGTGCAACATGCGGCGCTTGCAGGGCTTTTGCCAGTTTCCGCGCGAGCGGCGTGGGCGTCTGCCCGGCCGCCGCCGCCTGGGGCGAGGCGAGGCCGGAGACGACTACGACGAGGACGACTGCCAGGCGCCGCGACATCCGGCCATGTCTAGCTATGCGGGGGATCCTCGTCAAGAACAGGTAGGTCCGTTGGCCGTAAAGATGGGCCGTGCGACCCATAGGAACAAGCGAGCGAGCAACCCATAATCGCAGGAGTCCATGGGCGGCCGACTCGACATAGTCATCGAGCGCATTGGCGATCTCCTAGCGCTTCCTGACGAGGGGCGAGGAGCTCCCTCGCGCGAGCGGATCGAGTCCGTCCTCACCGAGGGCTACGCCGAAGCGCTCGCCCTCGACGGCCAGCGGCTTCGGCTGGAGCGAAAGATCGACCAGGTCACCGCGCACCTCGCGCGTGGTGGAGACACGCGGGCCGAGGATCTCCAGAAGGTGCTGGCCCGGATCGAAGAGACCGAAGAAGAGCTCGCGGAGCTCCGCAAGCTGCTCGGCGCCCTGCGCAGCCGAGTCGCCGCAGGCCGCTTAGACGATTCCGCTGCGCACGGCGTAGACCGCCGCCTGGATCCGGTTCTCGATCTGGAGCTTCATGAGGATGTTCGAGATGTGGTTCTTGACCGTCTTCGGGCTGATGTGCAGCGCTTCGGCGATCTCCGAGTTGTCCTTGCCGTTCGCGATCAGCCGGAGAACGTCGAGCTCGCGATCGGAGAGCTCGGCCCGGATCGTCTCGGCTCCCTGATCCAGCGTGACCGCACGCATCCGCTGCAGGACCTTGGATGCGATCGGCGGTGAGATCAGCGACTCGCCGATGGCGGCGGCGTTGATGCCCCGCATCAGCTCCTCGATCGAGGAGTCCTTGACCAGATAGCCGCACGCGCCGGCGACGATGGCGTCCATGACGTCGTCGTCCTGATCGGAGATGGTGAGGACGACCACGCGGGTGAGTGGGGCGATGGCCGTGATCTCGCGTGTCGCCTCGACGCCACTCATCCCGGGCATGTTCAGGTCCATCACGACCACGTCGGGCGCGATCTCTCGCACGATGCGCAGCGCATCCGAGCCACTCGCGGCCTCCCCGACTACCTGAACCCCCTGCTCTTCGAGCAGGTTCCGGAGCCCGGTCCGGAAGAGATCGTGGTCATCGACCAGAAGGACCCTCAACCTGTCGCCGTCTGCTCTCGGGCTCATCGACGCCCTCCTACTGCCGTTCGTTGCCCTGCGTACCTGGTCAGTGCAACGTGATTGTGACGGTTCGCGTGCCCCACGCAAGTGCTTCTGCGCGTGTCGGGAACCAGAGGTCGATGTGCGCACCGACGACTGCGCCTCCCGTGTCGGCCGCCACGCCCTCACCATAGCCCGGAATCGTCATGCTGGTGCCGAGCGGGATGAAGCTCGGATCGACTGCGACGACGCCCCAACCGACAGGCACTCCGGTGGCCGTCGTACCCGGCAGCGAGTAGCCGGTCGCCGTGACCGAGATCACCTTTCCTCCGGCGACTGGAGCCGCCGGCAGCGATGGTCGCGCGGAGGCGGCCAGCGACCGGGCCTGCGCGTCGAGCGACGACGCCCGGGCCGAGTTCGACTGCTGCTCTGCTCGCAACCGGGCGAGCGAGGCCGCTCGTTCGCCGCGGGCCTGGGCCAGCGCGGCTGCCGTCGCGGCCGTCGCCTCCTCCGCACGGCGAGCCTCTGCCTCGCGTCCGGCGAGCGCGCGCGTCAGGCTGACGAGGTTCTTACGCGCCGTCTTCGCCTTCTGCACGAATTCCTTGTCCTGCCCGGCGGCCCGATCGAGGCTCTCCAGGCCTTCGATCGCCTCGCTGATCGACTCTGCGCCGAGGACGACGGTCGAGCGGATCGGTGTCGCCCTCCTGATAGAGCGCACGAAGCCGCAGGGCGAGCCTCTGCTCGGAGATGCGAAGCGCGTCCCTGGCGATCCGCAGTCGGAGGTTGGCCTCCGCGCGCTCGCGCGCGATGGCGCGGGTCCGGGCCCTGAGCCGGACGAGGGCGGCCCGAGACTGCTCGAGGCGCGTGTCCAGGGAGATGACGCTCAGCCAGGTGGCCTGCTCCTGCGCGCTCAGCGACCCATTCTCGGCACGCAGCGACTCAGCCTGCTCCTGCAGGCGACTGGGTGACTCGGCGCCGCTCGCCGCCGGCAGTTGAATGGCTGCCAGAGCCGCAAGCAACACAAGGACGAGCCCCCCGCTTAGGGCGATGTGGCGCTCTCCCACGCCGCGGAAACGTACCACAGTCGAGGCCAGACTTTGTAACAGGGGCGACGGAGTAAGATTTGTTCAGTTTTTGGCCTTTGAATGCGGTTTGCGGTCGTCCGCAGCCCCCTGTTAGGGTGCTGTGCTCGTGACGTACCGGTCCCCCTCCGGTGCGCCTGCAATGCGGGTCGGCAGCAAGCATCGCCCGGTCTTGCGAAGACGTCAGGCGCTCGTACTCCTCGTCGGGCTCGTTTCGGCTTTCGCCGTAGCCCCCGCTGCGCATGCCGAACCGGCGAGCGTGGCCGCGAAGCGCGCGGAGGCACAGTCCGTCCTGAATCAGATCCAGGGGCTCGACGCGAACCTGTCGCATGCCATCGAGGCGTACAACCTCGCGAACGAGAAGCTCGCGAAAGATCCAGAGCGATCTCCAGGAGAATCGCCGGGAGCTCAAGCTGGCGCAGCGCAACCTGGGTCGCGCGCAGACCGCTCTCGAGCTCCGGCTCGTCCAGCTCTACACGGCGGGGGGCGACGGCACCGGGCTCGAGGTGCTGATCGGCGCGACGAGCATCGAAGATCTGATCGAGCGGCTCGATACCTCGACTCGCGTCTCCGACCAGAGCGCCCAGGTGCTTCGAGAGGTGAAGGCGTTCCGCGTCGCCGTTCGCACGCGGCGCGCTCGCCTGAAGCACGCGCACGTCGAGCAGGCTCGGCTCGTGGCCGAGCGTGCGTCCCAGAAGGCCTCCATCGAGGGCCAGCTGGCCGAGCGTCAGCGCCTGCTGGGGTCGATCCGCAGCGAGATCGGCCGTCTCCAGGCTGCCGAGCGTGCGCAGCAGGCGCGGCTCGCCGCCGAGGCTCGCGCGCGGCTCGAACTCGCCCCAGACGGGCATCGAGGTCCTCGCCGCCAGCACCGGATCGCTCGGCAGCGGCGCACCGATCCGATCGCTGTCGCACCGCCTTCGCGATACGGCGGAGTCGTCGGCATCGCGATGCAGTACCTGGGAACGCCGTACGTCTACGGCGGCGTCCTCGCCGTCAGGCTTCGACTGCTCCGGGTTCATCATGTACGTCTACGCCAAGATCGGCGTCTCGCTGCCGCACAACGCGGCGGCGCAGTACGGCTACGGCACGCCGGTCTCGCGCGACCAGCTCCAGCCGGGAGACCTCGTCTTCTTCAACGGCCTCGGCCACGCCGGGATCTACGTCGGAGGCGGCTCGTTCATCCACGCGCCGCACACCGGCGACGTGGTGAAGATCTCGAGCATGTCAGCGGCTGGTACTCGTCGACCTACGTCGGCGCGCGGCGGCTCTAGTTAGGTCGTCTTCGCGAAACGCCTGACTGCTTCCAGGAGCTCGCGGCTCTTCTCATCAGCCTTCGCCGTTCTCGCCCGAGGCGAGCGCATCGGCCACGCAGTGGTTGACGTGGTCGTTCAGCACCTGAAAGGCGAGGCTCTCGAGAGCCGTCTTCACGGCCCCCACCTGCGTGAGGATGTCGATGCAGTAGCGGTCGTCCTCGACCATGCGCTCGATCCCACGCACCTGGCCCTCGATGCGGTGCAGGCGCTTGCTCAGCGCCTCCTTGTCGTAGCCGTGGCCCTGGGTCATGTCGCGCTCCTTTCCCGAACGCTCGAAAAGCGGCGGAGCCGCAGCGAGTTGGAAACGACGAAGAGACTGGAGAACGCCATCGCCGCGGCCGCCACGATCGGATTCAGCAGGCCGGCAACGGCCATCGGAATCGCAGCCACGTTGTAGGCGAACGCCCAGAAGAGATTGCCCTTGATCGTCCCGAGCGTTCGCCGGGCGAGGCGAATAGCGTCCGCCGCGGCTCGGAGATCGCCCGAGACGAGAGTCAGGTCGCTGGCCTCGATCGCGACATCGGTGCCGGTGCCGATGGCGATGCCGAGGTCGGCCTGGGCCAGCGCGGGTGCGTCGTTGACGCCGTCGCCGATCATCGCAACCACCTCGCCCGCATCCTGGAGCCGGCGGATCTCGGCGACCTTCGCGTCGGGGTAGACCTCGGCGAGGACGCGGTCGATGCCCGACCTCGGCGGCAATCGCCTCGGCCGGGTCGGCGCGGTCCCCGCTCAGCAGCACCGGCGTCAGGCCGAGCTCGCGCAGCGCGCGCACCCCCGCCGCGCTCGTGGGCTTGACCGTGTCGCGAACGACGATCGTCGCCACCTCGTCGCCGTCGACGCGGACTTCGATTCCGTCTCGCCCGCGGCCGACCTCGACCGTCTGCCCTTCGACGACGCCTGCGACGCCGACGCCTGGATGGTTACGGAACTCGCTCACCGGCGGCAGCGTGCCGAGCTCGGCCCGCGCAGTCGACGCGATCGCCTGGGCGATCGGATGCTCCGAAGCGGCCTCGAGCGCGCCGGCAAGACGCAGGACTTCGGCGCGGTCGAGACCATTTCGCGACACCACGTCGACGAGTTGCATGCGCCCCTCCGTGACCGTGCCCGTCTTGTCGAGCACGACCGTGGTGATCCGCCGCGTCTGCTCGAGGATCTCCGGGCCCTTGACGACGATGCCGAGCTGGGCGCCTCGTCCGGTGCCGACCATCAGCGCGGTCGGCGTGGCGAGGCCCAGAGCGCACGGGCAGGCGATGATCAGGACGGCCACGGCAGCGGTGAAGGCTGCACCTGCCTCGCCGGTGAGGAGCAACCAGCCCGCGAGCGTTGCGAGTGCCAGGGCGATCACGACCGGGACGAAGATCGCGGAGACGCGGTCGACGAGTCGCTGGATCGGCGCCTTCCCGGCCTGCGCCTCGGCCACCAGGCGGGCGATCTGAGCCAGGGCCGTGTCCGCTCCCACGCGCGTCGCGCGCACGATGAGCCGTCCGTAGGTGTTGATCGTCGCGCCCGCGACCTCGGAGCCGGGCGCGACTTCGACCGGCACCGATTCGCCGGTCAGCAGCGACTGGTCGAGAGCGGATTCCCCCTCGAGCACGACGCCGTCTGCCGGTGCCTTCTCACCGGGCCGGATCACGAAGAGATCCCCGACCTCGACCTCGGTCGCCGGGACGAGGATCTCCTCGCCGTCTCGGAGGAGCCGCGCTTCCTTCGCCCCCAGCTCGAGCAGGGCGCGAATCGCAGCGCTGGAGCTTCGGCGCGCCCGCGCCTCGAGATACCGGCCGACCAGGATCAGAGTGGTGATCACGGCGGCGACCTCGAAGTACGTGTGCTCGTCGAGCCCGGCGAGGAGCACGACCGCCGACCAGGAGAGTGCAGCAAGCGTGCCGATCGAGATCAGCGTGTCCATCGTCGCCGCGCCGTGGCGAAGGTTCAGCGCGGCCGCTCGGTGAAAGGGCCAGCCGGCGAACAGGACGACCGGTGCCGCCAGCGCGAACGCGAGCCATTCCCAGCCCGAGAACTGCAAGGGCGGCACCATCGCGAGCACCGTCAGCGGCGCGCTGAGCACCGCGGCGACGAGCAATCGCCGGCGCAACCAGCGGGCCGCGCTCTCGGCGGCGTCGTCCTGCGCGGCGTCCGTCGCCGCCCGTGGCAGCGCGGCGCCGTAACCGATCGCCTCCACGGCCGCGATCACCTTCTCGACGCCGATGCGCCCGGGATCGAAGCGAACGGCCGCTCCCTCGGTCGCGTAATTGACCGTGGCCTCGACGCCGTCGAGCTTGTTCAACGTGCGCTCGATACGCGTGGCGCAGCCCGCGCAGGTCATGCCGGCGAGCTCGAGATCGACGCGCTCGGCGAGTGCAGATGCCATCAGGGCTAGGATACCCTGCCGGGGTACCCCATGAGCTCACACGCCGAGCAATCGCTGAACCGGCTGGCCGCGTCGGCGACAACGCACTGCCTGACGGGCTGTGCCATCGGCGAGGTGCTCGGGATGTTCATCGGCACGGCCCTCGGCTGGGGCAACTTCGAGACCATCGTCCTCTCGATCGTGCTCGCCTTCTTCTTCGGCTACGCGCTGACTGCGCTTCCGCTGCTGCGTGCCGGGCTGGCGCTTCGGGACCGTCGCCGGGCTCGCCTTCGCCGCCGACACCTTCAGCATCACGGTCATGGAGATCACCGACAACGCGGTGCTGCTCGTGATCCCGGGTGCGATGGAGGCCGGCCTCGGCGACCCGCTCTTCTGGGGCAGCCTCGCGTTCTCCCTGGCGGTGGCGTGGGTCGCCGCCTTCCCGTTCAACCGCTGGCTGATCTCAAAGGGCCGCGGGCACGCGGTCGTGCACGCGTACCACGCGGCACTAGGATCGCGGTACAGCGCTCTCGATCTCGTCGGCGAAGTGCTCTGCGCAGATCTTGCGGCGGAGCTTCATCGTCGGCGTGATCTCGTTCTCCTCGGCCAGGAAGTCGCGGGGCAAGACCGCGAACGCGCGCACCTGCTCGAAGCGGGCGAGATCCGCGTTGACGCCGTCGACGATCCCCTGGACGAGCTCCCGAACCTCGTCGCGGGCGGCCAGTCCGGCCATGTCTCCGTCGAATCCCTGCGCCTGCGACCACTTCTCGGCCTCCTCCGGATCGAGCGTGATGAGCGCGCTGACGAAGGGCCGGCGGTCGCCGATGACGAGCGCCTGGGAGACGTACGGCGAGCCCTTGAGCTTGTTCTCGATGTTCGCCGGCGAAAGATTCTTCCCGCCGGCGGTGATGATGATGTCCCGCTTGCGGTCGGTGATCGTCAGGAAGCCGTCGTCGTCGAGCTGCCCGACGTCGCCGGTGCGCAGCCAGCCGTCCTCGCCGAGCACCTCGCGCGTCGCTTCCTCGTTTCCGAAGTAGCCGGCGAAGACCGTCGGCCCGCGGAGGAGGATCTCGCCGTCGTCGGCCACTCGGACCTCGACGTTCGGCAGCGCGGGGCCGACCGTGCCGAACCGGAAGCGGTCCGGCAGGTTGCACGTCGCGGCCGTCGTCCCCTCCGTCTGGCCGTAGCCCTCGAGAATCAGCACGTCGATAGCCAGGAAGAACTCGGCGATCTCCTTGGAGAGCGGCGCGGCGCCTGAGATCACGGCGCGCATCCTCCCGCCGAGCCTGGCTTTGACCTTCGAGTAGACGAGCTTGTCGGCGATCCGGTGCTGCGCGGCGAGACCCGCTGGGATCGGCTTGCCGGCCTGGCGCAGCTCGCTGACCCTGTGGCCGACCCGGAGCGCCCAATCGATCAGGCGCCGCTTCACGCCGGTCGCTGCCGCGAAGTTGGCTGTCACGCCCGTGTGCACCTTCTCGAGCACGCGCGGGACCGTCGGCATGACCGTCGGTCGGACCGCCGGCATCACCTCGGCGAGCCGGCGCGGGTCGGGGCAGAAGGCGATCGTGAAACCGATGTGTGCCCCCAGGAGATGCATGTAGCGCCCGAAGTTGTGCGCGAGCGGGAGGTAGAGGAGGAGGACGTCCGTCGGCAGGAAGAATTGCTCGACGAGGGTGGACGAGCGCACCATCTCGAAGTAGTTGCTGTTCCGGATCATGCAGCCCTTCGGGGGGCCGGTCGTTCCCGAGGTGTAGATGAGGGTGAAGAGGTCGTCGTCGGCGATCTGGGCGGCCGCTTCGGCCACGGCGTTCGGGTGCTTCGCAGCGTGCTCGCGGCCCTGTTCGCGCAGGCCGTCGAGGTCGGCAAACGTCAGCACGTGCTTCAGCCCCGGGAGGCCGCGCGCCTCCTCGATCAGCGTTAGGTCGTCTTCCCCTTCGACGAGGACGCCGATCGCCTCGGAGTCCTCGAGGATGTGTCGCGACTCGCTCGGGGTCGATGACGGGTAGATGGCGGCCGCCTTGGCCCCGACGTGGGCAAGGGCGAAGTCGAAGAGCGACCATTCGAGCCGCGTGCGGGCGAGGATGCCGAACGCGTCGCCCTTGCGGACGCCGAGCGCGAGGAGCCCGTGGGCGATCTCGTCCACCGCCTGGGCCGCCTCCGGCCAGGACACCTCGCGCCAGCCGCTTTCCTCCTCGACCAGATAGGCAGGCGTCGTCCGGTTCTGCGGCGACTGCGGTGTCCCAGAGACTGGCGATCGTGCGCTTCTCGCTCACGGCCACAGCTTAAGGAGGGAACACCGTTTGCAGGGAGAACAACCCCGGTCCGACTACAATTCGGAGGCCCCATGCGCACCATCTGGAACGGCTCGATCACCTTCGGCCTGGTCAACATCCCGGTCGGAATGGCCCTGGCGACGAAACCCGCCGCGAGGCAGTCCGACGTGTCGTTCCGCACCCTGCACCGTGAGTGCCTCACGCCGATCAAGCAAAAGCGCTGGTGCCCGACGCACGACCGCGAGGTCGAGCGCGACGAGCTCGTGAAGGGCTGGGAGGTCGCGAAGGGCGAATTCGTGGTCGTCGAGGACGCCGACCTCGAGGCGATCGAGCAGATCGACGACTCGAAATCGATCGAGATCACGCGCTTCGTCGACGCCGAGGAAGTCGATCCCGTGTTCTTCGATCGCACCTACTACCTGGCGCCGGCCCGTGAGCCGGCTGCGCAGCGGCCGTACGTTCTGCTCCTGCGCGCGATGCAGGAGACGGGCAAGGCCGCGCTGGGCCGATTCGTGCGGCAAAACACCGAGCATCTCTGCCTCATTCGCGCCAAGGGAGACACCCTCGCGCTCGAGACGATGTTCCTCGCCGAGGACGTCAACTCACAGGCAGAGATCGAGGAGACCGTCGCCGACAGCAAGGTCAAAGAGGCCGAGCTCGACCTGGCGCGTCAGGTGATCGACAGCCTCGCCGGCGAGTTCGACGAGGCCGACCTGACGAGCGAGTACCGGACCAATCTGCGGCAGATGCTCGAGGCGAAGCTCGCAGGCCAGGAGATCACCAAGCCGGTGGAGGAGCCGACCGAGGCGCCTGTGGTCGATCTCATGGAGGCGCTCAAGCAGAGCGTCGCCGAGGTCTCGGGGAAGCAGAAGCAGCCCGCCAAGCGCGCGAGAGCCGCCCCGAAGAGCGGCTCTCGAAAACGCGTTCCGGCGCGGAAGAGCGCCTGAACAGGACTTCTACGAGGCGAGCGCCTCTGGTGGGCGCGAGCCCAACGCCTGGAGCTGTGCCGCGAAGAGGGTCTTGTCGATCTTGCCGTGATAGATCGGGACGCCTTCCTCCATGCAGACCCTGATCACTTCGGTCCGATCGATCCCAAGCTCCTTCGAGAGCTCCTCGGGCGTCAGGTGGTTCGCCATGAATCCTCCTTCTGAGCAACAAAAAAGCCCGACACGCGTGGGCGCTCGAGCCTGCTCGATCCTTGGTTTGTCACCGCGGCGCTCATCGGCACCGCGTTCGCAGAACATTCATCACCTCCAACGATAGTGCGAGTGGACGACGACCGCAACGGGCTTAGGCGTTCTGGAGGAGCGCACCGCCGAGATCAAGGACGTCCGGATGCGCTACTACGTCGGCGGCGAGGGGCCGCCGGTGATCCTCGTCCACGGTCTCGGGGGCGCTGCGGCGAACTGGGCCGGGGTCGTCCCGCTGCTCGTCGACCGGTACCGCTTGCTCGTGCCCGATCTACCCGGGCACGCCGGATCGACGCCGTTCCCCGCGGCGACGACGCTCGACCCGTACGCCGACCGGCTCGATCGGCTGGCCGAGCTGGAGGCGATGGAGCACGCCGGCGTCGTCGGACATTCGCTGGGCGGGCTCGTCGGGCTGCGCCTGGCCGTCAACTACCCGCAGCGGGTCGCCGCTCTCGTGCTGACCGCCTCGGCCGGGATCCGCTCCTCGACCCGCGAGGCCGAGCGCTACCTGCAACCTCGCCGCCATTCTGCGGCCGACGCGCCGTTACTCACGCCATCGCGAGGGGGTCGCGCGGAGCCCCTTCTGGCGCATGGTCGTCTTCGGCTACTTCGGCGCCTCCGACCCGCCGGCCATGTCCAGACGGCGCAGTGGACGGATTCCTGTCGGCGATGGACATGCACACCGACACCGCGACTGCGCGACGCGCCCTCGTGCGGGACGATCCTCGCCTCGACCTCGAGCGCGTCGCCTGCCCGGTCTTTCTCCTCTGGGGCGCGCGCGACAACCAGATCACCGCCGAAGACGCCTTCGAGTACGCGCGGCGTCTGCGTGCTCCGCTGCGGATGATCGCCGACTGCGGGCACCTGCTGATCGGCGAGCGTCCCGACGCGTGCGCCGAGGCGATCGAGACGCTTCTTAGACCGGGTTCGGTAGCTCGACGAACTGCCACTCGAGCTCGAAGCGCTCCGCGAGCAGCGCGGCGAGCGCCTTGATCCCGATTCGCTCCGTGGCGTAGTGCCCGCCCGCCACGAAGTGGATGCCCAGCTCCTTCGAGGCCTGGAGGCTCCCTTCCTCGGGCTCGCCGGTGAGGAAGAGGTCGTAGCTCTCGCGAGCTGCGTCGGCGATGAAGCGTCCGCCTCCGCCCGTGACGATTGCGGCGGTCTCGATCAGCTCCGGCCCGTGGTCGAAGACCAGCGGCTCGGCTTCGAGGACTTCTGTCGCACGGGCGGTGAACGCGCCGATGTCGACCGGCTCCGCGAGCGGCCCGCCAAAACCGATCCCCGCGAACTTTCGTTCCGGCTCCACTCCGAGCGCGCGCGGCGAGCAGCGCGTTGTTTCCGACCTCTGGGTGCGCGTCGAGCGCAAGGTGGTAGGCGGCGAGCGTCATGTCCGCCTCGAACAGGGCCTGCAGTCGGCGCTTGAGCACCTCGTCGATGGCGCGTGGGTCACGCTCCCAGAAGAAACCATGGTGAACGAGGATCAGGTCCGCGTTCGCCTCGGCGGCCTGCTCGAAGAGCTCGAGGGACGCGGAGACACCGGCGACGAGGCGCCGGACCTCGCGTGCCCCGGGCACCTGCATGCCCATCGGCGCGTAGTCGGGGTAGGCGTCGAGATCGAGGAGCTCGTTCGCGTAGGCGAGGATCTCGTCCCGGTCGGCCACGCGCCGATTCTAGGGCGCGGGTTCTAGACGGCGGCCGGCTTCGAAAGGCACCTCCGGCGCCGATCCTTCGCTTCCCTGCGGCGGGGAGAGGAACTCCACGTGGTGAGCCACGACCTCGACCGCGCTCCGCTTGTTGCCGTCGCCGTCCTCCCACGAGCTGCTCCGCAGGCGTCCGTCGACGCCGATGCGCCTGCCCTTCGCGAGGTAGCGACCACAGAGCTCGGCCTGCTTGTTCCACGCGGCCACGCGGAAGAAGTCGGTCTTCCTCGCTTCCGAACCGGTCCACCGCGAGCAGGAAGTTGGCGACCTGGCGGTCGTCGCCGAGCTCCTTGACCTCCACGTCGGTGGCGAGATTTCCCGTCAGCACGACACTGTTCACGCATCCTCCTTCGTTTGCTATGGAGGCAACGTAGCCGCGCAGATGTGACTGATGTGCGCCGGCTCGGTCACAAGAGCCGACCTGAGCTAATCTGTGGCTTCTCGGGGTGTGGCGCAGCCTGGTAGCGCGCTCCGTTCGGGTCGGAGAGGTCCCCAGTTCAAATCTGGGCACCCCGATGCGCGTCACTGAACGGGCCCGGGATCTCCCGGGCCCGCGACTATTCTCAGGTCATGAGCGACAAGATCAGACTCGCCTGTGTCCAGCTGACGAGCGGAACCGACAAGGCCGCCAACCTGGAGAAGGCCGAGCGGCTCGTGGCCCGCGCGGCCGCGACCGGGGCAGACGTGGTCGCCCTCCCCGAGAAGTGGAACGCGATCGGCGATCCCGGTGTGCTGCACGACGCCGCCGAGCCGATCGACGGCGGCGAGTCGGTCGAGGCGATGCGCGGCTGGGCGAAGCAGCACGGCGTCACGCTCGTCGGCGGCTCGATCACCGAGCGGCGCGAAGGTCGCGAGAAGCTGTCGAACACGAGCCTCGTCTTCGATCCCGCCGGAGAGCTGGTCGCGACCTACCGGAAGATCCACCTCTTCGATGTCGACGTCGGCGGCCAGGCGTATCGCGAGTCCGAGGCCGAAGAGCCTGGGGACGAGGCCGTCGTCGCCGAGGTGGAGGGTTGGCCCGTCGGACTGACGATCTGTTACGACGTGCGCTTCCCCGAGCTCTACCGCATCCTGGCGCTCGAGGGCGCCCTCCTCGCGACCGTGCCCGCGCATTTCACGATGCACACGGGCAAGGACCACTGGCACCTGCTGCTGCGCGCCCGCGCGGTGGAGAACACGTTCTACGTCGCCGCGCCGGCGCAGGTCGGCGTCACCGGCATCGGCCGTCCGAGCTACGGGCGATCGCTGATCGTCGACCCGTGGGGGACGGTCGTCGCGCAGGCGCCGGACGAGGAGACGGTGATCTCGGCCGAGCTCGATCGCGCCCGTGTGGAGGAGGTGCGGAGGCAGCTGCCGTCGCTGGCGAACCGGCAGCCCGAGGCCTACCGATGGCCCGCCAAGATCTGAACCTGCACGCCGTCCTCTTCGACGTCGACTTCACGCTCGCCAAGCCGGGCCCCGATCTCGGGCCCGAGGGCTATCAGCTCCTGGGCCGCCGTTACGGGCTCGAGCTCGACCCGTCGAAACATGCCGAGGCCCGCGCGGCCGCGATCGAAACGCTCGAGAAGCATCCCGAGCTCAACCACGACGAGGAGGTCTGGGTGCTCTTCACGGAGCGGATCATCCGCGGCATGGGAGGCGACTCCGATCGAGCCTACGAAGCGCGCCGTCGAGATGACGCGAGGCTGGGAGCACGCGCACAACTTCGAGCTCTTCGACGACACGCTGCCGGTGCTGGAAGAGCTGCGCCGCCACGACCTGAAGATCGGGCTGGTGTCGAACACGGGCCGCGACCTCGACGCGTTCATGTCGCATCACTCGCTCGTGGTCGACGCGGCGGTCTCCTCGGGCGCGTTCGGCAAGGTGAAGCCCGATCCCAGCATCTTCCGCGCCACGCTCCACAAGCTGGCCGTGCGGCCGCGCCAGGCGGCCATGGTCGGCGACTCGCCCGAGGACGACATCGCAGGCGCCCGCGCGATCGGGATGCGCGCGTTCCTCGTCGACCGCGAGGATCGCTACCCGGAGTACGACGGTCGCCTGACCGACCTCCGCCAGCTACCGGCCGCCCTCGGCCTCAGCGACACACCGGCTCGCGAGGGCGGCTGAGGCCGAAGCCCCAGACCTTCTCGTCGTGCACGTAGACCGAGGTGACCGCGTTCGCGTGGTTCAGCGTCAAGGCGTAGTACGTCCCGCACGTGATCCGGACGAGACCCCGGTACAGCGTCGTCGCGCGTGAGGCGTCGTCGCCGATCTTCAGCCCTCGGTCGGTGCGCCAGCCTTTCGGCGCCCACAGCGTGAAGAGCGCGACCGCCCGTCCACCGCGAAAAGTGACTCCGGCGCCCTCGGGCTCGAAGCGCGCGAAGTTGAAGTACCAGGTCGGCGCGCGGCAGCCTCGGCAGGTGCCGTGGCGTGGGCCCCAGGCCGCGCGCACCTGAGCCGGGGTCGCGCCGAGCGCGAGGCCGCCGAGGCTCTTGCCGGGCACGAGGACACCGGTGCGCGGGGGAGCTGCCGCGGCCGTCGGAACCGCCACGAACGTGGCCGCCAACGCAAGGGCGAGGCGCATGGCGAGACGGTAGCGTGCCCGCAGATGAAGGTCGTGAACGTCCTCGGCGAGGAATGGGGTCCCGGGCTACTGGCCGGAGCACGAGAACTACGAGAAGCGCTGGCTTCGCGTCGGCGAACGGCTCGGAGGCGAGATGCTCGGCGGGTACGCTCTACGAGCTGCCGCCCGGAAGGAAGAGCTTCCCGTTTCACTGGCACCAGGGGACCGAGGAGCTCCTCGTCGTCCTGGAGGGCGAGCCGACGCTGCGGACGGCGGACGGCGAGCAGCGGTTGAAGCGCGGCGACTCCGTCTCGTTCGTTCGCGGAGCCGACGGCGCGCACCAGCTGCGAAACGAGACCGACGCGCCCGCCCGCTACTTGATGATCTCGACGCTCGTCGAGTACGAAGTCGCTCATTACCCGGACAGCGGCAAGGTCGGAATCCTGAGCAAGGACTTGCGCCTGCGTGGTGCGTCCGGAGTCGGGCGTCGACTACCTGGACGGCGAGGAGTAGCTAGGCCGGACAGCGCTCGGTCGCCGGGCAGCGCGCCAGCACGCGAACGGCCGGCTCCTTCGACCTACCCTGCGGCCAGCTGAGCCGGATCCGGACCGAGGCTGCGTTGTTCTCGTACCGAAGCTCGCGGATCAGCAGGTTCGGGCTCGCCCGGTGCACGAGCACGTAGATGCCCGCCGGCACGCGGGTGACGTCGATGTTCTGACCGTGGAAGTGCGCGGGATACACGTCGCTGTACCCGACTGTGGTTCCCTGCAGGACGGCTTGCGCCTTTGTGTTCCCGCGCGCGCAGTAGTCCGTGTAGACAGGGCTCTTGCGGCGCGCCGTAAACCCTGAGGCGGCGTTGCCCCAACGGTCGGTGAGACAGAACCCCGACTTGCGGTCGCGAACGAGGAGCGAGTGATCGTCCGCACGACGCAGCTCGTATCGCTGGAAGCCCATCAGGTGCCAATGGTCGTGCGAGGCCGAGTACGTGTAGCGCAGGAAGCCGACCCGCCGGAAGAGGCGCGAGCCGCCGCCGGCGAGGCGGACGCGCTGCACGGTCTGCATCGTCGGGAGTGCGGCGGGGCGGAACGCCTTCGATCTCGAGAGCACCTTCACCCACGTTGTCGGTTGCCGAGCGGAAGCCGAGACGGAACCGGCCGCCGACTCTTGATCACCGAGAGCTCCGACGGCGGCCTGCTGGTCGAGGTCGGGACGCGCCTCGTTCGAGACAAAGGGACGCCACTGCACCTCCGCGAGGCGTGTGACGCCCTCGAGGAGGACCGGCGGCCCGCCGGTCGCTGGCAACGATCCACGGCGCGTCGACTCCCGTGCGTATTGGTGACGAACCCGATTGCGTTGCCGTCCGGAGTCCAGGCAGGCGAGCTTTCGACAAACGCATCCGCTGTCAGCTGTGTGAGGTTGCCTCCGACGAGGTCGAGGACGTAGAGGTCGACGGTCACGCCTTCGGTCGCTACGAATGCCAGGCGCCGCCCGTCCGGGGACCAGGCCGGGGCGCTCTCGAGCGCGGTCGAGGCCGTCAGCTGACGCAATCCCCGCCCGCTCGGCTCGATGCGGTACAGGTCGCCGCCGCGAACGAAGGCGATCCGGTTCCGCGAGGACCAGGCGGGCTCCGTACCCGTCGTCAGCACGCGCTCGCGTGCGCCGTCGGCCTGGACGACGACGAGAGCCCCTGCACGCTCGACCACCAGGCTGCGGCCGTCCGCTCCCCAGTCGGCCGAGGTTGCATCCTCGGCCAGCTGCGCGCGATGGGAGCCGTCGGCGTCGGCGACCCAGAGCTGCGAGTCGCGCACGTACGCCAGGCGCCTCCCGTCCGGTGACCAGGCTGGGCGAGCGCGCACCGCCCGCGAGGAGTCGCACGCGGCCGGTGCGCTCCCAGACGAAGACGCCGCCTCCGTCCGCTTCGGCCTTCGCGAACGCGATCGCTGTCGGCAGGGTGCCGGCGGCGTGCGGCGCGGCGCCGCCCACCGCGAAGGCGAGGCGAGGCAGTCGGCGACTGTCTGCGAAGCGCGCCTTCACGGGCGCGAAGCTACCAACAGGGCCAGAGGTCCTAGCCGACCGGGAGCTTCTGGGCGAGCGTCGGCGCCCAGGCGGCGATCGGCGACGCTTCTCCGTTCCGCCCGTTCAACGCGCGGAGCCCGAGAGCGTGCTCGGCCTGCATCATCTTGTGGATCTGGGTCGTGCCTTCGTAGATGATCGGCGCCCGCGCGTTCCGGAAGTAGCGCTCGATCCCGTACTCCGCCGAGTAGCCGTAGGCGCCGTGCACCTGGATCGCGAGGTGGGCGGCGCGGAAGGCCGATTCAGTCGCGTGCCACTTGGCGAGTGACGTCTCGCGCGTGTTCCGGCGGCCCTCGTTCTTCATCCAGGCGGCCTGCATGACGAGGAGCTTCGACGTCTCGTAGCCGAGCACCATCTCCGCGATCATGTCCTGGACGAACTGGTACTTGCCGATCGGCTGGCCGAACGTCTCGCGCTCACGTGCGTACTCCGCCGAGCGCTCGAGGCAGGCGCGGATCACGCCGCACGCGCCGGCCGCGACCGTGAAGCGGCCCTGGTCGAGCCCGTACATCGCGATCTCGAAGCCCTGCCCCTCTTCGCCGACGAGGTTCTCCGCGGGGACCTCCACGTTCTCGAAGAAGAGCTCGCCCGTCGAGCCGGCCCAGATCCCGAGCTTGTGCTCGGTCTCGGCCGAGGTGAAGCCCGGCATCCCTTTCTCGAGGACGAACGCGGAGATGCCCTTGTGCTTCGCGCTCGGGTCGGTCTTCGCGAAGACGATTGCGTGGTCGGCGACCGTCGCGTACGAGATCCAGTTCTTCGAGCCGTTCAAGACGTACGAGTCGCCTTCGCGGCGAGCCGTCGACTTCATCGCAGCCACGTCTGATCCGGCCGCGGGCTCCGTCAGCCCGAAGCACGCGAGCTTCTCGCCGCGCGCCTGCGGGACGAGCTAGCGCTGCTTCTGCTCCTCGGAGCCGTACCGAAGCAGCGCGAGCGAGTTGAGCCCGACGTGGACGGAGATCAGCGTCCGGAAAGCGGCCTCGCCGCGCTCGATCTCCTCGCAGGCGAGCGCCTCGGAGACGTAGTCCATGCCCGCGCCGCCGTACTCCTCCGGCACGACGATCCCGAGCAGGCCCAGCTCGGCCATGCCCTCGATGACGGACATGTCCAGGTGGTGGTTGATGTCGTTCTCGATCGCGTTCGGGAGCACGCGTTCGTCGACGAAGGCGCGAACGGTGTCCTGAATCAGCCGCTGCTCGTCGTTCAGCTCGAAATCCATGAACCGCAGCCTAACGGCCGCTAGCATCTCGCCTTATCGCGGGCTTCACGATCAAGAATCTCAAGGAAGACGTCGAGGACTCGGCCGTCAAGTTCGGCTTCGCTCCGACGCTCGAAGCGCGGTTCGCGCGCGACGACCTCGAAGCCCAGGAGCTCGGGATCAGCTACCAGCGCGTCGCCGCCCAACGAGGAATCGCCGTTCGCGCACAAGCACAAGGAACAGCCCGAGGAGATCTACGTGATCGTCGGCGGCAGCGGGCAGATCAACGTCGACGGAGAGCTGCACGACGTCGGCCCCTGGGATGCGATCCGCGTCGCGGGCGACGTCGTGCGCTTCTGGGTCGCGGGCCCCGACGGGCTCGAGCTGATCGCGTTCGGCACCAGCACAGGCGGGATGGACGCCGAGCTGGTGCAGCCCGACGCGGACTAGCTGAGCGGCCAGTCGCCGCCCGGCGTCATGCTCTGACGTGACGTGTACCGGGTAGCGAACCTCAGGGAGCTTCTGCGCCTGCGCGGTCGCGGCATCCGCGTCGGGCGGAACGTCGGTGCTCCTCGGGCTGGTCAGCTTCTTCACCGACATCTCGTCGGAGATGGTGGCGGCGATCCTGCCGCTCTATCTCGTCTACACCCTCGGGTTCACGCCGCTCCAATTCGGGGTCGTGGACGGGGTGCAGCAGGGCGCAGCTGCGATCGTCCGCGTCCTCGGCGGCTTCCTTGCCGACCGGACGCGCCGGCACAAGGAGGTCGCGGCTCTCGGGTACGGCATCTCTGCCGTCTCGCGCCTCGGGTTGCTCTTCGCGAACAGCGTGCAGGCGCTCGGTGGCGATCGTCTTCGTCGACCGAACTGGAAAGGGAATCCGGACGGCGCCCCGGGACGCGCTCATCTCGCTGTCGAGCGAGCGGGACCAGCTGGCGACGGCGTTCGGCGTCCACCGCTCCCTCGATACGGCGGGCGCGATGCTCGGCCCGTTGATCGCGTTCTCGCTCCTCACGATCACGCCCGAGCGAGTTCGACGCGATCTTCGTGGTCAGCTTCTGCGCGGCACTCATCGGCCTCGGCTTGCTGCTGCTCTTCGTCGAGAACCGGCCGGTGCTCGCCCCGGATGACTCGCCCGTGTCGCTCGCTGGCTGCCGCACGGCTGCTCGGGACGCCGCGCTTCCGCGTGCTCGTCGCGGTCGCGGGCGCGCTCGGGCTCGTGACGATCAGCGACGGCTTCCTCTTTATCGCCCTCCAGCGTCGCCTCGACTTCGAGCCGCGTCTCCTGCCGTTGCTCTTCGTCGGCACCGCGCTCGCCTACATGTTCCTTGCGATCCCGGTGGGGCGCGTGGCCGACCGGTTCGGCCGCGGACGGACCTTCGTCGCCGGCTACTTGCCGCTGCTCGCTGCGTACGGGCTCCTGCTCCTGCCTGCCGGCCCCCCGGCGGAGATCCCCGTGTACCTGGTGCTCCTCGGCCTCTACTACGCGGCCACCGACGGCGTCCTGATGGCGCTCGCGAGCGCGACCCTGCCGCCGCCGCTTCGCGGCAGCGGGCTTGCGCTGCTCGTGACCTCGACGAGCCTCGGGCGACTGCTGGCCTCCATTCTTCTTCGGCATGATCTGGACGTGGTACGACGTCGAGACTGCGATCGCGGTCTTCGCCATCGCGCTGTGCACTCATTGGTCCTCGCCGGGGCGGCGCTCCGGCTCACTCCGGAGGCCGAAGCCCGCTGAGTAGGCGGCCCGGATAATCGCTTTCATCGTTCTGTCCGCCGGCGCATTCGCGGTTGCGTCTGGCGTATGTCGCCTGGGCGGCGCTACAAGGACGACTCGACAGCTGCGAGAAAGCCGCCGCCTCGCGCCGGAGCTCAGCCGCGCGATGGCGCAGAAGCCGTTCCTCGTCTACCAGCACGTCGCGCGTGACGAGCACTACGCCGAGATCGCCATCGCGGGCGTCGACCCTCGCTCGAGGCCCACGTTCACGGGCCTCGTTTGCTCGCGCGTCTACTTTGCTGGCGGGCAGAGGCCTGTGCCTGACGACGAAGCAGGAGACGCTGGGCCAGGCCGTCAACGCGCGCATCTTCGGACACCGACTTCCGGCCGCTACGCACTGTGCGGCTCGACGGGCTGAGGAGCCGCGCCCGCGTGTCTCGCCGCGCGGAAGGTATGGCGCCGCGACGACCTTCGTCGCGGGGCACTCGTACCTCGACAAGGGGTTCTCGACGTTCACGGCCCTGATCGACATGAGCGAGGGAAAGGTGCTCGCGAACCTGGAGAAGTTCGAGGTGACGCGCGACGGGAAGCGCTTCGACGAGATCGACTTCAACTTCTGGGGCGTCACGTTCGCGCGAGATGAGCGGCGGTTCTACGCCACGCTCTCGTCGGGCGGCAAGATCTATCTCGTCGAGGGCGACGTTCAGACGCGCCGGGCGCGCGTCGTTGCCGACGGCGTGGAGTGCCCCTCGCTGTCGCCGGACGAGACACGCGTCGCGTTCAAGCGCCGCCGGGGAAACGAATGGCGCTTGCACGTGCTCGACCTGGCGACCGGGCGCGAGACTCCGCTCGCCGAGACGCGCAGCGTCGACGACCAGGTCGAGTGGCTGGACGACAACCGGATCCTCTACGGGCTGATCAAGGATGTCTGGGTCGTCCGCGCCGACGGCACGCGGCCGGCCCCGGATCTATGTGCGCGACGCGCTCTCGCCGGCCGTCGTTCGTTCCTAGACTGCGAGGAACTCGCTACGATTGACTGACTAGTCAATCAACGGCAGAATCCGCCTGAGGAGCCGATAGATGGCGATCATCGAGCAAAACCTTGCGGCCGGCCCCTCCTTCGCGCTGACGGAGGAGCAGAAGGCGCTGCGCGACCTGGCGCGCGACTTCGCGGAGAAGGAGATCCGCCCCAAGGCGGCCGAGTACGACGAGCACTCGACGCACCCGGTGGACATCATCGAGAAGGCCCACGACGTCGGCCTCA
Organism: uncultured Actinomycetes bacterium; assembly: GCA_963847955.1. Taxonomy (GTDB): domain Bacteria; phylum Actinomycetota; class Thermoleophilia; order Gaiellales; family Gaiellaceae; genus VAXT01. Next base: position 47,807 of record CAWKBW010000012.1, read on the forward strand.
TGAACCCTCACGTGCCCGAGGAGTACGGCGGGGCCGGGCTGTCGAGCTTCGACGGCATGCTGATGGGCGAGGAGCTGTCCTGGGGTTGCGCGGGGATCGCGGTCTCGATCGTCGCCAACTCGCTCGGGCGCGGGCCCCGTGATTCTCGCCGGCAACGACGAGCAGAAGGCCGAGTGGCTCCCGCCGCTCCTCGAGTCTCCGATCCTGTGCTCGTTCGGCCTGACCGAGCCGAACGCGGGGTCGGACGTCTCCGGGATCCAGACGACGGCCGTCCGTGACGGCGACGAATACGTGATCAACGGCTCGAAGATGTTCATCACGAACGCGGGGCATGCCGCGTGGATCGTGGTCTTCGCCTCGACCGACAAGAGCCAGGGACACAAGGGGCTCTCCGCGTTCGTCGTCCCCACCGACCTCGAGGGCGTGACCGTCGAGAAGCACCTGGACAAGATGGGGCAGCGAGCGACGGACACCTCGGCGATCGCCTTCCAGGACGTGAGGGTGCCGGCGAAGGAACCTGCTCGGCGAGGAGGGGGAGGGCTTCAAGATCGCGATGCGCACGCTCGACCACACGCGGCCGGGCACGGCCTCGGGGGCCGTGGGCGTTGCCCGGGCCGCCTACGAGTACGCGGTCGAGTACTCACGGACGCGCGTCCAATTCGGGCAGCCGATCGCGATGAACCAGGGGGTCAACTTCCTGATCGCGGACATGGCCACGGAGATCGAGGCCGCGCGCCTGCTCACCTGGCAGGCAGCGTGGCTCTTCGACCAGGGCAAGCGCGCGACGCTGCAGTCGTCGTTCGCGAAGCGCTTCGCATCGGACACGGCGATGAAGGTCACGACCGACGCCGTCCAGATCTTCGGCGGCTACGGGTACATCAAGGAGTACCCGGTCGAGAAGCTGATGCGCGACGCGAAGCTCTTCCAGATCTACGAGGGCACGTCGCAGATCCAGCGCCTCGTCATCGCGAGGGAGATCTTCTTCCCCAAGGAGTAGCTAGGCTCGGCAGATGGGCGCGACTGTGACGGCGGTCAGCCGCAGCGGGACGCACACGATGTCGAAGCCGAACGCGGACAGCCTCCTGCTGGTGGCAGGGCTCGGCGTCGACGGCGACGCGCACAACGGCAAGACGGTCAAGCACCGCTCTCGCGTGCGGCGTGACCCGACGCAGCCGAACCTGCGCCAGGTGCACCTGATCCACGCCGAGCTCCACGACGAGTTGCGAGCCGCCGGCTTCGACGTCTCGCCGGGGCAGATGGGCGAGAACGTCACGACACGGGGGCTCGATCTGCTCGCCCTCCCGACGGGCACCCGGCTCCATCTTGGAGACGGAGCGGTGCTCGAGATCACGGGCCTGCGGAACCCGTGCGTGCAGCTCGACGGAATCGCCGAAGGACTGATGGCGGCGACGCTCGACCGCGATGAGCAGGGGAATCTCGTGCGCAAGGCGGGGGTGATGAGCATCGTCCTGGCGGGCGGCGACGTGCGCCCCGGGGACCCGATCCGGGTCACGCTTCCACCCGAGCCGCACCGCCGTCTGGCGCCCGTTTAGAGCGACCTACGCCCCGGGTAACATGGATCCCATGCCCGAGCGGGTCTACAAACGTGCGCGCCCTCGTCGGCGCAAGCGCTCGCGCGTGCGGGTCCTCGTGCAATGGGGGGTGCTCGTTGCCGCGCTGCTCGTCCTGAGCAGCGCCGTTCTCGGCATCGCATTCGCCGGCTCTCCGGAGACGCTGCCGGCCGGAACGAGCATCTCCGGCGTCGACGTCGCCGGGATGACTCCCGGTGACGCGCGCACGATGCTGGAACAGCGCTCCGACAAGCTCGACCGCGTTCCGGTCACGTTCGTTGTCGAGCGGCAAGGAGTGGGAGGTCAAGCCGACCTCGCTCCTCATCGAGACCGACTGGGCCGCGGCCGTCGAGGCGGCGCGGCAGCAAGGAGAGGGCTTCGGGCCGTTCCGCGGCATTCGCCGGCTCGGCGTTCGAGTGTTCGGGAGCGACATCGTCCCGCGCAGCCATGTGTCCGAAGAGGCGCTCGATTTCACGATCGCCCGCTTCGCGCGACAGCTCGATCGCCCACGGGCCGAGCCGAAGCTCCGCCTGCGCGGGCTCGAGCCGGTCATCACGCCCGGCCGGACGGGACGGGTCCTGGATCGCGATGCAGCGGCAGGCGTCGTCGTCCGCTCCCTGGCCGGTTTCGTCAGGACCCCGGTGCAGCTCCCGGTCCGCATCGACCGGCCGCAGCTGACCGCCCAGGAGCTCGCCCAGCCTCAGGCTCGGGTCAGGACGATTCTCTCCGCGCCGGTCTACCTCGCCTACGGCCCCGGCGGCTGGAAGCTTCCGCGCTGGCGCCTCGCCCAGATGCTCGAGCTCCCGAAGGACGGCTCCACGGCAATTCGGATCGCAGGCCCCGCCGCGACGAAGTTCTTCGCAGCCATCCAGAAGACGGTCGATCAGCCCGCCAAGGACGCGAGCTTCGCGATCCTGACCGGCAACCGCGTGCGAGTCGTTCCGTCAGGGCCAGGGTCGGTGCTCGACGCGGCTCCGACGGCGAGGGGCATCCTCGCAGCGGCGCTGCGCCCGACGAATCGCATCGCGCGGGTGCGCGTGCGCTCGGAGGCGCCCGAGGTGACGACCAAAGAGGCGAAGGGCATGGGCATCAACGGCCTCGTCGGCGCCTACGAGACGATCTACGGCGGAGAGGCGAACCGCCTGCACAACGTGCGCCTGGTTGCGCGCCTGATCGACGGGAAGCTGATCGCCCCCGGCACGACCTTCTCGTTCAACGACACGACCGGCGAGCGGTCCGAGGACAAGGGCTTCCTCGAGGCCCCGGTGATCATCAACGGTGAGCTGCAGACGGGTCTCGGCGGCGGCGTCTGCCAGGTCTCGACCACGGTCTTCAACGCCGCGTACGAGGCCGGGCTGGCGATCACGTCGCGCACCAACCACGCCCTCTACATCAGCCACTACCCGCTCGCGCGCGACGCCACGGTCAACTACCCCGACACCGATCTCAAGTTCAAGAACGACACGGATAGCTGGCTGCTCGTCAAGACGTTCGTCGGCTCGTCGTCGCTGACCGTGGCGCTCTACGGGGAGCCCCAGCACCGCAGAGTCGAGAGCGAAGTCGCTCCGCTCGTCGTCAGGGGCCCGGCCCCGGTCAAGCAGATCTCCGACCCGAGCATCTTCGTCGGCTCCCGGGTCACGGTCGAGTCGGGCTCGCCGGCGCGCTCGACGAGCGTGCGCGGAAGGTCTACAGCCCCTCCGGGGAGCTCCTCTACAACGACTCGTGGTCCTCCTTTTATCGCGGGGAGCATCAGGTCATTCGCGTCGGCACCAAGCCCAAGCCGAAGGCCCCGCCGCCGCCGCCGCCGCCGAAGAAGCCGCCGCCGCCTCCGCCGCCGCCGCCCGGCTTCTCCGCCGCCGCCGCCTTTCTAGCCGGACTCGGCCTCGGCGATGGCCTCGGCGAGCCAGGCCGGCACGCGCGTGGGCCGGTGGTCTCCGACGGAGACGCACGCATGCGTCGTCCAGCCGTCGGCGACGATCTCTCCGTCGTCGCGCTCGACCTCGTAGTCGAAGCGGAAGCGCGCGCCGCGGACGTCGCTGCAGCGAGCGTGGATCTTCAGGTGGTCGTCGAATCGGGCCGCCGCGCGATAACGCGCGTACGCCTCGAGCGTGAGGGCGTCGACTCCCTCGTCGCGCAGGACCTTGTAGCCGCCTCGGAACCGCCGGAGGTACTCGATGCGGGCGACCTCGAACCAGACCAGGTACCCGGCGTTGTGCACGATGCCCTGCGCGTCGGTCTCCGCGAAGCGAACGACGATCTCGGTCGAGAAGTTGAAGGGCACGCGCCTACGATGCTCGCATGAGCGCGGCCCGGCTGGCGGACACTCATCAGAGAGCGCCAACCGTGCGTCGCCCTCACCGGCGCCGGCGTCTCGACCGAGAGCGGGATCCCGGACTTCCGCTCGCCGACCGGAATCTGGGCGAACGTCGACCCCTCGAGTACGCGTCGCTGGAGGCGTTTCGTCGCGACCCCGTCGAAGGTCTGGAGCTTCTACGCGCCCAGGTTCGCGATGCTGGCCGACGCGGAGCCGAACGCTGCGCACAGTGCGCTCGCCGAGCTGGAGCGGCGAGGGCTGGTGCGTGCGGTCGTCACGCAGAACATCGACGTGCTCCACGAGCGCGCAGGCAGCCGCGAGGTGCTCGAGGTCCACGGGTCGATCAAGAGCTCGAGCTGCCTGGACTGCGGAGCGAGCTACCCGCTGGCAGCGGTCGAAGAGCAGCTCGAGTCTCGCGACGCGCCGGTCTGCTCGTGCGGGGCGATCCTCAAGCCGGACGTCGTCTTCTTCGGCGAGCTTCTGCCCGCAGCGACCATCGACCGGGCCTATGCGCTCGCCGCCGAAGCGGCGCTGTTGCTCGTCGTCGGGTCCGCGCTCGAGGTCTGGCCGGTCGGAGAGCTTCCGCTCGTCACGCGCCGTGCCGGCGGCGCGGTGGCGATCGTCAACATCGGCCCGACCGCCCGGGACGAGGATGCGGAACTGAAGATCGACGGATCGGCAGGAGAGACGCTCGAGAGCGTCGTCGCCGCGCTAGACGCTGCCTAGGCTGCGGCTCGGCGGAGCGAGGCGCTCGTCGAGCACCCGCTGACAGGACTTGCACACCTTCTGCTCGACCTCGAACGGCACTCCCGAGCGTTGCCGCAGCAGATGGGTGACGACCGCGCTGTGGCGGTGTCCTGGCGTTTTGGGGGTCTTGGTGGTCATTGCCTTCTCTCAGGGTAAGTCGGGACTCCGGACCGCAGCATGGCCCGTTCGGGTCAAATCGCGTTCCTGCTCTAACGGACGAACGGAAGCATCGGTTGTTAGCGGCGTGAGGATTAGCGCGCGCGCCAGGGCGGTATGTTCAAGTACGACCAAGGAGGCACGACTTACATGGCACAGCAAAAACCAAAGCCGGATCTACTCAGCAGGCTCGCCGATCAAGGCGAACAGATGGTCGGACAGGATCACGGAACTGCCGGGCGCGAAGCAGCTCAGCGACCGCGTGGCCGCGTTGACCAAGGGCATGGACGACGTCCAGAAGCGACTACGGAGCCTCGACCCGCTCGAAAGGCGCGTGACCAAGATCGAGAAGCGCCTCGACAAGCTCGAGGGCAAGGGCACGACCCGGAAGGCGCCAGCACGCTCACGTTCGTCCGCTGCGAAGAGCTCGTCGGCCAAGAAGTCCACGGCCGCCAAGCGCATCGACCACCTCCCGGACGACGCGCCGGCGCAGCTCTCCTAGCGAGGCACGCGAACACGTAACGCGCGCGGGACGAGCTCGAAGCGGACGGGCGTCGTTCCGGGCTGCTCGCCGTCGAGCTCGACGGGTAGCGGCTCGGGCGAGTCGATGAGCACTTCGCGGCCGCGCAGGAGCTCCGCCTTCGGGTGGGGGAGGTGCGTGCCGCGGTAGATCTTCGGCAGCGTGGTCACGAGCTCGCGCTTGGTCACGTCGCCGATCAGGAGCACGTCGAAGAGGCCGTCGTCGGGCTCGGCTTCGGGGCAGATCATCATGCCTCCGGCGAGGTAGCGCCCGTTGGCGACGATGACGTCGTACATCGGGCCGCTCCTCTCCTCGCCGTCGACCGTGACGGTGACCTGCGCGTTCTGCCAGCGGGCGAACACGGCCAACGTGCTCCACGCGTAGGCGATCGTGCCGCCGAGCGCCTTGCCGGTCTCGTTGACGCGCTTCGCGACGGCGCCGCTCATTCCGGCGCTCCCGATGTTCGCGAACCACGCGCTGCCCTCGCGGCCGGCCCAGGTTCGCAGCGTCGCTCGGCCGAGGTCGATCTCGCGCGTGGCTCCGTCGTGCGCGATTGCCAGTGCGTCGTCGATGTCGTGCGGGATTCCGAACGTGCGCACGAAGTCGCCACCGGTGCCGCGGTGCACGACGGCCAGCTCCACGTCGGGGACGCCGGCCAGCCCGTTGACCACCTCGTTCACCGTGCCGTCGCCGCCGACCGCGACGAGGAGCTTGGCGCCGCCCTCGGCGGCTTCGCGGGCGAGATCCGTGAGGTGTCCCGGCCGCTCCGACAGGAACGTGTCTCCGCGCAAGCCGCGATCGGCGGCCAACCGCGCGATCTCGGGCCACCGCTTGCCCGTGCCCCCGTTGTCCGAGGCGGGGTTGACGAGGAAGACGGTGTCTCGGAGCTGAATCCGCTTGTGCTCAGCGGTCACGGTCTTCAGCGCGACGCGGGTCATGCGGTCGACCGCCGCCTTCAGGTCCTCGTCGGAGATGCGCTTGAACTCGCCGCCGACGATGATGTCGCTGACCGTCAGCAGGCACCCGGCCTGCACCTTGCGGAGAGCGCCGATCGTGAAGAGGATCGCCGCTTCCATCTCCACGCCGAGCACGCCGCGGGACGACCAGCGTCCATGGCGGCCCTCGTCGGGGTCGTAGAACGTGTCCGAGCTGGCGATGGGGCCGACGCGCATCGGCTGGTCGAGCTCCTTCGCAGCGTGCACGGCGCCGTGGATGAGCTCCCAGTCCGCCGTCGGGCAATGCGGCTCGTTGTTGGTGTAGTGGCGGGCCGTCCCGTCCGCCGGGACTGCCGTCAGCGCGACGATCAGGTCGCCGAGCTCGAGATCGGTCTGGAGCCCGCCGCAGGTGCCGACGCGGAGGAAGCGCTTCACGCCGAGCTGAACGAGCTCCTCCATGACGATCGCGGCCGTCGGGCAGCCCATGCCGGTGGCCTGCACCGAGATCGGCCGGCCCTCGAACTCGCCCGTGAAGCCCCAGAGCCCGCGCTCCTCGTTCTTCTGCACGGGGTTGTCGAAATAGGTGTCGGCGATGTACTTCGCCCGGATCGGGTCGCCGGGAAGCAGGCAGGCGTCGGCGTAGTCGCCGGGCTCGGCTCGGACGTGAATCGGCATCGGGCAACCCTAACCCGCGATCATTCCGCCGGTGCCCGTCACCCCGAATCTGGACCAGGTGCTGGAGTTCTGCGCGCGCGACCCGGTGGAGCGCGTGTTCCTCGAGGACGTGGCCAGGCGCGGCTTCGCGCGCTTCCGGGCGCTCGAGGAGGGCGATGGGCTCTCGGCGCTCTGCTACTTCGGTGCGAACGTCGTCCCGTCCGGGGAGGGTTGCGGAGCCTTTGCCGGGCCGACGGCCCAGCCCTCGACACGAATGATCATCGGCGACGAACAGGCTGTGACCGAGCTCTGGGGGACTGCCGAGGCTCGAATGTCGGCTCCGCGCGAGGACCGGCCGGGGCAACCCGTCTACGTGCTCGACGAGCCGCCCGACGGTGAGGAGACCGGGCTGCGCCGGGCTCGCGCCGACGACATCGACCTGCTGTTGCCCGCCTGCGCGGCGACACACCGCGAGGAGCTCGGCGTGGATCCGCTCGAACGCGACCCCGGCGGGTTCCGGCGACGCACGCTCGGCCAGATCCACGAGCGGCGGTCATGGCTGTGGGCCGAGGACGGGACGATTCTCTTCAAGGCCGAAGCCTCGGCGTGGACGCCGAGCGCGGTCCAGCTCCAGCAGGTCTGGGTCGACCCTGCCGCGCGCAACCAGGGACATGCCCAGCTCGGGCTGCGCCACCTCTGCCGGATCCTCCTCGAGAGCACCCCGACGGTCTGCCTGTTCGTCCGGCCGGAGAACGCGCCCGCGATCCGGGTGTACGAAGCGGTCGGCATGCGCCGCCGGGGGTCGTACCGGAGCATCCTGTTTTGATCAGGCGGCTCCTCCTGGGAGGGCTCGTGCTGTGGGTCGCGCGCTGGGCGGCGCTGGAGATCGCGATGCAGATCGCGCGCCGCCGCCCGCGGCCCGAAGCGGCGCCGAAGGACTCGCCGTGGCCCCCGGGCCGCATGCCGGGCCCGTCCGACTGTTGAAAGAACGTCACACTCCTGTGCAGGGGACTGTCCCCCTGACGTGTCTCCATTTGGGCATGGGCGCTGCGACTAGGCAGACTTCTGGCATGGATTCGCAACGTTTTCGTGAGCTCGTGGAGGCCGACATCCGCGAGCACGAGCTGATCCCGCCGGGCGGTGCCGTGACTTGCTTCGTCTCCGGCGGAGCGGACTCCACTTGTCTCTGGCACGCGCTCCGCGAGCTCGGCTACGAGGTCTCCGCGCTGCACGTCGACCACGGGCTGCGCGGACGCGAGTCGGACGAGGACGCCGCGTTCTGCCGCGACGTGCTCGGCGCCGAGGTCGTCGACGGACGCGGTGGCAAGACGGAGGACGAGCTCCGCGAGCTTCGCTACTCGTTCGCCACCGACCGGCTGCGCGCCACGGGCCACACCGTGTCCGACCAGGTGGAAACCGTCCTCTACCGGCTCGTCTCGAGTGGCACGCCGGGCTGGATCAAGTGGCAGCGCGAGGACGGTGTCGTGCGCCCGCTGCTCGGCCGCACCCGCGAGGAGACCGAGGCCTACTGCCGCGCGGAGGGCCTCGACTTCCGCTCGGACTCCTCCAACGCCGACACGAAGCGCGGCCTGATCCGCGAGCAGATCCTCCCGCTGCTCCGGCAACTCCACCCCGCCGCCGAGGAGAACCTGCTCCGCCTGACGCGCGAGCCGTCGCCGCTCGCCGAGCTGCTGGACGCACCGGTCGGCTCGAAGCGGCTCGACCTCGGCGGCGGCCTCACCGCAGTCCGCGAGTACGACAAGCGTCTGGCTCGAGCAGACCCCCGTCGCGCTCGACGGCGAGGTCCGCTGGGGCCCGTGGCGGATCTCCGCCCGCGAGCGTGGCCTTAAGGTACGAGGGTGGCGCGCCGGCGACCGACTTGCCGGGCGCACGAGGAAGATCCAGGATGTGTTCGTCGACGCCAAGAGTCCCCCGTTCCGAGCGCGAGTCGTGGCCGCTCGTCGTGCGGGGTGACGAGGTCGTCGCAGTGCCGGGCATCGTCGAAGCCGAAGGGGTGAGTGCAGAGCGTGACGCAGACTGAGCTCGAGGGTGCGGTAGGGGAAGTGCTGATCGACGAGCCGACGCTGCAGTCGCGGATCATCGAGATGGGCGAGGAGATCTCGAACGACTACGCGGGCAAGGACCTGCTGCTCGTCGGCGTCCTCAAGGGCGCCGTCTTCTTCATGGCCGATCTCATGCGCTCGCTCACCGTCCCGTGCGAGGTCGACTTCATGGCCATCTCGAGCTACGGGGCGGAGACCGACTCCTCGGGGGTCGTTCGCATCCTCAAGGACCTCGACATTCCTCTCCAGGGGCGGGACGTCCTGATCGTCGAGGACATCATCGACTCGGGCCTGACCCTCTCGTACCTGATGCGGAACCTGCGGGCGCGCGACCCTGCCTCCCTGGAGGTCTGCGCGCTACTGACGAAGCCGGGTCGGCGCGAGATCGAGGTTCCCGTCAAGTACGTCGGCTTCGAGATCCCGAACCGCTTCGTGATCGGCTACGGGCTCGATTACGCGGAGCGGTATCGCAACCTCCGTTACGTGGGCGTCCTGAACGAGGATCTCACGCCCTCGTAGCGGAGCCGCATCTCGAACGAGGACTTAAGAGCCTCGTAAGGAACCGCCGATAGCGGAGGTACGAATAAACTACCGGTGCTACCCTGGGCCAGGAGGCCTGCACTTGAACCGATTCTTCCGCTCAGCACTCTTCCCCCTGATCGTGATCGTCCTGCTCGTCTACCTGGCGAGCCAGACGCTCATGGGCGGGGACAAGAACGAGAAGAAGTACACGTACTCCGAGGTCCAGGGGCTGGTGCGGGACAACCCCGGCGACATCGCGAAGGTCACCTTCAACCCGAACAAGCGCCAGATCACGGCGGACCTGAAGGGCGACGCGCCGACCGCGAAGGCGAACTACCCGAGCGACGAGTCGCAGCTGGCCTTCGAGCGCCTCCTGAAGGAGAAGCAGGTCAACTACGACTCGAAGGGCACCGGCGGCTTCTCGCTGACGTCGCTGCTGATCTCGTTCCTGCCGTTCCTGCTGCTGATCGGCTTCTGGATCTTCCTGATGAACCAGATGCAGGGCGGCGGCTCGAAGGTGATGAGCTTCGGCAAGAGCCGCGCCAAGCGGATGACGCCCGACGCTCCGAAGATCGGCTTCAAGGACGTGGCCGGCGTCGAAGAGGCCGTGGAGGAGCTGCACGAGATCAAGGAGTTCCTCGAGAACCCCAAGAAGTTCCAGGCCCTCGGCGCGCGCATTCCCAAGGGCGTGCTGCTCTACGGGCCGCCGGGCACCGGTAAGACGCTGCTGGCCCGCGCGGTCGCCGGCGAGGCCGGTGTGCCGTTCTTCTCGATCTCGGGCTCGGACTTCGTCGAGATGTTCGTCGGCGTGGGCGCCAGCCGCGTCCGCGACCTCTTCGAGCAGGCCAAGCAGGCCTCGCCGTGCATCATCTTCATGGACGAGATCGACGCGGTCGGCCGCCATCGCGGCGCCGGGCTGGGCGGCGGCCACGACGAGCGCGAGCAGACCTTGAACCAGCTCCTCGTCGAGATGGACGGGTTCGAGCTGAAGGACAACATCATTCTCATCGCGGCCACGAACCGACCAGACATCCTCGACCCGGCACTGCTCCGCCCCGGGCGCTTCGACCGGCAGATCGTCGTCGACCGCCCGGACCGGAACGGCCGCAAGAAGATCCTCGAGGTGCACGCGAAGGGGAAGCCCCTGGCCAGCGAGATCGAGCTCGACACGCTGGCCGCCGGAACGCCCGGCTTCACCGGGGCCGACCTGGCGAACCTCGTCAACGAGGCAGCGCTCCTCGCGGCGCGCCGCGGCCACAAGACGATCGGCCAGGACGAGCTCGAGGAAGGGATCATGCGCGTGATCGCCGGCCCCGAGAAGAAGACCCGGCTCTTCTCCGAGGAGGAGCGCAAGGTGACGGCGTACCACGAGATGGGCCACGCCCTCGTCGGCCATTACCTCGACCAGGACGCCGAGGTGCACAAGATTTCGATCATCAGCCGCGGCCAGGCGCTCGGCTACACGATCTCGCTCCCGCGCGAGGATCGCTACCTGACCACGAAGTCGTCGCTCATGGACCAGCTGGCGATGACGCTCGGCGGTCGCGCCGCGGAGGAGCTCGTCTTCAACGAGGTGACCACGGGCGCAGCGAACGACCTCGAGAAGGTCACGCACACCGCGAAGCAGATGATCATGCGCTTCGGGATGAGCGAGAAGCTGGGGCCGCGCGTGCTCGGGCGCAACCAGGACATGCCGTTCCTGGGCCGCGAGATGGCCTCCGAGCCCGACTACTCCGAGGACATGGCGCGCGACATCGACGAGGAGATCCACCTCGTGATCGAGGACGGTCACCGGCGCGCGCGCAACGTGCTCGAGGAGCACATCGAGGAGCTCCACAAGCTGTCGGGGATCCTCATCGAGCGCGAGACGATCGACAAGGACCAGTTCCAGCGACTGCTGGCCGGCGAGAACGAGGAGGCCGTGTTCCCACCGGAGCCCGAGCCGACCACGCCGGAAGGCAAGGAAGCGGCCGCCGACAAGCGCAAGCGCCTGCCGCGGCCGAAGCCGTTCCCGCTGCCGGGCCAGGCGATGCAGCCGCCGCCGCCGGAAGGCGCCCAGCCCTAAACGAGCTCGGCTTTCCGAGCCGTTTTTCGGCTCGCGCCTTACAACTCGATTACGAATTCCACGCGAAATGAAGAGCGCGTACGGATGTGCTCAATTTTCGTCGAAAAACCTTGAACTGATTTTCGCCTGGACGCACGATCGATCGGCTTCGTCCCCCGATCGAAAGGCAGAACGATGCGCTTCCTCTCTCGTGTCGCCTGCGTTGCGGCCCTCGCAGCGCTGACGCTTCTCTCCGGGCAACAGCGGGCGTGAACACGCCTCACTCCGGCTGGTACTCCGGGAATCCTCTGCTGGGCCCGAACACGCTGACCGACCTCGCGTGCTCCGGCTCCACCTGCTACGCCTCCGGCGAGTTCGGCACGCTCCTCAAGAGCACCGACGGAGGAACTACCTGGGCCGGCATCGTGACCGGCCTCACTCTCAACCTCTCGAAGGTTCGCCTCGCCGGCGGCTCGCCGGACAGGGTCCTCGTCGGCGGCGGGTGCGCCGTTCGCCGTTCCGATGACGGTGGCGACACGTTCTTCCGGCTTCCGTTCTCGGCTCGCGACACCGGCTGTCCTGCCGTCGTCGCGTCCTTCTCGTTCCCGACCGACAAGACGGGGTATCTGCTCCTGGCGGACTCTCGCGTCCTCTCCACTGCGGACGGCGGTCGCAGCTTCTCGCGCCGCACCGCCGTGCCCGGTGCGGCGCCAACGACATCCTCTGCACCGCGGAGCAGGACATGCTTCGCGGTCGGCGCCATTCGATTCAGCGAACGACTGACGGCGGGGTCTCGTGGACCAATTCGGCGGCTTCGCCGGGCAACCTCTCAACGGCTCGAGCAGTACCGATGCGCCGACGCTCTACGCAGTCGGCATCAGCTCGAACCGTTCTGAAGAGCACTTCGACGGCGGAGCGACGTGGACGCGGAAGACGGTCGGCAACGACGTGCCGTTCGCGAACTTGCGGCACGATTCGCTGCGGTAGCCCGCTCCAGTGCCTCATCACCACGGAGGGCAACCAGCTCGTGCGGACGACCGACGGCGGCGAGACCTTCACGTCCGTCGTCCCGTCCAACGACGCGACGCACGCGGTCGCGTTCGCCGGAGCGACGCGGGCCGTCGCCGCAGGCGTCTTCGGGAGCGCCGAAATCTCCAGTGACGGTGGCGCCACGTGGTCGCCCGTCGGCAGCCGGATTGCCGGTGTATTCAACGTCCTCGCGGCCGTATCCGACTCCGTCGCGTATGCGGGCGGCCGGGCAGGGCCTCCTCGCCAGGACGACCGACCGTGGCCAGAGCTGGGCCAACGTCAGCCCGCCGACCGACACGGCGATCATCGCGCTTGCCGGCTCGGGCGACCGGCTCTACGTGCTGGCCTCCGACCAGACCCTCCAGCGCTCCGACAACGGCGGTCAGAGCTACAGCCTGCTGAACTCGGGCCGGGGGCCGTTCGCCGCGCTCCACGCGGTCGACCCGGATCGCCTCTTGCTCGTCGGATTCCGAGGCGTGACCCGGACCGCCGACGGCGGTGAGACCTTCCAGCAGGTCGCCGACCCGGACGTCCGTGGAGCGCTTCTGACCGCAGCCGACCGGGCCGGCAATGCCGTCGTCGTCTTCGGCGCTCGGCGCGCCGCGGTCTCGCTCGACGGCGGAGCGGCGTGGACCAGGATCGCGCTCCCGCGGAAGCGGCTCGTCCGCGATCTCGACTTCGTCACGGCCCGCGCCGGGTTCCTGCTCGACACCCAGGGCCGGCTCTGGAAGACGTCGAACGGCGGGCGCAAGTGGGCTGAGCTCTCCTCGCTCGGCACAAACGCCGCGTACTCGCTCGAGTTCGTGGACGCGTCCACGGGCTACGTCGCGATCCCGGCGTTCGGCCTGCTTCGCAACCGCGGGCTCGTGCTACGGACGGCCGACGGCGGGCGGAGCTGGCATCCGCAGCTCGTCGGCAAGGTCCTCGTGTCAGCGATCAGGACCGGCGGTGCGACCGACTACGCGCTGCTCGGCGCCGAAGCCAACCTGATCGCCACCACGACGCGGGGTGACGTCGGCTCGCGATCTGTCATCTCACTGTCGGCTCGGCCTCGCGGCTTGAAGAAGCCGGGCCGGATCGCCGTCAGCGGCAAGCTGACCCCGGCCGACGGCGGCGAGGAGATCCTGGTCGCCAGGTTCTCGGCCGGCCGCTGGAGCGTCCAGACGGCCGTCGCCGCCTCGAACGGCGCCTTCACCACCCGTTGGCGCATGACGCGTGACGCGCACTTCGTCGCGCAGGTGCTCGGCGACGCCGACCACGTCGGCGCCGGCACGCGGGCTCTCAAGGTCGGCGTGCGTCCTCCGAAGAAGCGGCGCTAGCCGCGTACAGGCAGGGGCCGGCCCGGTGGGCGGGTCGGCCCCTTTCCTGTCGTAACCTCTCGGAAATGAGCCGGCCGACGATCGAGGAGCGTTTTCCGCGGCCCTCCGTGATGGGCGTCGTCAATGTGACGCCGGACTCGTTCTCGGACGGCGGCGTCAACCTCGATCCCGGCGACGGCGGTCGCTTCGGCGCGGCGGATGGTCGAGGAAGGGGCGGCGATCGTCGACGTCGGGGGCGAGTCGACGCGGCCCGGTGCGGCGCCGGTCTCGCTGGACGACGAGCTGCGACGCGTCGTTCCCGTGCTCGAGGCGCTGCAGGGCGACGTGCCCGGTCTCGATCGACACGGCCAAGGCCGAGGTGGCCCGCCGCGCACTGGCCCTCGGCGCCGAGCTCGTCAACGACGTGACCGCATTGCGGGGCGATCCCGAGCTCGCCGGCGTGGTCGCCGAGTCCGGCGCCTACCTGTGCCTGATGCACATGCTCGGGGAGCCGCGGACGATGCAGGTCGGCCCGCGGTACGACGACGTCGTCTCCGAGGTCGCGGCGTTTCTCGAGGAGCGGCTGCGGTTCGCCGTCGACGCGGGCATCGCCGAGGATCGCATCTGCCTCGACCCCGGCTTCGGGTTCGGCAAGACCGTCGAGCACAACTTCGAGCTCCTGCGGCGGCTCGACGAGATCGTCGCCCTCGGGCGGCCGGTCGTCGTCGGCATCTCGCGCAAGCGCTCGCTCGGGCGCATCCTCGGCGATCCCGAGGCGACGACCGGCCCGCTGTCGGCGAGCCTCGCCGCAGCCGTCATGGCCTACGACCGAGGAGCGACGATCCTGCGCGTCCACGACGTCCGCGAGACCGTCGAGGCGCTGACCGTCGCCGAGGCCGCATCGTGATCGTCGAGCTGGAAGGCCTCGAGATCTTCGGCCGCCACGGCGTCCTCGAGGACGAGCGCCGCGACGGGCGCACCTTCTTCTACGACATCTCGCTCGAGGTCTCCGACGCCGCCCTCTCGGACCGGCTCGAAGACGCGGTCGACTACCGCGAGGTCGCGGCCTGCGTGCAGGAGGTCTCGGACGGCAGGCAGTTCCAGCTCATCGAGGCGCTCGCCGGCGCCGTCGCCGACGCGATCGTCGAGCGGTTCCCCGTCGAGCACGTCCGCGTCCGCGTCCGCAAGCCGGATCCGAGGCCCGCGGGCCTCCCCGTCGAGTACTCGGCCGCTATCGCCGAGCGCGCGGGGTCTTGATCGCCGCGGTCGAGACCGTGAGCTTGTAGCTGACCGCTCCGACCCGACGCACGGGCGGCGAGGCGCCCAGATAAGCCTCGACGTAGTAGTACGCGCCGCGCTTCGCCGTGTTCCGGACGCGGACGCTCTCCCGGCGCCTTCCTGGCTTTTCCGAGAGCGCTTTCAGGTCGCGCCTGCGAAGGCCGCCGCTTTCGAACACGTTTGTGGTTCGTGGCCCCCAGAGCGCGAGGTCGACGTCTGCTGTGGGCGAGATCGTGATCGCCGTCACCCTGCGGCCGGCGACCCAGATTCTGTAGACGTCGCGCTGGTCCTCGCCGAAGTCGAGGCGCGCGCGCAGTGTCGCGCGCAGCCGCCGAGGAGAGTTCAGCGGCGCGTCGCCCTCGCGGAAGAGCCGTTTCGGCTTGATGTGGTCGACGTCGTCGTTCGGCTCGCTCGGGTCGGCGGGGAGGGGCGCGGCGGTGAGCGCGCGGGGAATGTCGAGCCGCCCGAAGCCCGTATAGGGATCGAAGCCGGGGGTCTCGATGTCCTGGGCGCTCGACCGCATGAGATCGAAGAGCTGTGTGACACCGAGCGTCGGCCGCGCGGTCCAGACCCACGCGGCGGCGCCCGCTGTGAGCGGGGTTGCGAAGCTCGTCCCGCTGTACGACGCGTAGGCCGAGGGCGGCACCGCCACCGGAATCGCCTGCCCGGGCGCGGCGAGGTCGACGTACGGGGATCCGCTCGAGAAGGAGGCAGGGCGACCGGTCGGGTCGATGGCCCCGATGGTGAGCACGTGCGGAAGGCTGGCCGGGTACTCGAGGGGGCTGCCGTGGGAGCGGTCGTTCCCCGAGGCGGCGACGACCAGTGAGCCGGTGCCGAACGCGATGTTCACGATCGCCTCGAGCAGCGGATCGCGGGAGTTCGAGCCCAGGCTGAGGTTGATGACACCGGGTCCGCGGCGGAGGGCCGTGTCGATGCCGGCGACGACGCCTGACACGGAGATGCCCGGCCCGGCGGGGCTCGCATCCCAGATCTGCAGAGCGGCCTGGGGATAGACGCCCGACGATCCCCTGGGCGTTCGGCAGCGCGGCGATCGTGGATGCGACTGCTGTCCCATGATCCTCGGTCTGGCCGACGACCGATTGGCCGTTCAACGCGATCGTCGACGGCCGTCCCGCGAACTCCGGATGAGTCAGGTCGACTCCCGTGTCGACGACGGTCACGGGCTTCCCGGGGCCGGGAGGCTCGACCGTGCCGGCGCCGATCGGAGCGACCCACCACTGGGTCGGCACGAGCGGGTCGCCGGAGCTGAAGTGCGTGGCGGTCTGGATGAAGCGGTCCGGCTCGACGAGATCTGCGAGCGGGGCCACGCGCAGGGCCGACCGGCTCGTGAGGCGCCAGACCGGGAGGCTGCGCGCGATACGGACGCCACCGGCGCGACGGAGCTTGGCTGCGGCGCGCGCATCATGGGCGAGCACCAGCGCGTGCGGGTAGGCGAGAAGCTCTTCCCGCTCGGTCGAGGTGAGCGTCGCGGACGCGGCAGAGCCCCGACCACACGAGCGCAGCCGCTAGACCAGCGATGAGGGTCACCCCGAAACCTCTCAAGCAAGACAACATAGCCACAACATGCACACGGCCTACATCGGCATCGGATCGAATCTGGGCGAGCGCGAATCGACGATCCGCGACGCGCTCGAGCTCCTCGGCGCCGATCCCGAGCTCGAAGTCGAGGCCGTTTCCTCGATTCGCGAGACCGATCCCGTCGGCGTGGTCGACCAGCCGCGTTTCCTCAACGCAGCGGCGCGGCTCGCGACCGATCTCGCTCCACAGCCCGTTGCTCGAGCGCCTGCTGGCAGTGGAGCAGCAGCTGGGACGGGTCCGGAGCGAGCGCTACGGCCCGCGGACGATCGACCTGGATCTCCTGCTCTACGGCGACGAGATCGTGGACGAGCCGGGCCTGCGCGTCCCGCACCCGCGGCTGGCCGAGCGCCGCTTCGTGCTCGAGCCTCTCGCCGAGCTCGATCCCGGGCTCGTCGTCCCAGGTCTGGGGCCGGTCCAGGCCTTGCTCGCAGGGCTAGAATGATCAGGGCTATGTCGCACATCGACGAGCTCGACGAATTCGAGGCCGAGCTCGAGCTTCGGCTCAAGCGCGAGTACTCCGACGTCTTCGGCCTTTTCCGGTTCTGCGTGCTCACGCAGGACGCGACGTACCTCTGCAACAAGCTCGACCTGAACTACGCGCCCCAGCCGAGCTATCCCTTCTACCACCTGAAAATGGAGGACGTCTGGGTCTGGGACAAGAACCGCCCGACACGGATCGTCCCCAAGGCGGAGATCTACACCTCGAGCGACGTCACGGTGGAAGAGCTGACCCGCGAGGGCGAAGAGCCGAAGCTGACCGCCGAGGCGCTCGCCGAGCGGATCGGCGAGTCCCTGCGCACCGACGACGACGTCTACTAGTTGCTCCTAGCGGTCGACTGCGGCAACACGCAGACGGTCTTCGGGCTCTACGACGGCGATCGTCTGACCGAGCAGTGGCGGGTGGCGACCGAGCCGACGCGCACCGGGGACGAGCTCGGGACGCTGATCGGCGACCTCGTCGATCTCGACAAGGTCGACGGGCGTCTGCCTCTCCTCGACTGTGCCGTCCTTGATCCGCGAGTACGAGCATTTCGCCGAGCGGTGGGCGAAAACGCCGCTGCTGATCGTCGGCCCGGGGGCGCGGACCGGGATCGCCATCCGTTACGACGACCCGCGTGAAGTGGGGCCGGACCGGATCGCCAACTCCGTGGCCGCACGGGACCGGTACGGGTCGCCGTGCATCGTGGTCGACTTCGGCACGTCGACGAACTTCGACGTCGTGTCGGCCGACGGCGAGTACGTGGGCGGCGTCCTCGCGCCGGGGATCGAGATCTCGATGGAGGCGCTCTTCGCCCGCGCCGCGCGCCTGACGAAGGTCGACTTCGTCGAGCCGCCGGTCGTGATCGGCAAGACCACGACGCAGGCACTCCAGTCAGGCGTCGTCTACGGCTTCGCCGGCCAGGTGGACGGGATCGTGGACCGCATCCGCGCCGAGGTGGGCAGCGAGGCACGCGTCATCGCAACGGGCGGGCTCGCAGACCTCATCGCGCCGCACGCCAGGACGATCGAGAAGGTCGACCCGGATCTAACGCTCGAGGGCCTCCGCCTCGTCTGGGCGCTGAACGCCTAGCCGCCGCCGTAGATCGAGATCGGGAGGTCGAGCGTGACCTCGTCGCCCTGCGGCAGCTCTTCCTCGAGGCGGGCCAGGACGAATCTCGCGCCCGGCGCCGCCGCGAGGAGGCGCTGCTCGACCTCGTCGAAGGTCTTCAGCTCCACGAGCTCCTGCTTGAAGGGACGAGGGAATCGCCCGCGGCCGAGGTACCAGCTGTAGAACTTCTTCAGGAAGCCCGTCGCCCGGTGCTCGCCGAGCTCCCGGACGGTCTCGCGCATGAAGAGGATGAGCTCGGCGACGACCTCCTCGCGGGTCGGCTCCGAGTCGTCGCCCATGATCTCGCGCAGCACCCAGGGGTTGCCCTGCGCGGCGCGTCCGACCATGACCGCGGCGGCCCCCGTCGAGGCGAGCACCGCCTGCGCTCTCGCCCGCGAGGTGATGTCGCCCGACGCGATCACCGGCACGCCGACGCAGCTCGACGAACTCGGCCGTGAGCGCGTGGTCGGCCTCGCCCGTGTACATCTGCTTGGCCGAGCGCGGGTGCAACGTCAGCGTTGCCGCGCCCGCTTCCACGAGCTTGGGGCCGACGTCGAGGCAGGCGCGCGAGCCGTTCTCCAGCCCGCGCCTCATCTTCACCGACACGGGGACGTCGACCGCCTCGGCGACTGCAGCCACGATCCGGGAGGCGCGATCGGGGTCGTCGAGGAGCGTCGCGCCTGCTCCGGTCTTCGTGACCTTCCGGACCGGGCAGCCGAAGTTGATGTCGACCAGGTCGGCCCCGGCGGCCTCGACCATGCGCGCCGCCTCGGCCATGACCGTCGGCTCGGCGCCGAAGATCTGGACAGCGAGCGGATGCTCGTCGGAGGCGATGCGCAGATAGCCCAGCGTGCGCTCGTTCTTGTGATGCAGGCCGGCGCAGCTCACCATCTCCGAGCAGACGAGCCCGGCGCCGTAGCGGCGCCCCTGGCGGCGAAACGCCTGCACGCTCACTCCCGCCATCGGCGCCAGCACGAGCCGGCTCGGAATATCGACCGGTCCGATGCTCCAGGATTGGTGCAGATCTACCTGCATATGGCGCGAAATCGTAGCTCGGAGGGAGGTTTGACGGTTGGCACGATGACAGGTACTATGCCGACCCGCGACGGCGCCTCTGCGCCGCGCGTCTTTTTTCGAGGAGGAACCTGTGAAGGAAGTGATCCTCACTCCGGAGGGTTACAAGAAGCTCAAGGAAGAGATCGAGCATCTCTCCACCATCAAGCGCCGTGAAGTTGCGGACCGGATCCGTACTGCGCGCGAGTTCGGCGACATCGCCGAGAACTCCGAGTACGACGACGCCAAGAACGAGCAGGCTCTGCTCGAGCACCGGATCGCGATGCTCGAGGAGCGGCTCCTGTCCGCGCGCGTGATCACGAAGAAGGAGATCGCGAAGGACGTCGTCTCGGTCGGGTCGCACGTGAAGCTGCGTGACGTCTCCGCCAAGGAGACCGTCGAGTACCACATCGTCGGCTCGGCAGAGGCGAACCCGGACGCGAACAAGCTCTCGAACGAGTCGCCGGTCGGCAAGGCGATCCTCGGCAAGAAGAAGGGCGAGACCGTCGAGGTCACCACGCCGAAGGGCAAAGCCTTCAAGTACAAGATCCTGGAAATCAAGGCCGCTTAGCGGCCTTGATTCGAAGCCGAGCGCGACCTTTCCAGGGCGAGGCCCCTCTGCCCGCCCGCGCGGACGTCGTCGTCGTCGGAGCGGGGATCCTCGGGCTGGCCACCGCCGTCGAGCTCGGGCGGAGACTGCCCGAGCGGCGCGTCATCGTCCTCGAGAAGGAGCCGGCGATCGCGCTGCACCAGACCGGCCGCAACAGCTGCGTCGTGCACTCGGGCGTCTACTACCCGCCCGGCTCGCTCAAGGCGCAGCTCTGCACCGCCGGCCGGCTTCGTCCTGAGGGAGTACTGCGAGGAGAAGGAGATCCCGTACGACGAGTGCGGGAAGTTGATCGTGGCCGCGGATGCGAGCGAGGTGCCGGCGCTCGACGAGCTCCAGCGGCGCGCTGAGGCGAACGGAGTCCCCGGTCTGCGCCGTCTCGCAGCCGAGGAGATCCGCGAGGTCGAGCCGCACTGCGTCGGCGTGGCCGGGCTGCACGTCCCGACGACGGCGGTGGTCGACTACCGGCTCGTTGCGGCGGCGCTCGCGGAGGATCTGCGGAGACTGGGCGGCGACGTCTACACGGATGCCGGGGTCCAGCACGATCGACGACGGCGGAGAGAGCGCTCGCGTCGAGACCTCTCGCGGCACCGTCGAGGCGCTCGGGGTCGTGTCGTGTGCCGGGCTCCAGTCCGATCGTCTCGTCGAGGCGAGCGGCCTCGACGACGAGGACCGCACCTCCATCATCCCGTTCCGCGGCGACTACTACGCGCTGCGGCCCGAGGCCCGAAAGCTCTGCCGTGCGCTCATCTACCCGGTGCCCGACCCTCGCTTCCCGTTTCTCGGCGTGCATGCGAACCGCCGGCCGGACGGGGAGGTCTGGCTCGGCCCGAACGCCGTCCTGGCGCTGGCGAGAGACCGCTACGGCAAAGCGTCGTTCGACGCCCGGGACACGTGGGGGACGCTTCGCTCCGGTTCGTTCTGGCGCCTCGCGCGCCGGCACTGGCGCACCGGGATCGGCGAGGTGTACCGCGACGCCGTGCCGCGGGCATTCGTCGGCGCGGCGCGGCGCTACCTGCCCGAACTGTCCCGAAAGGACGTGGTGCCCGCTCCGGCGGGGATCCGGGCGCAGGCGGTGCGGATGGACGGCACGCTCGTCGACGACTTCCTCTTCGCCCGCTCCAAGCGCGCCCTGCACGTCAAGAACGCGCCGTCCCCGGGCGCGACCGCCTCGCTCGCGATCGGCGCGACGATCGCGGACCAGGCGCTCGACCTCTTCCAGCCCTAGACTCGCCCGCCATGGGGATGCCGAAGCGGTTTCCGGATCGGGACTAGATCGCCGCGGTGCGCGCAGACGCCGAGAAGCTCGAGCCCGGGAGCGAGGGCGGCGAGCGCCGGCGGCTGGCCGGCCGGGTAATGGCCCGGCGGGACATGGGGAAGCTGGTCTTCCTCGACCTCGTCGACCGCTCCGGCCGGATCCAGCTGCTCTGGGAGGAGGAACGGGCCGGCCCCGTCGACCTCGACCTCGGCGACCTCGTCGGCGTGGCGGGGATCACCGGCGCGAACGAGGCGCGGCGAGCCCTCCCTCGCGGTCGAGGAGGCCCAGCTCCTCGCCAAGATCAAGCGGCCGCTGCCCGACACCTTCCACGGCGTGACCGACACGGAGACGCGCTACCGCCAGCGCTACCTCGACCTGCTGATGAACGACGAGACGCGGGCCGACTTCGAGCTTCGTACGCGCATGGTCGCGTCGATCCGCCGCTACCTCGACTCGCAAGGCTTCCTCGAGGTCGAGACGCCGATCCTGCAGCCGCGCTACGGCGGTGCCTTCGCCGAGCCTTTCGTCACGCACTCCAACGAGCTTGGCGCCGACCTCTATCTGCGCATCGCCACCGAGCTCTACCTCAAGCGGCTGATCGTGGGCGGGCTCGAGCGCGTCTACGAGCTCGGCAGGGACTTCCGCAACGAGAGCGTGTCCTACAAGCACGCGCCCGAGTTCACGATGGTCGAGTGGTACGAGGCCTACGCGGACTACGAGGACACGATGCGGCGCATCGAGGAGCTCGTCGAGACGGTTGCCCGCGAGACGATCGGCGGCACGAAGGCCGCCTTCCGGGGCCACGAAGTCGACCTCGCCGCGCCCTGGAAGCGGCTCAAGCTCATCGACGCGCTAGAGGAGCGCGACTTGTGGACGCGCGACGAGGCAGACCTGCGCAAGCGGCTGAACGAGCGGGACGTCGACACGTCGGCCGACAAGACCTGGGCCGACCTCGTCGACCACGCGCTCTCGAACTTCATCGAGCCCGAGCTGATCGAGCCTACGATCCTCCACGACTACCCGATCGAGCTCTCGCCGTTCGCGCGTGCGACCGAGGCCGATGCACAGGTCGTCGAGCGCTTCGAGTACTTCGTCGGCGGCACCGAGCTCGGGAATGCCTTCACCGAGATCAACGACCCCGATGAGCAGGCCGAGCGGTTTGCGGCGCAAGCGGCGGGAGGGGAGCCTGGCGATCCGGACTACGTCGAGGCCCTTTCCTACGGGATGCCGCCTACCGGAGGGCTGGGCCTCGGGATCGACCGATTGGCCATGGTGCTCGCGGGCCGGGACAACATTCGTGACGTTGTGCTGTTCCCGCAGCTCCGTGAGCGTGGCTAACCACCAGGTCGGGCGCGAGTCTCACTCTCTGGGGTCTGACTGATGCGCCGGTTCGCAATTCTCGCCTTGCTCGCCTTCCTGGCCGGAGGGAGCCAGGCCCTGTCCGCGCCCGGCAAGGCGGAAGCACCGCAGGCGACCTTCGGAGCCACGGCTGACGCCTACGTGTCCTCCGCGGCGCGGCGGAAGAACTTCGGCCGGGTCCGCTCGTTGCGGGTCTCCCCGCGACCGGTCATGCGCACGTACCTCCGCTTCCAGGTCAAGGGCCTGACCGCGCCCGTCGCCCGGGCGACGTTGCGGGTCCACTCGAAGACGCGAGGACCGGGCTTCCAGGTTCGCGCGACCGGCGGGAGCTGGGCCGAGCGGAGGTTGACGTTCCGCAACGGCCCCCGCCCAGGTCGAGTCGTAGGCTCGATCGGCCGGTTGCGAAGGAATTGGATCACCGTGGACGTCACCCGCGGCGTGAGCGGGAACGGGACCTTCAATTTCGTTCTGACCGGCCGTGGGGCGACGCTGACGAGCCGCGAGGGCGGACGCCGTCCGCAGCTGATCGTCGAGACCGAGCCGCCGCCGCAGACACTCATTGCGGCCGGCGACATCGCCGACGGCACGACCGGCGACGATCAGACAGCGGCGCTGGTGGACACGATTCCCGGGACGGTCGCCGCCCTCGGTGACCTCGCGTACGAGAACGGGTCAGCCAGCGACTTCGCGACCTACTACGAGCCGACGTGGGGGCGCTTCAAGGCCCGCACGAGGCCCGCAGCCGGGAACCACGAGTACGCGACCGCCAACGCGGCCGGCTACTTCGGCTACTGGGGCGCTGTCGCCGGCCCGCCGACGCAAGGGTGGTACAGCTACGAGCTCGGCGCCTGGCACGTGATCGTGCTCAACTCGAACTGCCCCTTCGTCGGGGGGTGCCAGACAGGCTCGCCGCAGGAGGCGTGGCTGCGAGCCGATCTCGCGGCGCATCCGACGCGGTGCACGCTCGCGTACTGGCATCACCCTCGTTTCAGCACCGGTGTCGTCGGCGACTCGCCTGACATCAGGCCGCTGTTCCAGGCGCTGTACGACGGGAATGCCGATGTGCTGCTCGTCGGCCACGCGCACAACTACCAGCGCTGGTCCCCGCTCAACCCCACCGGCGCGGCTGACGCGGTCCGGGGCATCCGGCAGTTCGTCGTCGGCACCGGCGGCCGCGGCTTTCACGAGGTCTCACCACCAGACCCCCGCCAGGAGATCGCAAACGACGACACACTCGGCGTTCTGCGCCTCCAGCTCAGCTCCCGGAGTTTCACCTGGCAGTTCCAGCCGGTTCCCGGTCGAACCTTCACCGACTCCGGCTCGCAGACCTGCCACTAGCCAGAATGCGCGCTCAATGCGCGCTCTGATCGTCGAGGACGGGTGGCAACGCGGGGCGCTGGCCGCGTCTCGCTCGCTCGGCCGAGCGGGCTGGGAGGTGGGCATCGGGTCGCCACGACCTGGGTTCGCGGCCGCATCGCGGTTCTCCGCCGCGTGGCACGAGGTTCCGCCGCCCGAAGAGGATCCGGACGCGTTCCTCGCTGCGATCCGGACGGCGGGCGAGTACGACCTGGTCTTCGGGGCCGGCGACGGGGAAGTCCTCGTCCTGTCGGAGGGTCGTGACGAGCTGGACGCGGCCGTCCCGTACGGCCCGCACGAGGGCGTCGCGCGTGCGTTCGACAAGATCGCGCTTGCCGACGCGGCTCGGCGCGCCGGTTTGGCGGTCCCCAGCGCGGGCGGGGAGCCGCTCGTCGTCAAGCCCCGCCACACGACGGTCCGGGCGGCCGACGGCTCGCCCCTCCGCCTGCGAGCGGAAGTGGCCGAGACGAGCGAAGAGGCGGCAGCCCGCGTCGAGTACCTCGAGTCGGTCGGCGCCGAGGCTGTCACGCAGGCCTACGTCGAAGGCGATCTCGTTGCCTACGTGGCCCTCGCCGACCGCGAGTCCCGCGTCGTGGCCGGTCTCCAGCAGCGCGCATCCGTCGTCTCGCCCGGCGGAGGCAGCGTTCGCGCTGAGACGGTGGCCATCGATCCGGTGCTCGAGGAGAAGGCCAAAGCGCTTCTCCTCGATCTCGCCTGGTTCGGCATCGCTCAGGTCCAGTTCCAGCAGCCGCCGGGAGGCGAGCCGGTCCTGATCGACCTCAACGGACGGTTCTACGGCTCGATGGCGCTGGCCATCGCCGCCGGGGTCGACCTTCCTGCCATGTGGGCAGATCTCGCCCTTGATCGTCCCGTACAGCCGGTGTCGGCCAAGAGCGGAGTGCGCTACCACTCACTCGAGCCCGACCTTCGGCGCCGAAGCATGGGATCGCTTCCTTACGCCCTCGGTGCAGCTCACGGGCTCTGGGATCGGAGCGATCCGCGCCCCGCCCTAGAGCACGTCGGCCGCCTGGTGCGACGCCTGGGGCGGTGATCCGAACCAGGTAGTCAGCGCGTCGCGCAAGCCGGTCTCTGTGCCGTCCCCCACCCAGGCGACATATCCATCGGGTCTGATCAGCACGGCGGCGGGGGCTGCTACCTGGCCCAGGGCCGGAAGCTCCCAATCGCCGGCATATTCGGCGTCGATCGCCGACACTCGGTGTGCCCAGGGGGAGATGTCGAAGTCCCAGGGCTCGCCCAGATTGAGAAGGACCGGGCGGGCGTCGTGGAGGAGGGTGAAGACCCGCACCGTTCCACCGGGGGTGTCCAGGTCGAGATCCGGCATGCGGCGCCCGAGCAGCGGGTGCCCCTCGCCCAGGTCGTAATGGATGTCTAGACCAGACATCATCGCGGCGAATCGTTTACGCGGCTCGTCCATGCTCAGCAGCTCGGACACGGTGTCGCGCAGCGCCTCGATGCGATCGTCTTCGCGCATGAGCGCGACCTGCGCCATCGTGTTTCGCAGCACGCGGGCAGCGACCGGGTGGCGCTCGGCATGGTAGGTATCCAGGAGGCTTTCGGGCGCTGTCTGGTGGACCACCTGGGCCAGCTTCCAGCCTAGATTCACCGCATCCTGCACACCGGTGTTGAGGCCCTGTCCACCGACCGGGGAATGCACGTGCGCCGCGTCGCCGGCCAGCAGGACCCGTCCCTCGCGGTAGGCCGCGGCCTGCCGCGTCATGTCGGTGAACCTGGTGATCCAGGTGGGACTGTGGATCCCGTAGTCGGTCCCGTAGACCGCGATGAGGCCCTCGCTGAGATCGCGCAGGGTGGGCTCGCCCGTGGTTCCGACGTGCGGCTCGGTCACCATGACCCGTACCGTCCCTCCCTCGTCGTAGACCACCTCGCCGTCGCGGATCTCGTACTCCACCTTGCCCAAGGAGTGGATGCCAAGGGCATTGCGGCGCATACCCAATTCCGGCTCCTCGGCCATCTCGACCTCGGCGAGCAGGGCGCTCGTCGTCGGATCCCAGCCGGGGAATTCGATGCCGGCTGCTTTACGGACCAGACTGCGTCCTCCGTCGCACCCGACGAGATACTCCGCCCGGAGCGACTGGCCGTCGGACAGCTCGACGTCGACACCGGTGTCGTCCTGCACGAACCCCACCACTTCACGTTCGCGATGGATCGGCACCTCGAGCTCGTCGACCCAGCCGGCCAGGATGCGCTCGATGTTGTTCTGCCACAGCCCGAGCCCGTAGTTGTGGCGGGTGGGAAAGTCGCTGATGTCCAGGGAGGCCCCGCCGAACCCCGCAACCTGGGCCACCTGTCCCTCCGAGAGGAACCGATCAGCGATTCCGCGCTGATCGAGAACCTCGATGGTGCGTGAGTGCAGACCGCCTGCGCGCGAGCCGGGGAGGTCCTGGCTGGCGCGCCGCTCGACAATGGCAACGTCGACCCCAGCCAACGACAACTCGCCGGCCAACATCAGCCCCGTCGGACCTCCTCCGGCGATCACCACCGCGTGTTCGGCCATACGCCACCCCCCATCCCCGTAGGTTAGGAGACGCGCCCTAACCCGATAAGCGCCGCCTGGCCGACCGCGCAGCCAGCGCGGCCCGGCCCATGACGCCGCGGGGCGCCGCGATCGTCTCCAGGCCGGGGTCGGCCGTGGCGAACCGGTACTTGAAGGACTCGTCGCCGCGGAGGAACCGGTACTCCTCGATCCCGTCCGCGATCGCCTCCCGAACCGTGTGCATGGTGAGGACGAGGCCGAGCCGTTCGCGGGTCAGGGTCGGATCGCGTCCGCCCTGGTAGTACGAGTCGATCCCCTCGAAGCGGAAGCCGTACCACGCAGCGGCGGGCCGGCCGTCGAGCTCGAGGATCCACAGGCGGAGCCAGCCACGCTCGAGCGCAAGAGCTGCGAAGTCACGATGAAAGGCCTCTGCGGCCGCGAACCAGTGACTGCCCGGCCACCGCGCACGATGTAGCGCGAAGAGGGCGTCGAGAGCGCTCCCCAGTCCATCCGGGTCGTCGACCAGCCGGACCTCGGCGTTGTGCTCGCGGGAGAGCCTGACGCTCGTATTTCCTCATCTGTCCTCGGAAGTTCGAGCTGCGCGCTGCGAGGAACTCGTCCCAGCTCGGCTCCGTCAGCTCGAGCACTGGGCTGCTCGTCCGCTCGACGACCTTCGCGGGCAGCAGATCGCCCCAACCGGCTGGAAGATCCTCGCCGAGAAAGAGGTGATGCCCGTCGTCTGCCAGTGCGTCGCGCAGGGCGCCCGCCGCCGCCTCCCGGTCGTTCGGCCCCACGACGGGGCCGAGCTCGTCCGCGTGACCGTGGCCGATGAAGCGCAGCAGCCTGAACGGCCCCGTGCGGCTGACGTAGAGCGGCAGGATCGCCTTGCCCGGCACCAGCCTCGTGCGCAGCTCCCCGCCTTCGCCGAAGTGCCGCCACCACGTGTCGGCCCACTCCCAGGTGCCGAAGACATTCCGGCTCCGCGCTGCGAGCTCGCGCCACTCGCTCTCGTGCGGGAGCGTCATGCGGCTCCGCGCCCGGGCAGGTGGTCGAGCACGGCGCGCGCATCCTCCGGGAAGAGCCGCCGCTCGAACACGAAGAGAACACCGAGGTACGCGACGGCGCCCGCGGCGATCGCGGCCGCGAGGCTGTCGCGAAGCGCGAGCATCGCCAGCGTGGCGGCGACGGTGGCCAGCGCCGGCCCGGCCACGATGCGTGTCCACTCCACGCGGCCCGCCGCCTGTTGCGCGACCGCCAGCAGGGCCACGGTCACGAGCACCTGCGAGCTCGACGTCGCGAGCGCGGCGCCCTCGAGTGACAGCCAGGGGATGAGTACCAAGTTCGCAAGGATGTTCTCGGCGGCAACGAGCCCGTAGACGGCCAGCATCGCCCGCTGGCGGTGCTGCGAGACGAGCAGCGAGCCCGCCACGTAGCAAACCGGATAGAGCGCGATCGCGGGTGCCAGGATCCGCAACGCGTCGGCCGCCTCGGCGTAGTCCGAGCCGTAGAGCGTGCTGACGACCGGGTCGGCGAGCACGACGGCGCCGGCGGCGAGAGGCAGCGTCAGCGCCACGCCCAGTTTGACGCCGCGCTCGAAGACGTACCCGACCGGGGGCACGCTCGTCAGAGACAGCCGCGAGAACACCGGGAAGACGGCCGAGCTCACGCTCCACGACACGAAGAGCGTCGCCTCCAGGAGCCGGTAGGCGGCGCCGTAGTCGCCCACGACTTCCTTCGGCTCGAACACGGCCAGCATGGTCATGTCTACGCGGAAGAGCACGACCGCGAACACGCTCGTCAGGCCGATCGCCGCCGCCGCGCGCATCAGCGTCCACCAGCGGCCCGGCTGGATCTCGAAGGCCGGTCGCGCGATCCGGCGCAGGAAGAGGGCGAGGGCGAGAACGAATCCGAGCAGCGACCCCACGAGGTAGACGGCCGAGACCGCGACGACGCCGACGCCCGCCACGAGGGCGGCGATGCCGACGACGGCGGTGAGCGTGCGCTGGGAAATCAGCGCGATGGGGACGAACTCCATGCGCTCGTAGGCCTGGAAGGCGGCGAAGCAGGTCGTCATCAGCAGCTCCAACGCCACCGCGGGCCCGAGCAGCAGGAGCACGTTCCGCGTCTGATCGTCGACGCCGAAGGCGACGGCGGCCCCGATCGCAAGCGCGAGCGACACCGTGCAGAGCACGACCTTCAGCGCCAGCGTGTTGACGAAATAGCCGTCGAGCAAAGACCGGTCTCGCGCGACCTCTCGCGTCAGGATGCTGTCCTGCCCGAAGCTGCCGAGCGTCGTCGCGAGAATGACGAAGGAGAGGGCGAACGTGAAGACGCCGAAGCTCGCCGACCCGAGCTCTCGGGCCATGACCACGAAGAAGGCGACTGACGCGATCTTGGAGCCGGCGTCCGCGAGCAGGCGGTAGCCGGTGTTGTGCAGGATGCGCCGCGCGCCTTCGCTCATCGGCCGGGCCGCAGCTTCTTCCTCAGCTGCCCGGCGAGCAGGCGGACGTGCATCCGGCCGCGGTTGAGCTCCGCCCGCCGCAGAACGTCACGAGGGAGCGGCCGCCGCTCGCCGCGGACCTGGTCGCGCTGGCGCCACGCGTCGCGCACGCCCCGCGCCCAGGTGCCCGGCACGCCGCGGTAGGTGGACTCGATCAGGTCGAAGGCGAGGTACCCAGCGGTACGGCGCACGGCCAGCGGAGCGGGGAACCGGAGCCAGATGTACCAGAGGTGGTTCCGGATCCGGTAGTAGAGATTGACGTCCGCCGTCTGCCGCTCCGACTCGGCCTTCATGTGGTCGAAGGGCGAGCCGGGGAAGTAGCGCACGTCCCAGCCGCGCTCCAGCATGCGCGCTGCGAGGTCGATCTCGGACGAAGTCAGGAAGTACGGCTCGAAGAAACCACCGACCTCGAGGTAGGCGCTGCGACGGATCATGCAGGCGCCCTCCGGAAAGGAGAACGCGGGAAACCCTTCCGCCGGCTCTCCCTTGCGGCCGGCCGCGGAGCAGCCAGTCGAAGGTCCCGAGCTCGGTCGCCCGCAACGTGTTCCCGTCGGGATCGATGTCCCGGACGAAGCCGCCGGCGACGCCGAGCTTCGGGTCGGCGCGGAAGGCCTCGACGAGCGTCTCGATCGCGCCCGGAAGGGGATAGGCGTCGTCGTCCAGCATCAACAGGAGCTCGCCGGTCGCCTGGTCGGCAGCCAGGTTGCGCCCGGCCAGCGCGAGGTTCTCGCCTGGCTCCAGCAGGCGGACCGAATCGTCCAGCCCGCGTACGAGGTCGGCCGTCCCGTCGGTCGAGTCGTTGTCGACCACGAGGATCTCTTCGACGGGCAGGTCGCGAAGCCGCTGGAGGACGATCGCGAGAGCGTCCCGGCGATTGCGCGTGATGATGACGGCGCTGACAACGGCCATGCGTACGATTTTCCCATGAGCCACGGCTCCCTCCCTCCGCTCGCGACTCGCCTACCACGCGGTGGGCGACGTCCCGTTGCGGGACGATCCGCACGGGCTGTTCGTGCGCGCGGAGGACCTGCGAACGGCACATCGCGAAGCTGCGCGAGTGGGGGTACCGTCTCGTCTCCTTCGGAGAGCTGGCCCGGCTCGCGGAAGCGGGCCAGGCGGGCGGGCACGCAGCGCTCACCTTCGACGACGGCTTCGCCGACAACTACGAGATCCTGGCCCCTCTACTCGCAGAACTGGATGCCCCGGCGACGGTGTTCGTCGTCTCCGGCTGGCTTGGGAAGCCGCACCGTTCGGCGCCGTCGGTCCGGGTCGTGAGCGCGGACGAGCTGCGCGCGCTCCACGGAGCGGGCATCGAGATCGGCGCCCATTCGGTGACGCATCCCGATCTCAGCACGCTCACCTACGAGGAGGCCAAGTCCGAGCTCGAGCAGAGCAAACGGGATCTCGAGCGCGAGCTCGACGCTCCCGTCGAGGTGGCTGCGTACCCGTACGGGCGAGCGAGCGCCGAACCGTGCGCGCCGCCCGCGACGCAGGCTTCCGGGCGGCCTGCGCTGCGATGGGCCTCGGCTCCTGGGACACGCCGCACCACCTTCCCCGCCAGGACATGACCAACCGCTGCACGCTCTTCGGCCTGCGGCTGAAGCGAGACGACCGCTACGAGCCGCTGATGCGGTTCGCGCCGGCCCGCGCCGCGCGCCGCCTGGCCCGGGCCCTCCGATGAAGCCACGCGTGCTCGTCTACCACGGGGTCGCCGAGCCGAACGGCGGCGACGCGTCGCGGCTTCTGACCGCACCCCGCCACGTCGAAGCTCACATCCGCTTTCTCCAGGGTCGTGGGTATCGGTTCCTGACGGCCGAGGAGCTGCTCGACGGCCCGCCCTCGGAGCGAACGGCGGTGCTCACGTTCGACGACGGTTTCCGCAACTGGGTGACGACCGCGCAGCCTCTGCTCGAGCGGCTCGGGGTCCGCGGAACGTTCTACGTCTGCCCGGGCCGCTACCGCATGCAGCATCCGGAGGTGGCCGGCGAGAACGGCCGCCTGCTCGACGAGGCCGAGGCCCGCTCCCTCGCGGCCTCGGGGATGGAGCTCGGCTCGCACTCGCTGACGCACCCGGACCTCCGCGGGCTCGACGACCGCGCGCTCGAGCGTGAGGTACGCGAGTCGAAGGCCGCCGTCGAGGAGCTAACGGGCCGGCCCTGTCGCACCTTCGCGTACCCGTACGGCCTGCACGACGAGCGCGTGACGCAGGCCGTCGAGGCCGCGGGCTACGAGCTCGCCTTCACCTGGCTGCCCGGCCCCTGGCGCCCGCTGCAGGCGCCGCGGTTGCCCGCGCCGCCGCGCAACGGTGCCTTCCGCCTCGCGGTCAAGCTGCTCGGAGTGCGGAGGCCCGGCCGCTGATGCAGTTCTCGGTCGTCATCCCGACGATGCGCCGCGAGGAGATCCTCGACGCGACCCTCGAGAGCCTCCGGCTCTGCGATCCGTGCCCGGACGAGGTGATCGTCATCGACGCCGACCCGGAAGGCTCATCGGAGTCGGTCGTCACCGCGTTCGACCAGCAGGTCGAGCCCGCCGTGCGCTACCTGCGCTCCGTGCCCAGCCTCACCCGCCAGCGGAACTCGGGATCGACGACGCCTCCGGTGACGTCATCGTCTTCCTGGACGACGACGTGACGATCCAGCCGGACATCTTCGCGCGGCTGGCCGAGGTCTATGGCGACGCGAGCGTCGTCGGAGCCACCGGACGCGTGATCGAGCCCGACTCGGGCCGGGTGGGCGACCGCGCCTCGCCGCTGCGCCGGCTGCTCCTCGGCAGCGGTCGCGAAGGCACGTTCACGCGCTACGGCTACCCGCGCTATCTGCGCAACCTCGACGAGCCGACAGACGTCGAGTTCATGCAGGGCTGCTTCATGAGCGCGCGTTACGACGCTGCAGCCCGGGTGCGCTTCGACGAGCACCTCGGCGGCTATGCGCTCGCCGAGGACGAAGACTTCTCGTACCGGCTCTCGCGGCTCGGCCGGATCCGTTACGTGCCGGAGATCCGCGTCGAGCACCGCAAGCTGGGCTTCGGCTCGCAGGACGCGCGCCCGTTCGGTCGCCGCGTGATCGTCAACCGTGCCTATCTGTTCCGCAAGAACTTCCCGCAGACCTTGCTCGCGCGCGCGCAGTTCGTGCTGCTCGTGCTCACGCTGATCGGACATCGCCTCGTGAACCGAGAGTGGCGGGGCGCGCGCGGGCTCGTGGACGGCGCGATGGCTGTCTGGCTGAAGCGGTGAGCGAAGCGGTCCGGGTCACGTTCGTCTCGTCGCACGCTCATCTCGGCGGGGAGGAGGGGTATCTCGCCACGCTCCTCGAGGAGCTGGGGCCGGACTGGATCCAGGAGGTGATCGTGCTCGAGGACGGGCCGTTCGTCGAGCGGCTCGCGGACTATCCCGTCCATGTGATCCCAACCTCGCGTCGGGCGGGAATGGCGGTCTCAGCCTGGAAGCTTCGACGCCACCTGCGCCGTACGCGGCCGGTGCTCGTGCACGCGAACGGGATCAAAGCGGCGCTCGTCTGCGCCCTGGCCGGAGCACCGATGCTCTGGCTGAAGCACGATTTCAGCTGGGACGGGCGACTCGCGCGCTTCATCGGACGGCGTGCCAGGCTCGTCGTGGGAGTCAGCGGGGCAGTGCTGGAGACTTTTGCCGGGCACCGGAGTCCAGACCGAGGTCGTGCACACGGGTCTCAGGGCGATCGAGGCCGATCCGGTGGAGGGGCGGCGGCGGCTCCTCGAGGCTCTCGGCCCGCCCGAGCCGACGGCCGTCGCCGCGATCGCGGCGCGCATCGATCCGCCGAAGGGTCACCTGGAGGCGCTCGCGGTGCTTCCCGAGCTACTCGTTCGCGTGCCGGGCCTTCGCCTCGCCTTCATGGGCGCGGAGCACGCGCCTCACCTCGAGTACGCAGCCGGGCTCCGGCGCCTGGTCGCAGAGAGGGGCCTCGAGGATTCGGTCACGTTTCTCGGCTATCGCGACGACGCCGTCGAGCTGATGAGCGGGTGCGATGCCGTCCTGATTCCCAGCATCGTCGACGAGAGCGGGCTGGGGCGGGAAGGCTTCCCTCTCACGGCACTCGAGGCGATGGCGGTCGGCACGCCGGTCGTCGGCTACGACCACGGTGGCGTGCCGGAGCTCGTCGGGGATTGCGGCGTCCTCGTCCCGCCAGGGGACCGAGCCGCGCTTCGGAATGCAATCCTGGAGGTCGTGGGGGACGAAGGCTTGCGCACGCGCCTTGCCAGTTGCGGCCCGGAGCGGGTGGCGACGCAGTTCGCGCTCCCACGATTCGTCGCGGCGATGAAGGAGCGCTATCGAGAGGCGGCGAACCGAGCCGCCATGCCGGGAGGATCCGATGTCGGCCGCAATTAGCCACGCACTCGGGCTGTCGCGCAACCAGCGCGAACGCCTCCTGTCGATCACGATGGGCACGGGGCTCGCCCTCGTCTCGATCTTCCTCGGGCTGACGCTCGCCGCGGTGGCCACGCTCTTCCAGGCGAGCGTGGCGGTCTATATCGCCCTTCCCCTTGCACCGCTCCTGGCGCTCGCAGTGCTCGCGGCGCCGATCGTCGCGCCACTCGGCGTGTTTGCGACCTTCCCCGTGGGCTCGACCGGCGCTCCGGTCGGCGCGGCCACCCTGCAGTCGGCGGAAGCCGCGGTGGTGCTCGTGGCGCTGATGCTCATCGTCCGCCGGCTGGCCATGGGCCAGACGCCGCTCGCCTGGTCGCCGGTGCTCTTCTGGCCCCTGGGCCTGATGGCCTGGATGCTCATCTCGATGTTCTCGGCGCTCGACGAGACCCTGGCGATCAAGCAGCTGGTCTCGATCGCGGGCGGGGTGACCTTCGCCGTCCGTGATCCTGGCGTCGTGCCGCGGGATGCGGGATCTGCGCGTGCTGCTCGGGGGCTTCGTCCTGTCGACGACGATCCTCGCCGTCATCGCGCTGTCGAGCCGTTCCGACTTCCAGGAGTCGTCCTACTCGGGCTCGGCTGTGCTTGAAGGGCCGCCTGCAGGGCGCCTTCGACCACCCGAACCAGCTGGGCGCGCTGGCCGCGATGGCGGCGCCGGTGGCGGCCGGGTTCCTGTTCGGGGGCCGGACCCGCCGGACGCGAACGCTGGCCGGCGTGGCACTGGGGTTGATCCTCGCCGCGCTCGCGCTCTCACTCGCCCGCGGCGCGTGGCTCGGAGCAGGCGCGGCAGCGCTCTTCATGCTCATCACCCTGCGCGAGGCGCGCCGGACGCTCCTCTTGATCGGCCTGCCGGTGGTCCTCGTCTTCGTGGGCCTGTGGAGCTACTTCCCGAAGAACGAGTCGGTTCAGGTCGTGACCCAGCGCGCGGAAGCCTTCACGACGCTGAGCCCCTACGACGATCGCGACTCGATCTGGCGCGAGGCGCGGCGCGAGATCCAGGAGGACCCCTGGACGGGCCAGGGGCCGGGGAATTTCATCATCTCGAGCGCGCGCGCAGGCTCGGAGGCGAGCACGGTCGCGGCGTTCCACGCGCACAACCTCTTCCTCAACTGGGCGGCCGAATCAGGGCTGCCGGCGGCGGCGATCATCCTGCTCTTCGCGTTCGCGCTCGTCAACGCCGGACGCGTCGCGTCGCGTCTTTCGCTGGCGCGCGGGGACCCGGCCGACCGGGCGATCGTGATCGGCGTCGGAGGCGCGCTCCTGACGGTCTTCTTCCAGGGGTTCGTCGACTACACGCTCGGCAACTCGGTCGTGCACATCGCCCTCTGGGGAATGATCGGGGCGATGCTCCTCGCGAGCCGTGACGCAGGCATCGTCGCCCCGAGGGCGGGCGGTTACCCGCCGGTGAGGTAGTTCTTGAGCGCCGTGTAGACGGGGCGCGGGGACGTGTCCGCGTTGAGCAGCCCGTAGCCGCTCTGGACGACGTCCGTGGAGCCCGGCGCAGCGCGCTCCTTGTACCAGAACATGACCGGCACATACGTGTAGTTCGTCTGCGTGTACTGGATCGCCCGGATCAGGAAGTCGGCCTGCTGCGCCTGGGTGACGCCGCGCTCCCAGTTCTGGATCCCGGGCCAGTTCGCGTGGGCCGACCAGCCGAACTCCGTGAACCAGATCGGCTTGGCGGCGTCGCCGTTCTGGATCATCACCTGGCGGACGACGGGGAGGTGCGTGAACCACCAGCGGTAGGTCCCGCCGTTTGCCTCACGGTATTCGGGCGGGTAATCGCCCATGCCCTGGTACGGGTGCGTGGCGAGGACGTCGAATGAGTTCCTGCCGCCGAGGGCGTATATCTGGCGCATCCAGCCGTCGTCGTTCGAGGACGGGCCCGCGAGGACGACCTCGGCGGCGGGATCGCCGACCTTGAAGCCGGGATACGCGGCGTTCAGGAGCTGGACGTATTGCGCCTGGGTGCCGGCGAAGAAGTTCGGCTGGTCAGGCTCGTTCCAGACTTCCCAGGCGTCGACCCGGCCGCGCCAGTGCTCGGCCGCCCAGCGGGCGAAGTCGGCGAAGTCCTGCGGGTTGGTCGGGGGAACCTTGTCGGACTGGCCGCCGTTGGCCCAGGCTGGCGTGAGCCACAGCGTCAGCAGCACCTTCATGCCGCGCGCTCGGGCCTCGTTCACGCAGAAGTCGACCATGCCGATGTGCCAGGTGTCCCGCTGGCCCTTGTACGCGCCCTCGATGCCGTTCCAGGCCGTGTCGATCCGAACCCAGGTCACGCCGGCCGCCTGCAGCCTGTTGAGCACGGCGATGCGGTCGGCGTTGTTGTAGACGGCCCAGTTGCAATGGAACTGGGCGCCCACCGCGGGGCCGGCGCCGGCGGGCGGCGGTGGCGGAGGTGGCGGGGTGGCGGAGGTGGCGGCGGAGGAGGTGGGGGGGCGGAGGTGGCGGAGGAGGCGGAGGAGGTGGAGGGGGCGGAGGAGGTGGAGGTGGCGGCGGAGGTGGCGGGGGCGGTGGCGGATTGCGGCGGCGGAGGCTTCGGAGGCTTGCGTTTATCGGGGCTGGGCTGCGACGCGGACGGCACGAGCTGGACGTCGTCGACGCGGAACTGGGCTCCCCGAACGTGAGAGCGGCTTGGAGATCGCAAGCGCGAGGCTGCCGCCGGCGCTCTTCGTCTGGTAGACGAGGTCGCCTAGACGTTGCCAGCGGCCGGTCGAGCGTGCACACCGTTTGGCGGCTCCAACGATCGTGGTTCCGACGCTCTCCGTGACCCCGAGGCAGAGGCCGAAGCCGCGCCCGGTTCCGCGAACTGCTGCGGCGGCTGTGTAAAAAGTTCCGGCAGCGCCCGTCGTGAGCGGGCGGGAGCGGTAGACCGAGAAGGTCGTCGGACGGCGCTTCTGGGCGGTGACGAGCGCAGCGCGGCCCTGCGGTCCGCGGCTGACGAGCCGTAGCCGTGCGCCGTCGGCACGCCAGCCGGACAAGCCTTGCTCGAAACTGGACGCGAGGGCGCGAGGCGCGGTCGTGGGCGTCTGAGCGCCGGCGGCGGCCGGCGTCAGTGCGACGACGCCGAGCAGGCAGACAAGCACACGAACTGTGCGGCGGCGCGGCTCCATGTCAATTGTCTCGGAAAGGAGCGCCGCTCCGGCCATCGCCAGTTCGGGTGTCCCTCGGCCGAGGTACATTGGCGCGGTCCCTCCCTCGCCGCTCGTAACCGTCGTCATTCCCACGCGAAACCGGTGGGAGCTCCTCTCCAAGCACGGTCTTGCGAGCGCGCTCGGGCAGGAGGACGTCGAGCTCGAGGTGGTCGTCGTGGACGACGCCTCCACCGACGGGACGGGCGAACGGCTGGCCGCGCTCGGCGACGTGCGTGTGCGCGTGGTCCGGCACCCGGAGCAGCGCGGCCTCGCCCACGGGCGAAACACGGGGCTCGCCGAGGCGCGGGGTGAATGGGTCGCGTTCCTCGACGACGACGACGTGTGGTCGCCGCGCAAGCTGCGGAGCCAGCTCGACGCTGCAGAGGCGCGGAATGCGGTCTGGGCGTACGCGACGATGCTGGTGCTCGATCACCACGCGAACGTGATCGAGACGTTGCCCGCGCCGGACCCCGACGAGATCGGCAGCCTGCTACGCGAGCGGAACGCGCTTCCGGCCGGAGGATCGGCGGTCATCGCGCGCACGGACATCGCCCGTGCGGCGGGCGGCTTCGACACCGAGCTGAACGAGCTGGCGGACTGGGACTTCTGGCTCCGGCTGGCCGCAGCCGGCTCCGCAGCCGCCGCGACCGAGCCGCTGGTCGGCTACTTCCGGCATCCTCAGCAGATGCGTCTCACCGAGGAATCGAACGTCGAGGCCGAGTTCGCCCACCTCGCGGCGAAGCACGGCATCGAGGGACAGGACCTGCACTTCTCGCGCTGGGTGGCCATGGGTCACTTGCGCGCGGGCCGCTCGGCCAAGGCGGCCGGGATCTACCTGCGGGCCGGCATCGCCCATCGCAGCCCCGGAAACATCGCCCGCGCCGGCGGCCGCCCTGCTGGGTGAGCGCGCTTTCGCGTTCAGACGACGGCTCGTAGCCGAGCGCGTCGAGCCTGCGTGGCTGGAGCTCTACCGATAAGAGTCGTCGGCGTGATTCCGGCGGCCGGGCACGCGACGCGTCTGCAGCCGCTGCCCGGCTCCAAGGAGGTGCTGCCCGTCGGCGGCCGCCCGGTGCTGGACTACCTCGTCGAGCGCATGCAGGCGGCTCCGTGCGACGAGCTGCGGGTCGTCACGCGGCCCGAGAAGCTCGATGTCGCCGAGCGGGCGCGGGAGCACGGAGCGCTGGTCGTCGAGGGCCATCCGCCCTCGGTCGCGGACTCGCTCCTCCTCGGGCTGGAGGGCCTCGACCGAGACGATGTCGTCCTCTTCGGGTTCCCGGACACGGTCTGGGAACCGGTGGACGGCTTCCGCCAACTGATCGCCGAGCTCGGCGAGGTCGTGCTCGGTCTCTTCCGCTGCCGGGAGCTCAGCCGGTCCGACGTCGTCACGGTCGACGGGGCGCGCGTGACCGCGGTGCACGTCAAGCCGGAGAGCCCGCCGTCGGACCTCGTCTGGGGTTGCCTGGCTGCGAAGGTCGGCGCACTCGAGGGCCTGGCGGGTCACACCGAGCCCGGTGTCTATCTCGACGCGCTCGCGCGCGAGGGGCGCGTGCGCGGTGTCGACTTCGGCACGGAGTTCGTGGACATCGGAACGCCGGAGTCCCTGCGGGCGGCGGCGCAATGAAGGTCCTGGTCACCGGCCACCACGGCTACATCGGCTCCGTCACCGCACCGCTGCTCGCCGCGGCGGGTCACGACGTCACCGGGCTGGACACGCTCTTCTACCGGGGCTGCGACCTCACCCCGGGCGCCGACATTCCGACCCTTCTCCGCGACGTGCGTGACGTGACGCCGGACGGACCTGCGCGGCTACGACGCGATCGTCCACCTGGCCGCGCTCTCCAACGACCCGCTCGGCGACATCGACCCGGAGCTGACCTACGAGATCAACTTCCACGCGACGGTCTCGCTGGCCCGGGCCGCCAAGGAGGCCGGCGTCGAGCCGCTTCGTGTTCGCGTCGTCCTGCAGCATGTACGGGGCCTCCGAGGACGAGCACGTGACCGAGGACGCTCCTCTCAAGCCGCTGACGGCGTACGCAGAGTCGAAGGTGCGCTCGGAGGAGGCCCTCGCCGAGCTGGCGGACGGCGACTTCTCGCCGGTCTCCATGCGAAACGCGACTGCTTACGGCGCGTCACCCAGGCTCCGGCTCGACATCGTCCTGAACAACCTCGTCGGCTGGGCCTTCACGACCGGCGCGGTCCGGATCTTGAGCGACGGCACGCCCTGGCGGCCGCTCGTCCACATCGAGGACATCTCCCGCGCGACGGCCGCGCTCCTCGAGCGCCCCGCGAGACACGATCCACGGCGAGGCGTTCAACGTGGGCGACGCCGAGGAGAACTACCAGGTGCGCGAGCTGGCCGAGATCGTGCGGGACGTCGTCCCGGACAGCACGGTCGAGTTCGGCGGCTCGAGCGACCCGGACCCGCGCTCGTACCGGGTCGACTTCGGAAAGCTGCGGCGCGCGCTGCCGGGCTTCCAGACCGTGCGCCGAGCGCGCGACGGAGCCGAGGAGCTCCACGCCGCCTATCGCGACGCCGGCCTCACGTTCGACGATTTCGACGGATCGCGCTTCACGCGGCTCAAGCGGCTTCAGGAGCTGCGCGGCGAGGGCAAGCTCGGCCCTGATCTACGGTGGCGCGAATGATCTTCACGGAGCTGGAGCTGCCGGGCGCGTATGTCGTCGACGTCGAGACCCACGAGGACGAGCGCGGGCACTTCGCCCGGATCTTCGACGACGCGGAATTCGGCGCCCTGGACCTCCAGACGTACTGGCCTCAGATCAGCGTCGCCTTCAACGAGGAGCTGGGGACGCTGCGCGGGCTCCACTACCAGGAGAAGCCGCATGCCGAGGCCAAGCTCGTCCGCTGCGTCCGCGGCTCGTTGCACGACGTGATCGTCGACCTGCGGGCCGGCTCGCCGACCTTCAAGCGCTGGGCCGGCGTCCCGCTCTCAGCCGCGAGCGGGCGCATGCTCTACGTCCCGGAGGGCCTCGCGCACGGCTACCTGACGCTCGAGGACGAGACCGAGGC
The DNA here is from genome assembly GCA_963847955.1 of uncultured Actinomycetes bacterium. Lineage (GTDB taxonomy): Bacteria > Actinomycetota > Thermoleophilia > Gaiellales > Gaiellaceae > VAXT01. Next base: position 87,325 of record CAWKBW010000012.1, read on the forward strand.
GCTCTACCTGATCTCGGCGCCCTACGTGGCCGAGGCGGGGCGTGGAGTGCGCTGGGACGACCCGGCGTTCGGCATCGAGTGGCCGGCCGATCCGCGGGTGATGTCCGACAAGGACACGGCCTGGCCGGACTTCACTCGCTGAGCAGCTGGTCGATGTCGTCGCGAACGTGGATGTACCGTCCGCTGAGGGCGTCCAGCTCCCCTGAGGCCAGCCGCAGCACGAGCTCGGCGGCGCGCTCCGGCTCGTTCGGGTCTCGACGAGCCGAACCCGGGGAACCAGGGCGAGTCGCGTAGCCGCTCGGTCATCTCCGTCCAGACGAACCCCGGGCTGATCGCGAAGACCGCGATCCCGTGCTCGGCCGTCTCCGCGGCGAGCGACTGCGTGAAGCTGCGGAGCGCCGCCTTCGCCGCTGCGTAGGCCGAGGCGTGCGGGTAGGCGCGCGTCGCTACGCCGCTAGAAACGTTGACGATCCGACCCCGCGCCGCGCTCGACCATTCCGGGCAGGACCGCCCGTGAGCAGTTGAAAGCGCCGAACAGGCTCGTCTCGATGTCACGCCGCCAGTCGTCCGGATCGACCTGCCAGGCGGGCCCGATCGCGTCCATGGTGCCCGCGTTGTTGACGAGAAGATCGACCGGGCCCAGCTCGGCGAAGGCATTCCCCACGGCGTTGCGGCTCCGTGACGTCGACGCCGTGCGAGCGGTCGAGGGTCGTGACAGCGGCACCCGATGCACGCAAAGCATCCGCGATCGCCTTGCCGATCCCGCGGCTCCCACCCGTGACGACCGCGATCACGGTGGTCCCCTCCGCAGGAAGTCGCGGATCGCCTTCGCGTCGTCGGGGTACGCCGTGCGCTCGAACAACGCGAGCGCAAGGACGTAGACCGCTCCTCCGGCCGCGATCGCCGGCAACAGGTCGTCGCGCAACACGACCATCGCGATCGCTGAGAGCACGCTCGCCAGGAGCGGGCCCGCCGAAGACCCGCCCAGGATCGAGGCCGCCCGCCGACCGAGTCGCGTAGCCGAGGAAGAGCAGCGTCAAGAGCACCTGCGAGACGAGCGCCGACAAAGCAGCGCCTTCGAGGGAGAGCCACGGGATGAGCAAGAAGTTGAGCGCGATATTGAGCGCGGCCACCACTCCCTGTACGACGGCGAGCACCACCTGTCGATTCTGCGAGACCAGCAGGAGGGCTGCCACGTGTGCGAGCCCGTGGAACGCAATCGCCGGGGAGAGGATGAGGAGCGCCTCGCCTGCCCGGTCGTAGTCCGCGCCGTAGATCAGCTCCACGAGTGGTTGTCCAAGGATCACCCCGCCGACGGCCAGCGGGAGCATGAGCGCCAGCACGAGCTTCAGCGCGCCGTCGAACACCACCCGCACCGGAGGGTCGCTCGTCGGCGAGAGCCGCGAGAAGACCGGGTAGACGGCTGTGCCCACGGCCCAGCTCACAAAGAAGGCAGCCTCGAACAGGCGGTAGGCCGCCCCGTAGTTGCCGACCACGTCGGGGGTCTCGAACCACGCGAGGATCGCCGTGTCCACACGGAAGAGAACCGTGCCGAAGACCCCTGCGAGACCGACGGGCGCGGCCATCCTCATCAGCGGCCACCAGAAATCCACGTTCACCTCGAGGCGCGGTCGGACGACTCTGGCGGAAGACGAGCACGAGCGCGAGCACGAGCGCGAACAGCGCGCCGCCCAGGTAGACCGCGGAGACAACGACGACATCGGCGCCGAGCAGAAGCGCGGCGATCCCGGAGCCGGCGATGACGATCCGCTGCGTGATCAGGACGATCGGCAGGTACACGAGTCGCTCGTACGCCTGATAGACGGCGAAGCACGTCGTGATGAGGAGCTCTGCGACGATCGCGATCGCCAGGAGGGCGATCACCGTTCGCGTGTCCTGCGCGACTCCCGCTACCGACGCGACCGCGAGCGCGAGCACGAGCACCGGCAGCGAAAGCACGAGCTTCAAGGTCAGCGTGTTGGCGAAGTAGTGGTCGATGCGCCTGTGGTCCCGCGCCACCTCGCGCACGAGGATCGCGTCCTGGCCGAAACCCCCGAGCGCGGTGACCAGGGTCGCGACGGCCAGCCCGAACGTGAAGACCCCGAACTGGCTTTCGCCGAGCTCGCGTGCCATGACCACGTAGAGCGCAACCGATGCGAACTTCGAGCCGAGGTCGGCAACGGCCCGATAGACCGTGTTGGCGAGGATGCGCTGGGCGCCCTCGCTCATCGCGTCAAAACCGCCGACCGCCCGGTTGGCGAATATCCTGTTGTTGTTGTCGATATAGGGGTCGACCCCATGAGCGTGGCGACCTTCTACACGATCTCCAGCGCCGGTTACTTCCCGGGTACGGTCGCGCTGCTCAATTCCCTGCGCCTGACGGGAAACGCCGGCGAGCTCGTGGTTCTCGACCGAGGGCTTTTGCCCGACCAGCGCGCTCGCCTCGAGCCGCACGCCCGCGTGGTCGACCTACCGGCCGGCGCCGAGGGCCATCCGACCCTCACCAAGCCCTTCCCGCGGCTGTTCGAGCCCCGGGGCGTGATCGTCCTCGTGGACAGCGACATGGTCGTCGCCCGCCCGCTCGACGATCTCGTCCGGCGCGCTGTCCGAGGGGAAGATCCTGCTGTTCGCCGACCACCGGTCGCACCGCCGGCGCTGGTTCGCCGAGTGGGCCGAGGCCTTCCAGCTACGCGCCCCGCTTCGCCGGCAGACGTATCTGAACGCGGGCTTCGTCGTCTTCGACGTCGAGCACTGGCCGCAATTGCTCGAGCGTTTCTGGGACGCCTGCAGGCTGATCCCGCCGGCGAAGGTCTTCGCCGAGTTCGACCAGCCCTTCTGGGCCGGCGACCAGGACGCGCTGAACGCGCTCCTCCAGAGCGAGTTTCCCGAGGACGCAACCGAGGTGCTGCCCGACCACGGCGAGGCGTACCCGGACGATCTCCTCCGCGTGGAGATCGCCGACCCGGAGTCGCTCGCATCCACCCTGGACGGGCAGCCCGTCACGATCCTCCACTACTCGCTCGGCCCGAAGGCCTGGAATCCGAGAGCGTGGGCCCGCGTCCGCGACGACGCCTACACCCGGCTGCTGCCGCGCCTGCTGTTCGAAGAGGACTGCGTTCTGCGGCTCGACCGCCGCGAGGTTCCGCTCTGGCTCCGGCCCGGCCGCGTTCCGCGCCTGACCCTCACCGGCCTGGACCGCTGGCACGGCGCGACCAGGAGCGCCGTCTGGGCAATGCCCGGGCCCATGAGGCGGCGCGCGATCGCCGCGCGCGCAGCGCTCTTCACCTGGCTGACGAAGGGTTGACCTCGGCCAGCAGGCCGTGCTCCACGAGCGAGTCTGCCGCGGCGCGGATCTCGTCGAACGTGAGGCCCGAGCGCTCGGCGATCGCGACCAGGTCGTGCTCGCCGTCGGAGAGGTTCAGGACCCAGAGGAGCGGGCCCTCGGCGAACGACCCGCCGCCGATCGGCCGGTAGAGGCCGCGCTTGCCGAGCTGCGGCTCACCCTTCGGGCTCGTGTTCAAGTAGGTCGCGTTTCCCGCCGGCATCCCGTTCTCCAGGATTTCGAGGACCTCGAGGTAGGCCTCCAGCGAGTCCTGCAGGTGCTCGGGCCGGACGAGGGTGAGGTCGTCGGCCGAGGAGTGGTAGCCGGGGAACTCGTCCTGCGGGGTTCGTGAGAGCACGCCGACCGGGAGGTCGAACCCGGGCGAGCCGAACTGTCGCTCGTCGCCTCCGAGCGGAGACCAGTCGCGGATCTGTCCGCCGCGCGCCCGCACGACGTGCCCGGCGGCGCGGTCGATCTCCCGGTCGCCGCGCCGGCTGCGCTTGTACGTCAGCGACCCCGGGTCGCCGACGCAGCACGCGACGAGGCCGTGCTTGACGCGGTCGAGGCGCTCCTCGTTTCGCGAGAGCCAGGTCAGCGGGCCCAGCGTCGCCGGGCTGAACAGGAAGCGGTACGTGTAGCGCCGGCTCGAGCCCGCGAGGCGCTTGGCGAGCTCGGTCAGCAGCACGATGCCCGAGAGGTTGTCGTTGGCCAGCGAGGGGTGGCAGACGTACGTCGACAGCAGCACTTCGTCTTCGCTCTCGCCGGGGACGACGTGCTCCGCGTAGGTCAGGCTCCCGTCCTCGAGGGTCGAGTCGATCACGGCCTCGTACTCGCCGTCGGGCAGCCGCTCGACCACCTCGTGCGGGAGGCAGAAGCCCCAGTTCTCGTTGTGGTACGAGGTGCGGTAGGGGATGACCTCCGGCCGCTCGGGGTCGGAGAAGAGGTGGGGGCGAAGCTCGTCGAGGCTCAGGCGCTCGTTGACCGGCACGCTGTAGCCGAGAACGTGCAGGTTCGAGTCGGCGAAGTCGCAGATGCGTCCCTCGGGCCCGTCGAGCCAGGCGCCGCGGATGTTCCATTCCCGCGGCACCGTCCAGTCGTAGACCTGAGTGCCGGTGGGCACCTCGGTGCGCTCGAGCGAGATCTGCTCGCCGACGATGTCGAGCGTTTGCCGGACGCCGTCTCCGGTCAGGCTCCGGCAGATCGGAAAGAGGCGCTCCAGCAGCTCAGTCATGGACGGCCACCTCCGGGACCGGCGTCACGAACCTGCAGCCCCACTCGCGCACGTGCGCCATCTGCTCGACGATCTCGTCCTTCAGGTTCCAGGCGAGGAGCAGCAGGTAGTCGGGCTTCGTCTCGGTCACGCGCTCCGGCGCTCGGATCGGAAGCCGAACACCGGGGAGGAACAGGCCCTGCTTGTGCGGGCTGCGGTCGACCACGTACTCGACGAGGTCCGGCCCGACGTCGCAGTAGTTGAGCAGCGTGACGCCCTTCGCGGCCGCGCCGTAGGCGATCACGGAGCGGCCCTCGTTCCGGGCGCGCTCGAGGAACTCGCGCAGCGAGCGCTTCGTCTCGTCGCACGCGATCGCCGAACTGCGCATACGTGTCCGGATCGTCCAGACCGGCACCGCGCTCTCGCTCCCTGAGCTCCTCGACCGCCGGCTCCGGCTCGGCGCCGTTCGCGTGGCGCGCATAGATGCGGAGCGAGCCGCCGTGGGTGGGAAGCTCCTCGACGTCGAAGATCTGCAGGCCGTGCGCGGCGAAGACGCGTTCGACGGTGAGCAGCGAGAAGTACGAGAAATGCTCGTGGTAGATCGTGTCGAACTCCGTCTCCTCGATCAGCCGGAGCAGGTGTGGGAACTCGAGCGTCGCCACTCCGTCGCTGCGCGAGCAGCACCTGGAGCCCGTCCACGAAGTCGTTCAGGTCCGGAACGTGCGCGAGGACGTTGTTCGCCACGACGAGGTCGCCGCGGTGCCCGTCGCCGACCAGCTCCTCGGCGGTCTCGCGCCCGAAGAAGCGAACGACGGTCGGAATGCCCTTCTCCTCGGCGACGACCGCGACGTTCTGCGCGGGCTCTACCCCGAGCACCGGCACGCCGAGCTCCTGGAACCACTGGAGCAGGTAGCCGTCGTTCGAGGCGATCTCGACGACGCTGCTGCCTCCGTCGATGTCGAAGCGCTCGACCATCCGCTCCACGTAGCGCTTCGCGTGGGCGACCCAGCTGTCCGAGTAGGACGAGAAGTAGACGTACTCCTCGAAGATGTCCTCGGGCGTGGCGAACTCGCCGAGCTGGACGAGGAAGCACTCGCCGCAGACGTACGCATGTAGCGGGTAGCGAGGCTCGGTCGAGACGAGGTCCTGCTCGTCGAGCAGCGAGTTTGCGAGCGGCGAGAGGCCGAGGTCGACGAATGTCTGCGTGAGCGGCTCGGCGCAGAAACGACAGGCCTGGTCCGGCTCGCTCACCACACCTTCCACGGAGGCTGCCCCGAGGCCCACTGCTCCTCGAGCACCATCTTGTCGCGCAGGGAGTCCATGTTCTGCCAGTAGCCGAAGTGGCGGTAGGCAGCGAGCTTCCCGTCGTCGGAGAGCCGCTCCATGGGCTCGCGCTCCCAGATCGTCTCGTCGCCGGCGATGTAGTTCATGACCTCGGGCTCCAGGACGAAGAAGCCGCCGTTGACCCAGCCGCCGTCTCCCTCCGGCTTCTCACGGAAGCTGGTGATCGTGGTGGCGTCGAGGCCGAGTGTGAGCGCGCCGAAGCGGCCGGGCGGGCGGATCGCGGTCAGGGTCGCGCTCGCCCCCTCCGATCGATGGAACTCGATCAGCTTGGTCACGTCGAGATCCGTGACGCAGTCGCCGTAGGCGAAGCAGAACGTCTCGTCGCCGACGTGCTCGGCGACTCGCTTCAGCCGCCCGCCGGTCATCGTGTCGGGCCCCGTGTCGACGAGGGTCACCCGCCAGGGCTCGACGCCGCGGGGGGTCAGCTGCAGCTCGTTCTTCGCCAGGTCGACCGTCATGTCGGACGAGCGGAGGTGGTAGTTCGCGAAGTAGTCCTTGATCACCTCGGCCCGGTAGCCCAGGCAGATGACGAAGTCGTCGATCCCGTGTGCGGAGTACAGCTTCATGATGTGCCAGAGAATCGGGCGCTCGCCGATCTCGACCATCGGCTTCGGGCGCACGGTCGTCTCTTCGGAGAGTCGCGTGCCGAACCCGCCGGCGAGGATCACGGCCTTCATCGCCGCGCGTCCAGCATGTCGAGGATCTTCATGTCGTAGCGGGTGTCGAACTTGCGGGCGAAGAGCTTCCCGGACTCGACGATCTTGTCGTAGTCCTCGGTGCCGAGAACTTTCGGGTGCGCTCCTCCGTGGCTCCAGTCGATGTAGTGGACGTCGTCGCCGACGACGGTGTCGCGGAGCGGCGAGTTCATGAGGACGGTCTGCACGAAGATCTCGTCGGGGATCTTGACGTGCTCGAAGAAGCGGACGACCTCGGGTCGCTCCTCGGTGAAGGACGAGATGTAGCGCACCGCGTCATGCGAGAGCGCGCACCAGGCCCCGCCTCCGTACGGCTGCAGCCCGTCGGGGAACCGCCGGCGCAGGATCGGGAGGCGAAGAGTTCGGGTCTTGTAGTTGACGCGTTCGTAGTACCGATAGCGGATCCGGTCGAGCCCACCGTGCTCGCCGGGCCACTTGCCGGCCGCCGGCAGCGCGAAGTGCTCGACGAAGCTCTGGCCCTGGTTCTGCTGGAAGAACTTCTCGATCTCGGTCGTCGGAAGGGCCGGATAGTCCTGGCCGGAGAGGATCACCGTATGACTCGTGGGCTCGGCTGCGGCGATCGCGCGCAGTCCGACGATCGTCGACTGCGTGAGGCTGAAGCCGGCGTAGTACGTCGCCACCCGCTCCACCCACTGGACGTTCGTCCGCTCGCCGACCGCCTCCTGCATCTTCGCGAGCGTGCCGCCCGAGGTCCGGGCGCTGATGTGGAGGAAGAACGCTGCCTGCTCGCTGTCCAGCCGGTCGAGAAGGCGCCCGAGCTGGGCAGGCGCGATAGTGGGCGCGGATGAGATACGCGATTTTCACGGCCTAGCTCTCGACCTTAGAACACGCACCGCTACCATGGGAGGGCGGGGCCGTTCGCCGCCGAAGTCTCTTCCCACGGAGCCCATGAGCACCAATCTCGACTTAGAGCGCACGCCCTCGCCCAGAGAAAGCAGGCGCACGCCTGGCCAGGAAGGCGGGCTCCCCGAGCTGCTCGACGCCCTGCGCTGGCGCTGGCGCCCGACGCTCATCATCGCGCTGCTCTTCTTCGATCGGATCGACGATCTACGTCGAGTCGCTTCCGTCGCAGTACGACGGCAACGCGCTGCTCTCGATCGCGCCGCGCCCGGCCGTCTCGGACGTGAGCGGGAACGTCGTCAGGATCGTCGGCCCGAAGTACTCCGAGTACGCGAAGGCGAGGGCCACGATTCGTCAGGTTGCCCGCACACTCGGCGAGAATCCCAAGAAGCTCGAGCGGGCGACGGTGGCGAACATCGTCACCGACACGGGCAACGTGACCATCCGCGTGCGGCTCCCTTCGCCCGAGCGGGCGGCGAGGGCTGCAAACGCCATCGCGCGCAAGACGGTCCAGTTCTCGCGGACCGATCCGCTGCTGAGCGCCCAGATCGTCGCGCCCGCCCTGCCGGACGACGAGGTCGCCGCCCCGCCGCGGCGCATCCTCGAGGCGGCCGCGCTCTTCATCGGGCTCCTGATCGGCATCGTCGCCTCGCTGCTGCTCGAGCGCGGAAGGCCGCGGCTCCGCAACTGGCGCGACCTCGCGCGGACGTCCGGCTATCCGGTGCTCGGCCGCATCCCGCCGCTTCGCTCGCTCAAGAACCGCCCGACCGGCGCCTTCGTCGACGGCGAAGCCTCGTCGGCGGCACGCATCCTGCGGGCGAACCTCGAGCCACAGATCCGCGAGGGTGCGATCGACTTCATCGTCATCACGTCAGCGTCGCCCGGCGACGGCAAGACGACGATCGCGGCGATGCTGGCGGAGTCGTTCAGCCGCCTCGGGATGAAGGTACTCGTGGTCGACGCCGACCTGCGCCGACCTGGGCTCTCCCGCATCACGGGCGTCGAGCCTCACCCGGGGCTCTCGACGGTCCTCCGCGAGGAGGCAACTCTCGAAGAGGCCCTGCGGGAAGGGTGGACCGAGGGCGTCTGGCTCCTGCCGACGGAGCACGACGTCGAGGCCGGCGATCTGCTCTCGCGCAACTTCGCGGACATCGTCGAGCAGGCGCGCGAGCGATTCGACCTGATTCTCGTCGACACGCCGCCGCTGCTCTCGACGGACGACCCGCGCACCCTGGCGACGATGGCCAAGGGCATCCTGCTCGTCGTCTCCGCGGGCGCGACGAACAGCTCCGTGAACGAGGCGATCCTGGCCGTCGAGGCCCTGAACGCGCCGCTCATGGGCATCGTCGGGAACCGTTTCAAAGAGTCCGGGACGCCGTACTACTACTAGCGAGCTCGGCGTAGAGCTCTGCGATTGCTGCGGTTGACCTCTTGAGGTCGTAGTCACGCTCGGCTCTGGCTCGCGCCGCGTGGCCTTCGGCGGCGGCCAGCTCCGAATTCTGCAGTCGAGCTGCGATCGCGTCGGCGAGGGCGGGCCTGTCGCCGACCGGCACCACTGCTCCGGCGTCGTCGCCGATCGCTTCCGCCGAGCCCGCGACGTCCGTCGCGACGACGCTACGCCCGCGGGCCAGAGCCTCGAGCAGCCCGATCGACATGCCTTCCCAGCGTGAGGGCACCACGACGACGTCCGCCGCAGCCAGCCAGTCCCGCACGTCGTCGCGCTCGCCTGCGAACTGCACGCCCTTCGGCGCACGACTTCGCAGCTGCTCCTCCTCCGGCCCGCTGCCGACGAGCGCGAGGTGCGCGCCCTCGACCCGGTCGACGACCGAGGGCCAGGCCTCGAGCAGGACGTCTTGCCCTTTCTGGTGGCTGAGGCGGCCCACGCAGACCGCGAGCGGGCCTACCGCCGGCAGCTCGAGCCGCTCTCGGGCTCGGGCCCGCTCCTCGGGCGAGGCCTCCGAGAACGCGTCCAGGTCGACGCCGTTCGGCACGACTCGCCAGTCCGCCGAGATGCCGTGCTCCACGCCGTGCTGCCGCTCGGCGTCACTGACGCACACGATGACGTGTGACCAGCGCGCGCCGAGTCGCTCCCAGGCGACGGCGCCCTTGCGCACGGCGCCGCTCGCCGCCTCGAACGACCAGGCGTGCGGCTGGAAGAGCGTGGGGAGGCGGCCCCGGAGAGCAAGCCGGCCCGCAAGGCCGGCCTTGGACGAGTGCAGGTGGACGACATCGGGCGCAACGGAATCCAGGATCCGCCGCAGCCGCCGAACCTCGCCGAACACGCGCGGCCCCGGGGGCCGCCAGGCGAGCCAGTGGATGTGCTTCGCGCCCAGCTTCTCGATCTCGTCGTGCAGCCAGCCGTCGCTCGGGCAGGCGACGGTGACCTCCCAGCCGCGGGAGACCTGGTCGGCCACGAGGTCGGCGACGCAGCGGGCGACGCCTGCGTCGACGGGTTGGGCAACGTGGAGGACCGCAATTTTCACGAGACGCGTGTTCTATCGTCCGAGGGGTGATCGACCTTCACTCGCACATCCTTCCCGGACTGGACGACGGGACACGCTCGATCGAGGAAGCGCGCGAGCTGGCCCGGCAAGCAGCCTCCGACGGGATCACCGCGATTGCCGCCACGCCGCACGTTCGCCCCGACTACCCGACGACACCCGAGGAGATGGAGTGGGGGGTCGACGAGCTCCGTGCGGACTTCGAAGCGGAGGGCATCCCGGTGCAGGTGCTCTACGGAGCCGAGATCGATCTCGGCCTCCTCTGGCAGATCCCGCGCGAGGAGCTCACCCGGCTGACGATCGCGCAAACGGGCCGGTACCTGCTCCTCGAGTTCCCGTACCGCAGCTGGCCGATGGCCCTCGGTAGCACGGTCAGCGCCCTCGTCCACTCCGGGATCACCCCGGTACTCGCGCATCCCGAGCGAAACCCCGAGGTGCAAGACCGTCCCGCTCGAATCCAGGAGCTCGTCGAGCTCGGCGCCCTGCTCCAGGTCACCGCGGGATCGGTTGCGGGAGGGCTAGACCGGGCCGCGCAGTACGCCGCCGAACGGCTCATCGAGCTGGGCGTGGTGCACATGCTCGCCAGCGACTCGCACGGGCCGCACATCGAGCGGGGAGGCATGCCGGCCGCCGTCGAGGCCCTCGGCGACGACGAGCTGGCCCGCTACCTGACGGTCGACGTTCCCACCGCGGTCGTCGCGGGGGAAGACGCGCCGAGCCCGCCTCAGGTCCGGCTCTCCGCCTCCTGAGCCTGACGGACCGACGCGATCACGTCGTCGAGGATCCCGTCCAGGTCGAAGCTCGGCTCCCAGCCGACCGCGTCCTTGATCTTGTCGATCGAGGGCGCGCGGTGGAACATCTCCTCCTCGATGCCGCGCTCGAAGACCTCCTCGTAGGGCACGAAGACGATCTCGGAGCTCGAGCCGGTCTTCTCGATCACGCGCGTCGCCAGGTCGACGATGCGAACGCGCTCCGTCGAGCCGACGTTGAAGATCCCGCCTGCCGTGGCCGGCTCGGCGATGAGCGCCTGGAGCGCGCGGACCGTGTCCGAGACGTGGCAGAAGCAGCGCGTCTGCGTGCCGTCCCCGTAGACCTCCAGCGGCTGGCCGGCGAGGGCTGCCTCCACGAAGCGCGGGATGACCATCCCGTACTGGCCACTCTGTCGGGGGCCCACGGTGTTGAAGAGGCGGGCGATCACGCACTGCAGCCCCTCCTCGTCGAAGCGGGCCAGGGCGAGGAACTCGTCGATCGCCTTGGTGTCGGCGTAGGCCCAGCGGCGCGCCGTCGTCGGGCCGTAGATGCGCCGCGCATCCTCATGGAGAGCCGATTCCTCGGGATGGTCACCGTAGACCTCGGAGCTCGAGGCGATCAAGACCCGCTTGCCGAACCGGCTCGCGTACTCGAGAACGCTCTCCGTGCCCTGGACGTTGGTCAGCAACGTGTGTCCGGGCCGCTCGACGATCAGGCGCACGCCGACCACTGCGGCGAGGTGGTAGACGACGTCGCAACGGTGCACGAGCTCGCTGACGACCGAAGGCGAGAGCACCGAATCGACAACGAGATGGAACCCCGGCCGGTCGGCCAGATGGAAGATATTGCGCTCCGCGCCCGTCGAGAGATCGTCGAGCGCGTACACCTCTGCCCCGGAGTCGAGCAAGAGCTCTGAGAGGTGCGAGCCGATGAACCCTGCGCCGCCGGTTACAAGAACCTTCATCGAGGGAAAGCTATCGCTCATCTAGTCAAGTGTGAGCAGGTGGTAAAGCTCTAACAAAAGGGTTGCGGATTTCGTTGTACTACCGACAAGATGAGATCAATGGCCGGGCGAAGCCGGCCAGGGGGAAGGAGAAGACATGCGGCATGTGCCGAGGGCATTGACCGCAACAGTGGCGTCAGGGCTCGGCGCCTTGTTGTTGGCAGCTAGTGCGGGAGCAGCAACCCCGCAGCAGATCTATCGCGACCTCGCCGACAACGGGCGGCTGGACCGGACGTACTCGCGGGCGGACATCGAGCGTGCGTTCGGCAGCAATCCGTCGATCCCGGCCTATGCCAAGCCCGAGCGCGTACCCAGCGTGGTGCAGGCGCCCCCCGTGCAGCCTTCCGTCACCGACGGCCTCTGCCGACGACGGCCATTCGCTGCCCTTCACCGGCCTCGACGCTTGCGCTCTTCGCCGCCGTCGGCGGCCCGCTGCTGCTGCTCGGCGCCGGCATGCGGCGCTACGCCCGAGGAACGCCGGAACTCGGCTAGCGCATGGCGGACCGAGCCCTGCAGGCGGACAACTCTGAACGAGGCCCCCCCGGCCCTCGGCACGCTCGGCAACCTTCGTCGCCGCGCCTCCCTTCGTCCGAGCACGACCTGGGCCCTCGCGCGCCTGACCCTCGACGCGGCGATGCTCGTCACAGCCGGCGTCGCGGCGACCATGGGCGCTTCCTCGGCCGGCGTCTCGGCGCCTCCCGGACAATGGATCGTGCTCTTCAGCCTCTTCGTCGCAGGGCTCTTCGCCGCCCGCGGCATGTACGGCTCACGTCTTCGCTTCGAGATGCTCGAGGACGTGCGGGTCGTCCTCATGTCCACGTCGCTGGCCGCGATGGGCGTTCTCTCGGCCCGGGAGCTCGTCGGCGACCCGCCCGACCTCGCGGCTCAGACGATCCGCATGTGGGCGTTCGCGGCGGCCTATCTCGCGGCCGGCCGGATTGCCCTCCACTGGTCTCGGGCGAAGGCGCACCGGCACGGTGAGGGGCTGCGACCGACGCTCATCATCGGAGCCGGCCGGGTCGGGCGGCTCACAGCGAAGCGACTGCTCGACCATCCGGAGATCGGCCTCAAGCCGGTCGGCTTCCTGGACAAGGACCCGATGGCCGAGGAAGCCGACTCGCTGCCGATGCCGGTCCTCGGGGCCAGCTGGGACCTCGACCGGATCGCGGCCCAGCACGACGTCCAGCAGGTGATCATCACGTTCTCTCGCGCGCCGCACGAGGTGCTGCTCCGACTCGTCAAGCGCTGCGAGGAGCTCGGGCTCCAGGTCGCATTCGTGCCGCGGCTCTACGAGAAGATCACGAGCAAGCTCACGGTCGAGCATCTCGGGGGAATCCCGTTCATCTCGGCGCGCCCGTCCAACCCCAAGGGCGCCCAGTTCGTGATCAAGTACGCCGTCGACCGCCTCGTCGCCACGTTCTTCCTGATCGTCACGCTGCCGCTCACGCTGCCGGCGGCGCTCGGGATCCTGCTGACGCTCGGCCGACCGCTCTTCTTCCGGCAGGTGCGCGTCGGCCGTGACGGCCGCACCTTCGAGATGCTCAAGTTCCGGACGATGAAGCCGGCCACCGAGGAACCGCTCGAGGCAAACGTGCTGGAGCTGCCGCCCGACACGGCTCCCGGCGGCGTCGAGGGCGACGACCGTCGCTCCCGGCTCGGGACGATTCTCAGGCGAGCGTCGATCGACGAGCTGCCGCAGCTGCTCAACGTTCTGAAGGGCGAGATGAGCCTGATCGGCCCGCGGCCCGAGCGACCGGAGTTCGTCGGCCTCTTCGAGCAGAGCGTCTACCGCTACACCGACCGGCACCGCGTCAAGGCCGGCATCACCGGCTGGGCGCAGGTGCACGGCCTTCGCGGCAAGACGTCGCTGTCCGACCGCGTCGAGTGGGACAACTACTACATCGAGAACTGGTCCCTCTGGCTCGACTTCAAGGTGCTCCTGCTCACGTTCCTGGCGGTTGTTCGCTCGCCGCGCCACGTCGAGTAGAGCTCCACCGGCCGGAAGTCTCTGCGCTCAGTTCTGCGCTAGTTCCTGACCAGCAGCACGCTGCCGAGCGCGAACGTCACCAGCGCGGGCACCAGCGCGATCCCAAGCGACAGCGCTGCCAGAGCCATCTGGCCGAGCACGAACAGACCGAGTGCAGCGAATCGGCTCCCCATTCCCCTCTCCCTCTAACGTTCTCACACGATAGGCCGATATCGATAAACGTGCTAGTCGCCACGCAGTTGTTAGGTCTCTGTGAGTCACCCATCTGGGTCATCGGTAGCCCGAGGTCACTCGGCTACTATGGCCTCCGTCTTCCACTCTCCTGATAATCGCCCACTAGAGAGAAGAGATGTTCGAACGATTCACTGAAAGAGCTCGCCAGGTTGTAGTCCTCGCACAGGACGAAGCCAGGGCGCTCAAACACAACTACATCGGGACGGAGCACATCCTGCTCGGCCTCCTCCGCGAAGAGGAAGGCCTCGCCGCGCGCGTCCTCGAGTCGCTCGACATCACCGTCGAGGAAGTCCGCGCGCAGATCGCGCGCATCGTCGGCCAGGGCGACGAGGTGACGACAGGTCAGATCCCGTTCACGCCGCGCGCCAAGAAGGTTCTCGAGCTCGCGCTGCGCGAGGCGCTCTCGCTCGGCCACAACTACATCGGCACCGAGCACATCCTGCTCGGCCTCGTTCGCGAGAACGAAGGCGTCGCCGCGCGCATCCTGCTCGACTTCGACGCCGATGCCGAGAAGATCCGCAACGAGATCATCCGCATGCTCTCGGGCCCGGGCCGCCGCCAGCAGGGCGGGGGCGGGGCGCCGGGCGAGAAGGCCAAGACTTCGAAGCTGCTCGACCAGTTCGGTCGCAACCTGACCAAGCTGGCCGCCGAGGGCAAGCTCGACCCTGTCGTCGGCCGCCAGACCGAGATCGAGCGCGTGATGCAGATCCTCTCGCGCCGCACGAAGAACAACCCGGTGCTGATCGGCGAGCCCGGCGTCGGCAAGACCGCCGTCGTCGAGGGTCTCGCCTCGCGCATCTCCGGGAACCAGGTCCCCGAGCTCCTCAAGGGCAAGCAGATCTACACGCTCGACCTCGCAGCGCTCGTGGCCGGCTCGAAGTACCGCGGCGAGTTCGAGGAGCGCCTCAAGAAGGTGATGAAGGAGATCACCCAGCGCGGCGACATCATCCTGTTCATCGACGAGCTCCATAACCTCGTCGGCGCCGGCGCGGCCGAGGGCGCGATCGACGCCGCCTCGATCCTGAAGCCGGCGCTCGCCCGTGGCGAGCTGCAGACGATCGGCGCGACCACGCTCGACGAGTACCGCAAGTACCTCGAGCGCGACGCAGCCCTGGAGCGGCGCTTCCAGCAGATCCGCGTCGAGGAGCCGTCCGTCGACGACACGGTCGAGATCCTTCGCGGCCTGCGCGACCGCTACGAGGCGCACCACCGCTGCAAGATCTCCGACCTCGCGCTGCACGCCGCCGCGGTGCTGGCCGACCGCTACATCCAGGACCGTCACCTCCCCGACAAGGCCATCGACCTGATCGACGAGGCCGCGTCGCGCATGCGCATCAAGACGATGACCGCGCCTCCGCGCTACCGCGAGCTCGAGGACGAGATCGACAAGGTGCGCAAGGAGAAGGAAGACTCGATCGAGGCGCAGGAGTTCGAGAAGGCCGCCTCGCTCCGCGACAAGGAGCGCAAGCTCACGCAGAAGAAGCGCGAGCTCGAGGAGAGCTGGCAGACCGACGAGAACGCGGAGCAGCCCGAGATCGGCGAGGACGAGATCGCCGACATCGTCTCGATGTGGACGGGCATCCCGGTGTTCAAGCTCACCGAGGCCGAGTCGCAGAAGCTGATCCGCATGGAGGACGAGCTCCACAAGCGCGTCGTCGGCCAGGAGGAGGCGATCGTCGCCGTCTCCAAGTCGATCCGCCGCGCGCGCGCGGGCATCAAGGACCCGAAGCGCCCGACCGGCTCGTTCATCTTCCTCGGCCCCTCAGGCGTCGGCAAGACCGAGCTGGCGCGCACGCTCGCCGAGTTCCTGTTCGGCGACGAGGACGCGATGATCCAGGTCGACATGTCGGAGTACATGGAGAAGCACTCCGTGTCCCGGCTCGTCGGCTCCCCGCCCGGCTACATCGGGTACGACGAAGGCGGCCAGCTCACCGAGGCCGTGCGTCGCAAGCCCTACTCGGTCGTCCTCCTCGACGAGATCGAGAAGGCGCACCCGGACGTCTTCAACATCCTGCTCCAGATCCTGGAGGACGGGAAGCTGACCGACGCCCAGGGGCGCAAGGTCGACTTCCGCAACACGATCGTGATCATGACGTCGAACATCGGCGCCGCGCAGATCTCGAAGAACCAGACGCTCGGCTTCTCGATCGGCGACGAGCAAGGCCTCTCGTACGACGAGATGAAGGAGCGCGTCATGGGCGAGCTGAAGAAGGTCTTCCGCCCGGAGCTCCTGAACCGCATCGACGAGGTCATCGTCTTCCACAAGCTGGCCAAGGAAGAGATCAAGGTCATCGTCGAGCTGATGCTCAAGCGGCTGCGCGACCAGATGGGCGAGCACTCCGCCGAGATCTCGCTCACCGACGAGGCGAAGGACCTGCTCGTCGACAAGGGCTACGACCCGACGATGGGCGCCCGCCCGCTGCGCCGCGCGATCCAGCGCTTCATCGAGGATCCGCTCGCCGACTTCGTGCTCGGCCGCGAGATCACGGCCGGCTCGACGATCCTCGTCGACAAGAAGCGCGATTCCGAGGACGAGGTCGAGATCACCATCATCCCGGGCGCTCCGCCCGAGGAGATGGAGAAGGTCACCGTTCCGCCCGAAGAGCCGAAGAACGAGGGCGGCGACGAAGACTCCGAAGAGAACGCGGCCGAATAGTTAACGCTGGCGTCTAGGCTGGCGCGGTGAAGGCCGCGCTCGTCCGCCACCCCGCGCTCGGCGTGCTGATCGGCGCCTTCGCGATCTGCTTCTCGGGGATCCTCTACCGGCTCTCGGAGGTCTCGCCGACGACGGGGGCGTTCTTCCGCTGCTTCTGGGCGCTGCCGTTCCTCTGGCCGCTCGCGATCTGGGAGGACCGACGTCTGGGGCCGCGGCCGCCGGGGTCGCACCCGCCGCCTGGATCGCGGGCGCCTTCTTTGCCGCCGACCTCGTGCTGTGGCACTACGCGATCGAGGAGGTCGGCGCAGGCCTCGCCACGGTGCTCGGCAACATGCAGGTCGTCATCGTCGGCGTGCTCGCCTGGGCGCTCTTCCATGAGCGCCTGACGCGCAGCTCGCTGTTCGCGATCCCGGTCGCCATGCTCGGGATCGTCCTCATCTCGGGCGTCTTCGAGGACGGCGCGTACGGGGACAACCCGGCCCTCGGCGCTTTCTACGGCGTCCTCACCGGGCTGGCTTACTCGGGGTTCCTCCTCGCGCTGCGGCGTTCGAGCGACCCTCGCCGCATTGCCGGCCCGCTCTTCGAGGCCACCCTGGCGAGCATGATCTTCGTCGTCCCGATCGGGCTCGTCCTCGGCAACCTCGACTTCACGCCGCCGCTCGAGGCGACCTTTTGGCTGATCGTGCTCGCGTTGAGCTCCCAGGTGATCGGCTGGCTGCTGATCTCGATCTCGCTGGCGCGGCTCCCGACGGCGCTCACGTCCGTCCTGCTTGACTCTCCAGCCGCTGCTCGCGGTGCTGTTCGCGGCCTGGCTGGTCGACGAGCGGCCTTCGCCCCTCCAGCTGGTCGGTGCCGCTGCGATCCTGGCCGGCCTGATCATCGCCTCCGCCGGTCGGGGCCGGGAGCGGCCCGGCGCCGCTCGAGGCCGTGCCCGAGCACTAGTTTCACTTTGGGCACAGTCGTCGTCGGACCGCGCTCCTAGACTCGACGGCATGGCGAAAGCGGCGGTCCTCCACTACTCCTGCTCCGAGTGCGGGTACTCGACCGGCCGCTGGCTGGGCCGGTGCCCGAGTTGCGCGAGCTTCGGGACTCTTGCCGAGGAGGGACCGCCGCCTGGCGCGAGCAACGGCAACTCAGCTGCTCCGCGCCCGCTGCTCAAGCTGGCCGAGGTCGAGGCGAACGAGGCCGACCGCATCCCAACCGGTGTCGCCGAGCTCGACCGGGTTCTCGGGGGCGGTCTCGTCCCGGCGTCGCTGGTCCTCGTCGGCGGCGAGCCGGGAGTCGGGAAGTCGACGCTGCTGCTGAGCGCGCTGGCCTCGATCTCGAAGGAGCGCCGTGCGCTCCTCGTCACCGGCGAGGAGTCCCCGGCCCAGGTCAAGCTCCGCGCGGCCAGGCTCGGCGGGGCGGAGAGCGTCGAGATCCTGGCCGAGACGAATCTCGACTCGGTGTGCGCCACGCTCGAGACCGAGCGGCCCGACGTCTGCGTGATCGACTCCATCCAGACGCTGTACGCGGCCGACGTCGGCTCCGCACCCGGCTCGGTCTCACAGGTGCGCGAGGCGGCGGCGCGCCTCTCTGCGGGTGGCGAAGGAGTCCGGGGTGGCCCTCTTCCTCGTCGGGCACGTGACGAAGGACGGCTCCGTCGCGGGGCCGCGCGTGCTGGAGCACCTCGTCGACTGCGTGCTGCAGTTCGAAGGCGACCGCTACCACGCCCATCGCATCCTGCGAGCGGTCAAGAACCGCTTCGGCTCGACGAACGAGCTCGGCGTCTTCGAGATGACCGGGACCGGGCTGGAGGGCGTGCCCGACCCGTCGGAGCTCTTCGGCCGCTCGACCGGCGAGGTCGGCTCCGCGGTCGGCTGCGCGCTCGAGGGCACGAGGCCGCTCCTGCTCGAGGTCCAGGCGCTGGTCGCCCCGACCGACCTGGCCATGCCGCGCCGCGTGGGCACCGGTGTCGACCCGAAGCGCCTCGCGATGATCGTCGCCGTCCTCTCCCGGCATGCCGGGCTCTCGCTCGGGCAGGCAGACGTCTTCGTCAACGTCGCGGGTGGCGTGCGGATCGACGAGCCCGGAGCCGACCTGGCGGTCGCGATGGCGATCGCCTCGGCGGCGAGGGGCGCGCCCGTGCGCGAGGGGACCGCCGCCTTCGGCGAGATCGGCCTGACCGGGCGGCTGAGACCGGCGGCTCAGGCCGAGCGGCGGCTCGAGGAGTGCGCGAAGTTCGGCGTCAACGCCGTCGTCGTTCCCGCGGGAACGAAGGGCCGAGGCAAGATTTCGCTGCTCGAA
Organism: uncultured Actinomycetes bacterium; assembly: GCA_963847955.1. Classification (GTDB taxonomy): domain Bacteria; phylum Actinomycetota; class Thermoleophilia; order Gaiellales; family Gaiellaceae; genus VAXT01. Next base: position 106,174 of record CAWKBW010000012.1, read on the forward strand.
GCCGAAACACTCAAGCAGGCACTGACGGCCGTTCTGGACAAGGTCGCGCGCGACGCGGCCTAGCCCTGAGCAGGGCTTTTCGAGAAAGCCCTGGAAAAGCTGGCCTTTTTAGGCAGCTTTTGGTAAACTGAGATCTCTCGCCGGCGGTTGTCCTACCCGCCGGCGGTTTGGCGAGAGCACACAGATACCTGGGGAGGTATGGGTTTGTACAAGGTCGGCGACAAGGTCGTGTATCCGCATCACGGGGCCGGAACCGTGGTCAAGAAAGAGAAGCGGAAGGTGCTCGGCGAAGAGCGCGAGTACCTCGAGATCCGGATCCTGCACAACGACATGACCGTGAACGTCCCGGCCGAGAACGCCGAGCGCGTCGGCCTCCGCAAGGTCATCGACAAGACCACCGTCGAGCAGGTGCTGAAGGCCCTGACGGGCGGCGGGACGGCGATGCCCAAGAACTGGAATCGCCGCTTCAAGCACAACCGCGACAAGATGAAGACCGGCGACATCTTCGAGCTCGCCGAGGTCGTTCGGAACCTTTCGTTGCGCGATCACGAAAAGGGTCTCTCGACCGGCGAGAAGCAGATGTTCGTCAAGGCCAAGAAGATCCTCGTCTCCGAGCTCATGTACGCGAAGAGCATGGACGAGGAAGAGGCCGCCGAGTGGCTCGACGACATCCTCGCGGGCGTGGGCACCCCGGCCAAGCGCTCGAACAGCAAAGCGAAGGTCGCGGCAAAGGCCTAGTACCCTCGTTCGCCCGTGAGCGTCTGGGCGATCCTGGCTGCAGCAGGGAGTGGTGACCGTCTCGGGCTGGACCGGCCCAAGGCGTTCGCGCCGCTCAACGACCGGCCTCTGATCGCGGAGAGCCTCGAGCGGCTCGACGCATCGGGCTGGATCGAGGGCATCGTCGTCGCGGCGCCGCCGGAGTGGGAGGAGCCCTGCATCCTCGTGGCGGAGGAGATCGCCGCCGGCAAGGTTGCCGAGACCGTGACCGGCGGTCAGACGCGCAGCGAATCGGTGCGGAACGCGCTCGCGCAGGTTCCCGAGGGGGCCGCAGTAGTGCTGGTGCACGACGCAGCTCGGCCGCTCGTCACCGAGGAAGTGATCGAGCGCGTGGTCACCGGCCTCGAAGAAGGTTGGGACGGCGCTGTGCCAACGCTCCCGGTGTCAGACACCGTCAAGCGCGTGGACGGCGAGGCGGTGGCCGAGACGATCGACCGCGAAGGGCTCGTCACCGTGCAGACGCCGCAGGCCTTCCTCGCCGACGTCCTTCGCCGTGCGGTCGAGAGCGGGGGCGAGGCGAGCGACTGCGCCGCGCTCGTCGAGGCCGCCGGCGGGCGGGTGCGAGCCGTGCAGGGCGATCCGCGCCTCCTGAAGATCACGGAGCCCGCAGACCTCGAGCTCGTCGAGAGCTGGCTGTGATCGTCGATTACCACATGCACCTCCACGCTGGACGGGACGCTCGACCACACCGTCGAGGGGTCGAGCGCTTCGTGGAGGTGGCCGCCGAGCGCGGAGTCGACGAGATCGGCTTCACCGAGCACGTCTACTACTTCGAGCAGACGAGGTCGCTCTGGTCGCTTCCGTACCAGCTCGACCGGTGCCACCGCGACCTCGAGCCGTACGTCGATGCCGTTGTCGAGGCCAAGCGCCGCGGCTACCCGGTCAAGCTCGGGCTCGAGGTCGACCACCAGCCGGACCTGGCAGACGAGATGGACGAGATCCTCGCAGCCGTACCCGTGGGACTACCTCATCGGCTCGGTCCACTTCGTCGACGGCCTCGGCATCGACCAGGAGCCGAGCCTCGTCACCACGCTGGGCCCTGAAGCAGCGTGGGCCCGCTACTACGAATGGGTCGTCGATGCGGCCGGCCACGTCGACGTGCTCGGTCATCCTGACCTGGTGAAGTTCTTCGGCCCCGAGCTCGAATGGGACTGGCCGGCCCTGGCCGCCTCGCTGAACGGAGCCTGTCTCGAAGTCTCGAGCGCAGGGCTGCACAAGCCGCACGGCCGTCTGTACCCAAACCCGGCGCTGCTCGGGCCGCCAGAGCACGAGGGAATTCCGATCACAACGGCGTCCGACGCCCACGCTCCGCAGGACGTCGGTCGGGACATCGACCGCGCGATCGAGCACGCGCGCGAGGCCGGCTACGAGACCGTCACCGTTTTCGACCAGCGGCAGGCCCGGCAGGAGCCGCTCGGGTGAGCGATCTGCGGATCGGCATCGGCATCGACGCCCACAAGTTCCAGGAGGGCATTCCGCTCGTCCTGGCCGGAGTCGACTTTCCCGGCGAGCCCGGTCTCGCCGGCCACTCCGACGGCGACGTGATCGCGCACGCGCTCATCGACGCGATCCTCGGCGCCGCGGGCAAGGGGGACATCGGCGAGCTCTTCCCGTCGGCCGACCCGCAGTGGCTCGACGTCTCCTCGATCCGGCTGCTCCAGCGCACGTACGAGGTCGTTCGCATGGCCGGTTTCGAGCTCGTGAACGCCGATTGCGTCCTGATCGGCGAGCGGCCGCGGATCTCGGAGCTCCGCGTGGCCATGGGCGCGCGGCTCGCGGGCTCGATGGGCGTCGACATCGGGCGCGTCACGGTGCGCGCCACGACGACCGACGAGCTCGGCTTCACCGGGCCGAGGCGAAGGCCTAGCCGCTCAGGCCGTCGCGCTGCTGCGCACGTCCTGAGCCACCAGCGGGCAGCGTGAACGACACGCGCGCCCCGCCCTCGAGCGGGCTCTCGGCCCAGATCCGCCCGCCGTGGGCCTCGACGAGCCCGCGCGCGATCGCGAGCCCGAGGCCGGCGCCGTCGGCTGGAGCGAGCCCGGTCGCCGCGCCAGAAGCGCTCGAACATGCGCTCGGCGGTCTCCGGTGTGAGGCCGTCGCCCGTGTCCTCGACCGAGACGCGCACCTCGGAAGCATTGGGCTGGACGCGGACCGCGACCGATCCGTCCGAGGGCGTGTGTCGCAGCGCGTTGGTCAGCAGGTTGTAGAGCACGCGCTCGACCTTGTCCGGCTGGCAACGAACCAGTGCACCCCCGGCGAGGTCGGCCTGCACGCTGGACCCTCGCAGCTGCGCCTCCGCTTCGACTCCGCGGACGCACGACTGCACAAGACCGTCGAGCTCGGCTTCGCGGAGCTCGAGGCTCAGCGACCCGGCGTCGATCCGCGCGAGCTCGAACAGGTCGTCGACGAGTCGCGCGAGCGTTCGCACCTGTTCGTGCATCACGGGGTAGAGAGCGCTCGGGCGGCGACGAGCCCGTCCTCCATCGCTTCGATCATGGCCTGGAGCGACGCGATCGGCGTGCGCAGGTCGTGGCTCGCCCAGGCGACCAGCTCGCGCCTGGCGTCGAAGAGCAGAGAGAGATTCGAGGCCATCTCGTTGAACGAGTGGGAGAGCTCGGCGAGCTCGGCTGGGCCGCCCTCATCAGCGCGGGCGAGAGATCGCCGGCGGCGAGCGCCGCGGACGAGCTGCGCAGGTGGTCCAGCCGCTGGACGATGCCGTGCGGCGAGAAAGAGGCCGGCGAGCACCGCGGCCGATGCCGACGCGCTCGCCACGGCCAGGATCTTGACGTCGTCGCCCATGTGGAACATGACCCAGCCGGAGAGGAGCACGGCGCCGAGCGGCAACACGACGGCGAGGAGCGCGAGCCCGGCGAGCTGCAGGCGGACCGTGGGCAGAAGCTTGAGGAGCGAGGGCCACGACCAGGCCGATGCCGAGCGTGGCCGCAGCGACGATGAGCGCGAGCTCGATCATGGCGAGAACCGGTACCGATCCCCCAGACCGTCTCGAGGAGCTCCGGCTGGGACGGATCGGCCTCGAGCTTCTCGCGGAGGCGGCGAACGTGGACGGTGAGCGTGCCTGTGTCGAGCGCCGCCGAATAGCCCCAGACGCGCCGCATCAGATCCTCGCGTGAGAAGACCCGCCGCGGGTGGCTGGCGAGGAACCAGAGGAGATCGAACTCCTTCGCCGTCAGCCTGACGCTCTCACCCTTGCGCGTGACCTCCCGCGTCCAGGCGTCCAGCAGGAGGCCGTCGTACTCCAGCCGCTCTTCGGCAGGCGTCGCAGGCTCTGCGCGGCGCAGCACCGTGCGGACGCGCGCGGCGAGCTCGCGGGGTGAAAACGGCTTCGTGACGTAGTCGTCGGCCCCGAGCTCGAGCCCGACGATCCGGTCGGACTCCTCGCCACGCGCGGTGAGCATGATCACGGGCAGCTGCGACCGGGAGCGGATCCAGCGGCAGAGCTCGAGCCCGTCCGTGCCCGGGAGCATGACGTCCAGGAGAACGATGCTCGGCGGGTCGCGCTCGAGGATCTCCTTCGCGCGGTTCCCGTCGGCAGCCTCTGGGTCCGGAAGCCTTCTCGTTCGAGGTAGCCGACCACGACCTCGCGCACGATGGGCTCGTCGTCGACGACGAGAACGGTGGTCGTCATGGTCATATCTTGCGATTTCCGAGGGTTAAGAGAGGGCTGAATTCAACAGGGGCGGGGGAGGCCGCCCCTGTTGGTTACGTGCGAACAGGCGCTATCCGCGGGCGATGCGAATGCGCGCCACCGGGTTGCTCCAGCCGTAGACGGCCGGATTGAGGTCGCCGACCCCTGTGATTCCGCCGTGCATGTGGATCAAGCGGCCTTCGGGAGCCCGCACGAAGTGGCTGTTGCAGCACGGGCCCGGGATGTGCGTGGCCCGCTCGTTGTTCACCTCGCTGCCTGCGTCATACGCACGCGTGTGACGAGTGATTCCGCGCCCGCGCAAGTGTAGTGCGTCCAGCCCGGTGAACGCGTCGTTCGTGTTGACCAGCATCGTCAGGATCGAGAGCCGGTCTGCACGGTCGCTGGACTCGACGGCAAACGTGCGCGATGTCCCTGGCATGATCGGCCCGCCCGGAACGGTTCGAACGCTGCGTACGCCTCGGAGCATCGGAAGCGCCGACTCCAGGACCGTGTTGTCGGCGTCTTCCGCGATCGCGGCGACGCCGTGGCTGGCGATCTGACCAACGCTCCAGACGTCCGCGCGCTTCGAATGGACGACGACGAGCGGCGGCGACAGCGGCTGCGAGCCTGTCGGCGTCAGGTTCGTGATCGTCACGTTCCACGACCGCGACTGTCTGGTCGACGAGCCATTGGCCGGGACTGAGAAAACGACCGCGCTCGCGAGGACGAGGACGGCCAGGACTAGGCGTTTCATAGGTGACCCCCTTGGTTGACCCGCAGGACGCTAGGTGCGAAATCTTGCGCGCCGGTTACGCGCTCCTGAACGTCCGCTTAATTCGCGAGCTCGACCTGATCGCCCGCGAGGACGAGGAATCCGTCCTTCCGCAGGGCCTCGACCGCTTCACTGTCGAGCTGGGCGATCTGGCGTCGATCCTTCCGTGACGAGGCGTAGGGTCTGTGCGCGGCGCTGCCTGAACGATCCCTCGAAGCGGCTCTGTTTACGGAGGGGCGCGTAGGTCTGGCCGCGTGAGGGGCAGCGCTCGGCGAGCGGGCAGGCCGCGCAGCGTGGGATGCGTGCCAGGCAGATCGTCGCGCCGAGATCCATGAGGGCGTGGGCCGCATCGGGTCCGAACGGCCCGCCGGTGCGGTCGAGCACGCGACGAACGTTGGTGTCGGGTTCACCGGGCGGGGCGAGGGTCTGGCCGCTCAGGCGGTGGCGTTACTGCGGCAGCGAGACGGCGCCGGCTCGTAGCTCGACGAGGCCGTCCGCAGCCAGTGCGGACACGACTTCCGGGTCGAGCTCGTCCAGGCGACGGGTCTCGTCCGCCACGAGCCTGAGCGTCCGCGCGCGCCGCTGCCGGAACGAGCCTTCGAAGCGGCTCTGCTTGCGAAGCGGCTCGTACTTGCGCCCGCGGGAGGGGCAGCCGTGGGCGAGCGGGCACGTCTCACAGCGGGGAGCTGCGGGCGTGGCAGACGGTCGCACCGAGATCCATGAGCGCATGCGCCGAGGCGGGCCCGAATTCCGCGCCCGTTCGCTCGATCACGCGCCGCACGTTCACGTCCACGGGCAGGACCGGGGCGCCATGCGCGAAGCGCGCGACCGCGTCAGCGGTGTAGCGGCCGACTCCGGGCAGGTCGGTGAGGTCTTCCGGCCAGCCGTTCGCGGCCACCTGTCGCGCGGCCCTGTGCAAGTTGAGTGCCCGCCGGTTGTAGCCGAGTCCCTGCCACGCGCGGATGACGTCCGCGGCAGACGCGTCCGCGAGGGCCTCGACCGTCGGCCAGCGCTCGAGCCAGGCGTCGTAGCGCGGAACGACGCGGGCGACCTGCGTCTGCTGGAGCATGACTTCGGAGACGAGGATCGCGTACGGGTCGCGCGTCCTTCGCCACGGGAGGTCACGTGCGTGCTCGCCGTACCAGGCGAGCAGGGCTTGCTCCACTAGCGGACGACTCTGATGTTGAAGTTCGCGCTTTCTTCCCGCGCCATGAGGCGCAGCCAGAGCGGCAGGTACATCTCCATCCCGCGCGCTCCCTCGATGTCGCCGAGGTCGATGATGTGCTCGGCCGGCCAGCCGAAGGTGCGGATCAGTTCCCGAACCTCGCTCTTCGCGCCTTCGTCGTTGCCGCAGACGAACACGTCGTGCTCGCCGGGCAGCAGCGACGGTTCGACCATCACCTTGCAATTCACCGTGTTCAGCGCTTTCACGACCTTCGAGCGCGGGAAGAGGCGCTGGATCTCCTCGCCCAGGCTGTCCGCGTTGCAGACGGCCAGGATCGGCGGCATCCCTCGCGAGAAGTCGAGCGGGTTCGCGACGTCGACGAGGATCTTGTCCGCGAGGTTGTCGGCCTCGGCCATGCGCAGCGCCTCGAGCGACTTGTCGCCGGCGGTGCAGTTGAACACGAGCTCTCCGTGGACGGCGGCGTCGGCGAACGTGACGGCGTCCTCCTTCGCCGTCCGCGAGCCGACCAGGACATCGTGGCCGAGCTCGACCAGCTTGGCAGCGATCGTCCGGCCGACATTGCCCGTTCCGAGAACGCCGATATTCACAAGAGCGAGTGTAGATTCAACGCGAGATGAAACGTGTTCGCTTTGCACCCAGTCCGACGGGCTCGCTGCACGTCGGGAACGCGCTGAGCGCGGTCGCGAACCGGCAGTTCGGCGACTGGATGCTGCTGCGGATCGACGACACCGACGCGGCTCGCAACGTCCCCGGCGGCGAGGCCGAGCTCATCCGCGATCTGGAGTGGCTCGGCCTGGAGTTGGGACGAGGGCCCGGTTCGTCAGAGCGAGCGGCAGGATGCGTACCGCGCCGCGGCGGAGCGGCTCGGCGGCGAGCGCTTCGGTCGCATCACGCTCCTTCGAGAGGACGGGACGGCGACCTACCACCTGGCGAGCGTCGTGGACGACATCGAGTTCGGGATCACGCACGTCGTCCGCGGCAACGACCACCGCGCCAACGAGCCGTTGCATCGCGAGCTGACCGAGGCTCTGGGCGCGAAGCCTCCGGAGTACGTGCACCACGGGCTGATCCTCGGGGAGCACGGCGGCAAGCTCTCGAAGCGCGAGGAAGGCGCGACCGTGGGCCAGCTACGTGAGGCGGGGATCCCGGCCGAAGCCGTGAGGAGCTACCTCGAAGAGCTCGGGATCCCGAAGCACGATGTGCATTACGACCTGCCACGGATCCGGCGGCTCGCGGTCGAGGCCATCGCGGCCATGTCCGACGAGGAGCTGGCCGAGAGCGTAGGCGCCCCTCCGGAGCTGGTGCCCGCTCTGCGCGGAGCACGTGACCTGAGCGAGGCACGGGAGTTCGCAAGGCTCGTCCTGGAGCCTGAGCCGGTGTCGCTGGACGAGGAGGCCCGGCCGACGCTCGAGCGCTTCAAGGAGCTACGCGCGAACGGCGCCGGCGCCGAAGGAGATCGTCCGCGAGCTGAAGGCCGTCGGCGGGAACCTCAAGGCGCTCCGGCTCGCGCTCACCGGCCGGCCGCGAGGGCCCGAGCTCTGGACCGTCATCGCTGCGCTCCCACGGGAGGAGGCGCTTCGCCGTGTCGATGCAGCTCTATAACACCGCCAGCCGGCAACTCGAGGAGCTGCCGCCGCTTCCGGGGCCGATCGGCATGTACGTCTGCGGCCCGACCGTCTACCAGCGCATTCACGTCGGTAACGCACGGCCGTTCGTCATCTCGATGTGGCTTCGCCGCTGGCTGCAGGAACGCGGGTACGACGTCACCCTCGTCGAGAACATCACGGACATCAACGACAGGATCTACGACGCAGCACCGGGGGCAAGCGCTCAGCTGGCTGAGGACGCGAGCCGCTGGTACATCGAGGACACGACCGATCTGGGCCTCGGCCGCCCCGACCACGAGCCGAAGGCGACCGAGACGATTCCGGAGATCGTCAGCTTGATCGAGGAGCTGGTCGAGCTCGATCTGGCGTACGAGGCCGAGGGAGACGTGTATTTCCGCGTCGCCCGGTTCCCGGACTACGGGCGCCTCTCGGGCCAGCGGCCGGATCAGGTCGAAGAGCAGGAGCCGAACCCGCGCAAGGAGGACCCGCGCGACTTCGCGCTCTGGAAGACGACGAAGGAGGGTGAGGACACCTCCTGGGACTCGCCGTGGGGCCGTGGGAGGCCGGGGTGGCACATCGAGTGCTCGGCGATGGCGGAGAAGTTTCTCGGCCCGGTCTTCGAGATCCACGGCGGGGGGCTCGACCTGGTGTTCCCGCACCACGAGAACGAGGTCGCACAGTCGCGCGGCGCGGGCCGCGAGTTTGCGCGCATCTGGATGCACAACGGGATGCTCGAGTTCACCGGCGAGAAGATGTCGAAGTCGCTGGGGAACGTCGTTTCTCTGCGGGAGGCGATCGACGAATGGGGTCGCGAGACGCTGCTGATGCTGTTCCTCGGCGCGCACTGGCGGAAGCCGATGGACTTCTCGGACGAGACGCTCGAAGCTGCGAAGGCGCGGGCGGACGGCTTCCGGGAGGTGTTTCGGAACCCCTCGGAGGAGGGCGGCTCCTGGGAGCAGCTGGCCGAGGCGCTCGACGACGACTTCAACACGCCGCAAGCGCTGGCCGTCATGCACGAGTGGCGGGATCACGACCTGCTGCGGCGCGCGCTCGATCTCTTCGGACTCGGCTCCCTGGCTGAGAGCGACGAGGCGCCCGCTGAGTTGCACGACCTGGCGGTTCGGCGGGCGGCGGCCCGCGGCGGTGGGGACTTCGACTCGGCCGATCGGATTCGCACGGAGATCGAGGAAGCAGGGTGGGACGTGCGCGACGTGGCCGGGGAGCCCGGGTACCAGCTCGTCCCGCGGCGGTGACGACCGAGCAGATCTACGGCCGGCGGGCGGTGCGCGAGGCGCTGCGTGGCCCGCGCGAGGTGCGCGAGCTCTGGGTGAGCGAGCGCGCGCTGAAAGCCGAGCCGTGGCTCAACGAGCCAGGGCTCAGGTGTCAGGCACCGGGTCATGGCGGAACGGGACTTGTCGGAGCTGGCTGGCACGCGCGACCACCAGGGTGTCGTCGCAGCCGTGGAGCCGTATCGCTACGCCGACGGGTACGAGCTCGCCGCTGTGGAAAACCCGTTACTCGTCTGTCTCGACCAGGTGACGGATCCGCACAACCTGGGCGCAGTCATCCGCAGCGCCGAGGGAGCGGGTGCCACCGGCGTGATCGTCCCGGCGCACGGCTCCGCCAGGGTCACCGCTGCCGTCTGCCGCGCCTCGGCCGGCGCAGTGGAGCACATGCAGCTCGCGGTCGTGCCGAACCTCGCGCGCTATCTCGGCGACGTGAAGGGGGCCGACCTCTGGGTCTACGGCGCGGCCGGGGAAGAGGGGACGCCGATGTGGTCTGCCGACCTGAGCGGCGGTGCGGCCTTCGTCTTCGGCGCCGAGGGGCGCGGCCTGCGCCCGCTCGTCCGTAAGACGTGTGACGCTCTCGTCTCGATCCCGCTCGCGGGCAAGGTCGAGTCGCTGAACGTCAGCGTCGCCGCGGGCATCCTGCTCTACGAGGCCAGGAGGCAGCGGAGTGCCTGACCCGACCCTCTACCTGTTCGACGGGTTCAACCTCCTGCACGCCGGCGGCTTCGAGGACCCGCGGGAGCTGACCGACAAGCTGGCGAGCTTCGTGGCGGAGCGCGGAGCCCGCGGGGTGCTGGTCTTCGACGGGAGCGGGGAGGACCTGAGCTACGGGCCGCTGGAGGTTCGCTTCGCCGAGCACGCGGACTCGCTGCTCGAGCGCCTGGCCGCCGAGAACCGGAATCTGGAGCGCGTCTGTCTCGTCTCCTCGGACTCGGCCGTACGAGGCACGTCCGGCCAGGAAGTGGCGAAGTTGAGCTCGGCGACCTTCGTCAAGGACTTCTCGCTGGAGCAGCACACGGGCGAATCTCCGATGCGCCTGGAGGACAAACTGGACGCAAAAACGCGTGAGCGGCTAGAAAAGCTGCGCCGTGGGCAAGGTCCATAACGGATGGGTCCAATGCAATTAGCTTGTAATTCCTTGCGGACCTTGCTACTTTGGACACTGACTAAAGGGTGAGAGTGCAACAAGGCACCCCGCACGGCCCCCAAAAATGGCAGCCGCCCGTCCAGCCCCCGTCGCCCGCCCAGCCCACAGGGTTCAGCGGGAGCTCGAGGATCTGCAGCTCGTCGTCAAGGCACGAAACGGCGACGGCCAGGCCCTCGACCAGCTGATCCGCCGCTATACCGGCTTCGTCCGCCTCAAGGCCAGCTCGTACTTCCTGGCCGGCGGCGACTCCGAGGATCTCATCCAGGAGGGGCTGATCGGCCTCTACAAAGCGGTGCGGGACTTCCGACACGACAAGGAGACGTCGTTCCGCTCGTTCGCCGAGCTGTGCGTGACTCGCCAGATCATCACGGCGATCAAGACGGCCACGCGCTTCAAGCATTCGCCACTGAACACGTACGTCTCGTTCAGCCACACCCCGGCGGGCCAAGACCAGGACGGGGAGTGCAGCCTCGGCGACGCGCTGCCGGGGCCGAGCGTCAACGACCCGTCGGTGTGCGTGATCTCGACGGAGGAGCTTGCAGAGCCTCGTCTTCGCGCTCGGATCAGGGCTGTCGAAGCTCGAGGCGGATGCGCTCAAGCTGTACCTCGAGGGCTCGTCCTACGAGGAGATGGCCGAAGACCTCGGTTGCGACACGAAGACGATCGACAACGCCCTGCAGCGCGTGAAGCGGAAGATCCTCACGCACCAGAAGTCGCGCCAGGTTCTTTCTTAGCCTCCGACTACCATTCGAGCCAGGCCGGAGTAGCTCAGTTGGCTAGAGCAGCTGATTTGTAATCAGCAGGCCGTCGGTTCGAGTCCGACCTCCGGCTCTGCGGTTTCCGCCTAGGCGAGCGCTTGCTCCAGGTCGGCCCAGAGCTCCTCGACGTCTTCGAGGCCGACGCTCAGGCGGAGCAGGTTCACCGGCACGCGATCGCCTTCCCAGCGGTGGCGCGACTCCATGGTGCTGTCAGCGCCTCCGAGGCTGGTGGCGTTGACGATTAGTCGGGTCGAGGTCTCGACCTTCTTTGCGTCGCCGGTGACGTCGAAGCTCATGAGGCCGCCGAAGCCGGCGTAGCGCACCGTCTCGACCCTGGGATGCCCCTCCAGCCGCGCCGCCAGCTCCTTCGCCGTTTCCGTCTGCCGGCGAACTCGCAGGTCCGAGCGTCTTCGAGCCCGCGCAGCAGGAGCCAGGCGGCGTCGGGGGCGGCGACGATCCCCGAGCGACTTCGGAACTCCCGGAGGCGGGCGACCTTCTCCTCGTCGCGCGAGATGACGGCGCCGAGCAGGACATCGGAGTGGCCGCTGAGGTACTTCGTCGCGCTGTGCAGGACGAGGTCGGCGCCGCGCTCGAGCGGCCGCACGTGCACCGGCGTGGCTGCGGTCGCGTCGACGAGGACCGGCGCCGGGTGGGCGGCGGCGGCGTCGAAGTCAGGCATCGTCAGGAACGGATTCGAGGGTGCTTCGAGCCAGACGAGCTGCACGCCGTCAGGAGGCGCTTGGGTCTGATCGAACTCCACGTGCTTCAGGCCCCAGCGCTCGAGCTCGCGAAACAGGGTCGTGGTGCCGTAGTAACAGCCTTCCGCGACCGCGATCGTGTCGCCGGGCGCCAGGAGTGCCAGCACGACCGCGGTCGACGCGCCCGCCCCCGACGAGAAGAGAAGCGCCTCGCCGCCGTCGAGCTCCCCGAGCGCGCGCTCGGCGGCGACGCCGGTCGGGTGGGCGTAGCGCTGGTAGTAGAACTCGCCCGGCTCGCCGCCCTCGAACGGCCAGAGCGTGGAGCGGTCGAGCGGCGGTAGGCCCACGCCGCGACTGTACTAGTCTCCTTCGCCGTGGCCGCTACGGACGAATCGACCCGCAAGAAGCTCGAGGAGCTGCAGCGGCTCCGCGACGAGACACTCCACGCCGGCAGCGAGAAGGCCGTCGAGCGCCAGCGCGCACAAGGGAAGCTGCTCGCGCGCGAGCGCGTGGAGAAGCTGCTCGACCCGGGGTCGTTCGTCGAGCTCGACCGCTACGTGCGCCACCGAAATCCGTACTTCGGGATGATGGATCGGCGACCCTACGGCGACGCGGTCGTCACCGGCTACGGCACGATCTTCGGGCGCAAGGTCTTCGTCTTCTCGCAGGACTTCACGACCTTTGGCGGGAGCCTCTCGGAGGCGTTCGCGGAGAAGATCTGCAAGGTGATGGACCTGGCGGCGAAGTTCGGCTGCCCGGTGATCGGGATCAACGACTCGGGCGGGGCGCGGATCCAGGAGGGCGTGGTCTCGCTGGCCGGGTACGCCGAGATCTTCTGGCGCAACGTCCAGTCGTCGGGCGTGATCCCTCAGATCAGCCTGGTGATGGGCCCGTGCGCCGGTGGGGCGGTGTACTCACCGGCCATGACGGACTTCGTCCTGATGGTCGAGGAGACGTCCTACATGTTCATCACGGGGCCCGACGTGGTGAAGACCGTGACGGGGGAGGAGGTCACCTTCGAGGAGCTCGGCGGCGCCGCGACCCATGCGTCGAAGTCGGGGGTCGCCCACTTCATGTCGCCCGACGAGGAGGCGTGCCTCGAAGACGCGCGTTACCTGCTCTCGTTCCTGCCGCAGAACAACCTCGATCCGCCGCCCTTTCACGAGCCTGCGGATCCGGCCGACCGCGAGGATGCCGAGCTCGACACCCTGATCCCGGACAACCCGAACAAGCCGTACGACATCAAGGACGTCGTGCGGCGTGTGGTTGACGAGGGCGAGTTCCTGGAGGTGCACGAGCGCTTCGCCGAGAACATCGTCTGCGGCTTCGCTCGTCTCGGCGGCCACCCGATCGGCGTCGTCGGCAACCAGCCGCATGCGCTCGCCGGCGTGCTCGACATCAACTCGTCGGTGAAGGCTGCGCGATTCGTTCGAACCTGTGACGCGTTCAACATCCCGCTCGTCACGTTCGTCGACGTTCCGGGCTTCCTGCCGGGCACAGCCCAGGAGTGGGGTGGGATCATCCGCCACGGGGCGAAGCTGCTGTACGCGTACAGCGAGGCCACGGTGCCCAAGCTCGCGGTCATCACGCGCAAGGCCTACGGCGGTGCCTACGACGTCATGAGCTCGAAGCACATCCGAGCCGACTTCAACTTCGCGTGGCCGACCGCCGAGGTGGCGGTGATGGGGCCGGAGGGCGCGGTGAACATCGTGTTCCGCAAGGAGCTCGAGGAGGCCACGAATCCCGACGACCGTCGCGAGGAGCTCGTGGCCGATTACCGGGAGCAGTTCGCGAATCCGTACGTCGCGGCGGAGCGGGGTTACGTCGACGAGGTGATCGAGCCCCGGCGGACGCGGCCTGTGCTGATCGACGCGCTCCAGACCGCGCTCACGAAGCGCGAGCCGCGCCCGCGGCGCAAGCACGGCAACATCCCGCTCTAACGTCCCGCCTGCTTAGCAGGTACCCCCAACCTCCTCCCCAAGGCGAGCGTAACGGGAAAAAACGCACGCGTGGGTGCCGAAATGCCGTCGAAAGACGCGCGTGACGGCGGGCGCGTGTCGCCGCGCCGTCACGGGAGGGGGGAGGGGAGGAGACCTAGGAGGCCAGCGCGGCGGGCTCGGGGATCCCGACCAGCTGAAGCTCTTCGGACAGCGCGACGACGACGTCGGGGTCGAACTGCGTCCCGGCACAACGCTCGAGCTCCTCGAGCGCCTCGTACGGGCTCAGCGAGCCGCGATAGACGCGGTCCGAGGTCATTGCGTCGTAGGCGTCGACGACGAAGATGATTCGCGCTCCCAGCGGGATCTGTGGCCCCGGCAGGCGATCGGGATAGCCGTTTCCGTCCCAGCGCTCATGGTGGTGCAGGATCCAGTCGGCGACAGGCTCGATGCCAAGGCTGTCGAGCATGCGGAACCCGATCTGCGGATGCCGCTCCAGAACGAGCCGCTCGGGGTCGGTGAGCGGGCCCGGCTTCCGCAGGATCTCCTCCGGAATGGCGAGCTTGCCCAGGTCGTGCAGGCTGCCCGCCAGGCGCGTGAGCTCGATCAGCTCTTGATCGAGGCCCAGGCGTGCTGCGACTTTCGCGGCGAGCTCGGCCACGCGCGCCGAATGGCTACCCGTGTACGTGTCGCGGAGGTCGACGGCCTTCGCCAGGCTCTCGGCTGCGCGGAAGCGCGCTGCGCGGTCCGGGCCGTGCGCCAGGCGGCGCAGCTCGGCCAGCTCGACCACGTCGGGCCGGTAGACGTGCGCCCGGTTCTTGCCGTGCTCCTTGGCCCAATACAGAGCGCTGTCGGCCAGACGGACGAGCTCGAGGCGACTCAGGCGCCTGGGTCGGGAAGGTCGCCACGCCGGCACTGACCGTGACCGAGCCGATGTGGTCGAGCGCGAGCGCTGAGACACGGTCGACGATGGCTGATGCGGCCGCGACCGCCTCAGCCTCATCCGACTGCGGAAGCAGGACCGCGAACTCGTCGCCGCCGAGACGGAAAGCCTCGCCGTTTTGCCTAAGGTTGGCCGCGATCTGGGCGAGCACGGTGTCTCCGGCAGGGTGTCCGTAGAGATCGTTGACGCGCTTGAAGTCGTCGACGTCAACCAGGCAGAGGCTGAAATCTTTGCCGCGCTGATCCGCTTCGGACAGCTCTCGCTCGACCCGATCGTGGAAGTGGCGGTGGTTGCCAAGTCCCGTCAGGGGATCGGTGAGGGCGAGGCGCATAGCGCGCAGTGCGCGGTAGGTCGAGCGCTGGTAGAGCGCGATCGCCAGCAGCGGCCCGAAGAGGGCGACAGACAGCAGCGGCGAGCGC
Source organism: uncultured Actinomycetes bacterium (assembly GCA_963847955.1). Lineage (GTDB taxonomy): Bacteria > Actinomycetota > Thermoleophilia > Gaiellales > Gaiellaceae > VAXT01. Next base: position 121,353 of record CAWKBW010000012.1, read on the forward strand.
TGCCAGAGGACGACCAGGACGAGCGCGGCCGAACCCATCAGCGCGAAGACCATGATCGTCCAGCGAACACTGGCTTGGATCAGCTCGAGGAAAGGCCGCCGGGAGGTAACCGCGACGACCATTGAGATCAGGACGAGGTTGATCGCGTACTGCGCCGTGGAGGCAATCGCGACCTTGCCGATCAGTGCGTCCGTGCCCGTGCCCTCGATGAGCCCGACGAGCAGCCCGGAGACGAGCGCCGCGACCGCGAAAACCGAGCCGTTGTAGGCGATCCGGATCGGCGGACGGTGCTCGAGGGTCTGGATCAGGACGGGAGCGGCGAAGGCGACGAGCACGCCGGCGTCCCAGCCGAAGAGCACGATCGCGCTCGCTGCGAAGACGAACGAGAGCGAGACGCCGCCGGCGTTCGGGCCCTCGATGGGAACCGGGAAGTGGCTCGCCAGCGTGGACGCCATCAGCAGGGCCAGGACACCGAGCAGTGTCGACGGCGGATGGCCCTGTGTTGCGAACGAAAAGGCCGCGGCTGCTACGGAACCAATCCCGAGCAGGCAGACCGGCAGCGACGATTGGCAACAGACGTTTCATTTCCCCTCGCTCCCCGTTCCAGGCCTTACTGGCCTACCACTCCCAGTTGTCTGTGACTGGAACGTCTTGAACCACGGATTCCGTATCCGCTTGCAAGCGCAACGACAAGCAGGACGGTCAGTGCGACGAGTGCGATGAGGCGCGGGCGCCATTCCAACATGATTTTGATCCTCCCAATGCGGTGGACTGCGACTTCGGCGATTGTCACCGTTAGCCCGGCCCGAGCCATCACCCTTTCGGGTGAAACTTCATTTGCCCGGAAATGCGGGGGCTTTACTGGGAAAGGCCGGCTTCGAGGATCGGCCTGCGGCCCCAGGCCAGGCGGCGTGCGTACCAGCCGTCCAGGGGCGCGAGTGCCACGCCTTAGCGCGACGAGTGGATCATCCAGCCGTTGCCGATGTTGATCCCCATGTGATCGACAGCGGCCGGCTTGGCGCGCGGGCCCGCCGTCGGCGAAGAAGAGGAGATCGGCCGGCGCCAGGTTCGCGAAGCGGATTCTGCGCCGGGGCCGGACTTCGCCGGCCATTGCCGCGGCCGTGCGGCCGCTCAGCGTGAGCGCGAGCTGCGCACCGCCTGGGCCGGTCTGACGCTTGAAGACGCGCCAGGCGAATCCCGAGCAGTCGAACCCGCCACTCGCCTGGAGACCGTAAAGGCGACACGCGTGTGTCGCTCTCGCCGCCCCAGACGTACGGAAAGCCGATCCGTCCGAAGGCAGTGGTCAGGATCCGCCGCTGCCAGGGAGTGAGCTCAGGCAGCTCGAACGCGGCTGCGCTGTCTTCGACCTGATGCAGCTCCCAGCCGGAGAAGCGGAGGATCTGCGCGGCGGAATAAGCGGCCTCGGCGCGAGTTGCGGGATCGGAGGGAAGGCGTTCTAGGGCGTCTTGGCGCGCCTCGTGGTTCTTGCGCAGCCCAAGGAGCCGTGCCACGACTTCTGTGCCGAAGCGGGCGGGAGGCTGTGTTCCGGCCGCTGCGGCGGCGCGATAGAAGCTCGACGCCTCGTCGCCGAGTCCCAGCGCTCGAACGAGCTGGGCATCGAGCTGTGCGATCGTTACCTGCGCCGTCGATTGCTGCGCGCGCGGCTCGGGCTCGTCCTCGGTCAGGCCTGCGACGAGGTCGCTGAGGGCCGTCTGCGTCAACGGTGCGTTGGGCTTGAAGGTAGCGACGCTCTCCGCCATCAGGCCCCGGCTGACCACGAGCTTGATCTCGGGCTGTGCCCAGGAGCGGGCAGGCTTGGCCGCTTCCGCCGTAGCCGGCGAGAGCAGTGCAAGAACAGCCGTGAGCAGGACAAAACGCCGCATCTAGTCCTGTCATCGTCTGATTCAGCAGGCTGCTTTAGGCTCAGGCGGTGGAATTCGACGTGACGCCTGAGCCTTCGACGCAGGAACTGCAAGCGCTACGGGCCGCACTCGGCCGTCTCGACGGCGGCCTGCACCCGGCCGCTTCGCCCTACGAGAGCGTTTGGCGGCTCGCCGGCTTGCTCGAGAACGTCGATTCTGCGCCTGCCTCGGCGCCCGCTGCAGGCGCCGGCTCGCGCAGCAGCGACGGCGCCAACCGCGCGTAGTCGAGCCCCGACACCCAGGTCAGCACGAGGGCGACGAGCAGTGCCCACCACGCCACACGGTCTCGTCGACCGCACCAGCCGCCGCGAGCCCGCCCAGCAGAGCCGCGAGAGCCTGCGCCCAGGTCTTGAGCTTCCCGAGGTCTCGCGCCTGCAGCACCGTCCCACGCTCGAGAGCCGCGAGCCTGAGCCCGGAGACGAGGAGCTCCCGGGCGACGATCGCCGCGACGATCCAGCCCTCGAAGATGCCCTGGTCGACGAGCACGATCAGGACGGAGAGGACGAGCAGCTTGTCCGCCACGGGATCGAGCAGTGAGCCCAGGGCGGACGCGCGCCCACTCCGTCGCGCGAGCTGCCCGTCGAACCAGTCGGTGGCCATGGCCACGGCAAACAGGGCCGTTGCCCAGTAGTCGTGGTTGGGGAAGTCCCACTCGAAGAGGAGGACGACGAACGGGGTGGCGGCAGCCCGTGCCACCGTGAACCAGTCGGCAACGGCCATGGGCGGAGAGAATACGCGGGTCATGGCGCCGTTCTCGAAGGTTCTCGTCGCAAACCGGGGCGAGATCGCAATCCGGATCTTCCGCACGCTGCGGGAGCTCGAGATCGAGCCGGTTGCGGTCTACTCGGAGCCCGACCGCGACGCGCTCCACGTTCAGGTTGCGCCCGAGGCCTACCTGCTCGGGGCCGGCGCACCGTCGGAGAGCTACCTGAACCAGGATCGGATCCTCGAGGCAGCGCAGCGCGCCGGTGCCCAAGCCGTCCATCCCGGCTACGGGTTCCTGGCCGAGAACGCGGGCTTTGCGCGGGCATGCGCGGAGGCCGGCCTCACGTGGATCGGGCCTCCGCCCGAGGCGATCGAGGCGATGGGCTCGAAGGTGGCCGCCCGCGAGACCATGCGCGCCGCGGGAGTCCCGATCGTCCCGGGCACCACCGAGGCCGTGACCTCCGCAGCAGACGTCGTGAAGCTGGGCGACGAGCTCGGCTGGCCGCTCGCGATCAAGGCCTCGGCCGGAGGTGGAGGTAAGGGCCTCAAGGTCGTTCGCAGCGCCGAGGAAGCGGAGCGCGCCTTCGAAGCCGCCCGGCGCGAGGGCGAGGCGTACTTCTCGGACCCGGCGGTCTACGTCGAGCGCTATCTCGAGGATCCACGGCACGTGGAGGTGCAGGTGCTTGCCGACGCGCACGGCAACGTCATCCACCTCGGCGAGCGCGACTGCACGATCCAGCGCCGCCACCAGAAGCTGGTCGAGGAAACGCCTTCGCCTGCGGTCGACGCTGCTCTTCGTGAGCGCATCGGCCAGATTGCCGTCGATGCCGCCCGTGCCGTCGGCTACCGCAACGCCGGGACGATCGAGGGGCTGCTCGACCAGGAGGGCAACTACTACTTCCTCGAGATGAACACCCGGATCCAGGTCGAGCACACGGTGACCGAGCTCGTCACGGGGCTCGACCTCGTCCGCGAGCAGGTGCTGATCGCGGCCGGAGAGCCGCTATCGCTGAGCCAGGATCAGGTCCACCTGCAAGGGCACGCCATCGAATGCCGCATCAACGCGGAGGACGTGAGCACCGGCTTCCTCCCGACCCCGGGGCGGATCACGGCCTATCGGGAACCGGGTGGGCCTGGTGTGCGTGTCGACTCCGGAGTGACCGCGGGCAGCGAGGTCGTCGGGCTCTACGACCCGCTCGTTGCCAAGCTGTGCGTTCACGGCGTCGACCGTGAACATGCGAGACACCGGATGCTGCGCGCGCTCGGCGAGTACGAGATCGACGGTGTGACGACGCTGATCGGGTTCCATCGGGCCTTGCTCGAGCACGACTGCTTCGCTCGGTGGAGAGACCTGCCACGGCGTGGTCGAGTCGGAAGAGCTTGCGGAGCGGGCGCAGCAGTTGTCTCATCAGGCAACAAGTGTAAGACCCTCATCGGACGGAGCCGCCGCAGGGCGCAGCCGGGAGCAAATCGTCCAGGCCGAGGTCGACGGGCGCCGGTTCGAGGTGAAGCTCCTCACACCGGAGCCGCCGCATGCGGATCTGGCCCGGCGGCGACGCGAGCGCGACACGAGCCGCCGGCACCATGGCGCGGCAAGGGACGCGATCGTGAGCCCGATGCAGGGAACAGTGCTCGCGGTCGAGGTGTCGGACGGCGACGAGGTGGTCCCCGGCCAGGTGGTCTGCGTCGTCGAGGCCATGAAGATGGAGAACGAGGTCGCGGCGCCGCGGGCCGGCGTCGTCACCGAGCTCTCGGTTGCCGCCGGCGAGCCGATCACCACCGGCCAGGTGATCTGCGTGGTCAAGCAGGAGGCGGATGACGGAGCGTAGGCCGTTCTGCGCCGACCTCTCGCGCGAAAACGGCGAGCCGCTGGGGGCAACCGCGAGCCGGATCGACCACTGGTTCCTGATCGAGTACCGGGGCTCTGGACTCACGACGCCGTGGCCGGCAGCGGGCTGTCGGACCAGGTCAAGGCCCGGCTCCGAGAGCAGGTCCGCGCGGTTCCGAACGGGCGCTTGCTCTTCGTCCGCCGCCCCGACCGCCGGCGAGCGCGAGACGCTCGTCGCCTTCACCGCGGACTCGCGTGCAGGGAACGAGCGACTCCGGCGCTTCGATCTCGAGAGCCACGAGAGCCTCCGGGAGGTCGACCTCCTCGACGAGGACGGCGGAGCGCGCGTCGAGCATCCGCTCTTCCTCATCTGCACGCACGGCAAGCACGACCCCTGCTGCGCGCGGTACGGGCGACCGCTCTACGAGGGCCTGCGCGGACGAGGTCGAGGAGGACTGGGTCTGGCAGACGACCCACATCGGCGGCGACCGCTTCGCCGGCAACCTCGTGTGCCTGCCCGAGGGGGTCTACTACGGTCGCGCGGACCGGGTCGACGCGGCCGGCATCCTCGACGAGCATCTCGCGGGGCGCGTGTCCCTCGACCTCTATCGCGGCCGCTCGATCTATCCGTTCGCCGTCCAGGCGGCCGAGCGAGCAGTCCGGGAGGAGACGGGCCTGACCGGCATCCACGACGTCGTCCTGCGCCGGGCGGAACAGGACGGCGAGAGCTGGCAGGTCACGTTCCTCGCCGGCGGGGCAGAGCACGAGGTCGATGTCCGCGCCGAGCTCGGCGACCTGACGTTTCTGACCTGTACCGCGCTCGGCCGTCAAGCGGCCGCTTCGCTACGTAGCGACTACTCGTCGAGGCTGACGCGCAGGAAACCCTCGCGGACGAGCCGCCGAACGAGCACGAGCCGGCCTTCCTCGTCGAGCTTCCCGGGCAGGTCGGCGGCCCGGAACGGCTCCTCCGACCGCGCAGCCGCCTCGAGCTCCTCGCGCGCGTGCGCGGGAAACGCGACCCGACGCCCTTCGAACACGAGTGCGACTTCCGAGTCGCCGGCCTCGAGGTCGAAGACGACGCGTGTCACGGCGTTCGAGCACGGTCTCGGCATCGAGCTCGCGCAGCCCGCGCAGCTGATCGAAGCGGTCTGCGCGGATCGGCCTGCGCGAGGACACGAACTTCTGGCGGCGGCGGCGTGCGACCGCCTCGCCGCCGAGCCGCTCCTGCAGCAGCCCCAGCAACTCGAGCGGCAGCTCCTCGCCGTCGGCAACGCTTCGCCGGTAGCCGTCCTCCTCGCGCCGTCTCCTCGAGCGCGGCGCGCACCGCGTCGAGCCAGGTGTAGACCTTGACGCCGACGGTGATGTGAAGCGAGTCCGCGTCCGAGGTCAGCGCCTCGTGGAGCCAGCCGCGCGGAAGGTAGAGCGTGTCCCCCGGCGTGAGCGTGACGTCGAGCACCGGCTCGCCGGGCTCGCCGAGCTCCTCGGAGTAGCGCTGATCCTGCAACGGCAGCTCGAGCGCAGGCTCGTAGACGAGCCAGCGCTTCTCGCCCGCGACCTGGAGGCAGAAGACGTCGTGCGTGTCGTGATGGACCGGCAGGCCCTGCGCCGAGCGCGGCGTGTAGTACGCATTCGCCTGCACGGGGTGCCCCAGATCCGCTTCGAGGGCGCGGCAGAACTCCGCCACGGGGAGGTGGTGAAGGTGAAGAGCCTGGATGACGACGGTCGCGCCACGCTCGAACTCGGCCGCGATGCGCTCGACGTTCGCCGTGGCGGTGAACCCGCGTCGGGCGCCACGGAAACCGTCTCGCGTATAGCCGGAGACGGGGATCTTCTCGCCCTCCTTCACGAGGCGGATAGCCGGGTAGCGCAGGCCCGTCGACGAGACGAGCCGCTCGGCCTCGGCCTGCGACAGCAGGTCGTCGAAGCGACCATCCTCGTTCCGCGGAACGAGGAGCGGCCTGCGCTCCCAGTAGTCCTCGAGGAACCGGCCGGGCTCGACCGGCTCGACGCTGCGGGCGAGCGCCCTAAGCGTCCGTGCCGTCGGAGTCCGAGTCGGTGTCGTCCGAGTCAGAGTCGGTCCCATCCGTGTCGGATTCAGTCCCAGTCGAGTCGTCGCCATCGACGTCCGCCACTTCGGCGCGTGCGCCGACCAGGTTCTGCTCGCTGCTGATGTCCTCGTCGCGGAGCGTGGTGTCGCCTTCGCTCATGCGTCCTCCTTTGGTCGATGAACCCCGACTCTAAGGCACGGCCCACTAGGTAGAGTCGCCCGCCGGTGGACCTGTACGAGTATCAGGGCAAGGAGCTCTTCCGGCGCTTCGGCATCCCGGTTTCCGACGGACGGCTCGCGACGACGCCGGAGGAGGCGCGCAAGGCGGCCGAGGAGCTCGGCGGCCAGGTCGTCGTCAAGGCTCAGGTGCTGGCGGGCGGCCGTGGCAAGGCGGGCGGGATCAAGCTTGCTGACGGGCCCGACGAGGCGGCGGCCCACGCCGAGGCCATTCTCGGCATGGACATCCGGGGGCATGTCGTCCGGCGGGTCTGGATCGAGCAGGCCTCGGACATCGCCACGGAGTACTACCTCTCGGTGACGTTCGACCGGGGCGAGAAGAAGCCGCTCTTCATGTTCACCAAGGAGGGCGGCATCGACATCGAGGAGGTCGCCGCGGAGCGCCCCGACGCGCTCGTGCGACTGCACATCGATCCCCTCGAGGGATTCCAGCCCTATCAGGCCCGGCGGCTCATCTACGGCGCGGGGATCGACGATCCCGGCCAGCAGAAGCAGATCCTGGCGATCATCCAGCGCCTCTACGACGCCTTCGTCGGAGCAGACTCGATGCTCTGCGAGATCAACCCGCTGATCGTCACCCCGGACGGTGAGGTGAAGGCGCTCGACTCGAAGTTCACGGTCGACGACAACGCGCTCTACAAGCATCCCGAGATCGCCGAGATGCGCGACCTCGAGGCATATCCACCCGAGGAGCGCGCCGCGCGCGAAAAGGACGTCACCTACGTGAAGCTGGACGGCGAGGTCGGGATCCTGGGGAACGGCGCGGGTCTCGTCATGTCGACGCTCGACGTGATCGCGCTCGCCGGCGGCAAGCCCGCGAACTTCTGTGACCTCGGCGGGGGCGGCGACGCGGAGGGTGTCGTAGACGCGCTAGAGATCATCAGCGCCGACCCGCAGGTGAAGTCGATCCTGTTCAACATCTTCGGCGGGATCACGCGCTGCGACGAGGTGGCGCGCGGGATCCTGCAGGCCCTCGACCGCATCGATATCGCGGAGCCAATCGTCGTGCGGCTCGACGGGACGAACGCAGAGGAAGGACGGCGCCTGCTCGCCGAGGCGGCGCCCGAGAACCTGTACGTGGAGCCGACGATGCTCGACGCAGCGAAGCGGGCTGTGGAGCTGGCTGCATGACCGACACGTGGTCGGAGCGGGCGGACATGTATCGCGAGAGCGAAGCTCATCGCGAGGGCGAGGACCTCGACGTGATCGTCGAGTGGGCCGAGGGCAAGAACGCCCTCGATGTGGCAACCGGAGGAGGCCATGTCGCACGGCGGCTAAGCGAGGCAGGCTTCGACGTGACGACTCTCGACCCCGCGCCTGGCATGGGTGCGACTGTGGTCGCTCCGGCTGAGGACATCCCTTTCGCCGCCGGCAGCTTCGACGTCGTCGCCTGCCGGGTAGCTGCGCATCATTTCGAGGACGTCGCGAAGGCTGTCAGGGAGATGGCTCGGGTCAGCCGCGACCTTGTCCTCGTGGCCGACAACCTCTTTCTCGACGTGACGGTCGAGGAGGCCGAGAAGCTCCGGGACCCGACCCACGTCCGCTGTTACAGCGAGGGAGAGTGGCGTGAGCTGCTGGCAGGCGCGGGCCTCACGGTCGAGGATCTGCGCAGCTTCGAGAAGCGGATCGAGCTCGGCCCGTGGCTCGCGCGAGCCGGCTGCGAAGGTGACGAAGCCAGGCGCGTGCGGGAGCTCCTCGGCGACCGGATCGAGGGCGATCACGTCGTGCTGACGCGCGTAGCTTCAAAGGGCAGGAAGGCCTAGATGGCGATCATCGTCGATCAGGACACGCTTCTCGTCGTGCAGGGCCTGACCGGTAGCGAAGGGTCCTTCCACGGCGTTCGCAACCGGGATTACGGCACGAAGGTCGTCGCGGGAGTGACGCCCGGAAAGGGTGGGCAGGACGTCCAGGGCATCCCGATCTTCGACACGATGGCCGAGGCGGTCACGGAGACGGGTGCAAACACGTCGATGGTGTTCGTTCCCGCGCGCTTTGCGACCGATGCCATCTACGAGGCCGTCGACGCCGGCGTCGGCACCGTGATCTGCATCGCCGAGGGGCTACCGGCCCACGAGATGCTCCGGGTTTACAACTACATCCATCCGCGCGGCGTCACGCTTGCTGGGGCCCAACTGTCCAGGGGCTCTCTCGCCGGGAAAGGCGAACGTCGGGATCATCCCCGGGGAGATTTTCAAGGAAGGTGCGATCGGCCTCGTCAGCCGGTCGGGCACGCTCACGTACCAGATCGGGCACGAGCTGGCCCAGCGCGGGCTTGGCAACTCGACCATCGTCGGCATCGGCGGCGACCCGGTCGTCGGGTCGTCGTTCATCGACATCCTGCGCCGCTTCGAGGCCGACGAAGAGACCGAAGTGATCGTCATGGTGGGGGAGATCGGCGGGGACGAGGAGGAGAAGGCGGCCCGCTTCATCGAGGCCGAGATGACGAAGCCGGTGCTGGCGTACATCGCAGGCTTCACCGCTCCACCCGGCAAGACCATGGGGCACGCGGGCGCAATCATCTCCGGCTCGTCCGGAACGGCCACGGCCAAAAAGGACGCGCTAGAGGCCGCAGGCGTCCGGGTCGGCACGACGCCGACCGAAGTCGCTGAGCTCGCGGCCGAGACCGCGGGCGCCCCCTCCTAGGGGCTCGTCGTCTCCACGCGGGTCGTTGCCGGCTCGTCGTCGTCGGTCGCGACGATCGCCAGCACGGCACCGAGTGCGGAGAAGACGATCAGCGCGGCCAGGACTGCGAGAAAGACGCGCGTCGTCGTCACGGGCCGACTATCCCATTCGAGCCGTAGAGCGTGATGTAGCGGTCGTCGTTGAAGTAGCTCGTCCATCCGCCGAAGTTGAACGAGAAGCGCGCCTGGGCATGGAACCGGATTCCGGCGCAGCCGATGCAGCCGCCGACATGCCACCGGCTGACGCCGTTCGGGCCGTAGAAGCCACTCGTCGTCTGGTAGTGCCAGGACGGGTCGGCGTACGTGACGACGGAGCCGTTTCCGCACCAGTACGGGTTGAAGTAGTGGTGCCACGTCGAATCCGGTCCAGTGACCGTCCCAGGCCTGGACGTAGGCACGCCAGCAGCCCGGGTAACCGCCTCCGTCCTCGATGGGCGGCGCGCCGCCGCCCAGTCCACCCTGCTTTCGGATGAGTGGCTCGACGTTGACCGTAACCGTGGCCGCCGTCGCCGGCCCGGCAGCGGCCAGGGTGAGCGCCAGGAGCGCAGCGCCGATCAGGTGTCGTGTCTTCATTGCCAGAGACCTCCTTCTTCGAGTTCTCTGTTTTCTACCAAGGCAACAGAAACAGGATTGCGCCATCCCCGTGACGACTCCATCCGGCCTCGGTCCTAGAGTCGGGTCAGATGGACACCATCTCGTTCGCCCGTGGGATCCCGGCGCCCGAATGCCTGCCGAGCGCCGACCTCGCCGACTGCGCGCGCGCGGCCATCGAGCGTGACGGCTCGACGGTGTTGAACTACGGCTCCGGCGGGGGCTACGAGCCGCTGCGCGGATGGCTCGCCGAGCGGCATCGAGTCGAGCCGGAGCGGATCGTCCTCACGAACGGTTCGCTCCAGGGCTTCCTCTTTCTGGCCAACTGCCTGGCCAGGCGCGGACCCGTGCTCGTCGAGGCGCCCACGTACGACCGGCCGCTGAAACTGCTGGAAGCGATGGGCGCGGAGGTCTTCGCAGTCCCTCTCGACGACGAGGGCCTCGACGTCGATTCGCTCGAGTCGATCCTCCGCGGAGGGCTGCGGCCGTCGTTTCTGTACACGATCCCGACCTTTCAGAACCCGAGTGGCAGGACGCTGTCGAAGGCGCGTCGGCGCCGGCTCGTCCGGCTGGCGCGCCAACACGACCTGCTGCTCGTCGAAGACGACCCATATGGTCTCGTCCGCTTCGAAGGGCAGGCGCTTCCAACGCTCTTCGAGCTGGACGGCGGCGCGAATGTCGTCTACGGCTCGTCCTTCTCCAAGACGGTCGCTCCCGGCCTGCGCGTCGGGTATCTCGTCCTGCCACCCGGTCTCGCGTCGGAGGTCGAGGCAGAAGCGACGTCCACGTACATCACGCCCGCGTTACTCCCGCAGGCGACAACGCACGAGTATCTGGAGCGCGGCCTGTTCGAAGGAAATCTCGCGCGCACGCGCGAAGCGCTCCAGATCAGGCGCGACACGATGCTGGGCGCGCTCGCGCGTGAGCTCCCCGATGCTCGCTGGAGTACGCCCGCAGGTGGCTACTTCCTCTGGCTCGAGCTCCCGGAGGGCATCTGGACGGAACACGTGGCCGCCCGTGCGCAGGCGGCCGGAGTCACGTTCGTGCCGGGCTCGGACTTCTTCCTGGGCGAGGGCGGCGAGGGCGCTCTGCGGCTCGCCTACAGCCTGGCTTCGCCGGCCGAAATCGACGAAGGCGTCACGCGCCTCGCGTCGGCGATCGGCTGCAGCCTGCGCTCGGCTGCCTAGCGAGCGGCCTCAGGCGGCCGTGGCCGGCTCGTAGGGCTGCGGCACGGGAACCAGACGGGCCTGACGCGGGGGAGAGAGGGCCCCGCGGCCAACCGGACGATAGGTCGGGCAAGGGGCTTCGGGGAGGGCGCACAGGCCCGCCTGGCGGAAGTAGCAATTATCGCAGGATGCTTTGTTCTTTTTGCTCATGTTTCTAGGTGCTACTCCCGACGCGGTTCCCTGACCGACGCGATACTGGGGGCCAGAGGACGCAAACGCAAGAGTTGCCGGAAAGGAAAACTAAGCAATTTCCGGTAGGTTCGAATTTACCGAAAGTTCACGTTTCTTACGCTTTGGGCTCGAGCGTTGCCAGGGCGCGCAACGCCTGTCGAAAACTGTTCACAGCGATCACCCGCATGTCGCCTGCATGGCGCCGGGCCTCGCGCTCGTTATCCCCAGGCACGAGGAAGACATCCGCGCCGGCACGCCTGGCGCCGATCGTTTTTTGCTTGATTCCGCCCACAGCGCCCACGGAGCCGTCGAGGTGGAGCTCCCCGCTCGCGACGACCTTTCGGCCGCGGTCGACGTCTCGGCCCAACTCATTGACGACGTCGAGCGCGAACGCGAGCCCGGCCGACGGTCCTCCGACTTCGCCGAGGTTGATGCGAACTCGAATCGGCAACTTCACGTCCGGCTCGTTGATGAGCACGCCGATGAAAGGGCGGTCGGGTAGGTCCGGGTTCTTCGTCGTGCGGACCGGCGATGGTGATTGTTCGATTTCCTCGCTTCACGCGCAGGCGGACGATCTCGCCGGGCCGCTTGCGGCCGATGAACGCACGGAACTCGTCGGGACTTCGCGCCTGGTGTCCGTCCACCGCCACGACGAGATCTTTCGGGCGGAGCTTTCCTGCTGCGGGGAAGCCTTTGACCGTCGACTCGATCAGCGCTCCGCGCGGCACGATCTGGATCCGGTACCCGAGCGAGCGAAGCGCGACCGCGGCAGCGTACTCCTGGGACTGTTTCATCGAGGCAAGCTCGGCGCGTCGGTGCTGTTCCTCGTTCTCGCCCGGTGCGCGCACCTGGGAGACGTCGACCAGGGTCGAGCCCTCGCGCAGCCCGGGAATCAGCTCCTCGACGATCGTTGCCTGGCGAACGTCGACGGCGACGTAGTAGATGCCGCCGCCGTTCGGGTCGGGGCGCTCGCCCTGTACGTCGACGAGCGGAGCCACGGCGCGCGCCTTGTCAGGCAGGAAGATGTACTTGTCCGACGGGGCGAAGTAGAGGACGGCGACGACTGCCAGGAGGATGAGCCCCGCGGCAACCAGTCGCGCGGGGGTGAAGAAGCGCGCCACCATCTCAGGATACGGAGAACGCTCCGCTCTGGTTCTCGGTTGGCGGCTACAAGAGGCCGCGCGTGAGGCCGCCGTCCACGGTGACCACCGAGCCGGTGACGTAGCCTCCCCGGTCGGAGGCGAGGAAGCACACGATGTCGGCAACCTCGCGAGGCCGGCCGAATCGGCGGAGCGGGATGGCGCTCAGATCCTCGGGTTTCGGGCCTTCGGGGTAGACCTCGGCGAGCCTGGCGGTGTCGATGCGGCCCGGCGCGATCGAGTTGACAGTGATCCCGTCGGGCCCGACCTCGCGCGAAAGGGTCTTCGCCCAGCCCACGACTCCCGGGCGCACGGCGTTCGAGAGCGCGAGGTTCTCGATCGGCTCGCGCACCGAGCTGGAGGTGATGTTCACGACTCGTCCGTGCCCGCTGCGGCGCAGCTCGGGAAGGCAGAGGTTCGTCAGTCGCACAGCGGAGACGAGCAGGAGCGCGACCGCACCCTCCAGCAGCTCGTCGTCGATGGCCTCCGCGCTCGTGCGGGGAGGGCCGCCGCCGTTGTTGACCAGGATGTCGATGCCGCCGAACGCCGTGAGGGTGCGATCGACGAGGCGCTGGAGGTCGGCCGGGTTCGTCAGGTCGCCGCGGACGGCAAGCGCGCCGAGCCGCTCGGCTTCGCGCTCGAGGATCTCTCGACGCCGGGCGAACATCGACACGTTCGCGCCTTCCTCGGCGAGCGCCTCCGCGATCGCGAGCCCGATCCCGGAGGAAGCTCCGCAGACGATCGCCGTTCGTCCTGAAGACCTAGATCCATCCGAGCAGAATAGAAGGCCGTAGCCGGCGCGGCTCGGGCTCATCGGGTGGCCCCTTTAACGGCACAGCCCACCTCCTCCCCGTCGCGATCGTACTGAGGAAGTCCGCGCGCCACCGTGACCGGACTGCGCCGGAAGCGAGACAGCTCAAGAGAGCTACGAGCTGAGAACGCCGACCACTTCGCGCACGGCGCTCGCAGAGGCCTCGAGAGCCGCCCGCTCGTCGTCTGTGAGGTCGAGCTCGATGATCGCCTCGATGCCCCGCGCGCCCAGCTTCGCCGGCACGCCCATGTAGAGCCCGTCGATGCCGTACTCGCCCTCGAGGTACGCCGTGCACGGGAGCACCCGCTTCTCGTCGAGCATGATCGCGTCGACCATCTGCGCGGAGGCCGCGCCGGGCGCGTACCACGCCGACGTGCCGAGGAGCTCGACGACCTCGCCGCCGCCCTTTGCCGTTCGCTCGACCATCTCCGCGATGCGCTCTGCGGAGACGAGCTTGCGTCAGGGGCACGCCGCCGACGGTCGTCGCGGAGACGACGGACACCATCTGGTCTCCGTGCCCGCCCAGGACGACCGCCTGCACGTCCTTGATCGAAGCTCCCGTCTCCCAGGCGATGAACGCCCGGAAGCGCGCGGAGTCGAGAATCCCAGCCTGGCCGAAGACGCGCTCCTTGGGGAACCCGGACACGCTCTTGGCCACGTGGCACATCGCGTCGAGTGGATTCGAGACGACGATCAGGACTGCGTCGGGCGACTGCGCGACCACCTGCTCGGTGACGGAGCCGACGATCTTCTCGTTCGTCGTCACCAGGTCGTCGCGCGACATTCCGGGCTGGCGGGGAAGACCCGCTGTGATCACGACGACCTCGGAGCCCGCTGTGGGCTCGTAGGAGGTCGAACCCGTCACGTTCGGCTCGTAGCCGAGGACAGCGCCGGCTTGGTTGATATCGAGCGCCTTGCCCTCGGGGAGGCCCTCCTTGATGTCGACGACGACCACGTCGGCGTAGTCGCGGCGCGCGAGCTCTTGCACGCACGTGGCGCCGACGTTCCCGGCTCCGACGACGGTGACTTTCCGGCGTTCGCTCATCAGACTCGCACCCCCAGCTTCTCGATGATCGCGTCTGCGACGTCACTCGTTCCGACAGCGCTGGGGTCGTCCCGCGAGGGCTTCATGTCGTACGTGACGCTCTTGCCCTCGGCGATCACGTCCGCGATCGCGCCCTCGAGCCGGTCGGCGGCGTCGCCTTCGTCCAGATGGCGGAGCATCAGCACTCCGGAGAGCATCATCGCCATCGGGTTGACCTTGTTCTGGCCGGCGTACTTCGGCGCCGACCCGTGCGTGGGCTCGAAGACCGCGGCTTCCGTCCCGAAATTACCGCCCGGCGCGAGGCCGAGGCCGCCGATGAGCCCGGCGGCGAGGTCGGAGACGATGTCGCCGTAGAGGTTCGGCAGCACGAGGACGTCGTACTCCTCGGGGCGCTGGACGAGCTGCATGCACAGGTTGTCCACGATGCGATCCTCGAACTCGATGTCGGAGTTCTCCTCCGCGACCTCACGGGAGATCTGGAGCCAGAGCCCGTCGGTGAACTTCATGATGTTCGCCTTGTGGACCGACGTCACCTTGCGGCGGCCGAGCCGGCGCGCGTAGTCGAACGCAAACTCCAGGATGCGGCGCGTGCCCTCGACCGAGATGGGCTTGATCGAGATGCCGGCCTCGTCGCGCAGCACACCGCCGCGCGCTCGGATCCACTCGGTGAGCTCGCGAGCGTCCTCGGAGCCGACCTCGTATTCGATGCCGGCGTAGAGATCCTCGGTCGCCTCGCGAACGATCACGAGATCGACGTCCTCGTACCGCGAGCGCACGCCCTGGTAGCTCTTGCACGGGCGCACTTGGCCATAGAGATCGAGCCCTTTGCGCAGCGCGACGTTCACCGACCGGAACCCGACGCCGACCGGCGTTGTGATCGGCCCCTTGATCGCGACGCCGCTCTCTCTGATCGCGTCCAGAACGTGGTCGGGAAGCGGGTTCCCGCCGTACTGGTCCATGACGTCGCTGCCCGCGTATTGCACGTCCCAGTCGAACTCGACGCCCGTGGCCTCGAGGACGCGCCGAGTCGCCTCGGACAGCTCTGGGCCGGTTCCATCACCGGGGATCAGCGTCACTCTGTGCGCCATGCCGCGGCGACTCTACCTATAGATTTCCGGGCAGATGAACGACTTCAAACCAGGGCTCGAGGGCGTTGTCGCGTTCCAGACCGAGATCGCCGAGCCCGACAGGGAGGGCGGTGCCCTTCGGTATCGCGGCGTCGACATCGAGGAGCTCGTCGGCCAGGTCCCGTACGAAAAGGTGTGGGGCCTCCTCGTGGACGAGAGCCTCGAGCCGGGCATGCCCGATCCGGAGCCGTACGAGCCGGCGAGCCTGACCGGTAACGCGCCTTCGGACCTCCAGGCCGAGACGGCGCGGCTGTCGAGCGTCTGGAACCTGCAGAAGCTCGTCGACATCGAGGACCAGCAGGCCCGAAACGACCTTGCCCGACTGTCCGCGCAGATGATGTCGATCGTCGCCAAGTCGGCCGCGGTACACGACGGCCGGGAGCCCGCTCCCGACGATGTCGTCGCGCAAGGCGAGACAGCCGCCGAGAAGTTCCTCCTGCGTTGGCGTGGGCAAGCAGATCCGGATCACGTGAAGGCGATCGACACGTACTGGCTCTGCACGGCCGAGCACGGCCTGAACGCCTCGACCTTCACCGCGCGGATCACGGCCTCCACGGGCGCCGACGCCGGGGCCGCGATGTCAGGCGCGGTCGGGGCCCTGAGCGGGCCACTCCACGGCGGCGCTCCGGCACGCGTGCTGCCGATGCTCGACGAGGTCGCCAGGACCGGCGAGCCGGAGAGCTATGTCAAGGATCTCCTCGACCGCAAGGGCAAGATCATGGGCTTCGGCCACCGCGTCTACAGGGCCGAGGATCCGCGATCGCGCATCCTCAAGCGAACTGCGAAGGAACTTGGTTCTCCGCGCTTCGAAGTCGCAGAAGCGCTCGAGGAAGCTGCGCTGGCGGAGCTGCACAACCGCAAGCCCGACTACGTGATCGCCACGAACGTCGAGTTCTACTCCGCCGTTGTGCTCGATGCAGCGGACGTGCCTCCCGATCTGACGCCCGCCATGTTCGCGTGCGCGCGCGTCGCCGGCTGGTCGGCTCACATCCTCGAGGAGAAGCGGACGGGCCGGCTCATCAGGCCCGCAGCCCAGTACATCGGCCCCGACAGCCGCCCGTTGTCGGAGCTGGGCGGCGCACCGGTCCCGAGTTGACCCTGGCCGAGGCGGCAGCCGAAGCCGCCTCGCTCGCCGAGCGTGGTGAGGAGCGCGAGCTTGCTGAGCTCCGCACGAAATGGCAGGACGAGGTCGAGGGCGCGGCGCGCTCGGCGGACTACCGGGAGCGCGCGGTCGCCTACCGGGCGATTGGCCAGTTCCGCTACCGGCAGAAGATCGAGCTGCTGGGTCGGGGGCTCCAGGATGAGAGCCCCGCGTGCCGCGGGTCGGCGCTGATCTCGCTGGAGCTTCTGTCGCGGGAGGCGCCCGGCGTCGTCAACGGCGCGCGCCCGACCTTGCACGAGCTGGCGAGTCACGACGACAACCAGGCCGTGCGCCGGCTTGCCATCCTCTGCCTCAGCCACGGCTCGCCGCAGCGGGAGACGATCTTGTTGCTGAACGCGCTCGCGGACGACGACGAGCAGGACCGCGAGCTACGGGCCGCCGCGCGGAAGATCGCCGAGCAGCTCAGAAAGAAGGGCGCGACGCGCTAGTCGGAGCAGGAGCACGGCTGGCGGCCGCACGACGGGCATCTGGTTCGCCGCTTCCAGACGAGCATGCCCTTACCGACTCCGCTCATGATCATCAGATAGCCGGCGCTTGTCGTCAGCGCAAAGAGGAGCACCATCTGAGGGTCGAGAGGAGCCATTGCCCTGGTTTTTGCCATCGGCGCCCCAGGGGAAACCTTGAACTCGTCCGAGCTATTACTTCCGGCGCTGTCTGCGGGCGTGGGGATGCGCCGCGAAGTAGGCGTCCTTGCGCCGGCGATCGCTCACGTGCGTGTACAGCTCGGTCGTGGCGAGGTCGGCGTGGCCAAGCATCTCCTGGACGCTCCTGAGGTCGGCGCCGCCCTCCAGTAGATGGGTTGCGAAGGAGTGACGCAGGAGGTGCGGATGCACCCGCCCCGGCTCGAGGCCCGCCTTCTCCGCCAGACGGCGGAGGATCAGGAAAGCGCCCGCCCGTGTGAGCCCCCCGCCCTGTGCGTTCAGGAACAGCTCGGGCCGGTGGCGTCGATCGAGAAACGGCCGGCCGCGGGCGAGGTACCGACGAAGTGCGTCGACGGCCTGGCGCCCGAGGGGCACGATCCGCTCCTTGTCGCCCTTGCCCGTGGCGCGGACGAGGCGCCCTTCGAGGTCGACGCCGCCACGCTCGAGCCCGACCGCCT
Organism: uncultured Actinomycetes bacterium; assembly: GCA_963847955.1. Lineage (GTDB taxonomy): Bacteria > Actinomycetota > Thermoleophilia > Gaiellales > Gaiellaceae > VAXT01. The sequence continues at coordinate 139,144 of CAWKBW010000012.1, forward strand.
CGCTCACCCGCAGGCCCGCTCCGTACAGGAGCTCGACAAGTGCTCGGTCGCGCAAGGCCCGCGGAGTGGTTCCCTGCGCTGCTTCCACGAGTCGCTCCGCCTCACCGGGCGAGAGCGTGCGCGGCAGCCGCCGCGTCCTTTTCGGAAGCCCGACCTCGGCAGCCGGGTTGTCCGGGCGCGCACCGATCAGGACCTGGTGCCGGAGAAAGGAGCGCAGCGCTGCCGCCCGGCGCGCGATCGTCGTGGACGCGAGGCCCTGCGCGCGTAGATCGGCGAGGTAGCGCTCGACGTCTTCGCGCTGCACCTCCGCCATGGGCTTCACGAACCAGTTGCCGAACGCGATCAGGTCGCGCCGGTAGGCCTCGATCGTGCGGGGCGCAAGGCGGGCCGCGGACACCGCCAGGTACCGCGTGACTTCAGGATCGAGGGTGCGATCGGTCATAAACGCGGCGCAGGCGCCGTCCGTCGACGTGGCTGTAGACCTGGGTCGTCGAGAGCGAGCTGTGGCCGAGGAGCTCCTGGATCACCCGGAGGTCGGCGCCACCCTCGAGGAGATGTGTCGCGAATGCGTGCCGCAGGCGGTGGGGGTGGGGGAGGAGCCGGCGAAGCGTGCTCGTGTCGAGCCGCCGCCCGCGAATCGAGAGGAAAACGGCGTCGTCGGCTCCGCTCGCCAGCTGCGGGCGGCCGTCTTCGAGATACCGGCGCACCCGGTAGGCGGCCTCCTCGCCGAGCGGCACGACGCGTTCCTTGTCGCCCTTGCCGCGCACGCGCACGGCCTCCTGCTCGAAGTCGACGTCGGCGAGGTCGAGGCCGACGGCTTCGGCGCTACGCAGTCCGGCGGAGTAGACGAGCTCGATGAGCGCGCGGTTGCGTAGCGCGAGGGGATCGTCGCCCTCGAGGGCCTCGAGCACCGCATCGATCTCGGCCGCTTTCGGGGCATCGGGCAGCCTGCGTCCTCTGCGCGGGGCGAACGAGCCTTCGGGCACGCGCCCCGGCCCGAGGGCGAAGCGAAGCAAGAGCGCGAACCGCGGCCAGCTTGCGCGCGATCGTCGCCGGCGCGAGCTTGCGAGGCTCCCGTCCCGGGCGCGCAGCAGCCAGTGTGGCGGCATAGGTGGCGAGGGTCGAGGTCTCGACATCGTCGAGCTCGAGCCCCGTGGCGTGGAGCCAGGAATTGAACTCGGCGACGTCGGATCGGTATGCGCGGCGGGTCGCTTCTGAGAGCGACGCGTCGCCAAGGAAGCGGTCGATGACCGTGCGGTCCGGCACACGGGCAACTTCGCTTCGCCCAGGGCTTCGCCTGCCTCGCGTTCATTAGTAAATGCGCTTGACACAGGGAGAGTCTTGGCCCCCCTCGCACGAATCCTCGTCAGCATCACGCTTGTACTCGTCGTCGTCGCGCTTGCCGTTGGGACAGCGTCGGCGAAGACGGACACGGCGAGCCGCCAGCCGCCCCGACGACGCTGCAGGGTGAGAACCTCTGAGCGAGACGTTCACGATCACCTCGGGTACGACGACGATCACCGGGTCAAAACAGCTGACCGCGCCGGCAGGCGAGCAGGAGCGAGCCACGTGCCAGAACCTCACCTTCTTCGGCGGCGTGCTCGGCACCGGGCGAATCGTGGAGGTCGAGGCGGCGACCACCTACCAGGCGACGATCAACGAGCCGGCGGGCACGTTCACGGACAGCGGCCGGGCGACTCCTGTGCTGAACGCTGGTCGAGATCACAGGCTCCTGTCCTGCCGGGCCGTTCTGCAGCTCGAACAGCGGCAACTTCGACCAGCTCTTCACGCTCTCGGACCAGGTCGCAGCACCTTGTGACGAGGACGACCAAGGCGACGACGAGTGCGAGGACGAGGACGAGGACGACTGAGCTACTAGTGCACTGACTCGACGATTTCCTCGGAGAGGCTAGGAAAACCTCCGAGGAACTCGGCCCGCGCGTTCTTCAACCGCTCGATCCCGGCGTCGAGCTCATCCGTCCGGCCCGTCGCCTCGTACAGGCGGCGAGGCTGGAGGATGTCGATGTCCTCCGCGTCGATCCCGGGGACGTGACTGGCGACCAGGTAGCCGAAGTCGGGGTCACGCTCCCACTCGATCGTGCCCTCGGCGATGCCCTTCACGATCGCTGAGGAGTGCTTGATCCTCACCTTCTTCGACCGCTCGTCACTCTCGGGGCCGCCGACTCGCCCGGTGTTCATGAGGTAGACCTCGAGCGGGTGCTCCTCGAGCAGCTCGAGGAAGCGGTTGCCCTGGAGGTCGTGCGGCATCGGGAAGAACGGGTTCGTCCCCGGCACACGGAGGAACTTGCCGGCCTCGTCCGCGCCGCCCGCGCTCGTCCCCTGCGTCTCGCCGAGCATGAAGAAGGCCGCGGCCTGCGGGCCCTCGAGCTTGGCGACCGCCGGGATCACGTTCTCGTTCTTGTTCAGGATCAGCAGGAAGTGCGCTTCCTCGATGTCGTCGGTCGCGGCCGACTCGATGACGCGGAACGGGAAGGTCGCGCGCCCGTTCTGGGTGTAGCTCGTGTCGTAGAAGTCGACGTCGTCGCCGTGCTGCGAGACGTTCTCGAGGTAGGAGTCGGGCTGCGTGACCGCGCCGTGAATCGTCGGCTCGTCGTCGGGGTTGAGCCCGAAGGTCTTGGCGAAGCAGCCGTTCTCGGTGGCGGAGACGCGTCCGTCGGGCATCCAGGCCACGAAGTCGTCCTGCACCGGGAGCGATCCGTTCTGCCGCGTGAAGGTCGTCGTCGTCTTGCCCGTCCCGGAGAGGCCGACGATCAGGCCGACGCGGCGGCCTGATCGGGTCGGGATGATCTTGCAGCCGGCATGGAGTGGAAGCCCACCCCGGTCGTAGACGAGCTTGTTCCACATGCGCAGGCCGCCCTTCTTCGACTCGCCGAAGTAGTCCGAGTTGAAGACCCGCGTCACGCCTTGCTCGACGTCGACCATGATCAGGCGGTCGTCGGGGTAGCCCTCGGCCTTCAGGTTCGGCGTGTAGACGACGGTCAGCTCGGGCTCGTGCTCCTCCGATTCGTCGCGCTCGAAGTAGAGCTGCTGCTGCATCCCGGCGATGTTCGCGTTCGCGGCCTCGACGAAGAGCCGCGCCGGCGTCCTGAACTCAGGATCGTGGCCGATGAAGCCGTCGATCTGGATCATCTCCTGCCCCGCGATGTAGGCGTCCTGCGCCTCCGCCCAGCGCTGCGCCTCGTCGCGCGTGATCGACTGGTTCTGCCCGTCGGGGTCGTCCGTGACGAGGAACGTCGAGCGCTTCGAGCGCGAGGCGACCTCGGTCGGTCACGTTGAGGTTGCCGTACGCCGTCGGGCGCGCATTGGGCATCTTGACTGCGAGCTCCTTGACTTCCTCGGGGCTCGGGTTGTCGATCACCCGCGCGGCCTTGGGCGGGCGGAACAGCATCTTCGCCAACGGTCGCTCCTTCGTCGGGAACGCGAAATGTTACCCCCGCTGGGCTTAGACGAACCCCAGTAACTGCCGCCGTTAGCGGCCGGTGAGTCCGCCGTGACGTCGCCGTTGGCCCTCCGCTCGAGCGTGGTCTCGAGAAAGGAGGTGCGCAATGGCAACGAAGCTCTTCATCTATCTCTCGGCAATCGCGGCGGCAATGGTCGCAGCGAATCTCGGCGGCGGCGGGGGAGGCCCCTGATCCCCGTCAGACCAAGGCAAACACATGGAGAGCCCCGTTTCGGGGCTTTCCGTGTGGTTGGGGTCGATCAGGCCACGGAGAGCTCGTCGAGCAGCGACCGTGCAGCAATCGTGGCGACGACATTGCCCTTGCGCTCGAACAGATCCATCGCTTGCTCCACGCTGCGCCGCCGCCTCTCCTGGCCGGTCGGCGAGGCGCAGCACCTCGGCCAGGTCGAGCAGCACCGCGGCATGATCGTTGAGCGCGTCCGTCTCGCCTGCAAGCCGTGCCGCCTCGCCCGCGAGCTCTTCACCCTGGCCTGGAGAATCGGTGCGGGCGAGCAGCTTCGCCTTCACCCGCCGCCACGAATACTGAGCGTTCAGGTCGTCGCGCGGCGCTGATTTCTCGGCGAGCTGGAGCCAGCTGTCCGCCTCCTCGTAGCGAGCCTGCGCATAGAGGGCGTCGGCCAGCTCTGCGCTCTGGCTCGACAGCGCCGCGAGGTCGCGAACGCGTTCGAACGTCTCGCAGCACCGGCGTGAAGCGCGCTCGGCCGCCGCGGCATCGCCGGCGAGCATCTCGATTCGGCTGAGCACCCGGCCGCTGTTGTTCGCAAGCGCATAGACCTCGCCGATCTCTTCGTACGTCGCGGCCGCCTCGCGGACGAGGCGCCGCCCTTCGTCGAGGCCTCCGCCAAGGGCCTTAGGCCCGCCATGAAGGACAGCACGTTTGCTCTCCCCGAGCGGTCCGTTGCCTCACGGAGGAGCTCTTCGCAGCGTCGCTCTGCCTCCGGAACACGGCGTCGGGCCGTAGAACAGGGTCGCGGCGAGCTCGGCCAGGCATCCGGAAGCCGACCAGCCCGAGCGGCGGTAATGGATGAGCGCGCGCTCGGCCGCCTCCTGCCAGTCGGCGAGTCGCCCCTGCATCCCGCCTCGGATGAAGCCCACGTGTCGCCATGTGCGCCCGAGCGCTCGGTCGTCACCGAGCTCCTCGAAGATCGGGATCGCCTTCTCGGCGAGCTCGAGCAGCGTGTCCGCACTCGGCTCCGACTCGCTGAACAGGTGGGCGTGGGCCAGCTCGATACGCGACCGAAGCTCGACGCGGCGGTCACGCATCGCCGAGGCGGCGTCGATTGCCTGGGTGAGGGTCGTCTCCGCGCCCTGGAAGTCGCCCAGCCACCGTTGCGCGATCCCGAGCTCGCAGAGAAGCTCGGCTCGGTCGTCGCTCTCGGCCGGCAAGAGTGCTACGGCTCGGCCCAGAAGATTGACGGTCGCAGATGTGTCCGCACGCTTCCACGCGCGGATTCCCGCGGCCGCAAGCTTCGTCGCCTGCTCAGACGGCAAGCTGCGGAACGGCTGCATCGCCGGGGCGGAGCTCTGCCAGATAGCGGTGTGCCTGCTCGAAGTGGTACCCGATGAGCTCGTCGCTCTCGCTCCGTTGGTCGAGCCAGGCCGCGTGGCGCTCGTGGAGGTCTGCCCGCAGCTCTTTCGTGACCCCGGCGTATGCGACGTCGCGGATGAGCACGTGGTGGAACCGCAGTGTCTCCTCCTCGAGTGCCGTCGGGCGCACGGCGTGGACGAGGCCCTTGTGCTCGAGCGCCCTGAAACCGCTGTCGAGGCCCGCGAGCTCCTCCGGCGGTGAGAGATGGAGAACAGCGGCCCGGCGGAAGTCCTTGCCGACGATTGCCGCCCGCTCGAGCAGCGTTCGCTCGGAAGGCTCGAGACGGTCGAGCCGGCTGGCGAGCAGCGCCTCGATCGACGGCGGGACCGACTCGAGCTCCTCGGCGCCGACCTCGGTCACATAGGCGTGCAGCTGCTCGACGAAGAGCGCGTTCCCTTCGGCTGCCTCGACGATGCGCGAGCGGACCTCGTCGGAAACCCCGATTGCGCCCGCCAACTCGCCGACCAGTAGGTGGGCGTCGTCGTCCGAGAGCGGGTCGAGGAGGATCGTCTCTCCCTGGGCGCCCCAGCCGGGCCGCTTCTCCAGGAGCTCCGGCCGCGCCAGACAGAGCACGAGCACCGGCGCCTCCGAGATCCACGTCCCGAGGTACTCGATCAGCTCGAGCAGCGTCGGCTCCGCCCAGTGGATGTCTTCGAGCACGACGAGTAGCGGTTGCCGGCGCGCCAGCCCCTCGAACAGCCGGCGAACCGCCCAGAAAGCTTCGCCCGTCGAGGCTGTGCCTTCCGCTTCACCGGTGAGCTCGGTCACTCGCTGTGCGACGAGCTGCGCGTCTTCTTCGCCCGCGAGCAGGGAAGCGATCGTCTCGCGTGGCCGCTTCGGCACCGCCTGGCGGACGATCTCCGTCAGCGGCAAGTAGGTGGCCCCCTCCCCGTAGGAGACGCAGCGTCCGATAGAGCGCGGTCGCCTCGGAGCCAAGCGCCGACACCAGCTCGCCGGCGAGCCGCGTCTTGCCGATACCGGCCTCGCCGAGGATGGTGAGCACGTCGCTTCGACGTTCCGCGCAGACCCGGTCGAATGCACTCCGCAGCGTTGCGAGCTCCTCCGTTCTGCCGATCAGCGGGGCGCGGGGCGGGCGTTGCAGGAGGGCCTGGTCTACAAGCTCCACGAGGCGGAAGGCCTGCCCCGCGGCCGAGCGAGCCGCCGAGGTCCACAGACTCGACCGGCTCGGTCGTTACGGCGTCCCGCACGAGTCGTTCCGTGGCCGGGCCGAGCAGCGTCTCGCCCGGGAGAGCCGACTGCTGAAGCCGCATGGCGACGTTGACTGCGCCCCCGGCTGCGAACTGCTGGCCGGAGGCGGTATCGGCGGCGATCACTTCGCCGGTGTTGATCGCCGTGCGGATCTGGATGGTGAGCTGATGGTCTCGTCCGAGGTCGGCGTTCAGCCCGGCGAGGGCTTCGCGCAGCTCGCCCGCCGCTCGCACCGCGCGGAGCGCGTCGTCCTCGTGTAGCTGCGGGATTCCGAAGACCGCCATCGCCGCGTCTCCGATGAACTTCTCGAGCGTGCCGCCGTGGCGCTCCACGATCGTGCGCACCGTGTCGTAGTAGCGGCGCATCACGCTGCGCATGACCTCGGGGTCGAGCCGAGCGCCAAGGCTGGTGGAATCGACGATGTCTGTGAAGAGGATCGTGACGGTCTTCCTGCGATCCAGCGGCTCGGGCTGCGGAACGGTCGCGACTTCCGGCTGCGACGAGAGCTCGAGCTCCCGATCGTGGCGCAAGATCGCCTGCTCGAGCCGCTGTAGCTCCGGCGACGGCTCGATACCGAGCTGTTCGACGAGCGTCTCGCGCGCCTCTCTGTAGGCCTCCAGCGCCTCGGCCTGCCGGCCTGAGCGGTACAGGGCGAGCATCAGCTGACCGCGCAGCCTTTCCCGCAGCGGATGCTCGGCGACCAGCGCCTCGAGCTCGCCGACCAGCTGTGAATGGCGTCCCACCTCGAGCTCGGCGTAGATCAGATCCTCGCGCGCGGCGGTTCGCCACTCCTCGAGGCGAGCGATCTCGACTTGCGCGAAGGGCTCGAGCGCAAGATCCGCGAGCGGAGGCCCTCGCCACAACGCCAGCGCCTCGCGCAACTGCGTTGCACGGAGCTCGGCGTCCTTGGTCTCGCCTGCTCGAGCGACGAGGCGCTGGAAGCGGTGCACGTCGACGAGCTCGGGATCGACGTCGAGCACGTAACCCGGCGCGCGCGTGTGGAGAACGTCTGGCCCCAAGCGCCTTGCGCAGCTCGGAAACCAGGTTCTGGAGGGAGCCGACGGCCGTCTTCGGTGGCTCGTCCTGCCCAAAGCTCCTCGACGAGGCGGTCGGTGGACACGATCTCGCCCACGTTGAGCAGCAGGAGCGCCAGGAGGGAACGCTGCTTGGCCCGGCGTAGCTCGACACCCGCCCCGCTACCGAGATCTGGAGCGGCCCGAGAACCCCGAGCTGCAGCGCATGCATTTGGGTCCGTTCTACCACTGCTTGACAGTTGTTCCTAGTGGCGCGCGTGAGCCGTGTGTGAGAGCCGTATGAGCGGCGGGGCGCAGGCTCGATCGCATGCAGAGGGCCACAGACGGCGGAAAGAGCGTGAGCGGGCGTCGTTCAGCCCGGCTGCGCGGGCGATGTGGTCTGCGAAGCCGAGCGATACCTGGCGCTCGTCGACGACTTCCGAGCCGAGGGCTGCGAGCCGCGCTGGCGGTCGCAAGCCGCCGCGTCGCCACGGCCCGTCGATCAACGGAGAGGAGCAAGAAATGACCATCGTCAAACGCACACGAGGCCGGAGCTGGTCTCGATCGTGCAGTGCGGTCGTCGCGCTCGTCGTGGGGCTCTGTCCCCGCGGCGGCCTTCGCCACGCCTCCATCGAACGACAACTTCGCGCAACGCCGAGGCGCTCACCGATCGCTACGGGTGGCTCGACGGCGACAACAGCGAAGCGACGAAGGAGCCTGGTGAGCCGAACCACGCCGGCGAACCCCGGCGGCGCCTCGATCTGGTACAGCGTGGACGGCGCCGAACATGCGGTCTGGCGACGTTGAGCCTCTGCTGCGCGCGAGTTCGACACGCTGCTCGCGTGTACACGGGCGACCAACGTCGGCCAGCTCCAAGAGGTCGCGGCAGACGACGACGGTTGCGGCGAACAGAGCCGGCGACTTCAGGCGACGTCGCCGGAGTCCCGTACAAGATCGCCGTCGACGGCGAGGACGGCGCCGACGGGCTACCTCGAGCTCGGCTGGGGCCTCGGGCCGTGCGAACGACGACTTCCTGCGGCCGACGAGCTCCAGGCGACAGCGGAACAGTCAGCGGCGACAACCGATACGCGAACCTCGGAGGCTGGGGAGCTCGAGCACGGTTCCCTTAGCGGGTAAGCCTCGGTCTGGTACCGCTGGACGGCCCCTTCGAGCGGGCCGGCCACGTTCGAGCTCTGCGACAGCTCCTTCGACACGATGGTGGCGGTCTACACGGGTTCGGGCGTCGATGGGCTGACGCGGATCACGCAGGACGACAACGACTGTCCGGACGAGTACGGCGCACGGGTGTCGTTCACCGCCACGGCCGGGCAGGAGTACCGGATCGCCGTCGACGGTGCCTACGGCGACTGGGGCGACCTCACGCTCCGTTGGAGCCGGACGATCCTCGCTCCGGTCAACCATGGGCCGCCGTCGATTGCTGGGACGCCGATCGACGGCGCCAACTGAGCGCCACCCAGGGCGAGTGGGGCGGAACGCCGCCCTTACCTTCGGTTACCAGTGGACGGCGTGCACGAGCGGCTGCCAGCCGATCTCCGGAGCGAACGGTGCGACCTATGTCGTCACGAGCTCCGACGTCGCCTACTCGGTTGAAGGTGCTCGTGACAGCGTCAAACGCCGCTGGCGCCGCGACGGCCGAGTCGGATGCAGACAGGGATCGTCGCGCCGAGCCCCTCCGCTGAGCGTCAAGCCGCCGATGATCCTCGACGCGCCCGTACCTCGGCGTCGAGCTGAGCGTCGACGAAGGAGAATGGAGCCGGGACGGAGCCGCCGTCTGCTCCGCTGGTCGCGCGGACCGCGGGTGTGTCGGTCCGAGCAACCGCGCGTCTCACCGTCCGGGGATCGAACCGCCCGGACAACGTGACCGCCGGAACGGCGCCGGTTTCGGCGCAGCGCTCGTCGCCGAGCGGTCGAGCGATGCCGCGTCGCGCCGCGCGCCTGAAGGCGAGACCTCGCGACGGCCAGCGAGCTCCGACGGCGCTTGTCGGTCGGCGGTCCGCCCGCGGGCTACCGTGGGCAAGCGGTCTGTCTCGATGCCGGTTCCGGCGCACGAAGGCGTCGCGCCTGAACCTGACGTGAGCGGCTCACAGCATCCGCCGCGACGGCGGAGTCGGCGCGGTGCGATTCGTTTCGTTACGAGGCGAGGCGGGCGCTGCGCTTTCGTATAGCGTCCTACTCTAGTGGAAGCGACGCACGACGTGCTCGTCGTAGGCGCCGGCTGCGCGGGCATGCGCGCGGCCATCGAGGCGCACGATCAGGGCGCCGACGTCGCTCTCCTCTCGAAGATCCACCCGGTGCGCAGCCACTCCGGTGCGGCCGAGGGCGGGATCAACGCCGCTCTGGGGAATGCGTCGGAGGACGACCCCGAGAAGCACGCCTACGACACGGTCAAGGGCTCGGACTACCTCGGTGACCAGGACGCGATCGAGATCCTCTGCAACGAGGCGCCGGACGACGTCTACCAGCTCGAGCACTGGGGCGCGGTCTTCTCGCGCACCGAGGACGGACGGATCGCGCAGCGACCATTCGGCGCGGCCGGTGAGCCGCGCACCGCCTACGCGGCGGACATCACGGGCCACGTGCTGATCCACGTCCTCTACGAGCAGGTGATGAAGCGCGACATCTTCGCGCTACGAGGAGCTCTTCGCCTGGAAGCTCGTCGTCGACGACGACCGCTGCCAGGGCGTCATCGCCTGGGACCTCCTGAACGGCGGGCTGAAGACGATCGGCGCGAAGACGGTGATCCTCGCCACCGGCGGTGCCGGCCGGCTCTACAAAGGGTCGACGAACGCGTATGCGTGCACGGGCGACGGGATGGCGCTCGCACTCCGCGTCGGCGTGCCTCTGAAGGACATGGAGATGATGCAGTTCCACCCGACGACGCTCTCGCCGACGGGGATCCTGATCACCGAGGGCTGCCGCGGGGAGGGCGCGTACCTGATCAATGCCGAGGGCGAGCGCTTCCTCAAGGACTACGCGCCGAACGCGATGGAGCTGGCGAGCCGAGACGTCATCTCGCGCGCCGAGCAGACGGAGATCGACGAGGGTCGCGGCATCGACGGGAGCGTCCTCCTCGACCTGCGCCACCTGGGCGCCGAGAAGATCGTCGAGCGCCTGCACGGCACACGCGAGCTGGCGATGACGTACGCGCTCATCGATCCGATCTACGAGCCGATCCCGGTCCGGCCCGGCGCCCACTACCACATGGGTGGCGTCGATACGGATGTCGACGGCAAGACGGAGCTCGAGGCGCTCTACGCGGCCGGCGAGTGCGCGTGCGTCTCTGTGCACGGCGCCAACCGTCTCGGCGGCAACGCGTTGATGGAGACGATCACGTACGGCAAGCGCGCCGGCCGCGCCGCCGCAGACTGGGCTCTGACGCACACGACGGTGACCGTCCCGCCGGGCGTCGAGTCCGACGCCGAGCGCGAGCTCAAGACGCTCCTCGACCGGGAAGACGGCGAGCGTCCCTGGAAGATCCGCGACGAGCTCGCCCAGACGATGCACGAGAACTTCGGCGTCTTCCGCCGCGAGCGGCAGATGCAGGAGCAGGGCCGGATCGTCGGCTACCTCCGTGAGCGCTACGAGAACGTCG
>CAWKBW010000013.1:0-60717 GCA_963847955.1 uncultured Actinomycetes bacterium
CGTCTTCGCCGGCCGGAGACACGAGCTGCTCGGGCGGGCCGGACGAGTCACGGCGTACGGCACCGAGCTGAGGGCCGACCTCTGGCGCTGGGTGAGCAGGGCGCTCTGCGGTCCTCGATCCCTAGCCCCAGCGCAGCCTCGGCCGCGACGTTCTCGAAGCGTTTCTCTACGGAGTCCCGGTTCTCGCTCGCGCCGACGGAGGGGCGGCGCGAGAGCACGCCCAGGCGGGCAATGGCGGTCTCTGGTATCGGAACTACGACGAGCTCGAGCTGGCGATCGGCCGGCTGGCGACCGACGGGATCGGCCGAACCCTCGGAAGCCAGGGACGCGACTACGCGCTGCGCGAGTACGGCGATCCCGAGCGCTTCCGGAGCGTGTGGTCGAGGCCGCCCTCGGCTGAGGCTCACCGGCTCGACGCCATGTAGCCCTCGAGCTCGGCGAGCCCGGCCGGGGATCCGACCTCGAGAAAAGCGCTCGCCGACCTCGAACCCGGCGAGCTGCCCCCCGACACTGAGATCGTGGTAGAGCTCGGCCAGGTCGGTCACCTCGCCCGCGGCACGCGTTCGGCGATCACGTTCGCGGTGAGCACCGAGAGGCCGTAGTCGATCCAGCGAGCAGGCCGGCCGGATCCGGCCGGCCTTGTCGTAGAGCACGATGCGCCCGTCGCGAAGCGGCGTTCGAGACGTCCCATCGGCATCGTTGCGATAGAGCACATCAGTCCGGCGCCCGCTGGGCGAAAGCGGCCCAACGGGCCGGAGCTCGATCGAAGGTACGAGTCGCCGTAGAGGACGCCGAAAGCATCGCCGAGCACGCCCTGGTCGAGCGCCAAGCGCAGTGCACCGGCGGTTCCTCGCAGGTCGTCTCCCTCGTCGACGAAGCGACTCCAGCCACCGGCGCGCCGTCGCCGACGTGACCTGCAAGGTCGCCCCGTAGCCGATGCAGAGAACGACCTCGCTCGACCCCGCGGCGGCGAGCCACTCGAGCTGATGGTCGGCGAAGGGCCGCCCGCGACGGGGATCAGCGCCTTCGGGATCTCCCGGTCGACCGGCCGCATCCGCGTCCCCGGCCGCCGGCGAGAATCACGCACTGCATCGGTCATCGTCAGTCGCGGACGAGCACGGTCGAGCCGTCGAAGTCGAAGCTGAACCGGACCTCGGCCAGCCCCTCCTCGCGCCATCGCCGCGCGCAACGGCGCGCGGATCCTCGGCGTAGAAGAGCAGGAACCCGCCGCCGCCGGCGCCGACGAGCTTGCCGCCGAGCGCGCCGTTCGCCATGCCGGCCTCGTACCAGCGGTCGATCGTCGTCGTTCGACATCCCGTGCGAGCGCTCCCGCTTGTGCAGCCAGTGCTCGTGCATCAGCTCGCCGAAGCGCTGCGTGTCGCCGCGCCTCGAGCGCGTCTCGGATCTCGCTCGCCCGAGCTCCTCGATGTGGTCGAGGTTCTCGAGCATCGCCTGCGTCGCCGTGCTCGGACTGCGCCTTCTGGTCGTCGAGGATCTCGCGGCGCTCGCGCGAGTAGCCCGGTGAAGAACAGCAGCAGGTGCTCCTCGAGGTCGTGCAGCGTCTGCGTCGAGATCGCGAGCGGCGACGACGTCGACCGTGCCGTCCTGTGGAACTCGAAGCAGGTGAGGCCGCCGAACGCGGCGATGTACTGATCCTGCTTGCCGACCGGCTCGCCGAGCAGGTCGATCTCGATGTGCGCGGCCTCCTCGGCCAGCTCGCCGGCGTGACGTGCTCGCGCTTGAAGGCGTAGAGCGCGCGCAGCAGGCCGACCGTGAACGCGCCCGACGAGCCGAGGCCGGTGCCGGCCGGGATGTCGGCGACGCTGACGATCTCGAGCGCCGGCCCGAGGCGATGCAGCTGCAGCGCCTCGCGGATGATCGGGTGCTCGATCTCGTCGAGCGTCGTCGACGCGCTCGAGCGCGGAGTACTTGAGGAAGTAGTCGTCGGTGAACGTGCGGTTGATCGCGATGTAGATGTACTTGTCGATCGCCGCGGAGAAGCACGAACCCGCCGTGACGCGCGGTAGTACGACGGCAGGTCGGTGCCGCCGCCGCCGATCGAGATCCGCAGCGGCGTACGGGTGATCAGCACGGCGACGAGCCGCGGAAGATAGCGACCGGCAGGCGTTGGTCGTAATTTCAGCGGTGCGTGGTACCGTGCCGCGCGACTCTGGGAATGCCGAACGACGCTTCCATCTCGAACGCCGCTCGGGACGGGAACCGCGCCCCGGTGATGTGACCGCTGCTCGTGCCCGAGGACGACGTCGCCGAGCCCGAGCTCTCGATCGTGATCCCGCGCTCAACGAGGAGCTGACGATCGGCGAGTTCGTGGACTGGTGCAAGCGAGGGGCTCGCCGAGGCCGGCGTCGCCGGCGAGATCCTGATCGTCGACAGCTCGACCGACCGACCGCCGAGATCGCGCTCGCCGACGGCGCGCGCGTGCTGCAAGGTGCCCAAGCGGGGCCTCGGCCGCGCCTACATCGACGCGCTGCCCTACATCCGCGGCGCGTGGATCCTCATGGGCGACGCCGACTGCACCTACGACTTCCGCGAGCTCGCGCCGTTCGTCGAGAAGCTTCCGCGAGGGCTACGAGTTCGTCATGGGCTCGCGCTGGCGAGGGCTCGATCGAGCCGGGGCGATGCCGTTCCTGCACCAGTACCTCGGCACGCCGGTGACGACCTGGATCCTCAACCGGCTCTACTCGAGCCAGTTCTCCGACATCCACTGCGGCATGCGCGGGATCACCCGCGACGCGCTCGAGCGCATGGACCTGCAGTCGCAGTCGTGGGAGTACGCGTCGGAGATGGTGCTGAAGTCGGTGCACATGGAGCTGCGCACGGCCGAGGTGCCCGGTCCGCTTCCTGAAGGACCAGGAGGGCCGGCTCAGCCACCACAAGCGCGCGGGCTGGTTCTCGCCGTGGAAGGCGGCGTGGATCAACCTGCGCGCGATGTTCGTCTACGGCGCCGACTTCTTCGTGCTGCAAGCCCGGGCTCGTGCTGCTCGCGCTCGGCCTGCTGCTCACGCTGCCGCTCAGCTTCGGCGCCGGTCGACGATCGGCCCCGTGACGCTCTCGCTGTACTGGATGCTCGCTCGGGCGTGACGCTCACCGTGGTCGGCCTCAGGACGTCTATCCTCGGCTGCATCGCCCAGGTGCTCTACGACTACACCGGGGCGGCGACGGCGCGCTGGACTGCGCGCTGTTCCCCTACAACCGCACGGTCGCGCTCAGCGCGTCGGCGTTCGTGCTCGGGCATCGCGCTCGATCGTGCCGCTCGTGGTCGACTACGTGCGCGAGCGGGCCTCGCGCTGCCGGCGAGCCCGGCCGCGGTGCAACCACCTCGCGGTGCATCGGCGCGACTGCTGCGATGATCGCTCGGCTTCACGACGTTCGTCTTCACGCTGATCCTGCACGCGCGCGGCGCTCGCGTCGAGCGGCCGAGACGCGGAGCATGACGCCGGTCTGAGCGCGTCCGACACGTCCTTCGGCCAGGACCGCTCACCGTCGCCGGTCGACCGCTTCGGCGTCTGGCTTCGCGCGCGCGCCGTTCGGCGCCGACGGGCAGCTTCGACGGCGAAGCGCCTCGGCGACTTCGGCTGCGGCTACGAGGCACGCTTCGCGCGCATCGCTCGCTCGACGAGGTCGCGTCGGCGTGTCCTCGTCGACGTCGCGCTCGCCCACGACCTCGAAGGCGCACCCGCAAGGTGACGGCGATCGAGGGCCGCTCCCGGAGGTGCTGCCGGAGCTGGCCGGACGGGTCGCTCGACGTCGTGCTGTGCCTCTCGGTGCTCGAGCACCTCTGCGGAGCCGCTGGCCGCGCTCGCGCGAGTTCCGCCGGGTGCTCGCGCCCGGCGGCGTCTGCTCGTCAACGTGCCGTCGTGGCGCGGCAAGCGCTCCCTCGAGCTCTCGGCGTTCCGCCTCGGCCTGAGCCCGGCCGAGGAGATGGACGACCACAAGCGCTACTACGACCCGCGCGACCTCTGGCCGCTGCTGGTCGCGGCCGGCTTCCGCCCGAGCGAGATCCGGTGCCATCGCCACAAGTTCGGCCTGAACACCTTCGCCGTCTGCCGGGTCGCCGACGAGACGCATGACGCTCGCTTCGCCGACGACGTACCTCGCCGAGACGCGCCGAGATCGTCGGCGCGCTCGACCGCGACGCCGTCGAGCGCGGTCGCCGCGGGCTCGCCGCGGTGCGCGACGGCGGCGGGCGGCTGTTCGTGCTCGGCGTCGGCGGCTCGGCCGGCCACGCAGCCACGCGGTCAACGACTTCCGCAAGCTCTGCGGCTCGAGGCCTACGCGCCGACCGACAACGTCTCCGAGCTGACCGCCCGGACCAACGACGAAGGCTGGGAGACGGCGTTCTCGGCGTGGCTCGAGGGCTCGCGCCTCGGCGCCGGCGACGCCGTGCTGGTCTTCTCGGTCGGCGGCGGCGACGTCGAGCGCGAACATCTCGCCGAACCTCGTGCGCGGCGCTCGAGCTGGCGCGCGCGAGGCCGGCGCCGGCGTCTTCGGCGATCGTCGGCCGCGACGGCGGCTACACCGCGCAGGTCGCCGACGCGTGCGTCGTCATCCCGCCGCTGAGCGCCGAGCGCGTGACGCCGCACACCGAGGGGCTGTGCGCCGTCGTCTGGCACCTGCTCGTGAGCCATCCGGCGCTGCAGGCCGCGGCGACGAAGTGGGAGTCGCTGCGCTGAGCGACGCACGGCGACACGGCTCGTTCGTCGTCGGCGGCGCCGGGCTTCATCGGCAGCCACTTCGTCGACCGCCTGCTCGCCGACGCCGGCGCCGAGCGGGTCACGCGTCTACGACAACTTCTCCTCCGGGCGCGAGCTGGCACCTCGCGAGCCGCCGGCGACGACGCGCCTGCCGTGGTCGCGCGGCGACGTCAAGGACCTCGACGCGCTCGACCGACGCGATGGCGGGCCACGACGCGTCATCCACCTCGCCTCCAACCCCGACATCGCCCGCGCGATGACCGAGCCGGCGATCGACTTCGACGAGGGCACGCTGCTCACCCACCACGTCGTCGAGGCGATGCGCCGCACCGGCGTCCGCGCGGATCGCTCTACGCGTCGGGCAGCGGCGTCTACGGCGACCTCGGCGAGCTCGAGGCCGACGAGGACCACGGGCCGCTCGTCCCGGTCTCGACCTACGGCGCCAGCAAGCTCGCCGGCGAGGCGCTGATCGCGCCTACTGCCTACATGTTCGGCCTGCCGGGCCGCGCCTTCCGCTTCGGCAACGTCGTCGGCCCGCGCCAGACCCACGGCGTCGGGCTTCGACTTCGTGCGCCGCTGCTCGCCGACCCGACCCGGCTCGCGATCCTCGGCGACGGGACGCAGAGCAAGTCGTACATCCACGTCGACGACGTGGTCGACGCGGTGCTGCGCGGCGCACGCGGCGGACCGCGGCCGTTCGCGCGTCTACAACGTCGCCACCGGCGACTACATCACCGTCGCGCGAGATCGCCGAGCTGGCGATCGAGTGCCTCGGCCTCGACCCGGCGACGTCGAGTACGAGTACACCGGCGGCGACCGCGGCTGGAAGGGCGACGTGCCGGTCGTGCGCCTCGCCACCGAGCGCATCCGCGGCGCTCGGCTGGCGAGCCGACGCGGCGTCGCGCGAGGCGCTGCGCGAGTCGATGCGCGCGATGCTCGTCGAGGACGCTCGCGCACGGACGGCTGTGAGCCTGACGCGCGCGCCGTGTTCCTCGACCGCGACGGCGTCGCTGATCCGCGCTCCGTGCGTCGACGGGCGCCCGCACTCGGCGCCGAGCCGTCGAGGAGCTCGAGCTCGCTGCCCGGCGTCGAGGCGCCTGCGAGCGCTCGGCAGACGGCCGGCTTCGTCCTCGTCGTGCGTCACGAACCAGCCCGAGATCGCCCGCGGGACCTCGACGCCCGACGACGGTCGACGCGATCAACGACGCGCCTGCGCGGAGCTCTGCCGCTCGACGAGGTCGTCGTCTGCCCGCACGACGACGCCGACGGCTGCGACTGCCGCAAGCCAAGCCCGGGATGCTGCTCGAGCGCGGCGGCGCGGCTGGGAGTCGATCTCGGCGCCAGCTTCATGGTCGGCGACCGCTGGCGCGACGTCGAGGCGGGACGCCGCGGCCGGCTGCCGCACGGTGTTCGTCGACCGTGGCTACGATGAGCGGCTGCGCGTCGAGCCCGATGCTGACCGTCGAGGAATCTCGGGAGGCGGCGCGCGTGGATTCATCGGGACGAGACCGACCCGCGATGACCGAGACCGTGACCGACGCGATCCAGCGACCTGCGCGTCAAGATCTTCGCCGACGGCGCCGATCGCGACGGCGATCGCGGAGCTCTGCGCCAACCCGCTGATCGCGGGCTTCACCACCAACCCGACGCTGATGCGCAAGGCCGGGGTCGAGGACTACGAGGCGTTCGCCGCGAGGTGCTCGAGCGTCGTCCCGGACCGGCCGATCTCGTTCGAGGTGTTCTCCGACGACTCGCCGAGATGGAGCGCCAGGCTCGAGCGATCGCGCGTGGGGCGACAACGTCTACGTGAAGATCCCGGTCACCAACACGCAGGGCGAGCCTTCGCGACGACCTCGTGCGCCGATCTGGCAGGCACGGCGTGAAGCTGAACGTCACCGCGCTGATGACCGCTCGAGCAGGTCGCCGAGGTCGGCCGAGCGGCTCGCCGACGGCGCCGCCGGCTTCGTCTCGGTCTTCGCCGGCCGGATCGCCGACACCGGGCGCGACCCGGTCCCGATCATGGCGGCGTCGCTGCGACGTGCATCCGCGACGCACCCGCAGCTGCGAGCTGATCTGGGCGAGCCCGCGCGAGCTGCTGAACATCGTCCAGGCCGACGCGATCGGCTGCCACATCATCACCGTCACGCACGACGTGCTGAAGAAGCTCGCGCTGCTCGGGCAAGGACCTCGACGAGTTCTCGCTCGACACCGTGAAGATGTTCCACGACGACGGCCAGGCCGCCGGCTACTCGCTGTGGACCGCGGCGAGCGCCCCGCGCTACGCTCACGGATGAGCCGGACGCCGCTGATCTCCTGGCCGCGCACGCTCTCGAGGTAGAGCGGCCCGCGGAGCCCTTGCCACTGGCTACACGCTCCGACCTGGACGCGCACCGACTTCCTGGCCGTGATCGAGCGTCTTGAACGAGATCGTCCGCTTCGGGTCGCCCCGGTTGTCGGTGATCCCGATCGTGTCATTCAGGAACCCGTGCGAGTCCTGGATCTCCAGCCAGTCGTAATCGCGTGGGTCGCACCCTGGCGAAGCTCGAGCTCGCAGGTCCGTTTCTCCGCGATCGTCGCCTCCGCCCAGCCGTGGATCCCGCCGGGAACGGCCCGGAAGCTCCGGCCCGCGAAACGCGATCCGCGCGCGGTATCCGTGTGGTCGGGACGAGCCCTGAGGTGGGCCCGTAGATGAGCTCTCTGGCCGTTCTGGGACCTCGTCAAGGCGTAGAAGCGAACGACTTCGAGCTGGAATTGCCCACCGAGGAAGAAGCATCGTGAAGCTGGACCCGAAGGAAGCGCTGATTCTGGAGTGTACCGTGCGATCCGTCCGGGATGCTCGCTCGACGGTGTCGTGTGCCCGATGACGAATGACCCGATGGCCGCGACGACCTCGAGAGCAGCCTCGTCGCTTCGAGGTCGGTGGCCCAGCCGGTGGCCACGATGACACCGTGCGTCGGCCGGCAACGAGCTCCACCGCGTCGGACTCTCGCGGTCCCCCGGGCGGGTGGAGAGGAAGTTGGGCGCGTATCCCCAGTCCACGGGAGTGCCTTGAAATAGAGCTCCTTCGTCGCCGGCTTTCCGCGAGCTTGGCGACCTCAGCCGCAGGCTTGGCGTCCGTCCGTTACGTGCCATGAAGACGTAGCCGTGGGAATACAGCAACGGGCGATAGTGGTCGAGCATGTATTCGCTGACGTCGTAGTGGCGAACCGCGTTCGCGATCCCGTCCCATGAAGGAAGCCCGAGAAAGGGTCGCTCGAGAAGACGGCCAGCTTCGGCTGTCCGCCGTTCAGCTGCGCGGATGAGGTCGGCCTGCGTGCCTGCCGGATCGCCATGCTGACGTGGAAGTACCGAGTGCCCGGCTCGGTCGAGCAGGTACCGGAAGAGCCCGGGGTTGTTCGAGAAGTCGAACACGGAATCGCGCGGCTCCAGATAGGCATCGAAGATTTGCGTGAGGTCTGCTCTCGACGTCGCGATGGGTTCGTAGGTCGCCCCTCGGGCTGTGAGATAGCCGAGATCCCGAACTCGGCTCGAGGTGCGCCTCTGCTGACATCACGGCCAAACCGTGTATCGGCCTGGAGCGGTGTCCAGGACCGAGACGGGCGACCCCAGGGCGACGATCACGAGCGCGGCGGGCGGGGTGATCGAATAGCGAAAAACGGCACCCACAACCCCCGCGTCTCTGTATGTGCTCTTCGAGGGGAGGCTGCGAAGACGGCGGTAGATGGGGCGTAAGCTGGCAAAGGAGAGGGGGGGTCCGGCGACTGCGATGAGGCCTGGTACTACGTGGCTGCGTCCGCCCGTGCCGAGGAACTTCGGGTAGTAGAGCGTCGACGGTGATCGGCCACGGCCTGTCCATCACCCAGTCGTCGATCCGCGGGCCGCCTATCGCACGCGCCAGTGTCGGTCGCGAAGAACACAGATGGCGAGTGATCACGAGCACCCACGGGCGAGATCGCCGCGAACCTGGAACCCCTGTCCGTCGGAGCCAGGCGAGCGGTGATCCTCCGCCTGTCAGGCGTGTGCTCGGAGGCGAACGTGCGGTAGAAGAAGAGAAAAAAAGTCGTCGAAGGCGTCGCCCAGGGACGGGCGAAGAACAACGCAGAACAGGCAGCCAGAAGGAGAGCACTCCCGCGGCCATCGTCTGCAGCGTCCGCCTGAAGTTCAGCGGAACGCGAGACTCCGGTCGTACGACGAGAGCTCGTAGAGGCCGAGTACGGCGAGGCAGGCGGGAATGACGATCGTCGTCTCAGGCGAGTCACGGCTTGTGCTGCCAGCACCAGCGCGAGAGCACCCGTCCTCGGCCAGGTCGGCTTTCTGAGAACCGCCGCCAGGAGCAGGAGCGCGAACGGCATCAGCGCGAAACGAATGTGGACGTCGCGGATCAGTCCCAGCACGACGGCGAGCTGGGTGCCCAGCAAGAAGAGCACGTTTCGCCCGAAGAGGTAGACGGACAGGAAGTACTGGCCGAGCCAGTAGGCAGGGAAGACGATCATGAGCGACCCCGCGACGCCTCCCCAGCGCGTGTCTTCGAAGACCGCGAAGCCGATCAACGGTGTGAGCACGTCATGGAGGAGACCGTGGATGAACATCAAGTCCCGCCAGGGGAACGCCCCCTCAGCGGTGAGCCGCCCGGCTGCGAGGGGCTCGCCTTCGTGGAAGAAGTCAATCGGCCCGACCTCGCCGGGAAACCTCGAGCACGAGGAAGAGCAGGACCGCTGCGGGAATCAGGAGCAGGAACTGACGCTCCAGCGTGCGGAGCCGGCCGGCGTTCACGGCGCGACGGGCTCCGATCACCGCAACTACGAGCAGGACCGCGCTGAGCGTTGCCGCGAGCCAGAGCGGAAACCAGGGGTACTCGTAGACCTTTCCGGTGTCGAGGACGCGCATCTTCGTCGCGTCGGAAACGTCGTAGAGCCCAAGGATCGTGAGCGGAGAGGCGAAGATGTTGACGGCCGCGAGGCGCTCGAAAAGGGACAGCCGGCGCCCCGGAGCGGGGCAGCCAATGCCGCGATTCCTCCCGCGACGGCGCCGTAGAGGACCAGCATGCCGAGCAGCGCGAGGAGGAAGTCGGCCCCATCCAGTTCTGCAGCGATCGCGACCTCGAGCCCCAGGACCAGGCCGACAAAGGCGGTCCGGATCGCGGCGACCGCCCAGCCGTCGAAGGGCGAAGCCGTGTCGGTCCGGAGCCGGCCGGGCTCTCGAGCCGAGGTAGGACGAGGCGACCGGTCGCGGGTCAGCCGAGACACTCCGAGGTCGATGGCCAGCGCAGCGGGTGGGAAGAACGCCACCCAGAGCACGTAGACCCAGAGGTACCGATTGACGTTGAAGTTGGCAGCGATCGGATAACCGACCACGTCCGTGCTCACGTCCAGCGACCGCGGCAGGCGGCTCGTGATGAGCGCGGTAATCGCACCAGCGATCGTTATTGCGAGCAGGGCGCGCAGAACAACGAGCGCGCGGGGCACGACGAGGGTTTCAGTCCTGGAGCTCAGGAGGTTGGTCCGGGGAAGCGTGCGGCCGCGAGCACTTGCCATCCCCATGGCGAGCTGGCGACGTTGAGACGAAACAGCTTGTCGAACACGTTCATCACGGCTCTCGCGGATGCGGAGCCGGCGCCCTGAGCCACGTCGTCGACGAGTCGCTGTCCGCGAAGGAGGACGGTGAGCCGGTAGACGTTGAAGAACGGGAATCCGGCCGCGTCGGCGTGCTCGACGTCGAAGCCGGCTTTCTCGACCACCGCCCGCAGGGACTCGGGGTGAAGTGCTGCCGGTGGCCGATGTGGCGGTCGAACGCCGACATCGGGCCTCCGGGGACCGTGACGACGAGGCGGCAGCCCGGAGCCAGGTAGGGGCGGGTGTTCGCGAGCAGCCTGCCCGGATCCTCGACGTGCTCGAGCACCTCCGAGCACACCGCGTGTGTCGCCCAGCCCGTGTGCTTCGGGTCGGCGCCGGCCTCACGAATGAGATCGCGCTGAAGGAAGGTCGCGGTGGGGACCTTGCGTGCGGCGTGCTCGACCGCAGCCTCGCTGACGTCCAGTCCCAGCAGCTCCGCCGAAGGGAAGGCGCCGTGGATGTCGGCAGCGAGATCGCCCGTCCCCGAGCCGATGTCGAGGATTCGCATCGGTCCGTCTCCGTCGGCCGCGAGCAGGCGGAGAATGAGGCGTCGCCGGTACGCCTGGGCGGGGTTCCTGCGCCGCAGACTCGGCGTAGTCGTCCCAGTGGCGGTCCCAGTCGTCGAGCTCTGGCTTGATGGGGGCGGCGGCGTTCACGGCCGCACCATTCTAAGGTTGGCTCTCCTGCGCCCCGCGGTTCTCGAAGCCTTCGAGATGGGCTTCGCCGCACGCCCGCCATGTGAAGCGCCGCGCGTGCGCCAGGCCTTTGTCGATCAAGGCCCGCCGCTCGACGAGCGCGCCCTCGATCGCGGCCGCCATCCCCTCGGCGCTCAACGGGTCCGCACGCCTGGCCGCGTCCCCGCACGCCTCGTCCAGCGACGCATGTGACGACGCGACGACAGGCGTTCCGCACGCCATCGCCTCGATGATCGGCATGCCGAACCCTTCGAAGAGCGACGGATAGGCGAAGACGGCCGCACCGCGATAGAGCGCGGGCAACTCCTCTTCCTCGGCCCAGTCCGGCGCGAGCAGCTGCAGCTCGGTCCGCCGGGTGCGCACGAGGTCGACCGCGTCTGCGAGCCGATCGAAGTTCTTGCGCGGCTCGCCCGGCGAGAGCATCAGCACGTACGGGCCCTCCTCTTCGTGGCGCGGGCCTTCTGGCGTGAAACGCTCGTCCACTCCGGGGTGGGCGACGACGATGCGCTCGCGCGGGAACTTCAGGTGCTCGGCCACGTCGTTCGCCGTGTACTCGCTGTTGACCACGATCACGTCGCAGGTCCGCGCCGCGTGCCTGTACTTGGCGAGGTTCTGCCGCCGGGTGCGAGGGTGCACCAGGTCGGGGAAGTGCAACGGCACGAGATCGTGGATCAGAGTCGAGCGCACGCCGTCCCGCTGGGCCGGGTACATCCAGTCGGAGAAGTGGAAGACGTCCAGCGGCCCCGCGAACCGCTCCACAGGCGGGTAGCCGGCATGGCTCCAGGCCGTTCGCCAGAGGTGCGCCGAGGGCGGCAGCGCGACGATGCGCTTCGTGACGTCGAGGTCGCCCAGCGCCGCCTCCACGTCCTCGCGCGCGCCGCATGCTGACGACGCCGAACGCGACCAGCTCGTGCCGGCCCTCAGCAGCCTCGGCCAGGCCGCGCAGCGATCCCCTGATGTAGTTCCCGACGCCGGTGCGCCGGTGAGAGAGGGGCGTGACGTCGACGACGATTCGCACCTCTCTACACTGGCAGGCCGTGCAGCTCTACGCCGACCTTTTTCGTTACCGCGACCTCTTTCTCAACCTCTTCCGCCGCGAGCTGCGCGTCAAGTACAGGGGTTCGCTGCTCGGGCGTGGTGTGGACGCTCATCAACCCGATCGTGCTGATGCTCGGCTACTGGCTGCTCTTCTCGATCCTGCTGCGAGCCGTCTCGATCGAGCACTACCCGCTGTTCGTGCTCTCCGGGCTCGTGACCTGGATGTTCTTCCAGTCCGCCGTCCAGATGTCGTGCACGAGCCTGCTCGGCCACGCGAATCTCGTCAAGCAGGTGCGCTTTCCCGCGGCAGCTGCTGCCGCTCTCCGTCGTCGCCACGAACCTCGTGACGATGCTCGTGATGCTCGGCGTCGTGCTCCCGCTCAACCTGATCGTCATTCCGGAGACGCGTTCGACCTTCTGGGCCGCATTGCCGCTCTTCATCCCGCTCGCGGCGCTCGTGACCGGCTTCTCGATCCTGCTCGCCTCGGCGACCGTCATGTTCCGGGACATCGAGCACCTCGTGGTGACGGTGCTCCTCCCCTGGTTCATCCTGACGCCGATCTTCTACACCTTCGACCAGCTGCCCGGCATCAGCGAGCATCCGACGATCGCCAACGTTCTGTACTACGGCAACCCCGTGGCGCCCTTCGTGGAGGCGATTCGCGACCCGCTGTTCTGGGGCAAGCTGCCCCAGCTCGGCGACGTGATCTACGTGGTCGGGGTCGCGTCGGCCGCGCTCGTGATCGCCTCGCTCGTCTTCCGGCGGGTCGACGACCAGCTCGCCGCCCAGCTTCTAGTCTCGCGTCGTGACCGCGCCTCTCCTCGTCCGAGCCTGCCGCCTCGAACCCGTCGAGCGGACGCCGGTCTGGTTCATGCGCCAGGCGGGGCGGTCGCTGCCGGGGTACCGGAAGATCCGCAAGCAATACGGGCTGTTCGAGGTCGTTCGTCAGCCCGAGCTCTGCGCCGAGGTGACGCTCGAGCCGGTGCGGCTGCACGGCGTCGACGCGGCGGTGATGTTCGCCGACATCATGCTGCCCGTCCTCGGGATGGGAGTCGACGTCGACCTGGTCGAGAACGTCGGGCCGGTCATCGAGCGGCCGATCGAGACGCTGGCGGACGTCGAGCGGCTGGGCGTGCCCGATCCCGCGGACTCGGTGCCGTTCGTGCTGGACGCGGTGCGCCTCGTGCGAGAGGGCCTCACGCCCGAGCAGGCTCTGATCGGCTTCTGCGGCGGGCCATTTACGGTCGCGGGCTACCTGATCGAGGGCAAGCCGACTCGTGACTTCGTCAAGACGAAACGGTGCCTCTACGCCGCGCCGGAGGTCTGGCACGCGCTCGCGGAGAAGCTGACGGACACATTCGTGCCCTACTTGCGGGCGAAGGTCGCCGCGGGCGCCGACGTCGTGCAGCTCTTCGACTCGTGGGTCGGCGCCCTCTCGCGGCAGGACTACCAGGAGTTCGTCGCGCCCTATTCGGCGCGGATCCTCGACCGAGGTCAACGCGCCGACGATCCATTTCGGCACGGGGACGGCGCACCTGCTGGAGGCGATGACCGCCGTCGGAGGTGACGTGATCGGCCTGGACTGGCGGTCTCCGCTCAACGAGGCCTGGCAGCGGATCGGCTACGACCGGGGCGTGCAGGGGAATCTCGAGCCGGCGCTGCTGCTCGGCCCGTGGGAGCGCGTCGAGCGGGCGGCCGAGTCGATCATCAATGCTGCGGGCGGGCGGCCTGGTCACATCTTCAACCTCGGCCACGGCGTGCTGCCGGACACCGATCCCGCCGACCTCAAGCGGCTCGTCGAGTTCGTCCACGAACGGACCGCGAAGGTGGCCGCATGAAGGCCGCCGTCGTCCTCATGGCCTACGGGAGCCCGGAGCGGGTCGAGGACATCCGGCCCTACCTCGAGGACATCCGTGAGGGGCGGCCCGTGTCGGATGCCGCCGTCGAGGAGCTCACCGAGCGCTACCGACGGATCGGAGGGCGCTCACCGCTCGACGAGATCACCGAGCGCCAGCGGGCGGCACTCGAAGCCGAGCTCGGCGTGCCCGTGTTCGTGGGGATGAAGCACTGGCGGCCGCGGATCGCGGACGCGGTCGAGGAGGCGCTGGCCGGCGGCGCGGAGACGATCGTCGGCCTCGTGCTGGCGCCCCACTACTCGAAGCTGTCGATCGACGGTTACCGGGAGCGGTTGGAGGCGGCGCTCGCGGGACGGGCCGAGCTGCGCTTCGTCGAGCGCTGGGGAACGCACGAGCCGTTCCTCGACGTGCTCGCCGAGCGGGTGCGCGGCTTCGACGGGCACGTCGTCTTCACGGCGCACAGCCTGCCGGCGCGGATTCTCGACGAGGGCGATCCGTACCGGGACGAGCTCCTCGAGACCTCCCGGCTGATCGCGGAGCGCGCAGGGCTCGAGTCCTGGTCGTTCGCCTTTCAGAGCGCGAGCGCGACCGGCGAGCCCTGGCTGGGGCCGGACATCCTCGACGAGCTGGACGCGCTGCACGCGCGCGGCGTCGAGCGCGTTCTCGTCTGCCCGATCGGCTTCGTCTCCGACCACCTCGAGATCCTCTGGGACATCGACGTCGAAGCGCGGGAGCGGGCCGGCGAGCTGGGTCTCGAGCTCGACCGGATCGATTCTCTGAACGACGACCCCGCCTTCATCCGAGGTTTGGCCGCCCTCGTTTCAGTACCCTCGATCCCATGAAGACCGGCGAGATCGTTGCCGAGAAGCTGGGGCGGCGGTTCCGCGTCTACCCGCACCGAAACCTCACGCTGAAGGAGGCGATCGTCCGCCGCAGGCACGTGCGCCCGACGGAGATCTGGGCGGTCCGCGAGGTCGATCTGGCGATCCAGCCGGGCGAGTCGGTCGGGTTCGTCGGACGAAACGGCTCGGGGAAGACGACCCTCCTGCGCCTGATCGCCGGCATCTTCGCGCCGACCGAGGGACGGCTCGAGGTCGGCGGCTCGGTCGGCTCGCTTCTCGAGCTGGGGGCCGGCTTCCATCCCGACTTCACGGGCCGCGAGAACATCTACCTCAGCGCCTCGATCTACGGCCTTCCGCGCAAGCTCGTGGACGAGCGGCTCGAGGACATCATCGCGTTCAGCGAGCTCGAGGAGTTCATCGACATCCCGGTGCGGACCTACTCTTCGGGCATGTACATGCGGCTCGGGTTCGCGATCGCCGTGCACATCGAGGCCGATGTGCTGCTCCTCGACGAAGTGTTCGCCGTCGGCGACGAGGCCTTCCAGCGGAAGTGCATCGACCGCGTGCTGCAGTTCCGCGAGCGCGGGGGCACGCTCTGCTTCGTCTCCCACGATGCGTCCGCCGTCGAGCGCCTCTGTGAGCGAGCCGTGTTGCTGACGCACGGGCGCGTCGAGTACGACGGCGCGACCAACGAAGCGCTGAAGCGCTACCACGCCAAGCTGGCGGCCGAGGAGAGCCCCGAGGAGCTGCGCGCGGGTCTCCGGGAATGGGGGAGCGGCGAGGTTCGGGTGGCGGACGTGCTGGTCGAGGGCGTCGGCGGGCCGACGGAACAGTTCACGTCCGGCGATGCGCTGGTCGTCAGGCTGCGGCTCGTGGTCGAGGCGCCGGTCGATCCTCCGAGGCTGTCCCTCGAGTTGCGCGACTCGGGCGGGCGGCTTGCTCGCGTCCAGCGCGCTCGATCTCGACCAGGTGGGCTGGGACGGGTCAGTCGGGGAGCAGAGCCTCCGCTTCACGGTCGGACGGCTCCCGCTCGCGGAAGGGAACTTCCAGCTCGGCGTGACGCTCACCGATCGCGCCGGTACGAAGCGGTATCACCGGATCGACGGTGCCGCCCAGTTCTCGGTCGCGCCCTCGGACAGCTCGCGCGGAGTGCTGCGGTTCGACGGTGACTGGAGCTCGGACGGCGTGGAGGTCGGCGCCGGATGAGCTCGCGCACCTGCCCTGACTGGCCCGAGCTGACGGAGATCGCGCCCGATCTCCAGTTCAAGCACTACACGGTCGCGGAGGCCCGGCTCCCGGCCGAGGCGCTGGTCGATCTGGACAACTTCCCGCTCGACGCGGTCGCAATCTGCTGCGACCTCGACAAGAACGTCTTCTACGCGGGGCACACGGACCAGAAGGTCGCCGAGGCGTTGCACGGGAGCCACTGGTACGAAGTGCGCGAGTGGACGACGAGCGGCCCGGGCTCCACCGAGCCCTAACCCGAGAGGATTTCGGACAGAGGGCGGGTGTTCACGACGTTTGCGGGCTGGGCCCAGCCTCGCCGGGCTGTGGCGACCGCGAGTTGCATGTTGCTCAGGCCGCGCACCGAGTGCGCATCCGTCGAAGCGACGATCGGCACGCCCGCGTCGATCGCAGCCTTTACGTGCTCGCCGCGGAGGTCGAGCCGGGGCGAGAGGCCGTTCACCTCGAGCGCGACCCCGGTCTCCAGCGCGACCTCGAACGCCTGCTCGAGATCGAGCGCGTTCTCGGGGCGGTGGTTGATGATCCGCCCCGTCGGATGGGAGAGCGACCGCACGGCCGGATGCCGCATGGCCTCGAGCGTCCGCTTCGTGATCTCCTTGCGCGGCGCCCGCTGGCCCGCGTGGACGCTCGCCTGAACCCACTCGAGCTCGGCGAGGATGTCGTCCGGGAGGTCGAGCGAGCCGTCGGGGAGGATGTCGCACTCGGTGCCGCGCAGGACGCGAAACGGCGCCACCTGCTCGTTCGCGGCCGCGATCTCCTCGGCCTGGCGGCGCAGGTCGTCGGCGTCCAGCCCCGGCACGACTCGCACGTTTCGCGTGTGGTCGCAGATCGCCAGGTACTCGTAGCCGCGGTCCCGCGCCGCCTCCGCCATCTCGAGGACGGTTGCCTTGCCGTCCGACCAGTTGGAATGCACGTGCAGGTCGCCGCGAATGTCGGCGACCTCGACGAGTGCGGGCGGCTCGCCGCGGAACGGCTGCTCGCGCAGCTCGGGCGGGCAGTAGGGGATCCCGAGCGCGCGGTAGACACCCTCTTCGTCGGGAGCGTCGGGCAGCGGTTCGAGGGCGGCCACGTACTCGGGCGACCCGGTGGCGCGCACCAGCTCCGTGCCGAAGCGCTCGGGTGAGGCGACGACGACTTGAACGGGGACTCCTTCGACGGTGACGCCGACCGCGCGCCGCTCCTCGCGCTCGACCACGGCAACGATCAGCGGCAGCTGCTCGAACCGCTCCAGGATCTTTGCCGGGCTCTTCGCGGCGCAGACGACCGCGAAGTCGAAGGACGCGTCCCGCCAGCGACGCGGATCTCCGGCCGGCTCTCCGCCGAGCGACTCGGAGATCGCCTCGACCAGCGTGCGCGCATGGTTGAGCAGTAGCCCTCGCCGCGGCCGGGGAGGCCGTTCCTGCCTGAGCCCGGCGACGATCTTGGCCTCGGTCTTCGGCCCGATGCCGGGCACGCCGGACAGCCGGCCGGCGGCCACGGCCTCCCGAAAGCCTTCAACCGTTCGCACGTCGAGCGCTCGTCCGATCTCCGACATCCGCTTCGGCCCCAGCCCGAGCAGCCGTCCCAGCCCGACGAGCTCCGGAGCGATCTGCTCCTCGAGCTCCTCCAGCTCGTGCAGCGAGCCGGTCTCGACGAGCTCCTGCAGCCGCAGCTCGATCCCCGGCCCGATTCCCCGCAGCTCGCGTGCCCGGCCCTCGCGCACGATGTCCGCCATCGGCGCTTTCGTCTCGCGAATCATCTCGGCGGCGCGCCGGTAGGCCCGCGACGTGTAGGGGCTCGCCTCCGCCAGGTCGAGCAGCGACGCGAGCGACTCCAGCTTGTCGGCGATCTCCGAGTTGCGAAATGGACACGCAGGGATAGTCTCTCCCCGCATGGCGACGATCGTCATCCCGTTCAGGCCGAACGGCAAGCAGAGACTCGCTCCGGCGGCCGCCGGACTGGCGCAGGCGATGCTCGTGGACGTGCTGGCGGCGTGCGAACCGGTCGCGCGGACCGTGATCGCCGGCGGCGATGGCGGCCAGGGACCCGCGGTCCAGGAAGCGCTCGTCGGACTGGAGGGGCCGGTCGTGATCGTCAACGCCGATCTGCCGTGCGCGCGGCCCGAAGACGTGAAACGGCTGCTCGCGGAGATCCCGGAGGACGGGATCGCCCTCGTCGAGGCCGCCGACGGGACGACGAACGCGCTGGCGCTCTCGAGCCCCGACGTCTTCCAGCCGCTCTACGGCCCCGGGAGCGCCGAACGGTTCCGGGCCGCGGCGCCCTCGCGCACGCTCGCCGATCGAGAACCTGGCGGACGACGTCGACACGCCTGACGATCTCGCCCGGCTCGCCGAACGGCTCGGGCCGAGCACCCGAGCGGCGCTCGCGTCATGAAGGTCGTCGCGCTCGCCGGCGGCTTCGGAGGCGCTCGCTTCGCCCGCGCGCTCGCGGAGACCGACGCGGAGCTGACCGTGATCGGCAACGTCGGCGACGACGAGGAGATCCTCGGGCTCCACATCTCGCCCGACCTCGACTCGATCCTCTACGCGCTGGCCGGGCTCGGCGACGAGGAGCGCGGCTGGGGCCGCGCGGACGAGACCTGGAACGCGCTGGACACCGCCGAAGCGAGCTCGGCGGCGAGACCTGGTTCCAGCTCGGCGACCGCGATCTCGGGTTGCACCTCCTACGGACGCAGGCGCTGCGCACCGGCGAGCCCCTCTCGTCGATCACGGCCCGGTTCGCCGGCGCGCTCGGCATCGAGGCCACCGTGCTGCCCGCCACGGACGACGAGCTGCGAACGCACGTCGAGACTCCGGCGGGCGATTTCACATTCCAGGAGTGGTACGTGGGTCGCCGCCACGAGGACGAAGTGACCGGTGTCCGCTACGAGGGCGAGGCGCAGGCGGCGCCCGGAGTCGTGGAGGCGCTCGAGGACGCCGACCTGATCGCGATCGCGCCCAGCAACCCGTTCCTCAGCATCGGGCCGATCCTGGCCGTCGACGGGATCCGCAAGGCGATCGAGTCGCGCCGCGTGCCCGCGGTCGCCGTCAGCCCGCTCATCGGCGGCCGCACGGTGAAGGGCCCTGCTGCGCAGATGCTGCAGCGCTTCGCGGGCGGCACCTCACCCATGCACGTCGCGAGCGCCTACGAGGGCTTGATCGACCGGCTCGTCATCGACGAGGCCGACGCCGACGAAGGTGACCACATCGTCACGCGCACGCTGATGAGCGACGAGGCCGCCCGTCGCACACTGGCCGAAGCCGTGCTCGAAGCCGCGGCGGTTCCCCGATGAGAATCGCCATCCTCGGCGGCACCGGAGTCTTCGGGCGCGCGCTCGCGGCCCGCGCTCCACGCTCTCGGAGAGGACGTCGTGCTCGGATCGCGCGACGCGAATCGCGTCCTCGAGCTCGCGACCGTGCTCGGCGTGCTCGGCGCAACCAACGCGGAGGCCGTCGAGGGCGCCGACCTGATCATCCTCTCGGTACCGTCGAGCGCAGCGCTCGACACCGGCGCGCGAGCTGGCGGATGCGATCGGCGACACACCCGTCCTGTGCGTGGCGAGCGACCTGCGCTTCACCGAGAAGGGCGTCGAGCCGGGTCGCGACTCCCGTTCGCTCGCCGAGGACGTGGCCGAGATCCTCAGCGGCCCGGTCGTCTCGGGCTACCAGTCGCTCGGCGCGGCGACGCTGATGGGCCCCGACGCGCCGGACCAGGACGTCTTCGTCTGCGGTGACGAGTCTCCCGCGAAGGACATCGCGCTCGACGTCGGCGCCAGGCTCGTCGCCGGCTACGCAATCGACGCCGGCCCGCTGGCCAACTCGCGTGGCCTGGAGGCGATGACGGCCGTGCTGCTGAACGTGAACAAGCGCTACCGCACGCACGCCGGCCTGCGCGTCACGGGCCTGCCCTGAGCGAGCTCCGCGTCATCCCGGTGACGGGCCTTCCGGAGGTCCGCGAGGGCGACGACCTGGCGGCGCTGCTCGCCGAGGCCGCCCAGTTCGAGGAGGGCGACGTGCTCGTCGTCTCGCACAAGATCGTCTCCAAGGCCGAAGGCCGTGTCGTGCGCGACGTCGAGAAGCTGGACGCGATTCTCAGCGAGGCGCGCCGAATCCTCCGCCGGCGCGACTCCCTCGTGATCGCGGAGACCCGGCACGGGTTCGTCTGCGCGTCCGCAGGAGTGGACGCCTCGAATGCGCCCGAGCCGGGCAGCCTCGTCCTGCTCCCGCTCGACCCCGACGCCTCCGCTGCCCGCCTGCACGAGCGCCTGGGCGTGGCCGTGATCATCAGCGACTCGTTCGGCCGGGCGTGGCGGCAGGGGACGACCGACGTCGCGATCGGCGCCGCCGGCCTGACCACGCTGCTCGACCTGCGCGGTGAGCGCGACGCGACGGGCTACGAGCTCGAGGCGACCACGATCGCGATCGCGGACGAGATCGCCGGCGCCGCCGAGCTGGTCAAGGGCAAGACCCGCGGCGTGCCGGCGGCGATCGTGCGCGGCCTGGCCGTCGGCGGCGAGGGCACCGCTCAGGATCTCGTGATGCCTGCCGAACGGGATCTCTTCCGGTGAGCCTCCGCTTCGTCGACGAGTTCGAGCACGGCATCGGCTGGGTGCCGGCCGAGGAAATGCTGACGCGCGCCTCGCACGCTGTCGCGGTCGACGGACGGGTCTGGGTGACCGATCCGGTCGACGGCGAGGGCATCGACGAGCGGATCCGCGCGCTGGGGGAGCCCGCGGGCGTCGTCCAGCTGCTCGACCGCCACGCGCGAGACTCCGCTGCGGTCGCCGAGCGGCTGGGCGTGCCGTTGCACGTGGTTCCCTTCGACGGCGTTGAAGGCGCGCCGTTCGAGGTGCGCCCGATCGTGCGCCGCAAGCGCTGGCAGGAGGTGGCGCTCTGGTTCCCGGGCGAACGGATCCTGGTCAGCGCCGACGCGCTCGGCAGCCTCTCCTACTTTCATGGGCGCGGCGAGCCGTTCGGCGTCCATCCCTTCCTGCGGCTCTTCCCGCCGAAGCGCGCGCTCGGCGGGCTCGAGCCGACGCCACCTCCTCTTCGGCCACGGCGAGGGCTACCACGGTGAGGATGGAGGCGACGCGCTCGCGGAGGCGCTACGCACGGCCAGGCGTCGCCTGCCGCACGCGTTCATTTCATTCTTCCGCGCGGGCTAGCGCGATCCCGGTCATGACCTCGCGGACGGTGCGCTCCGCGACGAGGGCGGTCACGTCGGCCGAGCCGACGGCCGTCGGGATCACCTCGACGACGTCTGCACCGACGAGCTCGATCCCGGCCGCCACGGTGCGCGCCGCCCAGAGCAGCTCGGTCGACGTCAGCCCACCGGGCTCCGGAGTGCCCGTTCCCGGAGCGAAGGCCGGGTCGAGGACGTCGACGTCGATCGACAGGAAGCACGGGCCGGAGCCCGACGATCTCGAGGGCCTGCCGCACGATCTCCTGGATGCCCTGGTCGCGGACGTCGTGCGCGAAGAAGCTCGTGATGCCCTGCTCCTGCTGCCAGCCGAACTCGGTCTCGTCCCGGGCCAGTAACCCCGCAGCCCGATCTGCACGTAGCGCTTCGGATCGACCGAGCCCTCCTCGACGAGCCGGTACATCGGCGTCCCGTGCGAGATCTCGACCCCGAAGACCTGCGTGCCCGTGTCCGTGTGCGTGTCGAAATGGACGAGCCCGACGGGGCCGTGCTTGGTCGCGCAGGCGCGGATGTCGGGCTCCGCGATCGAGTGGTCGCCGCCGAGCACGATCGGGATCGCACCCGGCCGCGAGCACCTGGCCCACGGTGGCCTCGATCGCAGCATGCGAGCGCGCGGCGTCGGCGGGAAGCACCGGCGCGTCGCCGAAGTCGACCATGCGCAGCACCTCGAACGCGTCGATCTTCGCCTCGAGATGCGGGCCGTGCGGACAGCTCGCCGCGCGGATCCCGCGCGGGCCGAACCGCGTCCCGGGCCGGTCCGAGACGAGATCGTCTGTCGGCGCGCCGACGATCGCCACGTCGACGCCCTCGAGCTCGGCGGGATCCTCGGTGTAGGGAAGCCCGCCGAAGGTGAGCAGGCCGGCGTAGTCGGGCTTCTCGCCGTGCTCGCGCCAGCGGTCGAGGGGATCGATCACGCGCGGATTCTCCCAAGCTCGCCCAGCCGCGCGTCGACGAGGCTCTCAATTGCTTGCGCTCCGCCGAGCGTCTCCAGGAACGTTTCTCGCTCGACCTCGTAGAGGAGGCTGTCGGTCTTGGCGACGACGGTCGCCGTGCGCACTCCTGTGCGGAGCAGCGCGATCTCGCCGACGAGGTCGCCCCGGCCGAGCGGCGCGATCGGCTTGTCACCGATGAGCACCTCCAGCTCGCCGTCCGCGACGAGGAAGGCCTGGTCGCCGGGCTCGCCTTCCCGCATCAGGGTCTCGCCCGCCTCGACGGCGACCGGCTTCATGCTGCGGGCCAGGCGCTCGAGCTCCGGCGCGCCGAGGGCGGCGAAGGTCGGTGACGAGCGGAGCAGGGCGAGCTCCACGACCGGCACGGTTGCCCCGCGGTCGAGCGTGAGCAGGCCCCGGCCCGCGATCAGCGCGATCCCCGGCAGGACGAGCGCGACGCCGAACACGGCGCCTTCCGCACCGGCCAGCCCGACGAGGATCGGCGTCAGCACCGAGCCGATCGCCAGTCCAGCCATGGTCAGCCCTTCGAGGACGCCGAACACGCGCGACAACACTTCTGGCGGCGCGGTCCGCTGAAGCAGCGTGCGACCCGCAACGTCGACGAGGCTGCGACCCGCGCCCGCAGCCGCGAGCAGCACCAGCGCGGAGATCGTCCGCGCGTACGCCGCGAGGAACGCGAGCGCGGCGAACCAGACGGCGACGCCCGGCCAGGAGCGGCGGCGCCAGCCGCGCGCGCCCGACCAGCGTCGCGGTCACCGCGATGCCGATCACGCCCCCGGCGCCGAAGGCCGCGTTCAGGTAGCCCGCGCCGGACTCGCCGAGCCCGAGCAGGCCGAGAGCGAGCACGACGTAGAGGACGTCGAGGGCCCCGATGCCGACGAACTGAGCTCCGAGCAGAGCGACGAGCAGCCGCGCTTCATGGTTCTCGCGCAGGACGCGGAACCCGGCGACCGCCTCGCCGACGGGGCTCTCCTCCGAGGCCGGGCTGGGCGCGGGCCCGGGGAGCCCGACGGTCAGCAGCCCTCCTGCCAGCGCGGCCGCGGCCATCACCGCGAACACGGTTCCCACGTCGGCTACTCCCAGCAGGACACCGGCCGCCGCCGGTGCAGTCAGAACGCTGACGCTTTCGATCCACCCGGAGACGACGTTCGCCGCCGTCAGCTCGTCGGCCGTGCGCGCCAGCGCAGGCAAGAGGGCCGACTGCGCCGGTCGCGTGAGCGTGACCGAGGTCGCCGCTGACGCCGCGAGCGCGTAGACGACGAGCTGCGACGAGTCGAGGAACAACGCGACGGCCGTGGCGCCCATCGTCGCCGCCTGGGCGACGTAGCTCCACTTCAGGATCCGGGCCGGCCCGAGCCGGTCGGAGAGCACCGCCGCGAACGGCGCGAAGAGCCCGGCCGGAACGAGCTGTGCCAGCGCGACGAGCCCGGCGGTGGTCGCGCCGCCCTGCTCGTACGCGTACACGAGCATCGCGATCCACGTGCCCCACTCGGCCGCGTTGAAGCCGACGAAGGCGAGCTCGACGCGCCGCAGCTCCGGGTTGCGGAAGACCGTGGCGAGAACGCGCCAGGCCATGGCCTACCGAACGCTGAGGCGGTACTCGACCGCAGCGCGGATCACGCGCTCGACGGCCGGGAAGTCGGCGGCGAGCTCCTGGAGCTGCCCATCCGGGTAGACGAGCAGGCTGAGCGGCGTCGTGGCCACGACCTCCGCGATCCGGGGGTAGCCGAAGCCGGCACCCCAGTCGAGCGCCGCGATCTCGCCGAAGAACTCGTCAGGGCCCAGCTCTGCGACCTTCTCGCCGTCGACGAGCACCTCCACGGTTCCCTCGCGGATCAGGAAGAAGTCCTGCGAGGCGTCCCATTGCTCGATCAACTTCTCACCGGCCGGCACCTCCCGGGCCTCACCGCGCGCCACGACCTGCTCGGCATCCTCGGGAGTCAGGGCGTCGAGCATGACGAACCGCGATGGAGCGCCTTCGCGCTGGCAGCCCGCGCCCCGAGCTGAGGCTCACGTCGGTGTGGCGCTCGTAGACCGGGAAGGTCCGCGTCTCGGCGCTGCGCACGTCGGCCGTCTCCATGAACTCGAGCACGCGGTCGACGTGCTGCTCGGCCGGTGGTGTGGCTCAGCACGCACATCCGGATCGCGTAGCGCCCGTGCAGGCGCGTGGAGGACACCAGCCCGAGCCCGCTCTCCTCGAGCGCCGACACGAGTCTCGTGTTGAGAGTCTCTTCGTCGCCGTCCTCGAAGACACGGCGGAAGCAGACGACCCCAAGGGACGGCTCGGCCGCGAGCTCGAGCTTGTCGCTGGCTTCGATGCTGCTGCGCGGCGTGCTCGGCGAGGTCGAGGTTGCGGCCGATCGCGCGGCGGAAGGCGTCGAGCCCGAAGTACTGCAACGAGACCCAGACCTTGAAAGCCCGTGACGTGCGGCTGAGCTGCATGCCGAGGTCGGAGAAGTTCACCTCGCGCTCGAGGGCCACGGCCTCGCGCAGGTAGTCCGGGCGTGATCACGAACGCGTTGCGGAGGAACTCGCCGCGGCGGACGAGGAGGCAGCCGCACTCGTACGGCTGGTAGAGCCACTTGTGCGGGTCGAGCGTGATCGAGTCGGCCAGGTCGAGGCCGTGCAGCTGCTCGCGACCCCGCGGGTCGAGGACGGAGAAGCCGCCGTACGCGGCGTCGACGTGGAACCACGCCCCGCGATCCCGGCAGATCGTGAGGATCTCCGGCAGCGGGTCGACCGCGCCCGTGTTCGTTCCTCCGCCCGTGGCCGAGACGAAGAGCGGACGGCGGCCGTTGCGCATGTCGGCCTGCATCGCGGACTCGAGCAGGTCGGGTCGCATCCGGTAGCTCCCGTCAGTGGGGATGACCCGGAGCTGGCTCTGCTGGAAGCCGAGGTGTCGTGCCGACCGGGCGAGCGACGAGTGGGCCTGGTCGGAGACGTACGCGACCAGGTCGTCGGTCATCTGGCCGGCGAGCGTCTCGCGGGCGCAGGCGAGCGCGGCGAGGTTCGCCGCCGAGCCCCCGCTGACGAGCAGGCCGGCCGCCTCGGCGGGGTAGCCGATCCAGTCCTTGAACCAGTCGATCACCTGGAGCTCGAGCCTGCTGGGCCCGGCCGACTCCATCCAGGAGCCGGCGAAGACATTCGTGGCACTGGCGATGAAGTCGCCGAGCGCGCCGGGCCACGTGCCGGAGAAAGGGATGAAGGCGAAGAAGCCCGGGTGGTCGCCGCGGCTTGCGAAGGGCAGGACGTCCTCCTCGAGCCGGCGGAGGATCTCGTCGAAGTCCTGCGGCTCGTCGGGCGCCGGGCCGTGCAGCCGCTGTTCCATCTCGTCGGCGCTCGCTCGACGGAGCGGCGGGATCGAGTCATCGGCGAGCCGGTCGACCAGCATGTCGACGGCGCGGTAGCCGAGCTTCTTCATCGTCTCGGGATCGAGACGCAGCGAGTCGTCGTTCAGGAAGACCCCTCCTCCACCGATGCCGGGCGCATCCTCGCCGATCTGCTCATGAACGCCAAGGCGAGCAGGCCGCTCGAGGCGATCGCGGCCGAGACGAGGAACGCCTCCCCGTAGCTCGTCACCTCGGCGATCGCCCCGAGGACGAACGCGCCGACTCCGAGCGCGACGTCGACGAAGGCGCCGACGCTGCCCACGACGGCGCTCCGCTCGGCAGTGCTCGTCCCTTCCATGGCGAGCAGGATGGCCGAGGGATAGACCAGGGCCTGGCCGACTGCGAAGACGACCGTGCCCGCGAAGAGCCCCGGCACGGCCTGCCACGCGCCGATCGTGGCGAGCCCGACGCCCAGGCACACGAACGAGATCGCGAGCGTTCGCCGGCCGCCGAGGCGATCGGGGATACGGCGCCCGAGCGTGCGGACGATGACGACGACGAGCCCGAACAGCCCGAAGATCAGCCCGGGGTGGTCGAAGCCGATCTCGCGCGCGTACAGAGCCGCGAACGCGTTGTAGCCGCCGAACCCCAGGAGGCCGAAGAAAACCAGTAGCCCGGGCCCGAGGGCCGCGCGGGGAGGCAGCCAGCCGGCGGGTGCCTTTTCGGCGGTCTCCGGACGCGTCTCGCCGAGCGTGAGGATCCCGATGCTGGGGATGGCGACGCACAGGGCGGCGAAGATCCAGACCAGGGCGAAGCGGCCGTCGCCGAGGAGGAGGTCGCCGGCGAGCGGCCCGACGGTGAGGCCGATGTAGGACGCGACGGTGATCAGGGTCACCGCCTCGCCGCGGCGGTCCGGCGGAGCGACGTCGACGACAATCGTCAGCGCGGCGACGACGAAGGCCGCCTCGCCGGCGCCGACCAGCAGGCGGATGAGCGCGACGCCGCCCAGCGGCGGGCCCAGCGCGAGCGCGACGTAGCCGAGCACCATGACCAGCGCGCCGGCGATGAAGACCTTGCGCCGGCCGCGCCGGTCGGCGATGCGGCCGGACGCGGGGCCGAAAAGCAGCGCACTGATGCTCCCCGCGCCGACGGCGATCCCGACCCCGATGTCGCTGGCGGCGAGCTCGTCTCGAGCGTAGAGCGGAAGCACGAGGAGGAGCGCGCCGAACGACGTGAACGCGCCCAGGTTCGCGATCCAGACTCGGAGCACCGGCCCGGTGAGTAGACGTCCGCCCACTTTGGGCACACTAGAGAAGCCGATGAGGCTCCTTCTCGCCACCGTCTGTCTCGCCGCCGTGGCCTGTGCGACGGCGACGGCGGCATCCTCGGGGCGCATCGCCTCGCGTTGCAGCGCGAGCGGCGACGTCTGTTACGGCGTCTTCGACGATCGCGGGACGATCCGCTTCCAGCTCACCCTCGCGGCCAAGTACTTCACGCGGTACCGCGTCTGCGTGAGGCCTCCACGTGGCGCGACGACGTGCAGGAGCTTCCCCGTCAAGCGAGTCGGGTCGCAGTTCGGAGGCGCTGTGAAGTGGAATCTGAACTTTCCGTACCGCGGTCTCGGGCGTTATCGCGTGACCTGGCGGCAAGGAGCCCAGGCCCTGGGGCCCGCGCTCGTTTTCCAGCCTTCGAAGCAAGTCTGACCGCTCAGCGGGTTGTTCTTGGCTCGCACGGTTGACAAGATTTGCTTTCGCAAGGTACTATGCGTTACATGGAACCTGTCCAGACACGCAAGTCCCTCTCGCAGCTGCGGCGCGGCACCGTCGAGTACTGCGTGCTGGCTCTTCTTCGTGGCGGCGCGCGCTACGGCTTCGAGATCGTGCGCGAGCTCTCGGAGGTGGACGGCCTCGTCACCAGCGAGGGGACGATCTACCCGCTGCTCACGCGCCTGCGCAAGGAGCAGCTCGTCACCACGTTCTGGCGTGAGTCCGAGTCCGGCCCGCCGCGTCGCTACTACGAGCTGACCGACGCGGGCAAGGCGGCGCTGGAGGACTTCGCCAAGGAGTGGGCCCGGTTCCGGGACTCTGTCGACACGATTCTCACCAAGGAGGAAGGATGACCATCATGGAGACCGACCGGCTCGTAGACGACTACCTGAGCCGGCTCGAAAAGGCCGCCGCGCACATGCAGCGGTCGCGGAGGGCGGAGCTGATTGCGGAGATCCGCGAGCACATCGAGACGGCCCTGCGCGAAGAGGACGCGGCCGAGCGAGGTGGCGGTCCGCAACGTGCTCGAGCGGCTCGGGCCGCCGGAGGAGATCGTCGAGGCCGCGGAGCCGGCGCCGGAGGCCGAGCGGGCGCCCCCGGGCGGGCTCGAGGTCGCCGCGATGGTGACGCTCGTCGTCCCGTTCATCGGGTGGCTCTTCGGCATCGCGATGGTGCTGATCTCGAAGGCGTGGTCGAATCGCGAGAAGACGATCGGAACGGCTCTCGCGCTGCTGGCGGTGGTTCCGTTCCTCGCGCTCGTGGTCATCGACAGCTACTCGGAGAGCCCGTCCGAAACGCTCGAGGCTTTCCTCTTCGTCTTCTGGGTCATCGGCGGGCTGCCGAGCGCCATCTACCTGGGCCTGGCGCTACGGCGAGCTGAGTAAGCGGCGGGCGACGCCCTCGATCGTCGCCCGGCCGTACGCGTCGGTCGGGTTGCGGTCGGTCAGGACGGCGAGGACGAGGCGGGAGCCGCCTCGCTCGAGGATCGCGACCTGGTGCCAGAGGTGCCGCGACTCGAACCAGCCGCCCTTGAAGGTCGAGCCGCCAGCCGGGCGCGGCCCGCGGGATGCCCCAGCGCTGCGCCGGGACGATGCGCCGCAGCAGGCCGAGCGCGTACGCGCGGTGGGCGGGCGGTGTCAGGCGTTCGAGGCGTGCGAAGAACATGACCTGGTCCCGCGCGCTCGTCATGGAGTACGCCCAGTAGCTCGCGGCGGCGAACGAGCTCATGCCGGCGCGGCGGGCGAGCGCGTCGAGCGTCGGCCCGCGGCCGATGCGGTCGTAGGCCCAGTTGGCGGCGATGTTGTCGGAGACGGTGATCATCGGGCCGAGCCGGGCGCGCGCGTCGCGGTCGAGCGGCAACTGGCCCCAGGACACGCGGCGCAGGTACGCGACGAGGATCATCGCCTTGACGAGCGACGCCGAGCGGTAGCGCAGGTTCGGCTGGTAGCCGTGCAGCCGGCCCTGGGAGTCGACGTACGCGAAGGAGACGATGCCCGCCCGACTCTGGGCGAACTCGCGTGCCGAAGCGATCGCTCGCGGTCGCACTCGACGGAAGCGCGAGAGCGACCGCGACCGCCGCGAGAGTTAGGCGCGCTTGCTTGCCTCCGGCTCTGCGACCGAAGCGGTGGATCCCTGCTGCACGTTCTTGTCCGCCCATGTCAGCGCGTAGTCCACCACCTCTTCCCAGCCGGGCGCGCCGGGGAAGTGCGGCCGGTTCGCGAACTCCTTGTACTCGACCGGCGTCGCGTACTTCGCGGCCATCTTCTTCACGACCTTCGCGGGGACGACGTGATCCTCGGCGGCGCCGATGAAGAGCATCGGAGCTCGGTCAGTCCGCTTCCAGTCGACCCTGACCGGCGTGCGGAAGTTGATGTTGGCGTTGGCGACCTGGAACAGGACGCGGTTCGCCGCCGGCACGTGGTAGCGGCGGTAGATCTCGTCCGACTCCTCGCGGCTGAGCGTGTTGCCGAAGGCGTAGTGGAACTGCTCGGCGCTCAGCGGCGTCGCGTTGCCGCGGTTGAAGGGGTTCAGCAGGACGGGCCGGCTCGACTTGAGCGTCGAGAGCGGCAGGTCGGGGATGCCCCGGACCGTGCCGGGCGAGACGCCGATGCCGCCGGCGCCGAGCCCGCGGTCGATCGAGCAGCTGCATGATCGTGCCGCCGAGCGAGTGGCCGACGATGATCGGCTTGGCTGTCGAGCCCGCTGATGATCTGCTCGTAGTGGTCGACGATCTTGAGGACGTCGAGCTTCGGTCAGCGGCGTCGAGTCGGCGTTGAGCGCTTCGACCTCGCCCTCGAGGCCAGGCCAGGAGGGCGCGAGGGTCTTGTAGCCGCGGCTCTCGGCGCGGGCGGCCCAGTTCTCCCAGCTGCGGGGAGTCATCCAGAGGCCGTGGACGAACAGGATGGTCTCGGGAGACCCGTGTCCGTTTGTTGTGCTCATGCTCTCTCCTCTGCGACCCCTGGTTGGCGCAATACTGGAGCGCCGTTACTTGCTACTCGCTACTACGGAGGTGATCGGATGAACGATAAGCCGAAATGGAAAGTCGCGCGCCTCGACGACATCGAGCGGCGTGGCAGAGATATTCCGGTGCGCGAGGCCATGGGGATCCACGCATTCGGAATCAACGCCTACACGCCCGGCGAGGACGGCACGCTGATCAGCGAGCACGACGAGGCCGGGACGGGCCAGGAGGAGCTGTACATCGTTCTCGACGGGAAGGCGACCTTCGAGGTCGACGGCGAGACGGTCGAGGCGCCCCCAGGAACATTCGTGTTCGTCGGGCCGGAGTCGCGGCGGAAGGCGACCGGGGACGGAACCGTCCTCGCCGTCGGCGCCACACCCGGCGAGGCGTACCAGGGAGTCGACTGGGGAGAGGCGTGGCCGTTCCACAGAGACTCCATGACGGCCTACGGCGAACAACGCTACGCGGACGCGCTCGAAGCGGTCCGCGGTGGCCTCGAGCACATGCCGGACCACGCGGGCTTGAATTTCAACTACGCGTGCTTCGCAACGCTCGCGGGCGACACCGGCGACGACACGTTCGCCCACCTCCGGCGGTCCGTCGAGCTGCGCCCGCAGTTCCGCGAGGACGCGCGCAGAGACGACGACTTCGCCGCCGTACGCGACGACCCGCGGTTCGAGGAGGCTCTTCGCTGAGCGCGCACTCAGAACGACGAAGCCCCGCATTGCGGGGCTTCGAAGATCAGCTAGGTCACGGCGCTAAGAGCAGC
This sequence comes from uncultured Actinomycetes bacterium, assembly GCA_963847955.1. GTDB lineage: Bacteria > Actinomycetota > Thermoleophilia > Gaiellales > Gaiellaceae > VAXT01. The sequence goes on from CAWKBW010000013.1 coordinate 30,458, forward strand.
CGGTGTTCGTACCGCAGTCCCGGCACGTGTAACACGACCCGGTGCGGATCATCCGGCCGCCGCACTTGGCGCACTCGACCGCGTCCTCGAACGCGTTGAAGAGCGCCGTCTGGCCCGGTGGGATGGCGTCGGCCGGCTCGGCCGGCGGGGCGTCTGACGCGCTGCCGCCGTTCTTGTAGCGCTCGGCCATCCGCGACCTGACCTCGGCGGACAGGATCCCGACCTCTTCCTGCTGGTCCGTGGTCAGGAACTTCTTGCCCATCCAGCGGAAGACGTAGTCGACGATCGACTTGGCGACTCGGATGTCCGGGTCGTTCGTCTGGCCGCTCGGCTCGAAGCGCATGTGCGCGAACTTCGAGACGTACACCTCGAGCGGCACGCCGTACTGCAGGCCCAGCGAGACCGAGATCATGAACGAGTTCATGAGGCCGGCCAGCGTCGTGCCCTCCTTGGCGATGTCCAGGAAGATGTCGCCCGGAGTGCCGTCCTCGTAGAGCCCGACGTGGATGTAGCCCTCGTAGTCGCCGACGCGGAACTTGCGGCCGACCTCGACGCGGTCGTCCGGTAGCCGGCGGCGATGCGTCAGAGGCACGGGCGGCGCAGCGGCGCCGCTCACGGTCTCGATCGCGGCCTGGCCCTTCGACGAGAGCGGCTGCGCGACCTTGCAGTTGTCGCGGTAGATCGCGATCGCCTTCACGCCGAGCGTCCACGCGTCCTTGTACAGGCCGGCCACGTCCTCGACGGTCGCCTCCTCGGGCATGTTCACCGTCTTCGAGATCGCGCCCGAGATGAACGGCTGCACCGCGCCCATCATCTTCACGTGGCCCATGTAGTGGATCGCCCGCTCGCCGACGGCGCAGTCGAAGACCGGGTAGTGCTCCTTCTTCACGTAGGGCGCGCCGATCATCGTGTTGCGCTCGTCGATGAACGCGACGACCTCGTCGACCTCCCTCGGCGCGTAGCCGAGCTTCTCGAGCGCCATCGGCACCGTCTGGTTGACGATCGTGATGTCGCCGCCGCCGACGAGCTTCTTCGACTTGACCAGCGCGAAGTCGGGCTCGACGCCGGTGGTGTCGCAATCCATCATGAAGCTGATCGTCCCGGTGGGCGCGAGCACCGTCGCCTGAGCGTTGCGGTACCCGTGCACCTCGCCGAGATTCAGAGCGTCGTCCCACGCGCGCCGGCAGGCGGTGAGCAGATCCGCCGGCACCGACTCCGTGTTCTCGATGTTCCCGACCGCGGCGCGGTGCTGCGCCATGACGCCGATCATCGCCGCGGCATTCGGCTGGTAGCCGGCGAACGGGCCCATGCGAGCCGCGATCTCAGCCGACTTGCGATACGCGCGACCCGTCATCACCGACGTGATCGCGGCCGCGTAGGCCCGACCCTCGTCGGAGTCGTACGGGAGCCCGCGCGCCATCAGCAGCGCGCCGAGGTTCGCGTAGCCGAGCCCGAGCTGCCGGAACGCCTTCGCGTTCCCCTCGATCTGCGGCGTCGGATACGACGAGTAGCCGACCGCGATCTCCTGCGCGAGGAACACGACGTCGACGGCGTGCTCGAACGCCTCGACGTCGAACTCGCCGTCCTCGCGGCGGAACTTGAGGAGGTTGATCGACGCGAGGTTGCACGCCGAGTCGTCGATCGACATGTACTCGGAGCACGGGTTCGACGCGTTGATGCGGCCCGTGTTCGGCAGCGTGTGCCACTGGTTGATCGTCGTGTCGTACTGGACGCCCGGGTCGGCGCACTTCCACGCCGCCTCGGCGATCTGGCGCAGCAGGTGGCGCGCGTCGACCGACTCGACGACGGCGCCGTCGGTGCGCGCGGTCAGGTTCCAGTCAGTGCCGGCGTCGGCCGCTTCCATGAACGCGTCGGTGACGCGCACCGAGTTGTTCGCGTTCTGGTACTGGATCGACGCCCAGTCGGCGGAGTCGAGCGACATGTCGTAGCCGGCGGCCTCGAGCACGCGCGCCTTCTCCTCTTCCTTGGACTTGCACCAGATGAATTCCTCGATATCCGGGTGGTCGACGTCGAGGACGACCATCTTGGCCGCGCGCCGCGTCTTGCCGCCGGACTTGATCGTCCCGGCCGACGCGTCGGCGCCGCGCATGAAGGAGACCGGCCCGGAGGCGTAGCCGCCCTTCGAGAGCTGCTCCTTCGAGGAGCGAAGCTTGGAGAGGTTGACGCCTGACCCCGAGCCGCCCCGGAAGATGACGCCCTCGCGGCGGATCCAGTCGAGGATCGAATCCATCTCGTCCTCGATCGAAAGGATGAAGCACGCCGAGCACTGCGGCTTCTCCTCGAAGCCGACGTTGAACCAGACCGGCGAGTTGAACGCCGCGTACTGGTTGACCAGGATCGCCTTCAGCTCCGCCTCGAACGTGTCGGCGTCCTCGTCGGACGCGAAGTAGCCGCCCTCGCGGCCCCAGCCGCCGATCGTGTCGACGACGCGGCCGATCATCTGCTTGACGCTCGACTCGCGGTCGGGCGAGCCCATGCGGCCGCGGAAGTACTTCTGCGCGACGATGTTCGTGGCCGTCTGCGACCAGAACTTCGGGAACTCGACGTTCTTTTGCTCGAAGACGGGCTTGTCCTTGCCCGGGATGTAGGCGTTGCGCGTCTCCCATTCGATCTCGGTGAACGGATCGCGGTCGGGAATCGTGAAAAAGCGCCGCACAGCGGCACTTGCCGTCTCGTTCGCGACGGTGTTTCCGAGGTCCTCTGCGGTGGGCTCTACGGCCTGGGCTTCCTTGGCGGACGCCATCTCCTACCTCCTGGTCGAAGCTGTTTGTGGAGCGCCCAGTCGGCGGAGCAGACCGTCGGCGAGCGGATTTGTCAGGCTAGAAATGGCGTCGGACGACTTGAACAAATCCCTGCAAATTCTAGCAATTCGGGGGGTGGTCCCGTGTGCGCCGATCCGGTTCTACGTGGCCGGAGGACCGGCTCGCCTGGCCCGGAAGTGGCGCGTAACCAGCCCTGCGGCCCCTGCCGCGACGAGCAGGAGAGCCAATCCGGCCATGATCATGAGCGGGACCGGCATCGAGTCGGCTTCGCGCGGGCCCAGCTTGTCGAACGCTTGCTTGAAGTACTCCGGTTCCGGCTCGGCTTGGACGACTTCGTTCGCACTGCCAGGACGCCGCGTCGGCTTCTCGGGCTGCGTCGAGCCGCCGCTGCCGGCTGTTGGCCAGGGTCCGGGCTCGAGAGACGCGTTGGAGCGCGCTCCGAATGTCCTCCTCGAAGCTGCTGTAGTCCTTGACGTCGTTGGGGACGTTCTTGAGCGCGTCGCTGTAGCAGGAGCGCGGGTAGGTGCGGTCGATCGTCGAGTCCTCGAACCAGTCCTGGACGACTTGCTTCCAGCACGGAGTCTTCGCCGCAGCCGGCTTCGCGCCGACCATCAGCGCCAGAGCGAGCAGGAGCGCAAGCCCAAAGATGCGGACGGGCAAGGCGGGCGGCGCGATTGCACGGACACGAGGCGGAATGGGTACGAGCCTACCTTCTCCTCGGGGAGCCATTGTCCCCCAGTCTGGCGGACGGCGATGGAGTTTGCGTGATTCCCGTGTAAACGGTTTGTAAGCCTGGAAAGTGGCAGTTGCTCGCTGGTAGCGTCGCCTGCATGCGGAGAGCCTCCGTTGCGCTCCTCGTCGCAGCGGGCATCCTGCTCGCCGCCGCGATCTTCTTCTCCGGCGGCTCGACCGACGGGCCGCTTGCGTGGATCGGGGGCGGTGCGATCGTTGCGGCCGCCGCGGCCGGCGCAGCGGCGCTGTCGGGGCGTTTGCCGGTGCCCGAGCTCGACCGCGCGGGACTTCTGTTCTTGGGGCTTCTCGCCGGGTTCGTCGTCTGGAACGGGATCTCGATCGCATGGTCGGCGGCGCCCGACCGCTCGTGGAACTACTTCAACCGCGGCCTCGCCTACCTCGCTTTTGCCGTGCTCGGGCTGGCAGTCGGCGCCGCGGTTCGACGCGCGCCCAGGACGGTCGCACTGGGCCTCGCGGCGCTGATCGGCGGCGCCTGCCTGTGGGCTCTGGCCGGGAAGGTGATCCCCGCGCTCTACGAGGACTACGGACGCTTTGCGCGCCTCCGCTCGCCGGTCGGCTACTGGAACGCGCTCGCGCTCCTGGCCGCGCTCGGTCTGCCCCTTGGGCTCTGGATCGCGTCCCGGCGCGAGCACGATCGCCGGTTGCGGGCCGTGGCCGTCGTCCTCGTGTACGTGCTCGGGATCGCGGTCGTGCTCACGTACTCGCGGGGCGGGCTGCTGGCGGCCGTCTTCGCGATCGTCGCCTACCTCGCCTTGGCGCGCGAGCGCGTGGAGGGCATCGCGGCGCTCGGCATCGCCGTCCTGGCGGCTTTGCCCGCGCTCGTCTGGGGGCTGACCCAGCCGGGCGTCGCCGACGATTTCCAGTCGAACGCGGTGCGCGTCGAGGATGGGGCCTGGTTCGGGCTCCTCGTCTTCCTGGGCGCGCTCGCCGCGTTCGGCATCGCGTGGTGGGCCGCGCCGCGTCGTGTCTCCGAGCGGACCGGACGGCTCATCGTCCGCGGCGCCCTGGTCGTCGTGGTCGCCTTCGCGCTGCTCGGCGCGGTCGTTGCCCTGCGAGGCGGAGAGGACGTCGTCCAGCAGGGGCCCTCGCGTCAGCTCAGCACCGGCTCGAACAACCGCACGAAGTGGTGGGGCGAGGCCTGGGACGCCTTCGCCGGGCAGCCGATCATCGGAGTGGGGGCGGGGAGCTTCGAGTACGTGCACCGGAAGCTCCGCAAGAACAAGATCGACGTCACCGAGCCGCACGACCTCCCGCTGCAGTTCGCTTCCGAGACCGGGCTCGTCGGGCTCGCGCTCTTCGCCGGCGCGATGGGCGCCGGGCTCGTCGGGCTCTGGCGGCGGCGCGACGACGCTGCCGCGCTTGCTTTGGGGCTCGCCTTACCGACGTACCTGTTCCACGGTCTCCTCGACTACGACTGGGACTTCCTCGCGGTGACGGCGCCGGTTCTCTTCGCGACCGGCGTCCTGCTCGCCTACGGGCGGCCCGAGCGGCGCGTGACGGCGCAGCCCCTGTGGGCAGTCGTCGCCGTTCTCGCAGCCACCACGCTGCTCTTCTCGCTGGCCGTTCCGCGTCTGGCCGTGAAACGCGTCGATGAGGCCTACGCGGCGATCGACCGGAACGACACGAGCCTCGGCGGTCGACAAGGCGCAGGAGGCGCGCTCCTTGAACCCGTTGTCCATCGAGCCGCTCTTTGCCGAGGCTGCGGCCGAGGAGGCCCGTGGCCGGGTCAGGCGTGCTCAGCGGTTGTACGTGGACGCCGTCGAGGTGCAGCCGCTGAACGCGCGAGCCTGGTACGAGCTCGGCTGCTTCGAGCTTCAGGTGCTGAACGCGCGCCAGGCTGCGCGGCGCCATCTCGAGCGGTCGCGCGATCTCGACCCGCGGGGGCCGGCGGCGACCGCGCTCATCTCGCCTCCTCAGGGCCCAGGGCAACCAGCGACAGCCCCGTGTTGACGATGCGCACCGGATAGGGGAAGAGCGAGCGGAACTCTCGCGGGCTGAGCGGCCGCAGCCCCTCGACGTCGGCGCGTCGGAGCTTGCCGAGCACGCGCTTACGCGCACGCGCGGGTAACCAGTGCACGAACGGCAGCAGCGTGTGCACCTCGACCGGGAACCACTTGTTCGGCGTCGTCACGAAGACGCGCTTGGAGACTCGGCAGAGCTCGCGGACGAACGCCTCCTGGGAATCACGGTCGCCGAGGTGCTCGACCACGGCGTTCGAGAAGCCGACGTCGAACTCGTCGTTCGCGAAAGGCAGGTCACGCCCGTCGGCCTTGACGCGCCGCAGCTCCGGGAAGGCCTCGGCGAAGTGGGGGAGGTCGTCGACGCTGACCGCGGTGATGTGGTCTCGCCACGGATACATCGCCTCGAGGAAGTTGTAGGTCGCCCCGTGGCCCTCGGCCTCCCCGAACGGCGCATCTGCGACCCCGACGTCCACGACCGTCGTCTCCGGAGTGGGCTGGACGAGCTCCATGAAGAGACGGAACTTGCGCGCGCGGCTGCGCAGGGAGACAGCGGCCGCGAGCCGGCCGATCACCTAGCGACGGCGCGGAGCCAGATTTGCGTCCAGAAGACGCCGAGCGCGCGGTAGACGATCGGCTCGACGAGGTGCGACAGGAAGTCCTTCGGCGAGTTCCCGTAGAGCCGCTTGCGGTTGTTGTGGAAGCGCTGGATGTCGTCGAACCCCGCCTCGCGCAGGAGCTTCTTGAAGCGGCGCGGCGTGTAGCCGAGCTCGGTGGCGCCGAACTCCTCGGAGGCGCTACGGCCCTGGTAGCGGTGCTTCCAGTTCGGCTCGGCGATCAGCAGCCGGCCGCCCGGCTTGAGCGCGCGGTGCGCGGCGGCGAAGACCAGGTCGGCGCGCGGCGTGTGGTGGACGGCGTCGTAGACGAGCGCGGTGTCGTAGCGATGGCCGAGGTCGAGCGTCTCCATGTCGCCGACCTCGAACGTTGCGTCCACGCCCTCGGCGGCGGCGACCTCGCGGGCGATCTCGATCATCTTCGGTGCGATGTCGTAGCCGGCGGCCTCCAGGCCGTGCCGTGCAGCGAAGCGGGTCATCCAGCCGGGGCCGCACCCGAGCTCGACGAGGCTCATCCCGGGGCGCAGGTCGAGGAGCTGGACGACGTAGCCGAAGTCGATGAGCAGGCGCGCGGTCTCGCGCGGCTCGTTGGCGAAGGGCTTCGTCTGCAGCCAGCGCTGGCCCTCCTCGCCGATCGCGATCGGATAGTCGACCTCCGCCTGCTTCCGCTCTTCGTCGAGCACGCTGGGATGTTACGGAGCGCGAGTAAGGAATCCGCGCTAATTGCCGAGCACGAGGGCCACTTGCGCGCCGAGCAGCGCGCGAGGGGACACGCCCTCGAGCGGGCCGACCAGCTTGATGCCGAGGTCGCGTGCGAGCCGCTGCGCCTCCGGCTTTCGCCCCGCCCGGTACATGACGACGCTCTTGCCGTAGTCCGAGCGCGCCGCGTTGCCGGTCGCTGCGATCAGGTAGCCCTTCGCTTTGACCTCGGCTGCGGCAGTAGCGGCAGCGCCGCCGACGCCGTTCCCGTTGAGGACGATCACGGAGGTCTCGCCGCGCGCCAGCGTCACGTGCTTGGGCTCCGGGTTGACGGCTCGCTGCGGGATGCCGGTCGCCTTCGTGATCGCCGCCTCTTTGGCGTGGGCGGAGACGCCCTTGCCGATCAGCGCGGTGAGGAGGATGACCACGATCAGGAGCTCGAACACCGCGACGCCGCTCGCAAGGATGGTCGCGGTCCGCCAACGGTCGGCGGGAACAGAGCGAAGAGCTGGGGCCGAAATCTCCACGGGGCGAGCGAATTCGCCCCGCTTCGCTCCACTCCTGCTAGGCGGTGAACCACTCCCAGGTCTCGCGCAGGCCCTCCTCGAGGGAGCGCTCGGGTCGCCAGCCGAGCTCGTCGACCGCACGGCCCGGGTCGAGCACGCTGCGCTGCAGCTCACCGGACCGCGGCGGCGCGAACTCCGGCTGGACGTCCTTCTCGGCCACGCGGACGCAGAGCTCGAGCAACTCGACGACCGAGGTCTCGCGCCCGGTGCCCACGTTGTAGACGCCGCCGTCGACCTCCTGTGAGGCCAACGTTGCGCGCACGACGTCTCCCACGTAGATGTAGTCCCGCGTCTGCTTGCCGTCGCCGAAGATCTGCGGCGTCTCGCCGGCGAGCAGCCGGCTGAAGAAGATCGCGACGACGCCGGCCTCGCCGTGCGGGTCCTGCCGCGGGCCGTAGACGTTGCCGAGCCGAAGGGACACGTGCCGCGTCCCGTAGAGCCGGTTGTAGGTCGCCAGGTACTCCTCACCCGCCAGCTTCGACGCGCCGTAGGGCGCCAGCGGCTCCGGCCTCTTGTCCTCGGTCGCGGGCTCGTCGCACTCGCCGTACATCGCGCCGCCCGTCGAGCTGAAGACGATCTGCGCGCCGTGCTCGCGCGCGGCCTCGAGGACGCGGATGGTGCCGATCACGTTGAGCTCGGCGTCGTGGTCGGGCCGTGCGACCGAGACCCGCACGTCCTTCTGCGCGGCGAGGTGGAAGCAGAGCTCCGGCTTCGCTTCCGCGAAGACCGCCGCCGGGTCTCTGATGTCCCCCTCCACGAGCCGGGCTCCCGCGGGCACGTTCTCGCGCCTGCCGTCCGAGAGGTCGTCGAGGATCGTCACCTCGTCGCCGCGCGCCAGCAGGCCCTCCGCGACGTGTGACCCGATGAACCCCGCTCCCCCGGTGACCAGCGCTCTCAAGGCCGCCTATCCTAGGCGCGAATGTTCGTGACGTTCGAGGGACTCGACGGGTCGGGCAAGTCGACCCAGGTCGAGTTGCTGCGGTCTCACCTCGCGGAGGCGGGTCGCGACGTGGTCGCCACTCGGGAGCCCGGCGGGACGGAGCTCGGGGAGCGCGTCCGCCACCTGCTCTTGCAAGGGGGCGAGGTCTCACCCTGGGCGGAGGCTGCGCTGTTCGCGGCTGCGCGGGCCGAGCTGGTCGCGCAGGTCATCGGGCCGGCGCTCGAGCGCGGCGCCGACGTCGTCTGCGATCGCTACCTCGACTCGTCGCTCGCGTACCAGGGCATCGCCCGCGGCCTCGGCGTCGACCAGGTGCTCGCTCTGAACGTGAACGCGATCCGCGGCATCCTTCCCGACCTGACCTTTCTGCTGACGATCGAGGCCGACGAGGCCGCCCAGCGCGGGGAGGCCTCGGACCGCATCGAGCGCGAGGGTGGCGAGTTCCAGCGGGCGGTCGAGACCGCCTACCGTGAGCTGGCGTCGATCTTCCCGGGGCGCGTGGTCGCGCTCGACGGCTCGCGGCCGCCGGAAGCGATAGCGAAGGAGGTGCGAGATCGCGTTCAAGGGCTTTCCTGAGCAGGCAGACGCAATCCGGCTGCTGACGGCCGCGCTCAACGAAGGGCCGGCGCACGCGTACCTCTTTCACGGCCCGCCGGGAGTGGGGAAGCGGCGCGCCGCCCTGGGCTTCGCCGGCGAATTGCTGGGCGACGAGGGCCGCGTCGAGCGGCTCGCCCACCCAGATCTCTACATCGTCGAGCCGCTCGGCGACCAGATCCGCATCGACGAGATTCGCGAGCTGCGCCACGACCTGCACATGCGGCCGTTCGAAGCCGATCGCCGGGTCTATCTGATCTTCGGGGCGCACTCGCTGAACGACGAGGCCGCAGACGCGCTCCTCAAGGATCTCGAGGAGCCGCCGCCGTATGCGGTGATCGTGCTCGTCGCCGACGATCTCGGCCCGTTGCCGGAGACGATTCCCTCGCGGTGCCAGCTCGTTCCGTTCCGGCGGCTGAGCGAGAAGACCGTCCGGGAGGAAGTCGCCTCGCGTGCCCCGGGCTTGTCCGAGCAGGAGCAGACCATGCTGGCGCGCGTCGCCGGCGGACGGCTCGACCGGGTCGACCGCATGCTCGATCCGCAGGCGGCGAAGCGGCGCGATGCCCTGCTCGAGGTCGCCCGCTCCGTCTACTCCGATCCGGAGTTCGACCCGGCCGCGGCGTCGGGCGTGCTGATGGGCATCGCCGCCGACCGGGCGGCCGAGGCCAAGACGGCGGCGCTCGAGGAGAACGAGCAGCTCGACCTGCCTGCGAAGGAGGCGGAGCAGCGCGTGCGTCGAGCCGGCCGTGGAGCCGAGCGGGAGGAGCTAATGCTGTGCCTGGACGAGCTCAGCGCCTGGTACCGGGACCTGGTCGTCGTCGCGCTCGGCGCTGAGAAGGCGGCGGTTCACGTCGATCGGCTGGAGCAGCTGCGCGAGGACGGCGTGCGCGAGCGAGTCCCGGGCGCGGAGGCCGCGGCGGAGACGGTCCGCGCCACGTGGCGGCTGTTCGAGGAGTACCAGCTCCAGGCCGGTCTCATGCTCGAGGCGCTGTTCGTGAAGCTACGGCGCGACCTGGCGGGCGCGGTCACCGCTGTCTGACGCGATCGTGTACTCGAAGTAGTTCTCGAAGACCGCGCTCGGCGGCGGGAAGTGGCGGGCTGCAGGCTCACAGTCGTTGTGCCCCACGCCTCCTTCCCAGCCGTGGAAGAAGACGGCGAGCGGGAAGCCGGGGGCGCCGCCGACGAGCTCCCACTGCCTGACGCCGTTGCCGTCCGGAGACCCGCCGTTGCAGTCCCAGCGCGTGTCCTTTCCGCTCGCGTAGTGGACGGGTCCCGGGCCGTCCTTCTCGCTCGGGGCAGGGCCGGAGCCGGAGGCGGAGACCGCCCACTCGTCCAGGCCGGAGCCGGAGCCCTCCCAACGGCCGCTCGCTCCCCGCGCTACGACGTTCAGGCCCGAGGCGGTGAAGGTGATGCTGTCTCGGGAGTCGTCGCCGACCTGCCCCGTTCCCTTGCGCGGGTGACCTCCCGCCCACCGAGTGAGCTCGACGCCGGACTCGTCGTAGACCGCGATCGCGTCTCCCGCGGCAGGCGTCACCTGCATCGTGAACTTGGGCTCCTTGGCGAAGTGCTGCTGGGGTGCGTCGCCACAAGTCGGCTTGGCGCAGAAGCTCCGCACTCTCGTTCGGACCCTGATCGCGGTGGGCGAAAAGACGTACTCGTAGCCGATGCGGAGAATCGGGTCCTGCCAGGGCGTCCGCACGTCGACGTCGATCGACCAGTGCAGGGCGCCTTCATCGTCCCAGCTGGGCCGTCCGGCTCGGGTTCGGGAAACCCCGAACAGGTCCTGGAACTGAGGGTGATCGCCGGCGCAAACCCTGCTCGAGACCCACCAGGTGTTGCCGCCACCGTGACGGCTGAACTGGAAGGGCGGCACGCCCCTGGCGTGCTGGTAGCCGAACGAGCCGAGGCCGCCGGACGAGCCGTACGGATTCAGACCCCCATTGGGGTCGTCGAGGATCGGCTTGCCCGCGTCGTCGACCACGACTTTCCCCTTTCGTTTGACCAGGTACACGTAGCCCGGCCCCACGCGTTTACGCCCGCTCACGCAGCGCTTGGCGATCCACCACTCTCCATGCAGGTTGCGGACGCCGATGCGGCTCGCGTCGTTCCGAAGGATCTGCACCTGCCCCGGCCCCGGGTCCGGAAGCAGATATGCGGTCGAGCGAGAGGCCGGCAGGGCCGCTGCTGTGGCGGCGGCCAGGGCAACAATCCAGATCTTCAATGTGTCCTTCTCGGAGCTGAGCGGGGAACCGACTCAACGGCGCCCGGCGCGCAGGCCTCAGTTCGGGTATCGGGCTAGGTAGAGAACATCGTCGGGGATTTCCAGCCCGCCCTCAAGCTCCGCACGGGTGATTGACCGCGCGGTTAGTTCGGATAGGGAATGGGGACCGGGCCCGACGGTGGGCTCGGCGCCCGTCCGCCGGTGACGTCCTCGGCGTCTTCCTCATCCACCTCGAGGTCCTCGATCTGCTCTTCCTGCTGCTCGTTCTCGCTCATGGCAGCACATCGTCGAGGATTTCGAGGCCTTCATCAAGCTCCTCGCGCGTGATCGTGAGCGGCGGCGCGACGATGATCACGTTCCAGTGGATCATCAGGTAGAGCCCGCGCTCGAGGGCCGCCTTGAAGATCTTCGCCATCGGCGCGAAGGCCTCGCCTGAGGCGTTGAACGGGACGAGCGGCTCGCGCGTCTCGCGGTCCTTGACGAGCTCGACGCCGTAGAAGAGGCCGAGCCCGCGTACGTCGCCGATCGATTCGTGGCTGTCGGCCAAGCCCCGCAGGCGCTCGCCGAGCACGGCGCCCAGCTCGGCCGAGTTCTCGACGATGCCCTCCTCGCGGAAGGCCTCGATCGACGCGACGCCGGCCGCGCACGCGAGCGGATGCCCGCTGTACGTGAGCCCGCCCGCGAAGTACTTGTCGCGCACCCAGCCGGCCAGCTCCTCGGAGATGACCATCGCGCCCAGCGGCACGTAGCCCGAGTTGATCCCCTTCGCCACGGTGAGGATGTCGGGCACGACGTCCCAGTGCTCGCAGGCGAACCACTTCCCGGTGCGCCCGAAGCCGGCCATGACCTCGTCGAAGATGAGCAGGATCCCGTGCCGGTCGCACACCTCGCGCACTGCCTGCAGGTAGCCGTCCGGCGGGACGATGACGCCGTTCGTCCCGGTGACCGTCTCGAGGATCACCGCCGCAACGGTTTCCGGGCCCTCGTACTGGAGGATCTCCTCGAGGTGCGGTGCGCCGGTGCAGACCGGGCACGGATCGGGGTGTCCGGCGGGGCAGCGGTACGTGTAGGGATCCAGGATCCGCACGACCCCGGGGATCCCGGGCTCGGCGGGCCAGCGGCGCGGGTCGCCGGTGAGCGTGATCGAGCCCGCCGTCGCGCCGTGATACGAGCGGTAGCGCGCGACGATCTTCTGCCGGCCGGTCTTCCAGCGCGCGAGCTTGATCGCGTTCTCGTTCGCCTCGGCGCCGCCGTTCGTGAAGAACGACATCGTCAGGTCGCCCGGCGTGACCTCGGCGAGCAGGCGCGCCAGCTCGGAGCGCTGCTCGTTGGCCATCATCGGACCGATCGTCGTCAGCCGGTCGGCCTGGTCCTTGATCGCGGCCACGACCTTCGGGTGCTGGTGCCCTAGCGAGACGTTGACGAGCTGCGAGGCGAAGTCGAGGTAGCGCTTGCCGTCGTAGTCCCAGAAGTAGCGGCCCTCGGCGCCCGCGACCGGGATCGGGTCGATCGCCGAGCGCACCGACCAGGAGTGCAGGACGTGCTTGGCGTCGTCGGCCTTGACGCGGTCCCCGCTCTCGACCATAGCCATACCGCAAGCCTATCTCCGCCGCGCTACGCTGATCCCATGACTGAGGTCGTCCAGGCCCCGGAGGGCGCGGACGCGCGCGTGAAGCGGATCAGCCACTGGATCGGCGGCCAGAGCGTGGCCGGCGAGTCCGGGCGCACCGGGCCGGTCTACAACCCGGCGCTCGGGGCGCAGACGGGCGAGGTCGATTTCGCGTCCGTCGAGGAGGTCGGTCAGGCTGTCGCCGCTGCCAAGGAGGCGTTCGAGAGCTGGCGCGCGGTCTCGCTGTCGAAGCGCACGGACATCATGTTCCGGGTTCGCGAGCTCGTGCACTCGCAGCGCGAGGAGATCGCGAAGATCCTCACCGACGAGCACGGCAAGGTCTTGTCGGACGCGGTCGGCGAGGTGCAGCGCGGCCTCGAGGTGATCGAGCACGCGTGCGGGATCCCGACCTTGCTGCGCGGGCACTTCTCCGAGCAGGCCTCGACCGGGATCGACGTGTACTCGATCCGGCAGCCTCTGGGCGTCGTCGCGGGCATCACGCCGTTCAACTTCCCGGCGATGGTGCCCATGTGGATGTGGGCGCCCGCCATCGCGTGCGGCAACACGTTCATCTTGAAGCCGTCCGAGAAGGACCCGTCGACGTCTCTGTTCGTCGCCGAGCTGCTCAAGGAGGCCGGCGTGCCCGACGGCGTGTTCAACGTCGTCCACGGCGACAAGGTGGCCGTCGACGCGATCCTCGAGCATCCCGACATCGCCGCCGTCAGCTTCGTCGGCTCGACGCCGATCGCGAAGTACATCTACACGACCGGCTCGGCGAACGGGAAGCGCGTCCAGGCGCTCGGCGGCGCGAAGAATCACATGGTCGTGCTGCCGGACGCGGACATCGACATGGCCGCCGACGCGGCGGTGAGCGCGGCTTACGGCTCGGCCGGCGAGCGCTGCATGGCGGTGTCGGTGGTGGTCGCGGTCGGCGACGCGGCGGATCGCGCTGGTCGGCGCGATCAACGAGCGGCTGCCGAAGGTGAAGGTCGGGCCGGGCACCGATCCGGAGTCGGAGATGGGCCCGCTGATCACGCGCGAGCACCGCGACAAGGTCGCGGGCTACATCGACCGCGGCGCCGAGCAGGGCGCGAAGGTGGTCGCCGACGGGCGCGAGACGAGCCCGAACGGCGACGGGTTCTTCTTGGGCGTTTCGCTGCTGGACGAGGTGACGCCGGACATGGACGCCTACAAGGACGAGATCTTCGGCCCGGTGCTGTCAGTCGTGCGCGCGAAGACCTACGACGAGGCCGTGCAGATGGTGAACGACAACCCGTACGGCAACGGCGTCGCGATCTTCACGCGCGACGGCGGTGCGGCCCGGCAGTTCCAGTTCGAGGCCCAGGCCGGCATGGTCGGGATCAACGTGCCGATCCCGGTGCCGGTGGCGTACTACTCGTTCGGCGGCTGGAAGTCGTCCCTCTTCGGCGACTCGCACGTGTACGGGCCCGAGGGGATCAACTTCTATACGCGCGGCAAGGTCGTCACGTCCCGCTGGCCCGACCCGGCCACGAGCCAGGTCGACCTGGGCTTCCCGCAGACGCGCTAGCTCGTTCCCTACCGCCCGGCGCGGCGACTGCACGTCAGGTGCCTGGCACCGCCACGGCAACGCGGGACGGTCCGTATGCGGCGCGCGCCGGCTGCGCGGGACGAGGAGCGGCTCCAGCCAGGGCCGTCGAACGGACCCGTGCTGGACCACTGGGCTACTAGGCTTGTGGCGTGACTGTCTGCACCTGCCTGCGGCCAGGAAAACCCCGAGATCGCGACGATTCTGTCTGCGGTGCGGCCTCCCTCTGGCCGGCACCGGCACCCACCGCGCGCGTCGGGAGGAACGGCGCCAGGTCAGCGTCATCTTCGTCGATCTGGTGGGCTTCACCTCACGCGCCGAGCGGCTGGATCCCGAGGACGTGCAGGCTCTGCTCCGCCCCTACCACCACACCGTCCGCACCGAGATCGAGTCCTTCGGCGGTGTGGTCGAGAAGTTCATCGGCGACGCGGTCGTCGGGGTTTTCGGCGCTCCAACAGCGTTCGGTGACGATGCCGAGCGCGCGGTCCGCGCCGCGCTGGCGGTCCGGGACACCGCAGCGGCCATGGACGCCGCGGATCCCCGCCTCGACCTGAAGGTGCGGATCGCCGTCAACACGGGAGAAGCGCTCGTGACCCTGGACGCAAGGCCGGCGATGGGAGAGGCGATGATCGCCGGCGACGTGATCAACACCGCGTCGCGCCTCCAGTCGGCGGCGCCGGTCGGAAGCGTGCTGGTCGGCGAGGAGACGCACCGAGCGACGAACGAGGCGATCCGGTATGCGCCCGCTCCGGCGGTCGTGGCGAAGGGGAAGGAGCAGCCGGTACCTGCTTGGGTCGCGCTCTGCGAGGAGCGTGACCCCGGCGAGCGACCCCTCGCGGGCCCGCTCGTGGGCCGCAGCAACGAGCTCGAGGTCCTGCGGGCGACGTGGGAGCGCGTAGCGGTCGACCGTAGGCCACACTTAGTGACCGTCATCGGCCCTGCAGGCGTGGGTAAGACAAGGCTGGCCGTCGAGTTCGCGGCCATGGTCGAGGATCGTGGTGGCCGGGCCGTCCACGGGCGCGCGCTCCCCTACCGCGAGAGCACGGCTTACGCAGCGCTTGCGTTCCAGCTGAAACAGCTCTGCGGGATCTTCGAGACCGACAGCGTCGAAGTTGCGACGAGGAAGCTCGAGGAGGCGGTTTCGACGCTGCTGCCGGCGGCGGAGGCGCCCAGTGTGACCGAGCATCTCGGAATCCTCCTCGGCCTCGATTCCTCGGGCACCATCGCCGACCGCGAGAACCTGTTCTTCTCAATCGAAAGCTTCATCGAGGCGGTGGCCAGAGACGAACCGATGATGCTGGTGTTCGAGGACCTGCACTGGGCCGACGAGGCGCTGCTCAACCTCGTCGAGCGGCTGGCGGCGCGTCTCGAGGACCTTCCGATCCTGGTCATGGTGCTCGCTCGGCCGGAGCTCCTCGACGCGCGTCCGGGCTGGGGAGGCGGGCTGGTTGCCCACATCGCGCTCATGCTTCGGTCGCTCGACGAGAGGGATGCGACCGAGCTAGCAGTTCATCGCCTGGCCGATCTCGGCGCCGAGGACAGCGAAAACCGAGCGACGGTTCTCGCGTTCCTGGGAGGTGGAAACCCGCTCTTCATCGAGCAACTGGCGGCGGTCCACGCGGAGACGGGCGAGGTGCCGAAGTCGTTGCCCTCCACGATCCGCGGAATCATCGCGGCTCGCCTCGACGCGCTTCCGGCGAGTGAGCGTGAGGTGGTTCTGGATGCGGCCGTCGCCGGAAAGACCTTCTGGCACGGAGCGCTCGTGCGCATGGCGCCGGATCCCCAAACCCTGACGGCCGCCCTCGGGGAGCTCGAACGGCGGGGGCTGGTCACGAGGGAGATCTCCGCCTTCGAGGGCGATCAGCAGTACTCGTTCAACCACGTCCTCGTCCGCGATGTCGCGTACGACCTCCTTCCTCGAGCTCGACGGCGTGACCGGCATCGTCGAAGCCGCGCTGTTCCTCGAGGAGGTCAGCGGGGAGTTCGGTGAGGTCGGGGCGGCGCTCGCCCGGCACTGGCGCGACGCCGGCGACCACTCTCGTGCCGTCGACTACTTCGTTGCGGCCGGCGCCGACGCCGAGCGCGGCTGGGCGAAGGAGCACGCGGCCGCCCTCTATCGCGAGGCGCTGCAGCTGGTTCCCGAGTCCGATGCGGAGCTCCGGCAGGCGATCACACGTCGGCTTGCCCTCGCGAAGGCAGCGAGCATCCACGTCCTCGATGCGCAGCTGCTCGGGCGAGGAGAGTCGGAAACCGGTTAGGGCGGGAAGTCGGCGGGAGAGACATCGCCTGCGATTTCGTGGATGCCCTCCATGGTGTGCCGGCCGAGCCGCTTCGAGTGCTCGCGGACCATCTCTTCGTTCGGCGCCTCGTAGACGCAGTACGTGACGACCCTGCCCGCCCCGTCCACGACGACGTGACTGTGTTCCCACGTGATCTCGGGGAACTCGTCGTCGACGAGCTCCCTGGACCGGCGCCCGACCGTGGGCATCTCATCCTCATGGACATCGAAAGCCCTGATGATCATGTAGCGCGGCATGCCGACAATCCTAGGCGACCGCGGTCTGGGCCTTGAGCTCCTCGCCGAACTTCGCGCGCGCGACGAACTGACCCACTCCGGGCGATGCGACGAGTTCGTCGTCCTCGACGAGCACGTGGCCGCGCAGCAGGACGACTTCGGGCGAGCCCGTCACCTCGGTGCCCTCGTAGAGGTTGTAGTCCGACTTCGAGCGCTGCGTCGCCGCCGAGATCGTGACCTTCTTCTCGGGGTCGAACACGACGATGTCGGCATCTGAGCCGACGGCGATCGTGCCCTTGCGCGGATAGAGGCCGAAGAGCTTCGCCGGGGCCGTCGCCAGCAGCTCGACCATCCGGTTCAAAGAAATCCGCCCGCCGCGCACGCCGAACTCGTGGATCATCTGCAGCCGGTTCTCGAGCCCGGGCCCGCCGTTCGGGATCTTCGAGAAGTCGTCCTTGCCCATCGTCTTCTGGCCGTCCCAGAGGAACGCGCAGTGGTCGGTCGAGACGACGGACAGCACGTCAGTTCGCACCGCGTTCCAGAGCACGTCCTGGTTGGCCTTGTCCCGCGGCGGCGGCGTGTAGACGTACTTCGCGCCCTCGAAATCGGGCCGCTCGAGGAACGTGTAGTCGACGAAGAAGTACTGCGTGCACGTCTCGCCCCAGACGTCCCAGCCCTTCTCGCGCGCGATCGCGATCGGCTCGACCGCCTCCGCGCACGAGACGTGGACGACGTACAAAGGCGAACCGGCGACACGCGAGAGCTGGATCGCGCGGTTCGTCGCCTCGCCCTCGGTCTCCGGCGGACGAGTCAGCGCGTGGTACTTCGGCTCGGTGTGCCCAGCGGCGAGCGCCTCCTTGACGAGCACGTCGATCGCGTCGCCGTTCTCGGCATGCACCATCACGAGCGCGCCCGTCTCCGCCGCGACCTGCATCGTGCGGAAGAGCGTCTCGTCGTCCACCATCAGCGCGCCCTTGTAGGCCATGAAGAGCTTGTAGGAGGTGACCCCCTCGTCGGGGAGCGACGCGAGCTCCTCGAGCGTGCCGCCCTCCTTCAGGTCGGTGACCGCCATGTGGTAGCCCATGTCGATCACCTGCTTGCCGTTCGCCTTCGACTTCCAGTCTTCGAGCGCGGCGGCGAACGTCGAGCCCTGCGGCTGGATGACGAAGTCGACGTGACAGGTCGTCCCGCCGAACGCCGCGGCGGTCTGGCCCGACTCGACGTCGTCGATGGTCACCGTCCCGCCGAACGGCATCTCGAGGTGCGTGTGCGGGTCGACTGCGCCCGGCAACACGTACTTGCCGGCGGCGTCGATGACCTTGTCCGCCTGGACGTCGAGCGACTCGCCGATCAGCGAGATGCGCTCGCCCTCGACGTAGACGTCGCCCACGTAGTCGTCGGCGGCGGTGATGACCCGTCCACCTTTGATCAGAATCGACACGGCGTGGAGTTTAGGCTCGTTTCGCATGCCTCTCGACCCCAAGCGAACCGTCGCCGAGCTGCGTGAGCTGCAGGAGCTGACCGGCGACGAGAACGGCGCGCAGCGCGTGGCGTGGACGGACACCTGGGTGCAGGCGCAGGACTGGATGGCGTCCAAGCTCGACGGGATCGAGATGGAGTTCGACGAGGCGCGCAACCAGTGGTGGACCGTGCGCGGCGCCTCGGACAAGGAGCTCCTGCTCGGCGGGCACCTCGACTCGGTGCCGAACGGCGGCTGGCTGGACGGCGCCCTGAACGTCGTCGCCGGCGCCGAGGTGCTGCGGCGACATCGCCGAGCAGGGGGAGCCGCCGGTCACCGTGCGGCTCGTCAGCTGGGCCGACGAGGAAGGCGCTCGCTTCGGCCGCTCGCTCTTCGGCTCGAGCGCGGCGGCGGGGTCGATGGCCGACCAGGACGAGCTGCGGCAGCGGACCGATGCCGAGGGGATCTCGCTGCCGGACGCGATCGCCGCGCACGGCGTCGACCTCGACCGGGCGATCGAGGCGCGGACGCAGCTCGAGAAGGCCGCGGCCTACCTCGAGCTGCACATCGAGCAAGGCCCGGTGCTGGAGAGCATGGATCTCCCGCTCGGCGTCGTGCTCGGCACCTTCGGCGTCGAGCGCCACCTGGTGACGTTCCGCGGCCAGGCTGCCCATGCGGGCTCGACGCCGATGGACCAGCGCCGCGACGCGCTGGCGGCCGCCGCGCTGCTCGCGCTCGAGATCTACGAGATCGCGGCGAAGGAAGGCGGGGTCTGCACGATGGGGAGCGTCGTCACCAAGCCGGGCATCGTCACGTCCGTCGTGGAGACGGCCGAATGCCTGCTCGACCAGCGGCACCTGGAAGCCGACAAGCTCGCCTCGATGCTGGACGCGGCACAGGATGCAGCGGCCCAGTTCGCCGACAAGCGGAACGTCGAAGTCGACTGGGAGCGGATCTGGCAGATCGAGCCGATCCTCTTCGACGAGCAGCTGATCGAGCTCGCGGACGAGGCGATCAAGGAGGTCGCCGGCACCTCGCACCGCCTGCCGAGCGGCCCGCTCCACGACGCGGCCGAGGTCTCGCGCGCAGGCATCCCGACCGTGATGCTCTTCGTCCAGAGCCTGCGCGGGCTCTCGCACACGAAGCTCGAGGACACGAAGGAGGAGCACATCGAGCTCTCGGTCAAAGCGCTGGACGGGCTCGCCGACCGCGCGATCGCCGGGCTCGCCTAAACAGGCTCGAAGAGCCGCTCGCGGTTCCGCACGGCGAAAGCGATCAGCACCGGGAGCAGGAGCACCAGCCCGAGGGCCACGCTCACGTCGGCCAAGTTGAACGCCAGCCCGTCGACGACGATCGGATTCGGCACACCCGGCCAGAGCAGCGAGGGACAAGCCGTTGCCGGCCGCTCCGCCGACCAGAGGCCCCGCGGCGACGGCGACCGAAGGCGAGCGGAGGAGCACGATCGCAGCCGCCCAGGCGAGACACACGAGGCCGATCCCCACTCCGTAGAGCGCAGACCGCTCGTGAATGAAGACCGGGCCGGCCCACGCCTTGTACGCCAGATCGATCACAGCGACGCCTGCAGCCGTGGCGGTCAGAAGGGTGAAGCTTCGCGCCATGCCAGGAGTATGCTCCTCGCCGTGCTCAGCTTCGGCATGACCGTCATGCCCGACCCGCCCTACACGCGGATGATCGAGCTCATGCAGCTCGCCGAGCAAAACGGCTTCGAGTACGGCTGGACGTACGACTCGCACATCCTCTGGCAGGAGTCGTACGCGACTCTGCCGCTCGCCGCCGCCGCGACGGAGCGCCTGAAGCTCGGCCACTGCGTCACGAACCCGGGCATCCGCGACCCGACGATCACGGCCAGCTGGTACGCGACCATGCAGGACATCTCCAACGGCCGGATGGTGATGGGCATCGGCCGCGGCGACTCGTCACGACGCGTCGTCGGACTGAAGCCGGTGAAGGTCGCCGAGTTCGAGGCCCGCCTGCGGATGATGAAAGACCTGATGAACGGCCGGCCCGTCGAGTGGAACGAGAAGGAGCTCAAGCTCGAGTGGGTGCGGGACGAGCTGCCTGACATCCCGATGCAGGTCGCCGGCTACGGGCCGAAGGCGCTCGCCGTTGCGGGCCGGGTCGGGGACGGCGTGATCATCCAGCTCGCCGACCCGCAGATCATCCAGTGGATCATGGAGACGGCCCGAAAGGCCGCGGAAGAGGCGGGACGCGATCCGGACGCGCTCGAGTGCATCGTCTGCGCGCCGAGCCACATCAGCGACGACATAGCGTCCGCCCGCGAGCAGGTGCGCTGGTTCCCGGCGATGGTCTCGAACCACGTCATGGACCTCGTCGAGCGCTACGGCTTCGACTCCGAGATCCCGGAAGCGCTGACCGACTTCGTCAAGACGCGCGAGTTCTACGACTACAAGGACCACAGCCGCGTCGGCGCGAAGCACGGCGAGTTCGTCACGGACGAGATCTGCGACCGCTTCACCGTGATCGGCACGGCTGATGACGCCGTCGCAAAGCTGAAGGAGCTCGAGTCGATCGGCGTCGACCAGTTCGACGTCTATCTCATGACCGAGGGCCAGCACCAGACCCTCGAGACCTACGGCAAGGAGATCATCCCCCGCTTCGCCGGGGTCGCCGCGTAGCCCTCCAGAAGGTCTGCCAGCTCCTTCGGGCGGCTGAGCGCGGGGCAGTGGCCGCTCGCGAGCTCGTCGGGGGTGATGCCCAGACGCTCCGCGACCAGCCGGCGAAAGAAGTCGGGCGGGAAGAAGCGATCCTCGGTGCAGAGCACGAATCTCGTTGGCACGTTCGGCCAAGCGTCGAGTGGCCACGGGGAAGCCATCGCCGCCTGCGACGGGTGCGCGCGCTCCTTGCTCATCGCCTCCTCGGCCAGGTCGCGGGGCACGTCGTGGTAGAAGCTGACGTAGGGGTCGTCGTTGCCGGTCAGGCCTCCGTCACGCGCGGCCTGCTCCTGCACCGACTTCTGGTAGCCGGTGTTTCTCCACCAGTCTCCCGGCGGCTCGCCGGGGGACGGGATCATCCCGGCCACCAGGACCAGCACGTCGACCGGGAGCCGGTCGGCAACCAGGGGCGCCGTGAACGCGCCGAACGACTGGGCCACGACGACCAGATCCTTGCGGTCAGCCGACGGCCTCGACGACGGCGTCGGCGTAGTCGGTCAAGCTCCGCGGAGTCGTCATCGGCTGGAAGGTCGGGCGCCACCACGTCGTGCCCCCGCTTGCGCAACTCGGCCTCCACCAGATGCCAGTACCAGCCGACGTCGCCCCCGCCGTGGATCAAGACGAACGTGCTCAGGTCGGCATTCCCTCCCGCGCTATCCGGCCAGGAGCGCCTTCAGAGCCGTGTAGGCCGGCCGCGGGCTGAGGTCGGCCTGCAGGAGCCCGTACCCCGCCTGGTGCGGGTCCTCGCCGCGGCGGGTCGCATCCTTGTACCAGTACGTCCGCTCGACGTACGGATAGCGCGCCTTGATCAAGGCGAACGAGCGCACGAGGTAGCTCGCCTGCTCCGCGGCCGTGACGCCGCGGCTCCAGTTGGGCTCGTCAGGCGCGTTGTCGTGGACCGACCAGCCGTACTCGGTGAACCAGATCGGCTTGGCGCCGTCGCCGTGGCGGGCCATCAGCTTGTGCACTGCCTCGACGTGCGTCATCAGCCACCAGTCGGTGCCCTTGTCCGCGGTCTCGGGCGGTGAGTCGCCCATGCCCTGGTACGGGTGGGTGGCCATCACGTCGAACGCGCCCTTGGCGCCGGCGCGGTAGGCGGCTGCCACGTAGCGGTCGTCGTTGTGGCTGACGCCGCCGAAGACGACCTTGGCCTTGCGGTCGCCGGCCTTGATCGCCGGGTACGCGGCCTTGAGCAGGCTCACGTAGCGACGCGTCGATCCCTTCCAGAACTGCTTGTTGCCCGGCTCGTTCCAGATCTCCCAGGCGGAGACGCGCCCGCGGAAGTGAGTCGCTGCCCAGCGGGCGAACCATGCGAACTCCCGGTTCCGGGTCGGCGGCACCGAGCGGTCGCGACCACCGTTTGCCCAGCCCGGCGTCCAGATGATCGTGAACAGGACGTCCATGCCCTGCGCCCGGGCGAGGTTGACGCAGCGGTCCGCGAGACGGACGTGCCACCCGCTCACTCGCTTGCGTCGGGTCGGCTGCAGCGACGACCAGCCGAGGTCGATCCGCACCGTCTTCACTCCGGCGGCGCCGAGCTTCGCGGCCACCGCTTGCCGTTGCGCGTCGCTCTGGCCGCCCCAGTTGCAGTGGAACTGAACGCCGGTCGCCGGGCCAGGCTGCAACGGGTCGAGTTGCTGCCCCTGCGGTGCAGAGCCGACTGAAAAGGCGAGAGCGAGCGCGCCAACGAGCACGCTGCTGCGAATGGTCATCCCCCCGGAGGCCATGGGCGAAGCGCGAAAGAGTAGTCCATGCATCGGTATTCGTCATCGGCGGCCCTTTCCTAGGCCTGAAATCCGTGAACCGCCGGGTGCGACTAGCCCGAGAGCATCCCGCTGACCAATGCGCGCCAGGTGATCGGGCCGACGATGCCGTCGGAAGCGGTTCCCACAGCCGTCTGGAAGCCGCGAACCCAGTTATCGGTGATCGGGCCGAAGATGCCGTCGACGTGGATCGCCGGGCCCTCGCCGTCGGATTGGTCGTGGAACTTCATGACCTCCTGCACCCCGCGGACCGCGTCTCCGGAGTCGCCCTGCTTGACCTGGACGACGAGCTTGGGCCAGGTCTGCGGGCCGACGATGCCGTCGGCTGAGAGGTTCTTGCTCTGCTGGAACGCCTTGACGGCAGCCTCGGTGTTGGGCCCGAAGATCCCGTCGACGGTGACGGGGTGGTTGCGGGCGCGGAGGAGGTGCTGCAGCGAGCGCACGGGGAAGATCCTGGTTGGGCTGCGCTTGACCAGCGGCCAAGGGGCGATCGGGTCGGTGGGCATGGGGGTCTCCTCTCAGACGTTGACTGACGCCGCAGTCAGGGTCTGCCGGCAAAAGGCCGCGTTCTGCAGGAAACCGTTGGTGCGGAGGTTACCGCCATTGCGAGCGGGCGCCAAAGCGCGGCTAAGCTAAGAGCACCCCGCCGACGTAGCTCAGCTGGTAGAGCACTTCACTCGTAATGAAGGGGTCCGCGGTTCGAATCCGCGCGTCGGCTTTGAATCTGCGCCTGGCCTGAGGGCCCGGACGGCGGTCGTCAGTCCTCCGCCGCCTCGGCCATCGACCGCGGCGCGGGCACGTTCTCGAAGCGGACGTTGCCCGCGGGAACCATCCAGGTCATCACCTCGACCGCGAGCCGGCCCGCCCGCACCGCCGGGTCCTCGTTGCTGAGCCGGCGCGCCGTCTCGGGGTCGCACGTCATGATCGAGATGCCGCGCAGGCGCTCGTCGTCCTGGTCGACGAGCGGCCCTCCGCCGATGAGGTAGCCGCGGTCGCGCAGATCGGCTCGGAAGGCGAGATGCCGATCCTGGAGCTCGGCCGCCTCCTCGTCCGTGAGCTCCGGTGCATCGGGCCGACGCACGAGCAGCACGAGCGTGTGCCGGTCGAACTGCATGCGGCGAATTAGACCAGGCTCTCGATGCCGCGTCACTCCGACGGTTCTAGCTTGGCCTTCGCGTTCCGCTCTTTTAGGATGAGCCCGCAGAGCGCGATCGGCGATTGAGCCCAGCGCGGGCAGGAGGAGGAGCGGAAAAATGGCGACGAAGGAATCGGTACTGGCGGGACTCGAGCCGCGCTCCTTCTGGGCGCACTTCGAGACGCTGACGAGAATCGCGCGACCGTCACGCCTGGAGGAGCCCGCGATCGAGCATGTTCGCGAGTGGGCCGACCGGCAGGGATTCGAGGTCGAGCAGGACGCCGGCCGGAACCTCGTGATCCGCGTCCCGGCGACCTCTGGACGCGAGAACGCGCCGACCCTGATGCTCCAGGGGCACCTGGACATCGTCTGCGAGCGCGATCCTTCGAGCCCCAACGACCCGGCGGAGGGCCGCATCGAGCTCGTCCGCGACGGCGAGTGGCTGACCGCGGACGGGACGACGCTCGGGGCGGACGACGGGGTCGCAATCGCGGCGATGATGGCGCTGGTCGAGGACGAGTCGCTGCCGCACGGGCCGCTCGAGCTGCTGATGACAGTGGCCGAGGAGGTCGGGCTCGAGGGTGCGAACGCGCTCGACGGATCACGGCTCACGGGCGCGACCCTGATCAACCTCGACAGCGAGGAGGACGGCACTCTCACCGTCGGGTGCGCCGGGAGCACCGACACCTGGATCAAGGTCGACGCACCCCGCGCGGCGTGCTCGCCGGACGCAGTCACGCTGTCGATCGCGGCCGGTGAGGGGCTCGGCGGCCACTCGGGCGTCCAGATCGCCCTCGGACACGCGAACGCGATCAAGGTGCTCGGCCGCGTGTTGCGTGAGGCGTACGCGAGCGCGCCGTTCCGGCTCGTCTCACTGGACGGCGGCAAGAGCCGTAACGCCATCCCCCGCGACGCGATAGCTGTCTGCTCGGTCCCGCGCGACCAGGAGAACGCGTTCCGGGCCTCGGTGGAGTCGGCGACCGCGGTCGTGCGAGACGCCTTCGCGAAGACAGATCCGGGAGCGACCGTGAAGATCGAGAGCGCCGGCGACGCTCGTTGACGGTCGCTCCCCGCAGGCGTCTCGGACGACCGCGGTCGCCGACTCCACCGAGGCCCGGAACGCGTTCTCCTGCTCGCGCGGAACCGAGCAGACAGCTACCGCGTCGCGGGGAATCGCGTTACGGCTCTTGCCGCCGTCCAGTGAGACGAGCCGGAACGGCGCGCTCGCGTACGCCTCACGCAACACGCGGCCGAGCACCTTGATCGCGTTTGCGTGTCCGAGAGCGATCTGGACGCCCGAGTGGCCGCCGAGCCCCTCACCGGCCGCGACCGACAGCGTGACGGCGTCCGGCGAGCACGCCGCGCGGGGTGCGTCGACCTTGATCCAGGTGTCGGTGCTCCCGGCGCACCCGACGGTGAGAGTGCCGTCCTCCTCGCTGTCGAGGTTGATCAGGGTCGCGCCCGTGAGCCGTGATCCGTCGAGCGCGTTCGCACCCTCGAGCCCGACCTCCTCGGCCACTGTCATCAGCAGCTCGAGCGGTCCGTGCGGCAGCGACTCGTCCTCGACCAGCGCCATCATCGCCGCGATTGCGACCCCGTCGTCCGCCCCGAGCGTCGTCCCGTCCGCGGTCAGCCACTCGCCGTCGCGGACGAGCTCGATGCGGCCCTCCGCCGGGTCGTTGGGGCTCGAAGGATCGCGCTCGCAGACGATGTCCAGGTGCCCCTGGAGCATCAGGGTCGGCGCGTCCTCGCGTCCAGAGGTCGCCGGGACGCGGATCACGAGGTTCCGGCCGGCGTCCTGCTCGACTTCAAATCCCTGCCCGGCCGCCCACTCGCGAACATGCTCGATCGCGGGCTCCTCCAGGCGTGACGGTCGCGCGATTCTCGTCAGCGTCTCGAAGTGCGCCCAGAAGGAGCGCGGCTCGAGTCCCGCCAGCACTGATTGCTTCGTCGCCATTTTTCCGCTCCTCCCTCCGCCCGCGCTGGGCTCAAGGCCGATCGTGCTCTCGCGGGGTCATCCTAAAGAGCGGAACGCGAAGACCAAGCTAGAACGCGTCGGATCGAGAGCCTGGTCTAATTCGCCGCATGCAGTTCGACCGGCACACGCTCGTGCTGCTCGTGCGTCGCCACGATGCACCGGAGCTCACGGACGAGGAGGCGGCCGAGCTCCAGGATCGGCATCTCGCCTTTCGAGCCCGTCTACGCGACCTCGGCTACCTGATCGGCGGAGGGCCGCTCGTCGACCAGGACGACGAGCGCCTGCGCGGCATCTCGATCATGACGTGCGACCCCGAGACGGCGCGACGACTCAGCAACGAGGACCCGGCGGTGCAGGCGGGCCGGCTCGCGGTCGAGGTGATGACCTGGATGGTTCCCGCGGGCAACGTCCGGTTCGAGGAGGTGCCCGCGCCGCGGTCGATGGCCGAGGCGTCGGAGGATTGAAGACCGCCTGTCCGGCGCCCTCAGGCCAGGCGCAGATTCAAAGCCGACGCGCGGACTCGAACCGCGGACCCCTTCATTACGAGTGAAGTGCTCTACCAGCTGAGCTACGTCGGCGGGGCGCTCATAGCTTAGCCGCGCTTTTGCGCCCGCTCGCAATGGCGGTAACCTCCGCACCAAAGGTTTCCCTGCAGAACGCGGCCTTTTGCCGGCAGACCCTGACTGCGGCAGTCAGTCAACGTCTGAGAGGAGACCCCCCAATGCCCTCTGATCCGATCTTCCCCTGGCCGCTGGTCAAGCGCAGCCCAACCCGGATCTTCCCCGTGCGCTCGCTGCAGCAGGTCCTCCGCGCCCGCAACCACCCTGTCACCGTCGACGGGATCTTCGGGCCCAACACCGAGGCTGCCGTCACTGCGTTCCAGCAGAGCAAGAACCTCTCAGCCGACGGCATCGTCGGCTCGCAGACCTGGCCCAAGCTCGTCGTCCAGGTCAAGCAAGGCGACTCCGGAGACGCGGTCCGCGGGGTACAGGAGGTCATGAAGTTCCACGATCAATCCGACGGCGAGGGGCCGCCGATTCACGTCGACGGCATCTTCGGGCCGATCACCGACAACTGGGTTCGTGGCTTCCAAACGGCGGTGGGAACCGCTTCCGACGGCATCGTCGGCCCGATCACCTGGCGCGCATTGGTCAGCGGGATGCTCTCGGGCTAGTCGCACCCGGCGGTGCACGGTTCAGTCCAGGAAAGGGCCGCCGATGACGAATACCGATGCATGGACTACGCTTTCGCGCTTCGCCCATGGCCTCCGGGGGGATGACCATTCGCAGCGGCGTGCTCGTTGGCGCGCTCGCTCTCGCCTTTTCAGTCGGCTCTGCACCGCAGGGACAGCAAATCGACCCGCTGCAGCCAGGCCCGATGGCTGGCGTCCAGTTCCATTGCAACTGGGGCGGCCAGAGCGACACACACCGGCAAACGGTGGCCGCGAAGCTCGGCGCCGCCGGAGTGAAGACGGTGCGGATCGACCTGGGCTGGTCGTCGCTGCAGCCGACCAAACGCAAGCGCGTGAGCGGGTGGCACGTCCGTCTCGCGGACCGCTGCGTCAACCTCGCCCGAGCCCAGGGCATGGACGTCCTGTTCACGATCATCTGGACGCCGGGCTGGGCAAACGGTGGTCGCGACCGCTCGGTGCCGCCGACCCGGAACCGCGAGTTCGCATGGTTCGCGCGCTGGGCTGCGACTCACTTCCGCGGGCGCGTCTCCGCCTGGGAGATCTGGAACGAGCCGGGCAACAAGCAGTTCTGGAAGGGATCGACGCGTCGCTACGTGAGCCTGCTCAGGGCCGCATACCCGGCGATCAAGGCCGGCGACCGCAAGGCCAAGGTCGTCTTCGGCGGCGTCAGCCACAACGACGACCGCTACGTCGCAGCCGCCTACCGCGCCGGCGCCAAGGGCGCGTTCGACGTGATGGCCACCCACCCGTATCAGGGCATGGGCGACTCACCGCCCGAGACCGCGGACAAGGGCACCGACTGGTGGCTGATGACGCACGTCGAGGCGGTGCACAAGTTGATGGCCCGCCACGGCGACGGGGCCAAGCCGATCTGGTTCACCGAGTACGGCTGGTCGGTTCACGACAACGCGCCTGACCAGCCCAACTGGAGCCGCGGCGTCACGGCCGCGCAGCAGGCGAGCTACCTCGTGCGCTCGTTCGCCTTGATCAAGGCGCGCTATCCCTACGTCGAGCGAACCTACTGGTACAAGGATGCGACTCGCCGCGGCGAGGACCCGCACCAGGCGGGTACGGGCTCCTGCAGGCCGACCTCAGCCCGCGGCCGGCCTACACGGCTCTGAAGGCGCTCCTGGCCGGATAGCGCGGGAGGGAATGCCGACCTGAGCACGTTCGTCTTGATCCACGGCGGGGGCGACGTCGGTTGGTACTGGCATCTGGTGGAGGCCGAGTTGCGCAAGCGGGGGCACGACGTGGTGGCGCCCGACCTTCCAGCCGATGACGACTCGGCGGAGTTGACGGACTACGCCGACGCCGTCGTTGAGGCAATCGCTGACCGCAAGGATCTGGTCGTCGTGGCCCAGTCGTTCGGCGCGTTCACGGCGCCCCTGGTTGCCGACCGGCTTCCGGTCGACGTGCTGGTCCTGGTGGCCGGGATGATCCCGTCCCCCGGCGAGCCGCCGGGAGACTGGTGGAGAAACACGGGCTACCAGAAGTCGGTGCAGGAGCAGGCCGCGCGTGACGGAGGCCTGACCGGCAACGACGACCCCTACGTCAGCTTCTACCACGACGTGCCCCGCGACCTGGCCGAGGAGGCGATGAGCAAGGAGCGCGCGCACCCATCGCAGGCGGCGATGGCTTCCCCGTGGCCACTCGACGCTTGGCCGAACGTGCCAACGAGATTCGTGCTCTGCACTGAGGATCGCTTCTTCCCGCCCGACTTCTTTCGCCGGCTGGTCGCGGAGCGTCTGCACATCACCCCCGACGAGCTCGCGAGCGGCCACTGCCCCGCGCTCAGTCGTCCAAAGGAGCTGTCAGACCTTCTGGAGGGCTACGCGGCGACCCGGCAAAGCGGGGGATGATCTCCTTGCCGTAGCCGAGGGTCTGGTGCTGGCCCTCGGTCATCAGATAGACGTCGAACTGGTCGACGCCGATCGACTCGAGCTCCTTCAGCTTTGCGACGGCGTCATCAGCCGTGCCGATCACGGTGAAGCGGTCGCAGATCTCGTCGGTGACGAACTCCCGTGCTTTGCGCCAACGCGGCGTGGTCCTTGTAGTCGTAGAACTCGCGCGTCTTGACGAAGTCAGTGAGCGCCTCCGGGATCTCGGAGTCGAAGCGTAGGCTCGACGAGGTCCATGACATGGTTTGAGACCTCGCCGGGAACCAGCGCACCTGGTCGCGGGCGGACGCTATGTCGTCGCTGATGTGGCTCGGGCGCGGACGATGCACTCGAGCGCGTCCGGATCGCGTCCCGCCTCTTCCGCGGCTTTTCGAGCCGTCTCCTGATCCACTGGATGATCTGCGGGTCGGCGAGTGGATGTCACGCCGTCCCCGACCCGGCCCGCAACGGCGAGCGCCTTCGGCCCGTAGCCGGCGACCTCATCGGGATCTCAGGCAGCTCGTCCCGCACCCACTCGAGCTCAACTCCTTCTCGTTCCACTCGACGGGACCCCCGTTCATCAGGTCTTTCATCATTCCGGAGGCGGGCCTCGAACTCGGCCACCTTCACCGGCTTCAGGCCGACAACGCGTCGTGACGAGTCGCCGCGGCCGATGCCCATCACCCTCCGGCCCTCGAGAGGTCCTGCATGGTCGCGTACCAGCTGGCCGTGATCGTCGGGTCGCGGATGCCCGGATTCGTGACGCGATCGCCGAGCTTCAGGCGCTCTGTTGCGGCGGCAGCAGCAGAGCGCGTAGGACTCCTGCCAAAGGATGTGCGAGTCGTAGGTCCAGCCGTACTCGAAGCCGTTTTGCTCGGCGAGCTGCATGAGCTCGATCATCCGCGTGTAGGGCGTTGGGCATGACGGTCATCCGAAGCTGAGCA
This sequence comes from uncultured Actinomycetes bacterium, assembly GCA_963847955.1. Classification (GTDB taxonomy): domain Bacteria; phylum Actinomycetota; class Thermoleophilia; order Gaiellales; family Gaiellaceae; genus VAXT01. Next base: position 60,315 of record CAWKBW010000013.1, read on the forward strand.
CGGCGAGGAGCATACTCCGGCATGGCGCGAAGCTTCACCCTTCTGACCGCCACGGCTGCAGGCGTCGCTGTGATCGATCTGGCGTACAAGGCGTGGGCCGGCCCGGTCTTCATTCACGAGCGGTCTGCGCTCTACGGAGTGGGGAGGGCCTCGTGTGTCTCGCCTGGGGGACTGCGATCTGTTCCTCCGCTCACCTTCGGTCGCCGTCGCCGCGGTAGTTGGTCGGCGGAGCGGCCGGCAACGGCTTGTCCCTCCTGCTCTGGCCGGAGTGCGACCCGATCGTCGTCGACGGGCTGGCGTTCAACCTGGCCGACGTGAGCGTGGCCCTCGGGCTGGTGCTTCTGCTCCCGGTGCTCGGTCGCTTCGCCGTGCGACTCGCGAGCGGCTCTTCGAGCCTGTTTAG
>CAWKBW010000014.1:0-41338 GCA_963847955.1 uncultured Actinomycetes bacterium
CTCGCCCCGGTCGCGCCCGAGCGCCAGCGCTGAGGGCGCAGTCGCCGGCATCGCCGGCATCGCCGGCATCGCCGGTTTGCGCGCCCAGTTCCCTGCGCTCCACCAGCACGTGCACGGCCAGCCGCTGGTCTACCTCGACAACGCCGCCACGTCGCTGCGCTGCAGGCGGGCATCGACGCCGAGCGCGACTACTACGCGGCGGCGCCAACGTCCACCGCGGCGTGCACGCCCTCTCCGAGCGCGCCACCGCCGCGTACGAGGGCGCGCGCGCGCAGGTCCGGCGGTTCCTCAACTCCGCGCGCCGAGGAGATCGTCTTCGTCCGCGGCGCCACCGAGGCGATCAACCTGGTGCGCCCAGACCTCCGGCCGGCCGCACCTCGGCCCGGGCGACGAGGTGCTGATCACCGCGCTGGAGCACCACTCCAACATCGTCCCCTGGCAGCTGCTCTGCGCGCGAGCGCGGCGCGACGCTGCGTGGTGGCGCCGATCGACGACGCGCGGCGAGCTCGATCTCGACGAGCTTCGACGCGCTGCTCGGCGCCGCGCACCCGGCTCGTCGCCGTGGCCCACGTCTCGAACGCGCTCGGCACGGTCAACCCGGTGGCGAGCATCGTCGCGCTGGCCCACGCAGCGCGGCGTGCCGGTGCTGGTCGACGGCGCCCAGGCGGTGCCGCACCTGCCGGTCGACGTGCAGGCGCTGGGCTGCGACTTCTACGCCTTCTCCGGCCACAAGGTGTACGGCCCGACCGGCATCGGCGTGCTCTACGGCAGCGCCGAGCACTGCTCGAGGCGATGCCGCCCTGGCAGGGCGGCGGCGACATGATCCGACGGTGACCTTCGAGCAGCACCGACCTACGACGAGCCGCCGCACCGCTTCGAGGCCGGCACGCCGAACATCGCCGGCGCGATCGGCCTCGGCGCGGCGCTCGACTACCTCGAGAGCCTCGGACCGCGACGGCGCTCGCGCGCGCACGAGGCACGAGCTGCTGGCCGCACGCCGACCGCGGCGCTGCCGCGAGATCCCGGGCGTGCGCCTCGTCGGCACCGGCGCGCCGAGAAGGCGGGCATCGTGTCCTTCGTGATCGAGGGCGATCCACCCGCACGACGTCGGCACCATGCTCGACCGCGAGGGCATCGCCGTCCGCGCCGGCCACCACTGCGCGCAGCCGCTGATGGCGCGTTCGGCCTGCCGGCCACGGCGCGCGCCTCGTTCGCCTTCTACAACACCCTGCGACGAGGTCGACGCGCTCGGCCGCCGGCCTGCGCAGGTGCGGGAGATGTTCGCGCTGAGTCGCGACCTGCGCGACCTCTACCAGGAGGTCATCCTCGACCACAACCGCCGCCCGCGCAACTTCGGCGCGCTCGCCGACGCCGACCGCGCGGCCGAGGCAACAACCCGCTGTGCGGCGACCAGGTCACGGTCTCTCTGCGGATCGACGACGGCGACGCGTCGAGGCGTCGCCTTCGAGGGCGCCGGCTGCGCCATCTCGATGGCCTCGGCCTCGCTGATGACCGAGGTGGTCAAGGGCAAGACCGAAGCCGAGGTCGAGGCGCTGTTCCGGCGCTTCCACGAGCTGGTGACCGGCATCCGAGCGGCGGCGCCCGGCGCGGACGACCAGTGCTCGGCAAGCTGGCGGTCTTCGCCGGCGTGCGCGAGTTCCCGATGCGCGTCAAGTGCGCGACCCTGGCCTGGCACACGCTGCGCGCGGCGCTGACGGCGCAGCTACCGACGCCGGTGAGCACGGAGTGAGCGAAATCACCAAGGAGCCTGCCATGGAATCCGATCCCAAGCCCCAATCGGCCTCGGTCGCGCCAGCGGAAGCGGTGCCGCCATAGCGAAGCTGCGACGCCGCGGCGGTGGACGCGGGCGCCGCTCCGCCGGACAGAATCCGCATCTGGAATCGGCGATCGTGGACGCCATCAAGACGATCTTCGACCCCGAGATCCCGGTCAACATCTACGAGATCGGCCTGATCTACAACGTCGACGTCCAGCCCGACGGCAAGGTGGAGATCAAGATGACCCTGACCTCCCCCGCCTGTCCCGCCGCCCAGGAGATTCCGGCCGAGGTGAAGAGCCGCGTCGAGAGCGTCGCCGGCGTCACCTCCGGCGACGTCGAAATCGTCTGGGACCCGGCCTGGAACCCCAGCATGATGTCCGAGGCGGCCCGGTTACAGCTGGGCTTCTTCTAGGGACCCCTCCTCGTTGGCCGATGGGGCGGGCCCGGCGTTGGAGTGCCGCAGCGATAGGAGTTGCGGAGGCGCTCCAATGCCGGGCCCGCCCCATCTGCCAACGCCACCACAGCGTAGAATTTTGGAATCGGCGAGCGTCCGTGCGCCTGATTCCTTGCGCTCCGCCGCAGTGCGGCGATAGGATGATTCCGTAGATTTCATTCCCGGGAGCAGGTATGAGCACCGCGAAACTGAGTCTGAACGGCAAGGAGTACGAGTTCCCGGTGGTGGTAGGCACCGAGGACGAGATCGGCATCGACATCTCCGCGCTGCGCGCGAAGACCGGCTCCATCACGCTCGACCCCGGCTACGGCAACACCGGCGCCTGCCAGAGCGCGATCACCTTCATCGACGGCGAGAAGGGCATCCTGCGCTACCGCGGCTATCCGATCGAGGAGCTGGCCGAGAACGCGCGCGCTTCATCGAGGTCTGCTACCTGCTGATCTACGGCGAGCTGCCCGACCAGGCGCAGCTCGACGAGTTCCGCGAGAAGCTCACCCGCCACACGCTGCTCCACGAGGACATGAAGAAGTTCTTCGAGGGCTTCCCGCTCGGACGCCCACCCGATGGCGATCCTGTCGTCGATGGTGGCCTCGCTCTCGACGTTCTACCCGGAACGGACGACGACGACTCGAGCTCGAACGTCATCCGCGCTGATCGCCAAGTGCCAGACGATCGCCGCCTTCGCCTACAAGAAGTCGATCGGCCAGCCGTTCATGTACCCGCGCAACGAGCTGTCGTACTGCGCGAACTTCCTGCACATGATGTTCGCCGTGCCGGCCGAGCCGTACGAGGTCCGACCGGCGCTGCGACGAGGCGCTCAACCTGCTGCTGATCCTGCACGCCGACCACGAGCAGAACTGCTCGACCTCGACGGTGCGGATGGTCGGCTCGTCGCGAGGCCAACCTGTTCGCCTCGATCTCGGCCGGCATCTGCGCGCTGTGGGGCCCGCTGCACGGCGGCGCGAACCAGGAAGTCATCGAGATGCTGGAGATCATCAAGCGCGACGGCGGCGACGTCAGCAAGTACGTCGAGATGGCCAAGGACAAGGACTCGCAACTTCCGGCTGATGGGCTTCGGCCACCGCGTCTACAAGAACTTCGACCCGCGCGCGACGCATCATCAAGAAGGCCTGCGACAAGCGTGCTGGCGAAGCTCGGCATCAACGACCCGCTGCTCGAGATCGCCAAGAAGCTCGAAGAGGTCGCGCTGAACGACGAGTACTTCATCGAGCGCAAGCTCTATCCGAACGTCGATTTCTACTCCGGCATCATCTACCGCGCGATGGGCATCCCGACCAACATGTTCACGGTGATGTTCGCGCTCGGCCGCCTGCCCGGCTGGATCGCCCACTGGAAGGAGATGCGCGACGACCCGCAGACCCGCATCAACCGCCCGCGCCAGATCTACATCGGCGAGCCGCTGCGGCACTTCGTGGCTCTGGACCAGCGCTAGGCGCTGCAGCTGGTCTCAAAGGTCAGGAGTCGCGAGGCCGGCTCGCCGGTTCTGTGTTGCTCGCGCGCTCGACCCGCCTGGACATGACGAGGTCCCGCTGCGGATCCGTTCCGAGCAGGAAGACCTGCTCCCCGGTCTCCTGGAAGCCGCACTTCCGGTAGAAGGCTATGGCGCGCGGGTTGTGTTCCCAGACGCCGAGCCACACGCGATCCGCGCCGCTGCGCTCCGCCAGGTCGAGCGCGGCTGCCATCAGTGCCTGCGCAATCCCGCGGCCATGCCAGCGCTGGTCGACGTACAAGCGCTGAATCTCGGCGGCATCGGCAGCGGCGGTCAGCGCCGGAGCGAGAGCCGAGCGTATCTGTGCGTAGCCGACCAGCTGTCCCTCGTGCTCGCAGACCAGAGTAGATATCGCCGGGTTCACGATCTCGCGCGCCTGAATCTCCTCGCCATAGTGGGTCGAGCAGTGCAGAGCTATGTTCTCGGAGGTGTTCAACGCGGCGAAAGCGTCGCGAAACGTGCTCTCGGCGAGCTCCGCGAGCGCCGCGGCGTCTGCCGCCGTTGTCTCGACGGATGCCGGTCGCCAGCTCCGGCGCCAGCGCGATGCGCGGTTTATCCGTGGTCATCGGCGTAGCCCCCCAGGTTTGCGTTCGGGCTCTGACAGGAACTGCTGCATTTCCGCGAGCACGCGTTCCGGCGCCTCCTCCTGCGGCCAGTGCCCGACGCCGCCCAACTCCACCACGCGGGCTGCCGGCAGGGCCTCCCGCCAGCGCGCGAGCTGGTGCGGCTGGAAGGCGGGGTCCTGCAGCCCCCACAGGATCAGCGCCGGGCGCCCGCGCAGCTTCTCCCGCTGCTGCCAGAGCGAGTCGTAGTAGGCGCTCGAGCCGAGCAGCGCGCGCGCCGAGCGTCCACAGCACGGTTCCGCGCGACCAGCGGTCGGGGAAGCGGTCGAGGTACTGGCGGTGGACTTCCGGGGTGAGCTTGCGGCGATCGCCGTAGGCGTGCGGCAGGATCACGCGCAGCGAGAAGTTGGCCCAGCCGGTAGAGGAACCGCCCCAGGCTGCCGCCGGCGAGCCGTGCCTTGCGCTCCATGCCGCGGTCGCCGTTGAAGCTCCACATCCAGGTGTTGAGCATCACCAGCCGCTTCACTCGCTCCGGGTCTTTGCAGGCAGAGCGGCAGCCCGATCGGGCCCGCCGAAGTCGTGCACGACCAGCGTGAAGTGGTTCGGGATCCGAGCTTGGCGACGAAGTCGTCGAGGTTGCCCGCGTGGGCTTCGGGCGTGTACGGGAAGCTCGTGCGGGCGCTCCGACAGGCCGAACCCGAGGTGATCGGGGGCGACGCAGCGGTGAGCTGGGCGCCAGCGCGCGGATCAGATGGCGCCACTCGAACGACCAGGTGGGGGTGCCGTGGACGAACAGCAGCGGCTCTCCCGGCACCCTCGTCGACGTAGTGCATGCGGCCGGCGGCGAGGTCCAGCCACCGGCTGGCGAAGGGGTAGGCCGAGCGATCTATCTCGGCGCTTGCGCCCGAGCTGGGGCCCGGGGCTCGCTCGGACGGCGATGCCGACATCGATTCGAGCCCGCTGCTACCGCTCCGCGGGCAGTTCTCGCAGGAGTCTTTCGATGCGCTCGACCAGCGCCGTCCGCGCCGCCGCGTAATCCACGCTCACCGGCGGCACCTCCCAGCGTTCGACCGGAACCGCGCTCTTCAACTCCGGTGGCAGCTCGCAAAAGGTGACTACACGCACGGCGGTGTCGAGGTCGGATTGCTCGAGGAGCGCCGGCTTTGCCTCGCGCGGGTGCGAGGCCGTCGCCGCGCAGGCCCGCGACTGCGGGCGGCGCCATCTCCTGGTCGGGGACGGTACCCCGGGAGACCGCCCGGATCTTCAGGCCGCGCTCGGCCGCGAGCCGGTTGAAGTGCGCCGCCGCGACGACACTCTTCGCCGAGCCGTGCTCGCAGACGAAGAGCACGGTTGGCGCTGGAGGCGGCAGCGGCCGCCGCGCCGGTCACGATGCCACTGATGATGCCAGCCATGATCGGCAATTTCATCACGACTCCTTTCCTCCGGTGCTCCGAATCGTGCGGCGAGAATGGGAGCTTCCAGATGCCGCATCACCGCACGCTCGAGGAGAAAGCTCCGTGTAACGTCCGCCCAGATCTCCCGCCTTCGAAAGATCCAGCGTACTGGGCCGAGTGTGCCACAACGCCGCTAGACCCGCGACGGCGCCGCCGGCGCGGGCTGGCCGATTCACTAGCCCATCGAAGCCAGCAGCACCGTGGTGTGGGTGACGCCGGGTTCCTTCTCGAGCAGGAAGTCGTCGTCCTCCGGGTAGTAGCGCGCGCGCTGGTAGTCCTCGCCGGCGAAACCTCGGATCGCGTCGATCGAGTCCCAGAGCGTGGTGAGCAGGAAGTGGCTGACCTCGCCCTCGGTCCATTGCTGCACCAGAATGCCGCGGTTGCCGGGTGTGGCCCGATAATCGGGCACGCCGGTGCGCAGCAGGAAGGCGTAGTACTCGTCGCTGCGTCCGACGGGCACGCGTCCGTGCCAGGTGCGGGCGATCATGAGCCCGTCCCGAGTACCTTCTCGAGCAGAGCGGCCAGACGCGCTCCGGCCGCGTGTCCGGGGTCGAGTGCCGGATCGTAGATGGTGACCTCCATGCCGAGGACGCTCGGATGCCGCACCAGCGGCGCCAGAAGCGCCGCCATCTCCGCCAAGTCGGGTCCGCCGGGTTCCGGGGAATCGACCGCCGGCATCACCTCCGGATCCAGCACGTCGACGTCGAAATGGACCCAGAACCCGGCGAGCTCGGAGCTGGTCACCCGTTCGAGCGCCGCCTGCGCGGCGGCGCTATAGCCCATGTCTCGGGCCGCCTGGTCCGGCAGATCCAGCGCGCCGGAGGCGGCGAGGGCTTCGTGCCCGTACCAGGGCTCGGCCAAATCCCGGCGGCCGATCAGGGCGAGGTGCCGCGGCTCGACCTGTGGCCCGCCCCCGCCCAGTCGCGCCAGCGGCGTCTCGCCGCGCCCGGCCACCATGCCCAGGCACATGCTGGCGGCCGAGCCGGTGCGCGACTCCAGCGGCGTCGCGAAATCCGCGTGGCCGTCGAGATAGGCGAGCCCGATCGGCCCGCGCGCCGCCGCGCGGCCGCCCAGAACCGCGCCCAGCACGATGCTGCAGTCGCCGCCGACGACCAGTGGGAAGGTACCGGCTCCGAGCGCGGCCTCGACACGGGCGGCGAGCGCCAGCGAGTAGTCGCGGACCTCGCGCTCGTTACGTACGCCGTCCGTGGGCCGGGTGAAGTCCCGATAGGGTGCCGGCACGACGTCGCCGAGGTCCTGCGCGCCGAGGCGTGCCGCCAGTCCGAGGCAGGCACCACAAGCTCCAGAGACTGCCGATCCATTAGACCATCGCCCCGTGCTGGAGGAAGTAGGTGCGGTAAACGTCGTTGCCGTCGCGCAGGAAGACGTTGAAGCCGAACCACTCGTCGACCCCGAAGTCGGCCGAGAAGCCCTCGGTGCGGATCGTGTACCAGGGCACGTCCGTCCAACCCATGCGCTCGGCGTAGCGGCGTAGGTTCGCCTGAGGCGCCGGCGATGCCATGGCGAAGGTGATGTCGCGTGCATGCAGGAGGCCGAGGTCGGGGATGCCGTCGGCGACGGACGAGCAGCCGACGCACCCGGCGTCGGGCCAGCCGCCGACACCCTCCTCGAAGAAGAACCGGTACAGGATCAGCTGGCTGCGCCCGTCGAACAGCTCGGGCAGCGACCGCGGCCCGTCAGGACCCTCGAAGCGGTAGTCGTGCTCGACCCGCACCATCGGCATGCGCTTCCGGGCGGCGGCGAGCTCGTGCATCGCGGCGGCGACGGCTTGTTCGCGCTCGGTCATGGCCGTCAGAGCCGCATCCCACTCGGTCTGGCTGACGACAGGCGGACGAGCGAGAGTCATGACCTGGCACCGGGTGGCCCGGCCAGAACCGTGGGACGTACTCGAGGAGCTGCAGCCGACCGTCGAAGACGCGGCTACTCACCAGGTCGAGGGAGACGTCGGGGTACGCGTCGTAGATCCGATCCTTCCCGTGCTTCCCGTGATCACCGGGAACACGACCACGCGAAAACGGTCGACGAGACCGGCACGCAGGAGGGAGCGGCACAGCATGAGGCTGCCGATCGTGCGCATCGACTCGGTGCCTGTCTCCTTCATCGAGCGCACGGCCTCGAGGGCGGGCGTGCGTTGGTCCTGGAGATCAGTTGCGTGTTCGGCCACGTCAGGGGCTCCGTCAAGGTGCTCGAAAAGACGATCTTCGACAGGTCCGCCAGGGCATCCGTACCCGGTTCGCCGTCGGTGGCCAGCCCGGACATGAGCCGATAGGTGTTCGCGCCCATCAGGACCGTGTAGTCCGCCTCCGGTTGGTCTCCCAACCAGGCGAGGTACTCAGGCCCTTCCAGGCCCCACCAGCCAGGCCAACCGTCGGCGGCTCCGTATCCGTCGAGGGAGGTGATGAAGTCGATCATCAGTTCCGGCATCTGGGCTCCTTCCAGTCGTTGGTCACAACGTCGCCAGGCGTCCGATGTCACGCGGCAACCGCTCGAACACTGCAGGCTCGTTTCGTGCCTTTGCGAGCACGAAAAGCCCTTCCAGGTGGGCGACAATCGCTTCGGCGAGATCGGTCGCGTCGAGATCGGCGGGAAGCTCGCCTATGTCTTTGGCCACGGCGATCGCGCTTGCGAACACGCCGCGAATCTCCGACAGGATCTCCTCCGCCCGGCTACTGATTACGCGGTCGCGGTTCGCCAGCTCCACGGCGACGTTTCCGAACAGGCGGCCGGGACACTCCCGGTCTCCTCGACCTCGCGCCGGACGCTGCCGACGAGAAGCCTGGTGTAGCGAGCAAACTGCTCGGCGAGCGGTCCTCCGGGCCCGAAGGCTGGCTCGAGCACGTGCTCACGAGCCCGCTCCCACTGCCGGTCGAGCATCGCAAGCCCCAACGCCTGCTTCGACGGCCACCAGTGGTAGAAGCTGCCCTTCGGTGCGGCCGCGGCCTCGCATAGCTCCGCGACGCCGGTCGCCTCGTAACCACGTTCATGCATCAGGATGCTCGCCGCAAACGAGCAGGCGCTCGCGAGCAGATGTTTCGATCGAGGTCACATGGCTGAGTAGACCGGTCGGCTGGAACGCAAACCTGCCGCTGGAGCAGCTCGTGGGCGTCGGACGCCTACTTCGTGGGAGTCGGCATGAATTCGGCATGGGGCGAGATCTGTCCGGCAGGGCAACCGATGGTCAATCTGAACGGGAGTTCCCAGCGGTCTTGGCAGCTCGATGCGACAGCTAACGCCCTACCGAGCGCTGGCTAGGTTTCGTTCTACGTGAGAATTGAGCTCATGTTCTGGGAAGGATGCCCCTCGCATCCGGAGGCGCTCGAGCTCCTGCGCGAGGTGCTCGATGAGCGAAACATCGATGAGCCGATCGTGATCCGAGAGGTCTTCACGCAAGAGGACGCGATCGCACTCGCATTTCCCGGCTCGCCCACGATCCGCGTCGACGGACGCGACGTCGATCCCCTGGGCGCCCGCGAAGAGCCCTCTCTGACGTGCCGTGTGTACCGTCTTCCAGACGGGCGGCCGTCGCCCGTTCCTAGCCGGCGACAACTCGAGGAGGCCCTGACATGAGCGCGATAGCGACGGCACCGTCATTCGACCTTGCTGGAGTGGACGGCCGCGACCATTCGCTCGCGGAGTACGCCTCCTCGGCAGTGCTCGTCCTGATCCAGTCGTGCAACCACTGCCCCTACGTGCTCGCCTGGGAGGGGCGGATCAACGACATCGCACGCGCATACGCCGATCGCGGGGTGAGCATCGTCGCCATCAATTCCAACGACGCCGAGGCATATCCCGTCGACTCCTTCGCTGCGATGGTCGAGCATGCCCGCGAGGCCGGCTACGTCTTCGATTACCTCCACGACGCGAGTCAGGACGTGGCACGCCAACTGGGATCCGAGCGGACGCCCGAAGCCTTCGTCTACGACGGCGAGCGGCGCCTCGTGTATCACGGCGCCGTTGACGACAACCGCGACGAGGACGAGGTCACGGCGCACTACCTCCGGGACGCGATCGAGGCGGCCCTCGCCGGCGCGACCCCGGAGGTCGCGGACACGCCCTCTGTGGGTTGCACGGTCAAGTGGCGTAGCTGAGGGGAGCCGGGATGCAGTACGTCAACCTGGGCGGCACCGGCCTGCGGGTCTCGCGGGTGTGCCTTGGGATGATGAGCTTCGGCAGGCATGAGAGCCGCGAGTGGGCTGTCGACGAAGCGACCGCCGAGCCGATCGTGCGGCGCGCGGTCGAAGGCGGGGTCATCTTCTTCGACACCGCTGACGTCTACAACGGAGGCCAGAGCGAGGTCGTCACCGGCCGCCTCTTGCGCAAGCTCTTCGGGATGCGCGAGGAGTACGTCGTTGCGACCAAGGTGCGCGGCAAGACGATGCCTGGGAGAACGGCCGCGGCCTCTCCCGGAAGCACGTGCTCGCCTCGATCGACGCCTCGCTGCAGCGCCTGGGACTCGAGTACGTCGACCTCTACCAGATCCATCGCTGGGACGATGAGACGCCGATCGAGGAGACGATGGAGGCACTCCACGACGTCGTCCGGGCCGGAAAGGCCCGCTACATCGGCGCCAGCAGCATGTACGCCTGGCAGTTCGCGAAAGCACAGCGCGTTGGGCCGACCCCATTCGTCTCGATGCAGAACCACTACAACCTGCTCTACCGCGAGGAGGAACGGGAGATGATCCCGCAGTGCCTCGACATGGGCATCGGCGTCCTCCCGTGGAGTCCGCTCGCTCGTGGGCTGTTGGCGGGGAGCCGAACGTCCTCCGGCGAGCAGCTGACCACTCGCTCCAGGACCGATCCATTCCTCGACTCGCTCTACCGGCAGGACCTCGACATTCCGGTCATCGAGCGCGTCCGAGAAATCGCGGCCGAACGGGGCGTCCCGCCGCACAAGTCGCGCTCGCGTGGCTTCTGCACAAGCCCGGCGTCACAGCGCCGATCGTGGGAGCGACCAAGGTCGAGCACGTCGAGGACGCGCTCGCGGCCGAGGCTCTCTCGCTGAGTGACGATGAGATCGAGCGGCTCGAGGACGTGTACGTCCCGCATCCCGTCTCGGGAATCGAGCTCTAGGGTGGGGCGACCATGCCCTCGGCGGGCGAGCAGCTGTGAAAATCAGCCCGTGGAAACCATCAATCTCATGAGCGCAGCGAACCTTGAGGGGAGAATCGACGTTTCGCGCGCCCTTGGGTCGTCGACGACTCTGATGTTCGTCTACGACCTGGCGAGCGGCCAGAGCTCATCCCCGTACCACTACGAGTACGGCGAGGAGTGGCTCCTCGTGGTTGACGGCACGGTCGTGGTGCGGACACCGGACGGGGAGCACACGCTGGAGCGCGGAGACCTCGCCCGGTTCGTGCCGGGTCCCGCAGGTGCGCACAAGATCATGAACCGGAGTGGGCAACCGGCCCGCACGCTGCTGTGGTCCGGCGCGCGGACGCCGGCCGTCTCCGTCTACCCGGATAGCGACACCGTTGGAGTCTGGTCGGGAGACGAGGAGAACGACCTCGTCTTCAGAAGGAGCACCGTGCGGCCAGACTCGAAGGAAACGAGGCTGAGGTTCGTCGCCTCACTCCGCTCGTCAAGCGAGCCAAGACGCGCTGGCTCAAGGCAAATCGCAGAGTCACACGCGGCGACCAGAGCGGAACGGCCTGAGATGCTCCGGGATTCGGCCGCGACGAATAGGAGGTCGGCATGGAACGGTTTAGCTTCGCTCCCGATGTCGCATTCGTGCCGCGTGGCGGCGTTTCGCTCGAGCGTGTGACCATCGCCCCACTCACTGCGCCCTTTGAGGAGGGCTTGCCGACTGTGGCGGCGATCTTCCGATTTGAGCCCGGCGGCCGGATCCCTCGGCACCCTGGGACCTTTCCGCAGATAGTCGCCGTGCTCGAGGGGTCAGGAGAAGTGAGCGGAGCAGACGGAATCGTCGAGTCGATCGCGGCCGGAGAGGCGGTCTTCCTGCATGAGGGCGAAGTGCACGAGATGACGTCGGGCGACGGACTGACCGCACTGATCATCGAGGGTAAGAGGCTCGATCCGTTCCGCAGAGCGAACTAGTCCGTTCGCCAGGTCGGCCGCCACCTCAAGAGACATTCCCGCACACTCGGGCATCCGATTTGCCTTTCGCCGGTGCGGAGCTGAAGTGCGGCCGACACACGAGTAGGATCGATCGTCCCGCCCGAACAGCGATCCTTTGCGACGACAAGGAGCAGCGATGCCGACCATCATTGGTCACCACGACGTGACAGACACCGATCACTGGCTTGCTTCACCGAAGCGGGAGGAATTCTTCGGCCCCCTGGGGGTGACGAACATCCGAACGTTCGTTGACCCGACAAACCGGTCTCGCGTCGCCGTGTTGATGGACGTACCGGATATGGACGCCCTCATGGCCGCGATGGAGACCCCGGCGGCGGGAGAAGCAATGGCGCACGACGGGGTCATCGCCGAGACCCTCGTGATCCTCGTCGAGGAGTAGCACCCCGCTCAGGCGTCAGCGACGCACACGGGCCGAAGTCGGCGTCAACACCGCGACTCGCTCGGGCGGTTGCGGCTCTGACCCGCGCTCAAGAGACATTCCCGCACGCTCGCACACGGCACAGGTCTATCCTCGGAATGTGGCTGGCACGCGTTGGCCCTTCGTGCTGTCGGTCGTCTCGTTCGTCGGTGCGGCACTGCTCGCCCTCGGTCTTCCGAGCACATGGCCACTTCTCGTTGCGCGGATCGTTCTCATTTGCCTCGGAGTCGCTCTCCTCGTGATCGGTCTCCGGCAACGGAAACTGCGAAGACGCCACTAGTGGGGCTGCTCGGGTTGGGCCGACATGGGCCGGACGCGGTTCGGCGCGTCATACGCCCTCGAGGGACATTCCCGCACACTCGCGGGCCATCGCCGGGATGCCGGCTTCCTTCGAGTGCTCGACTGGAGCCTGCCCCAGCGAACAACAGGTGCCGAACTACAACAACTGCAAAAGGTTCGCCAGAAACCGCTGTGAGGGTCGATCGAAATTCTTTCCCTGGTTGACCGCGAGAGCGAGCGTGACGTCCCTGCGCGGACAATGAACTACAGTGATCCCCCAGAAGCCGGAGTGGCCCCAGCAGCTCTGCCCGCCGAACTGGTTGGAGAAGATCCCCATCCCGAGGTCGTCGAGCGACTGGGGATTCGGTTTCCCGAGCATCAACCGAAGTGTGGTTGTCTTCTTGAACACGCGGCCGTGAAAGAGCCCGCGATAGAAGCGCGCGAGATCGTCCACCGTCGAGACCAGGCCGCCGCCCCCGTAGAGGTCGAATGAGGGATCAAAGGCAGTCGAGTCGATCGTTTCGTAGTACTGATGCGACCGCGTGTGCGCCTCGCGCGGGCGTGGCTCGAGCGACTCCAGGTACGTGTCGGCTAGGCCGAGCCGCTTGAAGGAGAGAAGACTGCGGTAGGCGCGAGCGAGCCCGCCTCGAGTCGTACGCTCGAGAATCTCGCCGAGCAGCACGTAGCCGGTATCCGAGTAGTGGAAGTCTGCGCCCGGCAGCGCGTATGACTTCCCGTGCGTCATCGCAAAGCGCACCTGCTCACGCCGGTTCCAGTGGTGGCGTCCGTGTGTGAGTACGAACTGCACAAACGCAGGGTCACTGGCGTAGTCGTAGAGACCGCTTGTGTGCGTCAGGAGATGCCGCAGGAGGATCGCATTGGCGTCGTACCCGCCCTGGCGAAGGGTGTCGAGTGTCGTCGGCGACAGATGCGTGGCGATCGGATCGTCGAGGCCAACGCGCCCACTCTCGACCAGTCGCAGCACTGCCGCGGCGGTGAACGTCTTGGTGACGCTTGCGATGCGGAAGCCCGCATCAGGATCGAGCACCGTGGATGACCCGAGAGCGTCGTGTCCGGCGCTGCTCGTCGAGTGCGATCGTGGGGAGATGACGGCGAGCAAGACGCCGGGATACGTTCGGTGCTCTTGGGAGAAGGCGGCGGTGGCTGTCTGAAGCCTTGCGCCGGTCGGAGGGGCGGCGGAGGGCGCGTTCGCCGCGCCTACTGCCAGATTCAGCAAACTTGCCGCCAGTCCGATCACTAGAAGCCGAGACGCCGCGCCAGCCGTTCGCAGACGGGCAGGCGTCACGAGACTTCCCACACGATGAGTGTCCGACCTGTGCCGCGTCGAGTCAAGCGACGATAAGGCACGATGCCTATCCGAGCGTGAACGTGACGATGACGGGCTTCTCACCGGAGTTGTCGGCGAGCGTGTACCCGACGCCTTCCTCGAGGTGGACGTCGATGAAGACCGATGTACCAGCCGGGATCGTCGGCATCGCGCCACGGAACGCGGCCGGCGGAGTCGCCTTGCTTTCGCCCTGCTCGAAGAAGGTTTGGAGGTCCGCCAGAGTCTTTCCGGGGTTCAGCGTGATGAGAAGGAACTCGCGCTCGTGGTCGTCCGCGGTACGCAGCTCGATCGTTTGCTCGCCTGCGTCGAGCGCAGGTACGTCGTAGCCCCTGGCGTCCGCTGTGATGACGGCGTCGGGCTCCGGTAAGTCTCGCTCCGAGCTCCCACCCAACTTGAACCGCAGCGCCGCCCTCTCGTACTTCGGCGATCCCCGCTCGGCGTAGAGACGGACGAGCTGCAAAGAGATCCTCGAGCGGCAGGTTCGGGAGCTCGCGAGCGGCATCCTCCGCCAGCCAGAGAGCGCGTCGCTCGATCGCTCCGTCGGAAGCAGACCTGAGCGTGGGGCTGGGGGGTCAAGAACGTATGTCCCATGGACAACGTCTTGCCGGCTCGTCACGCTCAGCACATGAGGCTGCCAGTCGCGAGTAGTCAAAACTCATAACCGCCTCTTAGACGACGCTCGCATACTCCGACGCGAGGCCGGACGAGGCAGGCGCGGACGAGTGACCATGGCCGTCAGTTCCAGGATTTCTGTCGTCCGGCCTCGCCACCTCGCTGCTTGGCCCGCGACCGGGCCTGCACCGCCCGATCACTTCTCGCTTGAGTACGTCGTCAGGCGAGTGGAATCAGACCCGCTGGCGCGGCGTCATCCGCTCGGAGATCAAAGGCCGGGTTTCACCGTCTGAAGTCCCTCGTCACAGACCCTCTGGAGACGCCGCCTAGCCATGCGGCGAGCCTCATCCCTCAGGGCCTCCCGACGACGATCTTCCCCAATCCCTTCGCCGCCGACTGTGACGACTTCGACATCCACGTCGTTGGAGAGGCGATCTGGGAGGAAAGCCTCCTCGAGCGTCTGGCGCTCTAGAGCCCCCATCTTTGCCTGTTCCTTCGCGCTCCGGTCACGCTCTACGCGCTCCCGCATCTGAGCGTCGATCTGCCTTGCGGAAGGAAATCCCGCTGCTCGCTCGTCATGCGAGGAAGTGTGTCCTGCTCTCACCTCGCCCGCTAGGACACGATTGGGTCTATTCGTCGGCGGTTCGCGGCGAGTTAGCCCGGCTCGCGTCGAGCGGGTTGAGCACGAACTGCGACAGGAGCCAGAGTCCCCGACGCCTAGGACGATCGCGGCGACGATGGAGGAGCGGGAGCCTCACGAGCTAGATCGCCGCGCCCTGCATCTGGGAGCCACTTCGTCTCCATCAGTCGTCACCAACAGCCCGCCGGGCTTGGGCGAATGTCTTCCAGCGCCGGAACTCGTCCGGGCTCATGGCTAGCACCTCGCCCGGTGCCTTCGCGTCGCCCCAGAAGACGCTGGCCTCGACCCCCGGCTCCGGGGCGGGCTCCTCGCTGCGCAGTCCGCGTTCACGGAGCGCGGCACCGGTGGCGATTGCCTTCTTCACGTCGCCAGAAAGCGTGTCCTCGCCTCGCCTCGCCCGATAGGACACAACTGGGCTATTCGGGCCTGAAGGAGAGGCTGCGCGAGAGACTCAACCGCAGCCCCTCGAGTCTCCCGCGCAGTGATGGCGAGCCCGCGCAGGCCCCACCTGCTTACAGGGGTGCGCCGTTTGCCGCAGACCGCCCGGCTCCCAGCGCCGGACTCACCGAGGCGTCACGGTAGGTGCGGCCGGCCCGGCCGTACAGGACACAATCGGGTCAACTCCCGACAGTGGTGGCCTCAATGGGTCACCCGTTGTTTGCCGCAACCGCCAGGGAATCGGCCCCCTGCGGTCACTTCCCGCCCTGATCAGCCACACTTCCCTGATGGCCACGGGCCTGGCAGTCGGCGGCGACGTTGAGAAGGCTTTGGAAAGCGTCGGCGTCCCGAGCTACGTCCTCGACGAAACGGGAGTCGTCCGGTGGATCAATGCCGCAGCCAAGCAGCTTCTCGGCGACGTGCGCGGTCGCCACTTCACCTCAGTCGTCGCGCCCGAGGACAGCCGCCGCGCCCGCGAGCTGTTCTCCCAGAAGGTGCTCGGCACTTCCCCGGCCACAGAGGCGACCGGCGTCCTGGTCTCGACGGTCGGAGCGCGGGTGGCCGTGGAGTTCAGCGCGGTGCCGCTCATGAACGGTGAACGGGTGGTCGGCGTCTTCGGACTGATCGAGGAACGCCCCGACGACAGCCCCGCAGCGCCACCCCCGCACCTCACCCCCCGCCAGGTCGAGGTGCTTCGTCTTCTGGAGCAGGGCCGTTCGACGAAGCAGATCGCCGCCGAGCTGCACCTCAGCACCGAGACGGTCAGGAACCACATCCGCCGTCTCTTTCAGGCCCTCGGCGTCAACTCCCGACTTGAAGCCGTCGCCGCCGCCCGGGCCGCATCGCCGCACTGATCGGCACCCCCGCTCCGCAAGCCGGACGCCACCGACGAGCCGCCAGGGCAAGGACGGACTGTCCCGGAGAAGGCCCTGCCCGAACACGTCGCGAGGGGGAGGGGTGCCGGTGAGTCAGTTGCGCCGACTGAAACCTTTGACCAAGAGCACAACGCCAACGATGAACGCCACGATCGCCAGGACCGTCAGGGCCAGCATGACGAAGAAGGCGGTAGACGTGGTTCCATGGTCGTCACAGGCGTCACCGAACGCGCCACATTGGTTGGCCGCGAGCAGGTCGCGAAGAAGAAGACCAGCGCCAAGAAGCCACTCACAATGATGACGATCAGGCCCGCGATCATCATCTGGCGTGGTGATTCGCCTGGTGGTTGTCGTGCTGGTCGCCCATCTATCTGGAACTACGTCCTGGCCTTCCCCGAGCGGGCCACCCACCGCCCGAGTTTCGAGGGGTGCCGACGAGGAACGGAACTGCGAGTGGCCGCCGCACATCTATTCGTGACTTGTGGCATGGTCAGCCCGGAGGGTGCTCGCCTGATACCTGGGGCAAGACCCCGTCGCACCCTCCCGACTCGCCGTCAACCAAGGGAGGTAGGCATGAGTCGCATACTTCCGTACCGTTCATCAGCGGTACTCGCAGTCACTTGCCTCGCCGCGTTCCTCGTTCTCGGAGGCACTGGCGGGGCAGCCGTGAGTCAAGCGCCGCCGAAAAACAGCGTCGGCACTGCGCAGCTCAAGAGCAACGCGGTGACGACGCCCAAGATCAAGAACAGCGCGGTGGCCGCAGCCAAGATCGCGAACAACGCTGTCGTCGCCGCGAAGATCGCGAGCAACGCGGTCGCATCGGCCAAGATCGCCGCGAACGCCGTCACGACGGAGAAGATCGCAAGCAACGCGGTCACGACGGACAAGGTGCAGGACGGTTCCATCACCGCGGGCGATCTGGCGGCTGGCGTGCTTCCGCCGAGCTCCGCTGCTGGTCGCTTCGCCAACGGGCCGGTGAACGTCGGTTCGGCTCAGACGGCGATCACGAGCCTCGCAATCGCCGACGCGGGCAACTACGTGCTGCTGGCGAAGGCGTACGCGACATCCACGCTGCTCGGGTTCGGCACGATCAGCTGTCGCCTGCAGGCGGGGGCCAACTTCGACGAGAGCCAGGCCTACGTGGACGACGGACAGCCGGCCAGCTTGTCACTGATGGTGCTCAACACCTACAACGCGGCTGGCACCGCCGACTTCAGTTGCTCGGGCGGCCCAGGGAAACAGGTGAACTACGTGAAGATCACCGCCCTTCGCGTCGCGAACATCAGCAACACGGGCTGACGGCACGAGCGGTCGCGGGCGAATCTGCCCGCGACCGCATCCCGTGGAGCACCTCAGGAGCAGGCACTCGCAGCGGTCTCTGCACGAGCTGCAGCCTCCTCGTACGCCGCCGCCGTGTCGTCGTTCTCGGACAGCGCCTGCGTGGCTGCGAGCGAGGCGTCCGCGCACAGTTCGGCCTTCGCCGCCTCGGCTCGAGCTTGTTCCGCCTCGGCTCGGGCCAGATCGCGTTCTGCCCGCGCCTGCTCGACCTCGCTTTGGGCCTGGTCAACCGCCGCTTGGGCTTCGGCCACGCTCTGCTCGGCGTCGGCGACGGCTTGCTCTGCCTCGGCTACGTCCTCGTCGCTGACGACGACGATCCCGGCGATGCCGGAGAGCGAGTCGTCGATGCTCGCACGAGCATCCGCGATACGACTCTCGGCCTCGGCTGAGGCCGACTCGGCCGCGGCGGTCTGGGCCTCGAGTTGCGCCTCGGTGTCGTTCAGGTCGTCGTTGAGCACGATCGCCCAGACGCCGAGTCCGATCGCGGCCGCGATGGCCACGCCCGCAAGGATCATCCATGCCACCGGGCGCTTCTGCTTTCCGCCTTCATGCTGCGGCTGCGAGTTCGGCGTCCGCCGGCAGCCTGTTCGGTCGGTGTGGGGTCGCTCGTCATGCTCGTCTCCCGGTCTCGTTGTCTAGTACCGCGCCAACGTGACGCGGAGCCGCACCCTGATGGTGGCGGCTCGACCAGACGAGCCGCCCGCGCGCATCTGGTTACCACGACGAACGCTGCTTGCAACCAGCCCCAACGCCCGTGTCCTCGCGAGGGGGAGGGCGGCCGTCGCCTAGGCTTCGTTCCCCTACGAGCTGAGCGCGATCGCTTGTTGCAGGAGATCGTCGATCTCGGCGAGTGCGGGGGCTGCTTGCAGCTTCTGGAAGATCTCGCGGGCCCGGTGCAGGACGGGGCTGGCCTCTGCGGTTCGTCCTAGCGCGGTGAGGCTGCGGCCCTGGCCGAGCTTCGCGACCTGTCCCCGTTCGCGATCAGACCGGCGACTTCATGCGGTCGGGGCCTGGGTCGACGGTCATCGTCACCTCTCCGCTCTCGCTCGGCAGCTTCATCTCCACCAGCGCCTCCGGCCCAGGTATCGAGTCGCCTAGCCGCGCCACGATCCTCCCGCCAACGACGCGCGCCGGCCAGTCGTGCGACGGCACCACGAACGAGCCCGAGTTGAGGGCCTTGACGACCGCAGCCTTCTCCTCGCGCTTGCGCATCGAGTGGTTGCCCGTCACCTGCGGGTCGTAGTCGCCAATCTCGTAGAGCGGCGCCACGATCTGATCCTGCACGTCGTAGATGACGTCACCGCAAATGCAGACGACGCCTGCCGCCGTCTCGACGAGGATGTTCATCGACCCCCGGTGTGGCCGCCGGCGTGCTCGAGGCGGACGCCGGGCACCAGCTCGATCGGCCCGGAGAGTTCGAGATCGAGGAGTCGCAGCGCGCCGGGGATGTGGAGCCGGTCGACGTGGTGCTTCACGTACTCGGCGGGATACTGCTCAGTCATCAGGCCGGAGACGGAGTGCTCGAGCTCCTTGCGCTGCATGCACACCGTCGTCGTCATCGGGAACTTGTCGTCTTGGCCCGCGTGGTCAATGTGGTTGTGCGTGTGCAGGATGTAGCGCACGTCCTTCGCCTTCACGCCGTAGCGCGCGAGCTGGTTCTCCATTGTCTGCTCCTCGCCGATCCAGCCGGTCATGCCCAGGCGCTGCATGATCTCGGGGTGAGAGGCGCCGGTGTCGACAAGGATCGGGTCGTCGCCGCCCAAGATCAGGGAGCCCCACGTCTTGGCGAGCGCTTTCTGACCCATGTTGCGGGCGAGAACGAGGAAGCTCGATTCGAGCTCGATGTCGATGAGGTCGAGAAGCTTGACTTCAAGAGCCATTGCCATACCTCCTTGATGGGCAGAGCGATACTAAGTCTTCCTCTCTCTGTCTTGGCATTGGTAGTGCGAGTGGGAGGGCGGGGAGCTAGACGCGAGCTCCGCTGCGGCGGATGATCACACGGCGTGCGATCCGATGTACCGACCGGCACAGTCGGTGACGAGGGCGGGCCGCTCATTCACGAGAAACGCCTCGCACCGGCGTTCGCGGAGGCGGAGCGCGAAGGAATGATGGAGTGGACGGGCCTAGTTGCCCCGAATGGCGTGAGGATCTGGCGCTCGCTCATTTACGAGGGTCCCCCGCCCAACCGAATCTGACAAATCCTGACAAATTGAGGGCTCGGAGCCATTCCGAGCCCGGTCGAGGAGTCCATCGTAATTGGCTTAGTTAAGCCATGGAGCGTATCGGGATCGAACCGATGACCTCCGGCTTGCAAAGGAGGCGAGATACGTCTCTGGGCACTACGTGACGCGACGAGACGGCATGAACTCACGCTTCCACCTCACGGAGCACCACGTCGCACAACCAGAGAAGTTGACCAGCGGGTTGACCAGTTCGTCGCCAGCCCTGACTACGCACTACTCCGCGAGCAGGCCCCCACGCCTGAGCACTTCGCGGGGGGAGGGGGTGGGTCGATGCCCAGCGCCCTCGACGTTCCCGCGTTAGGTTCAAGCGTGATACCCGGCCTTCTCGGGGCCGGAGCTACGAACGAACGGAGGCGCCCGAGAGGAGGCCCCGCCGCCTGAGCTGCTCGCGAGGGGGAGGGGTACCTGCCATGTCGATGACCCGTACCTGAGTCGCGGGTCGCGTGAAGTCGCGATAGGTCTACCGACTCGCGCACACCTGGCGCACGGAAGGCTCCGTCAGCAACCAGGCCCCGGCCAGCGTTTAGTAGCGCCACCGCAGCGCCAGGGTAGGCCAGGGTGTAGAACGGGGTGATTCCCGATGTTGATTGCGGCTACACAAGCGCATGCTGTGGCCGTGAACAAGGTTCCGCTGACGGCGCCCGAAGGAGTAAGAGATGAGATCGCCGCACAAAAGCGACAAAGCTGTGGAGTCCCAGCATGTGCCTGCGAGCGCGGCAGTGGCAACGAGGGGGCCGATCCCGACCCCTGCGTTCGGGGAGCGGGTCGTGGGCGCGGCGGCGATCGCGTTGGTAGCGTCGTTGGTCATCCAGAATGCGGTGCTGGTCTGGGCCGGAGCGCCCGGCTTCGGCGACCCGATCGAGAAGGTGCTCGCCTTCCACGCGGAGCACCGGGGCGCGGTCGCGATCGCGGTCGGCTCAGAGGCGCTGAACCTGCCGCTGCTGCTCGTGTTCGTGACCGGTCTTCACGGGCTGGTCGGGCGTCGCGGGGGTGCGGGCGCCGACTGGTCGCGCCTCGCGGTGGCCGCGGGCGCGACTCTCGCGGCGCTCTTCGCGCTCTACGCCGTTCTGTGGAACGGAGTCGTATTGTCCGCCGGTGAGCTCGCCGAGCCGAGCCCGCTGTTCGAGCTCGTCTGGCAGCTGCATGCAGGAGCATTCGCTCTGGCGCTGTCGGCGCTCGGCACCACCTTCATCGGCGCTGCGCTGGCGGCGCATGCGAGTCGGCTGGCGGCGCCGTGGCAGCGTGTGCTCGGCGTGGCCGGGGGAGGCCTGCTGATCGCCGCCGGGGTGGCCAACCTCGCGATCGCTGACGGCTCGCCGATCCTGTTCGTGGGGCTGCTCGGCTACGCCGCCTGGCTCGTGTGGCTGCTGGTAACCGGGGTACGGCTGGTTCGCCCGCGAGCAGGCCCCCACGCCTGAGCACTTCGCGGGGGAGGGGGTGGGTCGATGCCCAGCGCCCTCGACGTTCCCGCGTTAGGTTCAAGCGTGATACCCGGCCTTCTCGGGGCCGGGGCTACGAACGAACGGAGGCCGGAAAGCCATGGAGTCAAGCAGCCAGACGAGCGGCGAGCCGAACTATCCGGTGCGCTTCTCAGTGGAGTACCCGGATCGCCAGCTCAACCGCGGCACCACGGCGTTCAGGGTGTTCGTCGCGATCCCGATCTTGATCGTCGCCGCCAGCATCGGCAGCCTCGCCCCCGCCGAGCACGGCTCCTGGAGGTTGGTCGGCGTGACCGGCGGGGTGCTGTTCCTGTCGCCGCTGCTGATGATCGTGTTCCGGCAGAAGTATCCGCGCTGGTGGTTCGACTGGAACCTCGAACTCCTCAGGTTCGCGAACAGGATCGGCGTCTATCTCGCGCTCATGGACGACCGCTACCCCTCTACCGATGAAGAACAGGGTGTCGCGCTCGACTTTCCCTACCCGGACGCGAAGCAGGGCCTCAACCGCTGGCTGCCACTCGTGAAGTGGCTGCTCGCGATTCCCCACATCATCCTGCTCGTCTTCCTCTGGATCGCGGCCGTGATCGCGGTGGTGGTCGCCTGGTTTGTGATCCTCTTCACCGGCCGCTATCCCCGCGGCCTGTTCGACTTTGTCCTCGGCGTCCTCCGCTGGACTAACCGGGTCGTTGGCTACGCATTCATCCTCGTCACGGACGAGTACCCGCCGTTCCGACTCAACCCGTGATGCCCCTTCGGGCAGGCCCCAGACGCGAGCACTCGCGAGGGCCGCGCAGGCCCCACCTGCTACAGGGGTGCGCCGAGAGCGGCAGGCTCCCAGCGCCGATCGCCGCGCCATCACGGTAGGTGCGGGCAGCGGGGCCGTACAGGACGCAATCGGGTCAACTGAACGAGCCAGTACCGCCATAGGGGGACGAGTAGGCAGCGAGGCGCGGAGTACGCTCGAGGCAGAACGAGCGAGCGGGCAGCGTCAGGAGTCGCCAGCCCAGCCTCGCCTCCCAGGAAGGCCGAGGGTCAACGTGACGCGTTTCCTGAGCCGCAGAGGAACCGACGTGGCCCTCGGTCTCTCCTACTTCTGGGCGCTCTCTCACTCGGCGGTAGGCCCACCGCCCGAGCACTTCGCGAGGGGGAGGGGTAGCGGGCTAGACGCGACTCCGCTGCGGCGGATGATCACGTCGGCGTGAGATCCGATCTTCCGACCGGCACCGTCACCTTCCTCTTCACCGACGTCGAGGGATCGACGAGCCTTCTGCGCGAGCTCGGCGCAGAGGCGTACGCAGACGCGCTCGCCGAGCACCGCCGCATCGTCCGCGAGGCGTGCGCTGCCGAGGACGGCGTCGAGGTGGACACGCAGGGAGATGCCTTCTTCTTCGCCTTCCCGTCCGCCCCAGGAGCGGTGGCCGCTGCCGGAGCGATAACCGAGGCACTCGCGACCGGCCCGATCCAGTGCGGGTCGGCCTCCACACGGGCACGCCGCTCGTGACCGATGAGGGTTACGTCGGCGACGACGTGCACTTCGCGGCACGGGTCGGGGCGTCGGCGCACGGAGGCCAGGTCGTGCTCTCGCAGGCGACGCGAGCGCTCGTCGATGGTGCTGCTCGGTCACCGACCTCGGGGAGCACCGCTTGAAGGACATCGAGGGAGCGGTCTCGATCTACCAACTCGGCGAGAAGAGCTTCCCGCCGCTCAAGACGATCTCCAACACGAACCTTCCGCGGCCCGCGAGCTCGTTCGTCGGCCGCGAGCGAGAGCGCGGACGACGTTGTGCGCGAGCTTCAGCGACGGAGCACGGCTTCTCACGCTGACCGGGCCAGGCGGCTCGGGCAAGACTCGCCTCGCTCTGGAAGCCGCGACCGACGCTCGTCCCGTCATACAAGGCGGGCGTCTTCTGGGTCGGGCTCGCCGCGCTGCGCGAGCCCTCGCTCGTGACGGAGACGATCGCGCAGACGCTGGGAGCGAAGGACGGGCTCGCCGAGCACATCGGCGAGCGGGAGATGCTCCTGCTCCTCGACAACCTGGAGCAGGTGATCGAGGCTGCGCCTGACGCTTTCGGGGCTCGTGCAGTCCTGTCCGAACCTGGCGCTGTTAGTGACGAGCCGCGAGCTCCTGCGCGTGCATGGCGAAGTCGAGTACGCAGTGCCACCGCTCGCCTCCTCGGAGGCCGTCTCGCTCTTCTGCGAGCGCTCACGGCTCGAACCTTCGGACGAGATCACCGAACTCTGCGCCCGCCTCGACGACCTCCCGCTCGCGGTCGAGCTCGCCGCAGCACGGACGAAGGCGCTGTCTCCCGCGCAGATCCTCGACCGACTCTCCGATCGCCTCGACCTGCTGAAAGGCGGCAGAGACGCCGACGCTCGGCAGCAGACGCTCAGGGCGACGATCGCGTGGAGCTACGACCTCCTCTCGCGAAGAGGAGCAGCGGGTCTTCCGAGCGCTCTCCGTCTTCGCCGGTGGCTGCACGCTGGACGCGGCCGAGGAGGTCGCCGGAGCCGACCTCGACACGCTGCAGTCGCTCGTCGAGAAGAGCCTCCTGCGCTTCACGAACGAGCGCTACTGGATGCTGGAGACGATCCGCGAGTACGCCAGCGAGGAGCTCGTCGCGCATCGGCGAGGCCGAGCGTCGGCAAGCGGCATACCGAGTTCTTCCTCGATCTGGCCGAGGAGCTGCTGGCTCCGGTTGGACGACCGACCTCCGACGAGCAACGCGAGCGCTTCATGGTCGATCAGGCGAACTTCCGGGAAGCACACACGCGCATGATGGAGGCCGGAGACGGAGCGAGCGCTGTCCGCTTCGTCCGCCGCCTTGGTCGCGTCAGAACCTGGCGGGCTTGCCGCTCGCGGACAGCCTAGGAGAGAGGCGCTCGCCAGCCTCGCCCTGTCCGGGGCGACGGACGCGGATCGTGCGTATGCGCTTGTCCGGGCCGCCAGCTGCGCGTGCATGCTGGGGGACTTCGACGCCGCACGGCAGCTGCTGTCCGAGGCGGAGCAGCTCGTTCGAAGTGCTTGGCGACCAACGGGGGCTGGCCGACGCAGTCGCATGGACAGGTCAGACCGAGCTGAACAGCCTGAACTTCGCTGACGCGGTGACGCTCGCCGACCGGCTCACGTCACTCGGCGAGGCCATGGACGACGCCGACATCGTCCACTGGGGCGAAGCGTGCTCGGCGGGGCGCTCGTCTGCCACGCCATCGTTGATGGAGACCGGGAAGCCGCGGAGCGGAGTCGGAGCCTCGCAGAGGCTCAGACGTGCGCTACGCGGCTGACTCGAACTGGTCGTCACTGGAGCAGGCGAACAGCTGTCGCGAACTTGGCGCTTTCGTTGTTCGCGCTCGGCGAGTACTCAGAGTGCATCGCGACTGCACAACGCTCGCTGCGTGAGATGCCTCGGATCGAGACGGGCCCATGGCCATGTGGCCGGTGCTTCTGGTGGGGCTCGTCGTTGTCGAGAGCGGTAAGAGCTCGGCCGCGGCGTCACGCTCGTCGCCGCGGCATCGAGGCACTTCCGCGATGAAGGCATGCCTGATGATCGTGGTTGCGACTGATGCGCGAACGAATCGAGACGCAGGCTCGCGCCACGCTTGGAGACGACGGCTACGAGGCCGAGAGTTCAGGTCGGTGAAGCGCTTTCCCGCGACGATGCCATCGAGCTCGCACTGTCACCCGTGACGACGTCAGCGACAGCCGACGAGCAGGCCCCATCGCGCTGACAGCATCGGAGGGGGTGGGGTGGCGGTGTGTGCCTCCTGGCTTCTGGTGACCTCCTACTTGGTGAGTAGGGGATCAGACGAGATCTGGCATGAACACTGGTGCTGCGGAGGCTGGTCAACCGTTGGTCAACCTCAGGACGCGATCTTCACCTCGTCCAGCGCCTCGCGCAGCAGCTGCCGCTGCTCCTCGTCCAGTGCAGCGACCCGCTCGCGCAGCAGCGCGTCTCCGTCCTCGGTGACCGCAGTGATCTCGCTCGCGAAGTGGGTCGCGAAGATCATCTTCATGTCGCCCCAACTGAGCTTCTCGACGGCCTCGGCGGTGCGAGGAGGCGGGGACTCGCTGCTTCCTCGGCCTGAGGGGGACGCCCAGACCCTCGCGAAGAGAAGCTCGATCGCAGCGACCCGCGACCGAACGTCGGGGATCTTGACCTCGACTCGCTGCTTCTTGCCGCAGCCCGAGCAGGCCGTCGTGACCCACATCTCCCTCGTCGCCCCGAGGGCGGCATCGAGGAGCGCGGTCGAGATGTCATCGAGCGAGGCTGCCGCGGCCTCCGCGAGCCGAGGGCGAACCTGCGCCGGGTCGGTATGGCCGTTCCCGCTCGCGAGAGTGTCTCGACCTCAGCGACGAGCGGCTGGTCACGGTGCTCTGCGCCGTCGCGGGAGGTCACCGCTTCTCACTCGTTCCTCACCGATCTCCTCGACCAGGGCTGCGTGATGCGAGCAGAACGCGGAGTCGGTGAGGGCGGCGGAGCGGCAGGCCGTTCCTGAGCGGAGAAGCGCCTCGCACTGAACGAACGCCATCAGGAGATGGTTGCGCAAACCGCCATAGGCTGTCCACGACGGAGACGCGCCGGTGAGCGTTCCGGCCGCCTCAGCCGACGTTCTCGATGATCTCGACCAGCTCGTCCAGGCGGTAGCCGTGCTTGCGACCGAGCTCGACAAGCTCGCGTGCCTTCATCACGACGACACCGCGCTCGGGAGTCCCCGTAACCGTGATGCCTCGACCGCGACGGAAGTCGAGAAGTCCTTCGCTTCGAAGGAGTTGCAGAGAACGCAGCAAGGTGTTCTTGTTCACGCCGAGGATGGCGGCAAGATCCACGGCGGCGGGAAGGCGTTCACCGGGCTTGGCCTCACCGTCCGCAATTGCTCGCCGTATCTCCGCCGCGACCTGTTCGTAGAGATCGGTCGGGTCAGCCTTGTTCACCTTGACACTTATCATGGTCCTAGTAATACTAGCTCAATCGGACTACGGAGGAAGTTGTGACCGTCACCGCTCCACCTCGACCACAGCGCCCGAGCGATCCCGTAACACATGGGGAGTTCGACGCCCTTGTCGAGGCGCTGATCGAGGAGGCGCGGCAACGTGGGCGGCGGCGACGCCGACGCGCGGCGCAATCGTGACTCTCGTCGCGCTCGTCGGAGTCGCGCTGTTCGCCCTCTTCGGACGTAGCGCGCAGTCACAAGATGCATTCCCGGCGCTGTCTGCGCGGTCGAGCCTTCCCGCCGCAGCGGCGAACTCGAAGATCGCCTACACGCAGAGCGCGGCTGGCGGTCAGGCGCATGGCGCGCTCTACGTCGTGAACCCCGATGGAAGCGGGAAGCGGAGAGTGGTCGAGACGGCGGGCCACGCAACCCCCTCCTGGTCGCCCGACGGGCGAAGGATCGTATTTCAGACAAGGACGGGGCCGGGCCTCAACGTGGTGAACGCCGACGGGAGCGGCGGCAGAGATTGACGATCGGCAGCCATCCTGCATGGTCGCCCGACGGGCAGAGGATCGCCTTCGTGCGCGCCGACAACAAGCGACGCGTCGGCGTCTACGTCATGAACGCCGACGGAACTGAGCAGCGAAGACTGGCGCGCTACGGCACCGATCCGCGGTGGTCGCCAGACGGGCGGACGATCGCCTTCGTCCGCCGCGCTAGCCTTGACGGCTTCAACTACGACATCTACACCGTGGACGCCGAGGGCGGCCCGGCTCGGAACCTCGCGCGCAGCCCCGCCTACGAGAACGATCCTGCCTGGTCGCCCGACGGGCGCAGGATCGCCTTCGTGCGCGGCAACGACATCTGGCTCATGAACGCGGATGGGAGCGACGAGCGCAGGCTGACGAGCGGTGCGGCGCGCGATCGCGATCCCAGCTGGTCGCCCGACGGGCGGACGATCGCCTTCGATCGGCGTCGGAGAATCGAGCCATGAGATCTACGTCATGAACGCCGACGGCAGCGGACAGCGACGGCTGGCGCTCGGCGCAGCCGATCCCCAAGCGGCCGCCCGCGGCGCAGCCCCGCTCTGGTCGCCGGACGGGAAGAAGATCGCCTACTCGAGACCCCTTGGCAATGGGCTCGGCTTCTACAAGCGCGCAACTGGGACATCTTCGTCATGAACGCCGACGGGACTGAGCAGCACAACGTGACGCGGAACCGGCGCTGGGACGACTGCTGTCTAGCCTGGTCGCCCGCGCAGAAGTAGCTGCTAGTTCAGCCCACCCGCGTCGAGTTCGCGCTCCTTGATCCGAGCGGGCATCGGTGCGCGAGGTGCCGCTCCTCGATCGCGTCTACCAGGCGCTTGTCGCCCAGTTGCGGGACGAGCAGGCGAAGGGCCTGGGGAGCGAGTCGGACTATGTCTTCACGTCGCTCACTGGACGACCGCTCGGACGCGACCGTCTCTCTAAGCGCGGTGTGCTCGGAGCGGCGAGACGGGCGGGCCTCGGGCATGTCACCGCACAGACGCTTCGCCGTTCAGTGGCAACGGCGACTGCACATGCACAGGTTCCAGTGGTCGTGGCAGCGGCGATGACCGGGCATAGCCCGGCCGTCTACTCCGCGCACTACGCACGGCCGTTCCGCGATGCCGAAGAGCGCGAGAAGGTGCGGAAGTCGCTGGCTGCGATCGGGTTCGGAAACGCGCAGTTGACCAACCAGTTGACCAGAGGCCGATCTGAGTGGTCTACGGTGTCTGGCTAGAGAACGAAAAGCCCCGTTACCAGGGCCTTTCTCGATGGAGCGTGCCGGGATCGAACCGGCGACCTCCGGCTTGCAAAGCCGGCGCTCTCCCAGCTGAGCTAACGCCCCGAGCGGATGAAGTGTAAAGAGCTTGCGCCGGCGAAGCCGACGCCTTGAGGGATTGTCGCGATGGAAGGTCCGCTCCTGCGGACTCTCGATATGCGGCACAGGATGTGTAGAGACGTCACGGGCTCGGTGACCCGCCGCGCAGGCCTCTGTTCTCGAGGGCGCGGAGGCTGTCGCCGAAGCCGTGCTCCTTGGTGGCTTCGCGGGTCTCGCGCTCGAGGCGGCGCAGGCGCTCGTCGAGCTCGTCCATCTCGGCGCGATTTGGGATCGCAGGGCCTGCGTCGACCACGCCGAGGCGCGCGTTCTCGGCAAGTGCCGCCTCGCGGGTCGCGAGCTCGGCGCTTCGTGCTGCGAGCTCGGCCTGCGTTCGCGCGAACGCCTTCTCCGCCTCGTGGAGCGCGGCGATCCGCTCCTCGATGTGCGCGAGGCGCTCTTCTGGGGTCTCGGCAGCGGCTGCCGCACGTCGTGCGAGATCCGATTCCATCCGCAGCAGCGCCTGCTCGCGCGCCATGAGGTCACGCTCACGTCGATTCAGCTCTCGCGCGTGCGCCGCGAGGCCGGTCTGGGCGTGCTCGACTGCGTCGTCGTGGCCGCCGGAGCCACGGCCGGGGCTCCGGTTCACGCGGGCGACTGCATCGGCGAGCTCGCGCTCGCGCTGTTCCACCGAGGCGACGCGCTCGGTCAGCTCACGGCGAAGGCGCCCGAGCTCTTGCTCGGCGGCGATCCGGATCGCGTGTAGGCGCTCCTGCTCGCTCTCGATCGAGATCGGTTCTGTCTTCTGCCTGCCGAAGAGAGCCACGCGTCGATGATATGCGCGGGCCGGCCGCTCTCTCCTGCCTCGAGACTACGCTGCGCGTTCGAGTCGCTCTTCGGCGCGCGCGCGACGGACGATCTCCTCGCGCTCGCCGAAGCGCAGGCGGGCCTTCTCGATACGAAGCGACTGCCAGAGTGTCTGGAGGCGCTCGTCGAGCTCCTTGATTTGGTCTTTCACGGACATGTCGAGGCCCTCGGAGAGCTGTTGCCAGAGCTCCTGGCGGTCCTCCGAGAGCTGCTCGATCTCCGTGTGGATCTGATCGGTAGTCACGGTTCCTGAAAACGCGTACCCGCGACCGTGCATTCCCGAAACTCAGTCGTATCCGAGCTCGGCGATCGCGTCCTCGTCAAGGCCGAAGTAGTGCCCCAGCTCGTGCAGGACGGTGATGCGAATCTCGTCTCGCAGCTCGTTCGGATCGGGGAACGACTCCTCGAGCGGGATGCGGTAGATCGAGATCGTGTCCGGGAGGACGCCCGCCATGTCGCCGCGCTCCGGAAGCGGAACGCCGTGGTAGAGGCCGAGGAGGTCGGGATCCTCCGGGTTCTCGTCCTCGACCACGACAGCGATGTTCTCGAGTGCCGCTGCGAGATCGGCAGGGAGCTCGTCGAGTGCTGCGCGAACGTGCTCGTCGAACGTCACCGGATCACGAGGGCCATCAGCGCCTTCTGCGTGTGCAGGCGGTTCTCCGCCTGCTCCCAGGCGAGGCAGCGCGGACCGTAGAGGACGTCTGACGTGATCTCCTCTCCGACGTGCGCAGGGAGGCAGTGCATCGCGACGGCATCGGGATCGGCCAATCCGAGCAGGGCGTCGTCGATCCGGTACGGCGCGAGATCGCGCACGCGCCGCTCGCGATCGGCGTCCTGGCCCATGCTCGTCCAGACGTCGGTGTAGACCGCGAGCGCGCCTTCGGCTGCCTGCCGCGCGTCTGCGACGACGTCGACGCTGCCGCCGTTGGTCGCAGCGTCGTCGGCCGCGGCTGCGACGACGGCTTCGTCCGGCTCGTAGCCGGGTGGCGTCGCCGCGACGAAGCGCATCCCGAATCGCCCCGCGATGCGCAGCAAGGAATGGCAGACGTTGTTGCCGTCCCCGACGTACGCGACCCGAAGTCCTGCGAGTGTGCCGAAGCGCTCGCGCAGGGTCATCGCGTCGGCGAGCGCCTGGAGTGGGTGCGCGAGGTCCGTGAGCCCGTTGATCACGGGGATGGACGCGTGCTCGGCGAACTCCTCGACCTCGTCCTGCTCGAACGTCCGGATCATGAGCGCGGACAGGAAGCGTGAGAGGACGAGCGCCGTGTCGCGGTAGGACTCGCCCCGGGCCAGCTGGAGCTCGGCGGCGGGGAGGAAGAGCGCCATGCCGCCGAGCTCTGCGATGCCCACTTCGAACGCGACGCGCGTCCGCGTCGACGGCTTGTGGAAGATCAGCCCGATCGTGCGGCCCGGAAGGACGCGAAGCTCGGGTCGACGGGCGCGCTCGGCCTTGAGCTCGTCCGCGAGGTCGAGGAGCATTTCGAGCTCGGAGCGCGACCAGGATGCGACGCGCGTGAAGTTCCTGCCCTTCAGCTCCGTTGGCACGCCCGGCATCGGCTCAAGGTACAGCGCCCGACTCGATAGAGTCGCAGCATGTCCACCTTCGGAGACGCCCTCAACGGCCAGGTCGCGTACGAGTTCGCGGCGTCGCAGCAGTACATCGCGATTGCCGTCTACTACGACGCCGAGAACCTTCCTCAGCTCGCCGCGCACTTCTACCGGCAAGCGGTCGAGGAGCGAAATCACGCGATGATCATGGTGCAGTACCTCCTCGACGCGGATGAAGCAGTCGTGACACCCGGTGTCGACCCACCGCAGACGGCCTTCTCCGACGTCGTCTCTCCCGTCTCTCTCGCGCTCGCGCAGGAGAAGCGTGTGACGGAGCAGATCATCGAGCTCGTGAAGCTCGCGCGCGGCGAGGGCGAGCTCGTGGGCGAGCAGTTCCTCCACTGGTTCCTCCAGGAGCAGCGTGAGGAGGTCGCGTCGATGACCGAGCTCCTCGCCGTCGTCGAGCGCGGGAAGGACAGCCTGTTGAGCGTCGAGGAGCACCTGAGCCGCGCGGCCGGCGGTGAGAACCCCCTCGAAGCCGGCGCACCCCCCGCGGCCGGCGGCGCGCTCTAGGCGGAATGCACGAGATCAGGTTGCGCACGGCGCGGCGGAGCCACGTCGTGGACATCAGTGCCGACGTGCGTGATGCCGTCGACGGTTCGCGTGGATCGGCCGTGCTCGTCTACGTCCCGCACACGACGGCGGGCGTGACGATCAACGAGCACGCTGACCCCGCGGTCGGCCGAGACCTCGAGGCGGCGCTCGAGCGCATGGTCGACGACGGCTGGCCCTGGGAGCACCACGAGCCGGAAAAGGGTGAGGAGAACGCACCGACGCACGTCCGCGCCGCGCTCATGGGCCCGAGCGTGCTCATTCCGCTTCGGGAGGACGGTTCGCTGGCTCTCGGAACGTGGCAGGGGATCTTCTTCTGCGAGTTCGACGGACCGCGCGAGCGCACGGTCTACGTCAGCGTCCTCGCATGATCGAGGTCGTCGGGCTCAGCAAGAGGTTCGGCTCGACGCTCGCGGTCGACGATCTCACGTTCTCGGTGAAGCCCGGGACGATCACCGGGTTCCTCGGGCCGAACGGCGCGGGGAAGTCGACGACGATGCGCGCGATCCTCGGGCTCGTCCGGCCGACCGCCGGAACGACGAGCATCCTCGGTCAGCAGTATCGCGAGCTCGACCAACCGGTCCGTCGCGTCGGCGTCCTGCTCGAGACCTTCGACGCCCATCCCGGCAGGTCGGGTCGAAACCACCTCCGCGTGCTGGCCCTGGCGGGGGGCATCCCGCGGTCGCGGGTGGACGAGGTGCTGTCGCTCGTCGATCTGGGGCAGGCGAGCCGGCGGCGCGTGAAGGGCTACTCGCTCGGAATGCGGCAGCGCCTGGGCCTCGCGGCGGCGCTCCTCGGCGATCCCGAGGTTCTCGTCCTCGACGAGCCCGCGAACGGCCTCGACCCGCAGGGGATCCGCTGGCTCCGGGACTTCCTGCGCACGCTCGCCGCGGAAGGTCGAACGATCCTCGTGTCGAGCCACGTGCTCGCCGAGGTCGCCCAGACCGTCGACGAGGTCGTGATCATCCATCGCGGCAAGCTCGTCCAGCAAGCGGGGATGGCCGAGCTGGAGGCGATGGCGGCCGGCTCGACGACGGTGCGGTCCCCCGAGGCGGAGCGGCTCGCAACGCTGCTGGCCGAAGCGGAGTATGGGCGTCCGCGGCTGCAGGCGACGGACGGCTTGCTGTCGCCGCGCCGCCCGAGCAGATCGGCGAGATCGCCGCGGCGAACGGAGTCGTGCTGCACGAGCTCTCGGTCGAGCGCGCGACGCTCGAAGAGGTCTTTCTCGAGCTCACCGGCGAGCCCGGGGAGCGGGGCGCATGACGCGCCTCTTCGCAGCGGAGCTCCTCAAGCTCAGGACTCTGCGCTCGACGTGGGGCTTCGGCCTGGTCACGCTCGCATTCGGCGCGCTCGTGACTGCGGGAAACATCGGCGGGTCGACGGAGACGGATCGGCTCGATCCCGAGCTGCAGTTCCGGATCGTGCTCGACGCCGCATTCCCTGCCTCGATCCTCGCGCTGCTCGTCGGGATCATCCTCGTGACCAACGAGTTTCGTCACGGCACGATCGCCCGGACGCTCCTCGCGACGCCGCGCCGCGGGCGATTCGTCGCCGTCAAGCTCGCTCACCGGCGCTGTCGCCGGCGCCGCGCTCATCGTCCTCATGCTCGTCGTGGTCGCGGTGACGGCCGTGATCTGGCTCGGCATCCTCGACGTTCCTCTCGCGCCGGGTGAGGCGGCGGACGGGTTCTGGCGGGCTCTCTTCGCCGTCGTCCTGGCCGGGACGTTCGGGGCGGCCATCGGCGGCGCGGTTCACTCGCAGGTCGGTGCTCTCGTCGGCGCGCTCGTGTGGATGTTCGTGCTCGAGCCGATCTGCTGGGTGGTCCTCGGGCTGCTCGACCTCGACGGCATCGCGGAGTACTTGCCGGCCGCTTCTCTCGGCGGGCTCGTCGACTCGGAGGGAGGCGACGACGTACCCTGGCTCGGCTCCGCGGGCGCCGTCCTCGGGTGGATAACGGTGGCGACCGTGCTCGCGGTGCTTCGCACGAGAAGGCGGGACATCACCTAAGCGCGCGGTACGCTGGCTGGCCGGTGGCCGCGCCAGTCCGCAAAGGAGAGGAGCTCGAGCTCCGAATCGACTCGCTCGCCTTCGGCGGGAGCGGTGTGTCGCGACATGACGGATTCGTCGTGTTCGTCCGTGGCGGCGTGCCGGGCGACGGCGTGAAAGCTCGAATCACGAAGGTGAAGCGCGGCTTCGCGGAGGGCGTCGTGACAGCGCTCGTCGAGCGAAGCCCGTCGCGCGTCGATGCGCCGTGCCGGCACTTCGGAGTCTGCGGCGGCTGCCGCTTCCAGGACCTCGCCTACGACGTGCAGGTCGCAGAGAAGGAACGCCAGGTGCGCGACGCCCTCGTGCGCATCGGCCGCTTCCTCGACCCGCCGCTCGAGCCGATCGTGCCCGCGAAGTCGCAGTTCGGGTACCGCAACAAGCTCGAGTACTCCTTCACGACGACCGAGGATGGCATCGACCTCGGATTCCATCGGGCCGGGCGCTGGGACGAGGTCATCGGAATCGAGGAGTGCCTGCTGACGACCGATCTCGGCAACGCGATTCGGCTCGCGGTGCGCGGCTGGGCGCGGGAGGAGGGGCTCGAGGCGTACGACCAGTCGTCCGGCGCGGGCTACCTTCGTCACCTCGTGGTTCGAGAAGGGCGGAACACCGGGCAGGCGCTCGTCGTGCTCGTGACCGCGCCCGGCGAGCGCTTCGAGGCTGGCTACTTCGTCGACGTGCTGAGGCGCTTCCCCGAGGTGCGCTCGGTGCACTGGGCGATCAACGACACGCCCGCCGAGCAGACGAACCTTCCGACGAAGCTCCTGTGGGGTGTCGACGCGATCGAGGAGGAGATTCTCGGCCTGCGGTTCCGCGTTCGTCCTTCGGCGTTCCTGCAGACGAACACGGAGATGGCCGCGACGCTGTACGAGCTCGCGCGCGAGTACGCGCGGCTGACGGGTGTCGAGAACGTCTACGACCTCTACTGCGGCACCGGCACGATCGGCCTGGCGCTCGCCGGGAGCGCGCAGTCCGTGTGGGGCCTCGAGATCTCCGAGGAGGCCGTGGCGTGCGCGATCGAGAACGCAGAGCTCAACGGCATCGAGAACGCACGCTTCTTCGCCGGCAACGTCGGTCAGACGATCGAGGAGCTTCGCGAGGAGGCCGGGGAGCCCCGACCTCGTGGTCGTGGATCCTCCGCGTGCCGGGCTCGCCGGGAAGGCGCTGCGTCGCACGGGCGCGCTCGGCGCGGCGCGAATCGTCTACGTCTCCTGCAATCCGACGACGCTTGCGTCGGATCTCCAGGTGCTACGCGACGAGTACGGATACGAGCTCGAGCGGTGCAGGCCCGTCGACATGTTCCCGCACACGCCGCACGTCGAGTCGGTGTCGTCGCTCAGCCTGTCTCGGTAGGACGGGCTCGCACGCGGCGAACGTCGCGCCAGAGCAGGTCGGCGTTCGGGAGAAGGAATCCGAG
Source organism: uncultured Actinomycetes bacterium (assembly GCA_963847955.1). Classification (GTDB taxonomy): domain Bacteria; phylum Actinomycetota; class Thermoleophilia; order Gaiellales; family Gaiellaceae; genus VAXT01. The sequence continues at coordinate 34,768 of CAWKBW010000014.1, forward strand.
GCAGACGGCGGGGAGTGCGGGGAGGCCGGCCACGTCGTCCCAGTACCAGACGAGCGCGAGCGTCGCGCCGAGGCAGGCTGTCATTCCGACCCACGTCGCGGTGACGCGCAGCCGGAAGCGGTCGGCCGCTGCGAGGAACAGCGAGAAGAAGAGGATGTCCGGCGGCCCGATGTTCACGACGGCCGTCTCGCCCGGGCTCGGGAAGGCGATCGCGACGCTGCTCGAAGATTCCCGGCCGCTCCTCCACGACGTACTCGGTGGGGCCGGCCGCCACCGACCAGATGTCGACCCACGGCACGAGAACGGCGACGAGCGTCAGCCACCACAGCTCCTCGAAGAGCGAGAGGAACGTGAAGCCGGCGAGCGCGTAGCACGCGAGCTTCGCGACGTTGGCCGCCGATTCGAGGTCGAGCAGCGAGAGGGCTATCGCGAGCGCACCGGCGGCGATGGCCAGCACCAGCAGCGGCTTCGTTCCGGCGCGCGGCGATCGGGAGCGCGAGCCAGATCGCCGCCGCGAAGGCCGGGAAGCACGACGAGTGCGTAGAAGCGACGTCGAGACGGGACGGCAGATTCCGGCAGGTGTCGCGCGCCTGCGCCGTAGGCGACGAGGACGACAAGGAGTCACGGCGAGCGAGGCCGCCCGCCGACTGCTCAATACGGTGGCTGCTCCGCCCACCAGGGGCCGAGCGCCTTGAAGGCGTTCCAGAACGCGGTCTTCGCGGGCGCCTCGTCGAGCGCCTCGTCGATGTCCGGCGTGACGAGCGCCTGGATCGTCGGCGTGAAGCGCTGGATCACGCCGAGCGCGTTGGCGTCGAGCCGATCCGAGAGCGGGAACGCGAGATCGTCGACGAACGCGACACACTGCTCGCCCATCGCCACGACGAGCTTCGGCTGGACGATGTAGAGCTCGCGCGTCAGCCAGTCGGCGGCGTCCTCGGGATCCTCGGTGCCGAACTTCAGGCAGTTCGTGCCGTAGACCGACGAGCGGGTCGACGTGGAGACGCTGCAGCGATTTCAGGACGGCCTGCCCCGAACGGCCGAAGAACGCGACGCCCTCCTGGATCTCCGACGGCTGCGGCGAGAACTTCAGCAGCATGATGTCCGCGAGTGGATGGCCCGATCCGACGACGGGCACGCGCAGCTCGTCTCCGGCGCGCGCGAGCTCGTCCCCGAGCTCGTTGATCTCGGAGATTGCCTTCTTGAGATACCGCTCGTAGATCTCGTCGGTGGGCACGGAGGCGGGCACGGAGTCGGAAGCACCCTTCTCCCTCAGAGGACCCTTTCCTTGACCTGCGCCACCCACTTGAGCGACTGCAGGTACGCCAGCGACTTCGGTCGGCGCAGGATCTCTGCCGAGCGGAGCGACAGCAGGAACTCCTCGGGCCCGTCGAATCGACGCATGCGGACGGCGCCGGTTCCCACGCCTTGGAGCACGTGGGCGTCCGATCCGGCGCCCTGGAGCAGTCGGTACTTCCGGGCGAAGCGCAGCGCCTCGTCGTTGAAGGAGTCTCGAAGGAGCCGCGCGTTGTAGACCTCGAGCACGTCGATCTCCGCGAGGTGGCGATGGATCGTCGCGGGGTCGGGAATGGCGTGAAGGCGATCGAACGGATGGGGGAGGTAGACGAGGCCACCCTGCTCGCGGATCGCGGCGATGGTCTCCGCGAACGACATGCCGCGCGGGATCTCCTCTTCGAGGAAGAGCCCGATCACCTCGCCCTGGTTGTCGGTCTTGACCTCTTCGCCGGGGATGACGACGAGGTCGCGCGTGCGGGCAAGCTCGACGGCCTCGAGCGCGCCGCCGAAGACGTTGTGGTCGGTGACGGCGATCCCGCCGAGACCGATCGCCTCGGCGTGGTCGAGCAGGTCTTCGGCCGGAATCGAGCAGTCGTGCGACCAGTCCGTGTGCAGGTGGAGGTCGATCGTGATCCAGTCGCGGCCGGCGAGCGGATCCTCCGGCTGCCGCCGGCGCGAGGCGCGCCGCTTCCGGCGAGCCTGGAGTAGACGGTCGTCGAGCTCGCCGGCGACCGTCGTCGAAGCTCTGTGTCTCGGCGCTGGTGCGGCGCGTCGCGAGCCGCCGCTCGCTCGAGCGCGAGCGGTCGTCGATGAGTCGCGCGACCTCCTCGGCCACGTCGGCGGCACCCGCCGTCCGACGAGCGCGACGCCGCACGCGGCCGCCTCGAGCGCGAGGCGCTCCTCGCCTCCGGGTGCGGCGACGAAGATCGCCGCCGGCGCGAGCGCATCGGCGCGCTGTGTGGCTCGTGCGCGTCGCGCGGACGTGCACGCGCGGTCGCAGTCGCCGCGGGATCGCGGGTCGGAAGCCGAGCGGCTTCGTGTGCAACAGGGTCGCCTCCCACGCGGGCGCGTCGTCGAGGAGGCGCAGGAGCGCGCGCGTCGTGGAGCGCCCGGCGGCCTCGAGCTCGATCGCGAGGAGGTCGCGCTTCGGCGCGGGCCTGAAGAGCCCGAGGTCGACACCGAGCGGGATGAGCTGCGTAGTCGCCCTCGAACCGATCGCGCGGCCGCCTCCGCGGTCTCCTCGGACGTCGCGAGGAGCGCGTCGACCGGCTCGCAGGCGGTCGCGCCGCGAGCGCCGCGCCGGGTAGCCGAGGCGATCACGGAGAAGAAAGTCGCTGCGGTCAGGGCGTGCGTGGACGTGAGCGCGAGGTAGGAGAGGCTCGGCAGGCCTGGCTCGAAGCCGTGCACGACGTCGAACCGGCCAAGGGTGAGAGCGAGTCGGAGGTTCGCCCGCACCGCGACCGGGACGCCCATGTTGGTTCGGCGCGAGAGCGGGATCGATGGCCCGACGGCGATGACGTCGGCGTCGGCGCCGCGTTGGAGCGCTCGCCGACCGGCGAGCAGGTCGCGTGCACGCGACGACGGCGCGAGCACCGTCACCTCGTGACCGAGATCGCGGAGCGCCGCCGCCGCGCCGTCGACGTGCGCGTTCACCTCGTGTGGCTGCGACCACGCGAACGGCGTGACGAAGCAGATGCGGAGGCCCCCAGCTCGCAAGTTACAACGGGAAGTAGGTCGTCACAACACGTACTACGCTTCTCGCATGGATATCCGGAGCGAGACTCAAAGAAATCCCGTCGCGGATGAGGTCTCCGCGCTCATCGCAGTTGCTAGGCCGATCCTCGTTGGCCTCGTCTGGCGACTCAAGGATGAGATTGTCCAGCAAGTCGAGGGTGGCCGCGAGGAGATGCAACTTCAGATGCTTGCGCGGATTCGTCGCCCAAGTGATGGTGATCTGGGCGTCTGTTTTGAGTACGCGGTCCATGACGCGATCCGCCGCCGGGACTCAATGGTTCCTGAGCGCGTTGATGCGGCGTCGCGTCTCTGCAAGCTCCCAGGAGACGACCTCGCCTCGATCCTCTTCGCAATCGAGAAGACAGGTTCCCAGTCGTTCATTGACACGGCGCGCGACCTCATTACCACTGACTCGCGCATCCTCTCCGGGTCGCGTGGCAAACCGGCGAGCCTGAAGAAGCATCTCGACGGCATCGCCCAAGCATTCCGTCGCACCAAGACGACCCCTGCGCTACCGCTCAGTATCAGCGGAATCTGGAAGGCAGATCTCTTCCTCGGCGCGACAGATTCCGACCGCTGGTTAGCCACGACTGTCAAGAGCAATGCGGCCAACCTTGAGCATGCCCCTGGGCTCAGGATCGGAATTGTCCCGCTACATCAGGGTGAGAGTGATCTGCCGCGTATGGACGACGCGCGGAATCTGGTTATCTGCCCCTCCTATACGACGGACAGTTTGTCCAAACGTTCTACGAAGCATGGAACGCTGTCGCTCTGTTCATTGCTGCCGGTGCTCGTGTACCAAGGGAGGTCTTTCTTCCGAACCCAGCCGCTCGACAGGTAGCACGCACTCTTGCCGAGCGGCGGCGGTCCCTGTCTCTGCTGTCATCGAGGCTCTTGATGTGCTCGCCCAGCCGGAACTCTTGGAGACGGTTGAGCGGAAGGCGGATCTGCTCAGTGCTCGTGAGCCAGCCAATGTTCAACTCGTCCTCGTGCCGGAGCCGCGATCCTTGCTGATGATACTTGACACACGTACGTGTAACGAGTACCATACGCTGCATGGCAGCGAAGCAGAGACAATGGATCGACCGGGCTCCTTCCAGCGACAGCCGCATGACGTACACGGAATTCATGCGTCGCTTCCCGGACTCGGATGCCTGCCTGGAGTACCTGAAGGAGAAGCACTACCGAACGGGACTCCCTGCCCAAGTGCGGCGAGCGCGCGCTTCCACAAGATCCGTGGGCGCTCCGCCTACTCCTGCCAGTACTGCGGTCACCACGTCTACCCGACCGCCGGCACGATCTTCCACAAGACGACGACGAGCCTCCAACTATGGTTCTTCGGGATCTACCTAATCTCGTCGAGCAAGTGCGGGATCTCCGCGAAGCAGTTCGGACGCGAGATCGGTGTGAGCTACAAGACCGCGCACCGGATGATGAAGCAGATCCGTTACTTGCTCTCGGAGGACGACGACGAGCCGCTGTGGCGAGGTCGAGATGGACGAGACATTCATCGGCGGCAAGGTGCGAGCCTCCGACGTGCGAGGCATGACGCGTTCGCAGGCAATCCGTCAGCGGACTCGCGAAGAAGCAGATGGTCTTCGCGGCAGTCGAGCGCGGCGGACGGGTGAAGGCAGACCTCGTCCCGGATCGCAGCGGCCCGACGCTGAGCGCGAAGGCTCGGGAGTTCGTCCTCCCGGAGTCCATGATCTTCACCGACGAGTGGAAGCTATACGTCTCCGTGGGCCGCGAATTCAAGGGTCACAAGCGGATCCGGCACAAGCAGCGGATCTACGTCCAGGACGACGCGGGAACGCAGAATGTCGAGTCCTTCTTCGCCTTGTTCAAGAACTCCGTTCGGGGCGCTCACCACTGCGTCTCGACGACCTACCTTCAGAACTACCTCGACGAGTACACCTTCAGGTGGAATCGTCGGAAGGAGGACTGGACGATCTTCGGCGAGATCCTGGAGCGGGCGACGCAGGCTCGTCTAGTCGGCGCGTAGCCTTCTCGATGCGCGAATCATCCTCGCGTACTGGATCTCGAGCTGCACCGTCGAGAAGCGGGAAGCTGCGGGGCTCGCCAGTTGAGTTCTTGTTTGGTTCGCCTGTACGTGTCACGGCTTCCTCCTTCGAGGGTACACTGGGCCAAGACGGAAGGCGGGGGAATCGGACCAGAGCGCGAACTCTCAACCGTCCTAAGCGGCTTCCGGTACACCACACCGGTAGCGCCTTCCGACAAAACGTGGGGCCGGGATCCCTCGGCCCGCTGCCTCTTTGCCCTTACCCAGGATCCTTTCGGGTTTGAGCGGGGCTCTCGGTACCTCCTAACGGGACTCGCCTCCTGCGTAGACTGCGAGCCATGCTACACCATTCCTCGGAGGGTTTAAGAGGAATCTGGGATAACCCGCCTGGCAGGATCTGCTACGTTTCCTCTTCCATGAGCGACACGGCACAACCTCCCAAGCGCAAGGGTCGCAGTCCGAACTACCCCGGCATCGACCTGGGACAGGCGCTCGAACGTGCAAAACCTTGTGGCAGTACGAGCAGCACCACGTGGTGCCGGACGGAGCTGCGATCTTTCCTCAAGCACTGGGGGTACAGCTCAACCAAGAGCGGGGCGAGCAGAGTGACGTACGCCGCCCTCAAGCGCTTTGGGCTATTGGAAAGCGTTGGGTCTGGACGGGCGCGTCTGTCGGAGTCGGCCCAAGCGATCCTTCTTGCGGAACGCGAGGGACGGAAGGACGTCCCGCGTATTTGGGACGCGGCATTGCTCCCAACCGCCCATCAGAAGATGTGGGCGAATTCCGGTGCCGGTCTCCGCATGGACGAGACTGTGAAGTTCGAGCTGATGACGGAAGAGGGCTTCACGCAAGCGGGAGCTGGCGAGTTCATTCGCCAGTGGAAGCGAACCTTGGACTTGCTGGACTCGCCGCTATGGGTGCTACGGTATCCGAGGACCATGGAGATACCTCACAGCAAAGTGGCAAACACTGATGCCTCCTGCGATTATCGAGCAGGAGAATCCTCCTGGGGACACAGAGACTGGAACGATGCGCTCTTGGCCACAGCAGCGAGAGACCCGGACCGTTCAAGTGACCTACTCGCCAGACGAATGGGCGCTCCTGCAAGGCCGGTTCCCGATGAGCGAGGACGACTGGGACGCGATGATCGAGGTCATGGGCGCGATGAAGCGCGGCTTGGTCACCAAGCAACAGTCCGACTGACGAGCCTTACCTTGCCGCGCCTTGCCGGGCGGAACCTGGCCATGCCGAGCCGCGCTACCCCTGACGATAACGGGTACGTGTCGTGACGACCCACTTCCCGTTACAACTTATTAAGTTGGCTCGATGGACATGGTGACGAATTAAGGCGAGGGCGAACGGGCCGTACAGGGTGGAGGGGCCGGTGCGCGTGATCGACTGCGGATGGCGACGAGTTCGTGCTGCCGGAGGGCGACTCGATCGTGCTGTGTCGGTGCGGGCACTCGGCGAGCAAGCCGTTCTGCGACAAGTCCGCCGCGGGCGCCGTCGGCTTCGTCGCCGACG
>CAWKBW010000015.1:0-425000 GCA_963847955.1 uncultured Actinomycetes bacterium
TTCTGGCAGGGCGACCTTGAAGAGAGCGAAGAATGGGCCCTGCGCATGCTCGATCTCGCCCGGGAGACCGGACTGAAGCGTGGCGAGGCGGTGGGCCTTCACCTGCGCGCGATAATCGCTCACGACCGCGGACACCTCGACACGGCGCGCCCCTCTACCAGCAGTCGCTCGAGCTCGCTCGGATCGTGGGTGATGACTGGTTCCTCTCGGTCGTGACCAACAACTTCGGCACTCTGCACAGCAGCCAAGGGGACCATGCACGCGCCGAAGAGCTCTTCGAGGAGAGCCTGGCGATCGGCGAGGCGCTGGGCGACCTCGAGCGGCGTGCCCGTCAGCTCAACAACCTTGGCAACGTGCGCTTCGAGCTGGGCGACCGCGACGGCGCGCGTGAGCGATACCGCCAAGGGCTGGCTGCCGCGGTGGAGATCGGGCTCGTGGATATCCAAAGCGCCGCTCTCTCCGGCCTCGCGGCATGCGAGGCAGAGGCCGGCAACGCGGTGGTCGCGGCGCGTCTCGTCGGTCAGAGCGACGCGCTCAGGTCGAGCCTCGGCGCCGTTGACGACGACTGGAGCGGGGAGCGCGAGCGAACGCTCACTTCCGCGCGGACCGTCCTCGACTCCGATCGGGTTGCGGCCGAGCTCGCCGCGGGAGCTGCGCTATCGCTCGAGGATGCGGTCGACCTCGCGCTTGGACGGAGCGATTCGGCACCGCAGGGCTGAGGGCCGACGGCCCGGGTCGTTGAAATCTTGTGCTAGATGTGCGCCAAGACGCGGTCGAGCGGCCGCGGGACGCGCTCGAGGTCGAGCGCCTCCACCAAGAGCACGGCGTACTTCTGCTTGCGGTTCCACATGAAGCCGTGCAGCTGCTCCTCGAGCGGCCGGGCGCGGTGCGCGGGCTGCTTCTGGTAGGTCCGGAACGCGCGCAGCTCGCCATGCTCCGCGAGCACGCGCTCCATTCCATCCGGCCCCACAGCCCGCGTCAGCTCGTCCTCGAGGTCGCGTGTGCAGGCGTAGAACCCGACGCGCTCGAGCTCGCCACGGTCGGCGCATCCCAACGCGCGTAAGAAATGCCGCTCCTCACCGACGTCGTAGAGCCCAGCCAGTCGCACGTCGCGGTACTGCCCGAGGAGGCGTGGCAGGTTCCCGTAGCCGCCCATCGGCACGATGGCCACGCCCTCGGCCTGGAGGTCACGGCCACGGCGTCGCGCAAGCGTCTCGACGGCGCGGCGGTCGCTCGTGCCCTCGACGAGCACTATTCCGCGCAGCTGCATAGCTGACATGAGATCAGGCCGACGATGAGCGGCGGTTGTTACCTGGGTGACGAGCCAGGGCCGTGTGTTGTAGATGCCAGCCGTTCCTCGGCGACTGCATGCCCGATTGCGTGGGCCGCAGAAACTCCGGTGACCGCCGCTAGGAAGTCGTTCCGATCCAGCACATACAGCTTGGCGTCGACGATGGCCTCGACCGTTGCCGTTCGCGGTACGTCTCGGAGCAAGGCGATCTCGCCGAAGTAGTCCGCCCGGTGTGCCGTCGTGTGCAGCCCCTCCGCTGAAATGTCGAATTCTCCGTCGCCGACGATGTAGAAACGGTCTCCGGTATCGCCGGCTCGGATCACGAGCTCGCCGGCATGAACCGAGAGCGGGACGAGCTTGGCTGCTACGCGCTCTTTCGCCGCGATCGACAGAGGCGCAAACATCGGCACCTGTTCGATGAGCTCCAGTTCCGGAGCAGGAAGGACCGTTCGATCGATCTCTACGAGTCGTCGGTAGGTCACGAGGATCAGCACCGGCAGAATCGAACCGATGACGACGAAAGCCGCGCGCGGTCCGATGCTTTGGACGAGAGCCGGCGCTGCAATCGAGCCCAGTGCGACACCACCCATCGCGAGAGCCCAAACGATCCCGAGGACGCGCGTGAGGATCTCATCCGGGACGATTCGCTGGAGCAGGGTGAAGACGGCGACATCCTCGACGCTGTTGGCAGCACCGACAACCGCAAGCAGGAAGATCGCCGGCGCGAGATTGGACCACGGGGAGATGAGTGCGATCGGCACTCCCCAAGCCACGAGCGCGAGGCCGAAGGCGACAGCAAGTCGCCGCCCTCCAAGCGTCATCGCTCCGACCGCTCCGACCAGGCCACCAACTCCGATGGCGGCTGTCATGTAGCCGACCGCTTCTGCGCCTGCATCGAAGACCTCGAATGCGGCGACGACGATCAGGACATTGAGGCAGCCGCGGACGAAGGTCTGCGTAACGATCAGGGCCACGACCAGGCGGGGTCTTGGGCTGCGTGCAATCGCTCGAAACCCGGCCGCAAGGACCTGTCGTGCGCCACCCTCGTCGTCGGTGGCCGCACGCAAGTCAATGCCGCCCTCGATTCTGACCCTCGAGAGGAAAACTGCGGCCAGAAGGAGCCCTCCGGCGCCGACCGCGAAGACGAGTTCGACGCCCGCGACAGAGACGAGTACGCCGGCGAGCAAGGGTCCGAGGAGAGTCCCCAGGCTTTCGATCGTCGAGGTTGCACCGTTCGAAGCGATGAGCTCGGCGGGAGTTCGCGCGAGCGACGGCAGCAGAGCCTGCAGCGTGGGCCTGATGAGAGTGGATGCGAGCCCGACCAGGGCCGCGAAGGCGAAAACGAGGAGCTCTGCGTCCGCGAAAGCAGCGGCGGCCGAGCCAGCGAGTGCGAGCGATCCAACGAGAGTCAGCGCAAGCAGAAAGCGCTCGCGCCGGAATCGATCGCCGAGCGACGCTGCGAATGGGGCGACGATCGCCGCCGGCAGCAAGCGCACAAGCCCGGCGATCCCGACGGCTGACGCGCCGCCCTGCTCGTAGGCGAAGACGCCGAGTGCGACGAAGTGCGCCCACTCTGCGGTGATGGCCGCACCCCAGGCCAGCTCTACACGGCGGATATCAGGGTTGCGAACAGCAGCGCTGAGAGCCGCAAACACCTGGCCGGGGCGAACCACTCACAGATTGAACCGCCCCGCTCCCCGCGAAACAAGGCGCCGCTTCGGTTACCTCTGACTGCCCCACTGGCCTGGATCAAACCCGAAGCGGTCCGTCGGGCTCGTACGAGACGCGGCGGCGACCTCTGCTCGCTGCTGCGAGTACGTCCAGACCGTCTCGCCGGCGCCGTTGTCACGGCGTTGGATCTCCAGGGCCTCCGGCTGCGCACGATCGACCAACTCGCACGCGAAATCGGCAGCCTCGAGGAAGTTCGTCGTCTCGAAGAGCACCGAGCGCCGAACGTAGGCCGGGTCGTAGGCCACGTCCCAGACCTCGTACCTGGGCCCGCCGTGCGTGGACGCTGTGATCACCGTTTCCACGTCGTGGTCCAGATCCTCGCTGTCGACGCTGACGCCGTGCTGCTGGGCCAGCGCGAGCGCAAGCCCCCGGCCTGAGATCGCTCCCCGTTCCACGAGGACCTCGCCAAGGCGGCGGTGGGGCTCGTCGGCCTGGGCCTGCAGCCCTTCTCGTAGCGTCCTTGCCGACACGAAGCCGTTCTCGACCAGGACCCGGCCGAGGGGTCGCCAGGTCGCTCCCGCCGCGACGGCCTGAGTGCTGTCGGGCTCGCGGCTGGGAGGAGCCGCTGGAGGCTCGACGCCGCTCGCCGGCCGTAGCTCGACGGAGTGCTGCTTTGCGAGGGCGCGCGCGAGAGTGACCCCGCTCACGTAACCACGGTGGACAACGATCTCGCCGAGAAGGCGACCGGTGCGCCGCTGCTCGGCGAGTGCCTGCTCGACGTCCCGCGCCGACATCAGGCCTTCGTCGACGAGCAACATGCCGAGCGGTCGCCAGGGAAACTGCGACTGATCCATGGGTCTCTTATCGGCGTCTGGGGCCCGAAGGTTGATCTCAGGCGGTGAGGCGCCGAAGCGAGGCGCGAACCGCGCCTGGGGCCTCGACCCACACGAAATGGCCCGCACCGTCGACCACGTCGACCCACGCGCCGGGAATCCGGTCCGCCGCGTCCGTCGAAGCGGCGACAGGCATCGGGCTCCGTGAGCCGTGGACGAATCCGACGGGCACCCTGATCCGCGGCAATCCCGCTTCGAGCGCCGGCAGCTCCGCGAGAATGGACGGCACCATCTGTGCCGAGCGCTCGCTCGCCATTCGCAGCTCCGGCATCGGTGGCGCTTGCTCCGGATCTGCGAAATACGCAGGCCAGACGAGACGCATCCCTTCGAGCGCCAGCTCGTCGTCGACGGTGCCCTCCGTCATCAGTGCGTCGATCTCGCGCGCCCGCGCGCGCACGTCCGCGGGCGTCCGACGGAACATCTCCTCGTCGAACTCCGGCCAGCGTCCGTCGCCCACCGACCCGAGCGGGTCGACGGCTAGCACCCCGAACAGGCGCTCGGGCAAAGCCTCCGCGACGTGCAGGGCGAGATGACCGCCCCACGAATGGCCCACGACCCACGCCCTGTCCCAACCGAGCGCGTCGAGCACGCGACGGGCGTCGTCCACGTCGGTCGCCACCGTGTGCGGCCCGTCCGCCGCAGACGGCGCCTGGCCTCGCTGCTGGTACCAGGCGACGTCGTTCTCCTCCGCGAGCTCGTCGGCGAGATCGCGGAGGTAGTCGAAGCCCATCCCTGGTCCTCCGTGCAGCAGGAGAACCGGCGGCCCGCTGCCGGCGCGGCGGCCTGCGATGAGCGGTCCATCGTCGTGTGTCGTGAATTCGGTCCAAGCCATGGCGCCGTCCGATCGTCTCATGACGCTAAGTTTCGCGGCCATGGCCACTCGAGATGCCGCCTGTCACTGCGGGCAACTTCGTCTGGAAGTCGAGGGCGATCCGTTTTCCGTCTCCATCTGTAACTGCCTTGCCTGCCAGCGCCGGACCGGAAGCGCCTTCGGGATGCAGGCGGGCTTCAAAGCGGATCAAGTGCAGGTCAGCGGTCGCTTCAGCGACTACGCGCGCATCTCGGACGAGGCAGACAGGAAGGAGCACGTCTTCCATTTCTGCCCTGACTGCGGCTCACAGGTCTTCTACACGGAACCGACGGAGCCCGACCTGATCGTCGTCTCGGTCGGCTCGTTCGCCGACCCGTCGTTCCCGCCGCCGACAGAGTCGGGCTACGACTCTCGCCGTCATCACTGGGTGGGGCTGCCCGACTCGATCCAGCGTCACGCCCCCGAGCTGTGGGACTCGGCGCGACCTCTCTACGAGGCCGGCAAGTACGCGGAGGCGGCGGACAGAGGCCTCGAGCTGATCGAGGCCCATCCCGAGCAGGGGTACCTCTACTACAACGTTGCATGTTGCGAGAGCCTCGCGGGCCGGGCAGCCGGACGCCATCGAGCACCTACGCCAGGCGATCGGCATGTGGGAGGGCTGTCGCGGCATGGCGAAGGAGGACTCCGACTTCGATCCGATCCGCAGCGAGCCCGCTTTCGAGGAACTGGTAGATGTGAAGCCGTCAGCCCGGCAGGACTAAGACAAGGATCACGTGCACGATGAGAGCGGCAACCGCGACCATGGCGGCTCGCGCTAGGAATCCTTTGCTCCGCCGCCAAACCCCGAAGGCGCCGACCGCCGCGAGTACTGCGACCGGGAGCAGGTAGGGGAGGGGAGTCGTCCACTCGGACGGCTCGCCCGAATCGAAGAAATCGCTCATGCCGTCGCAATACGATTGCTTCGCAGAACCGCTCTGAAGTTCCAGGTTCTCAGCGTTGCAGGCGAAATAGTTCACCGGCCCCACCAGCAGGAAAACCGCGCCACACCAGAGGAGGACGAAGCTTCCCCACCACAGCGTGGTCTGACCTCGGCTTAGGGTCACCCGCTCACACATCGGCGAGCGGAAACGAACCTATAACCAAACCACCTCGATCGGTCGGTCGACGCCTGGAAGCGGCAGGGAGTTCGCCTCGGCCTCGATCGCGTCGCGCGCTCCACGCGAGAGACGTGCCCAGGATTCGATCCGTACGGTGTGCTGTGCCCGTCTCCAGGTTCCGCGGACATCGCCATCGACGAGGAGCGCGCCCGGCCACACGCGGGGCGTCCAGAGACGCTGGCGCTGATCCTCGCGCGGAACGAGAAGCTTCCGCTCTGCTCCGTCGAGCAGAAAGTAGGCATCGCCGCTCGGCAGCAGGCGCGCGGGCGCGGCGGCCGCCTGGCCGGCGAGCATCGCCGGCTCGTCTTCTGCGAGCAGCCATTCGTCGCCAAGTGGCGATCGAACCGGCAGCAGCGATGCCTCGAGGGACGCGAATGCGTCACTCGCCGACCGGCGGGAGATCCCTGCCCAGCGGGCGAAGCCGTTAGCCGTCGCCGGACCGAAAATGTGGAGGTAGCGTCGAGCGAGCTCGCGACACGCGTCGGCAGGGTCGATCTCCGCGGCGCCGACCGTCCAAACGGTCGGCGCACGCGCGCCATCCCAGCGGATGGCGACCGTGCCGGTCGTCGCGGCGTACCTGATCGCGTTGCCAACGCCGATGCGCGCGCCCAACCTCGCGGTCCGTCATCCGCGTGCCGTCGAGGTGGGCGTGCAACCGCTCAGCCATGCGCTCGGCCCGAAGCCGGCTCTTGGCGTTCTCGGGAAGCCTTCCGAGCGAGAACAGCGCGAAGTCGCGCTTCGCGACGACGTAGGTGTTGTAACGAGGGCCCCACAGCTGGGCGAGCGACGGGTGATCCCACGTCGACGACTCGACTCCATCGACCCGCGCGTGCAAGGAGAGCAGCGCGGCTCTCGGCATGCTGTCCTGCAGGCCGGCCCACGCCGCCCGCCGCAGCGACCGCGAGCCCATCGGCATTCGCTCGTCGAGCCCGCCGACTCGCCGCCGGAACGCCAGGATCTGCTGCCGCGTGACTCTGAGTCGCGATTCCCCGGAACTCGCCATGGAGCTCAGGAATCCTAGGAGGTATGTCTCGGCCTTCGCCTGGGTTGTCTAGGCTCGGGGCCGTCTCTCGCCTGGCTTAATGACCTCCGGGAGGCATCATGAAGTTTCTGCTCACTTCCGCTGGCATCAAGAACACGAGCATCCACAACGCGCTGGTCGACCTGCTGGGCAAACCGATTGCCGAGTCCAGCGCCCTCTGCATTCCCACCGCGATGTACGCCAATCCCGACGGTGCCGGCCATGCATGGCGGTTCATCAGCGGACGAGAACCCAGAACCCCCATGTGCGAATTGGGTTGGAAGTCCTTGGGAGTGCTGGAGCTCACCGCGCTGCCCAGCATCGACGAAGAGCATTGGGTCCCCATGGTCCAGGAGACTGACGTCCTGCTGGTGAATGGCGGCGATCCCCTGTATCTGTGCTACTGGATGCGGCAGTCCGGACTGGCGGACCTCTTGCCGTCGCTGCGCGAGACGGTCTACGTGGGACTGAGCGCCGGGAGCATGGTGATGGCCCCCAACATCGGGGAGGACTTCGTCCGCTGGAAGCCGCCCACCGGTGGCGATGAAACGCTGGGACTGGTTGATTTTGCGATGTTTCCGCACCTGGATCACGAGGAGCTGCCGGACAATACCATGGCCAACGCAGAAAAATGGGCCGCCGGCATGCCGGTGCCGGGGTACGCGATTGACGATCAGACCGCCATCAAAGTGATCGACGGCGCCGTCGAAGTCGTCTCCGAGGGCCACTGGAAACTGTTTACGCCCATCATCGCTTCCGAGAACCGACCCAATTAGCGAAGGAGGACCAGTCATGTCACTCGCCCGCGTCCACAACTTCTCCATCTCGCTCGACGGCTTCGCCACCGGCGAAGGTCAGACGCGCGAGGCACCGTTCGGCCACGCCGGCGAACGGCTGCACCAATGGATGTTCGCCACCCAGTTCTGGTACGAGATGGTCGGCAAGCCCGGCGGCAGCGGCGGCATCGACGACGCCTTCGCGCAGCAGTTCGCTCCCGGGATCGGCGCCGAGATCATGGGTGCGAACAAGTTCGGCCATCCCGGATGGCACGAGGACCCGGAGTGGAAGGGCGCGTGGGGACCCAACCCGCCGTTCCACACACCGACCTTCATCCTCACCCATCACCCGCGCCCGTCGATCGAGATGGAGGGCGGCACGACGTTCCACTTCATCGACGCTTCGCCCGCCGAGGCGCTCGAGACCGCCCGCGAGGCTGCGGACGGCCAGGACGTACGCCTCGGCGGAGGCCCCACCATGATCCGCGACTTCCTTGCCGCCGGGCTCGTCGACCACATGCACATCGTGGTCGTCCCGATCCTGCTCGGCCGAGGCGTACGCCTCTGGGACGGACTGGAGGGCCTCGAGAAGGACTATCAGGTCGAGGCCATCTCCTCGCCCAGCGGAGTCACGCATGTGACCTTCACCCGTGCGGGTGTCTGAACCGCCCCCTCCGCTTGTCCTTCGCGAGATCGAAGATCGTGATCTCGGCGTGCTGTTCGAGCACTCGAGCGATCGCGACGCCATACGGATGGCCGCGTTCACCTCCCCGGAGGCCGATGATCGAACGACCTTCGAGCAACGGTGGGCGCGGCTGAGGAGCGACGCCTCTACGACGAACAGGGTCATCGAGATCGACGGTCGAGTTGTGGGTCACATTGCGAGCTTCGACTTGGAGGGTCACCGCGAGGTCACCTATTGGATCGGCCGTGAAGATTGGGGCCGCGGCATTGCCACGCGTGCCCTACAGGAGTTCTTGCAGCTGGAGGCAACCCGTCCGCTTTTCGCTCGCGCTGCGAGTGACAACGCCGCGTCGATTCGTGTGTTGACGAAGTGCGGTTTCCTGATCGTGGGGGAGGGGCGCGGGTTCGCTCATGGGCGCGGCGAGGAAACGGACGAGGTCGTGCTTCGACTCGATGCATGAACCCAACTGCCCTCGTGGCAGCGAAAAGGCGGTCGCCTGGGCCAGTGTTCGCGAATGACGCCCGAGCGCGTTTGGGCGTCAGCCGATTTGCTCGGCCAGCCCGATGAGAATGCCCTCGGGGCCTCGGACGTAGCAGAGCCGATACACGTCTTCGTACTGGACCACTTCGTCGACGAGCTGCGCGCCGTGCTCGCGGAGCCGGGCCAGCGTATCGTCGAGGTCGTCCACCGCGAACATGACGCGGAGGTAGCCGAGGGCGTTTACCGGTGCGTTCCGGTGATCGGCGACCGGAGGCGGCGTGAGAAAGCGCGAGAGTTCGATCCTGCCGTGGCCGTCCGGCATACGCATCATGGCGGTCTCGACGCGCTGGTCGCGCAGTCCAGTGACGCGCCCTGACCAGTCTCCTTCGATCATGGCTCGCCCCTCGAGTTCGAGGCCCAGCTCGGCGAAAAAAGAGATAGCGGCATCAAGCGACTCCACCACGATGCCGACGTTGTCCATCCGTTGAAGCGCCACGCGGCCATTATCGCGGATCGCAAAGATCGCCCGTGCCGCAGGGTCGTGGGGTCAGACGTTCGTACCTCTGGTTGCGCCAGTGTGCGGGAATGTCCCCTGGCGCTGTCGTGACGGCCAGGCTGAGCGCTTACCGACGGGCCACGAAGATGTACTCACGGCTGTCGTCGTCGAGCGGTTCCCCGGCGAATCCGCCATAGAGAGCTTCGAGGCGCAGGCCCGCGACGTCGAGGAGCCCCAGCCATTCGTTCTTGGTTGCCCACCAGAGCGAACCGGTTCCACCATCGTCCAAGGTGATGTCGACTCGGTTATCGCTGACGCTGTAGTGGTTCGTGTGCGGCAGCGGGACGCCGGCGTGCGCGTCGGCATGCTGGCCGTCTATGGCGGATGCGACGTGATGGTCGAAGGCGAACGCGTTCCAGGCGAAGCGGCCGTTAGACCGAAGCGATGCCGCGACCCGCTCGAAGCAGCGGCGACGATCGGCCCACGTGGGCAGATGCAGCAGAGACCGCCCAGGGCAGTAGATCAAGGCCGCCGGCTCCTCGATTTCAAGCTCCCGTATGTCTCCTTCACGCAGGTCGAGCTCGACTCCCTCCTCAACTGCGCGCACTCGAGCCTGCGCGAGCATCGCCGGCGAAGAGTCAATCCCTATTACACGCCTGCCCGTTGCCTGAGCAACCGGGATCGCAACGCGCCCGGTGCCAACTGCAAGCTCGACCAATGGCCCGTCAGCATCACGGGCAAGCCCGACGTAGAACGGGACGTCAGCAGCGACGCTAGTGGACGACCAGTCCCCGTATCGGTCCGCCAAGGCGTCGTACCAGCTCGACATGGCAACACCAATCTACGCGCAAACGAGGCGGCGTTCGGCTGGGCCAGTGTTCGGGAATGTCACCCGAAGCGACCGATGCGAGTCTGTTACCCCGTAGTCGGCTCGCCTGCGTTGCCCTGAACCAACTCCTTGAAAGCGGTCTCGTCGCGGATCGGGTCGAAGTCGCTGTCCTCGGCAGCAAGCGAACGGAACGATTCCTTGCGGTCGATCGCGAGCCGGAGATGCCTGATCGCGTCGTCTGTCCGACCGGCGAGGCTCTCGCAGCACGCGAGGTTGTAGAGCGGCCCTGCGTACTCAGGATGAGCTTCGATCAACTCGCGTCCCTGATCGGCGGCCTCGGCGTACTGGCCTGACTCGTAGAGATGGTTGAGCGGCATCCAGATCTCGCCGCCCTGGGCCTCGTACGCCTTCCCCGGAGTTCCGCCGATCGCGACGATCGTCGTCCCCGGCTCCTCAGCGAACGCTGTCCGCTTCACGGCGGGGCGAGCGAAGACGAGTGTGCCCGCGGGTGCGTCCACCCGCTCGCCGTCGAGCTCGAACGTCGCGCGCCCGCGCTGGACGAGGTAAAGCTCCTCCTGCAGGTCATGCTCCTGTGACTCGTCGTGCTCGTTGATGAGCCGATCGCCCACCTGATGAGCTGTAAATGCGTTGACGCCGAACGACGTGATGCCGAAGTGGAACCGGACGGGGCGCGAAAGGACGCGGCCGTCATCGATCTCGTCGATCTCGTCAATCTGGGCCACCGCGTAACCGCTCATTCGGCCGTCCTCCTTCGGGTTGTGGGAAAACCAGGCGACCCAGCCTAACGAGCGCCCCGGCACGGATCGACCACCTCGCCGCGGCGACACCGTAGATGCTCGCCTGGGCCAGTGTTCGGGAATGTCACTCGACCGCGTGCTGCGGGTGAGCCGCGTCGTCCTGATCGGATGATGCGCGTTGGGGCCTGATCGGGGATAAGGGTCGCTCAGGAGGAACGCTTGGGCGAGACCGAGCACGTCGAGGCTCCAAGTCAGGCGTCAGCGGGGGCGGACGCCGTAGAAGTCCGCGGTAAGCCGTCCCGCGCACGACGGACCATGCACATCCTTGGTGCGCTCCTGGTGGCTGTTGTCCTTCCCGCCGTCGTGATCGGTGTGCTCGTCGGGAAGTTCGGAGCCACGGCCATGGTCACCGGGGTTCTCCTTGGCGGTGTCGGCGCGAAGCTCGGCGGCACTCGCCGGATGAGCTATCTCGCCCCGTTGATGGGGCTCGCGGCGGGGCTGGGCGCGTTCACGGCCTACGACTGGTGGTGGGCGGCACTGCTCGCGACCGTCGGGGTGATCGCGGGTGCCGGGATCGGGTTTGGCTGGTTCGCGCCGCTGCTCATGGTTCCGTTCGCGGCGACCTTCGTTGTGCCGGAGGCCTCTGCCAGGAACGCGTCTGTCTACGGCCTCATCGTCGGGATCGCAACCCTCTACGGCGTCGTGCTCGCGCGTCGGTTCGGGGTTCCCGAGGTTGTGGACGGTGAGCGGCGCTCCGCCCCCGAGGCGGCCGTCGTCGCCCTCGGGCTCGGTGCGGTGCTGGCTGCCAGCGCGTCGCTCGGCGTCGCGCTCGGATGGACGGAGCCGTACTGGGTTCCCGAGCCTGTGCTCATCCTCGTGCTGTACATCCTCATGGGGAAGCGCGACCGGATACGCGGGAAGGCTCTCGGCACGGCGGCCGGGGTCGCCGCCGCGATTCCCGTGGCGATTGTGTCGCCTCCCGGATGGGTGCTCACGGCGATCGGCGTAGTCGTGTTCGTCGTCGCGTTGACCCAGGCCAAGACCTACTGGCTCATGTACGGCCTGTACACGTTCTCGCTCGTGATGCTGCTCGCCGCGCCCGGCCAGGTTGGCTTCGAGGCCGAGGAACGCGGCTTCCAAATCCTGGCAGGCGTCGCCCTGCTCGCCGTCGGTCTGGCCGTCGTTCACGCGCTCGCTAAGCGGTTCGCCACGCGTGACCCGCAGCCGGAACTCACCACGGCCTGACCCGCGACAGAACACAACAAACGAAGCCGCGCTTGCATGGGCCAGCGCACGGGAATGTCACCCGAACAATGGCGCTACGTGTCCGTGACGAGAGCGTCGATGATGTCCTCCAACTGCCTGCCATAGGCGGTCGGTTGGTAATCAGCATCGAAGCCACTCCTAGCCAACTCCTCAGTGACGGCGGTGCCCAAGTTGCCGACATCCTCGTCAGTCAGTCGCCCGTTTCGCAGCGCGTCGGCGAGCGAAGCATCAGCCCCGTGACGCCGGACAATCTCAGTCAGCAAATCGACCTCGGTCGGCGTCAAGTCGCGGCGCACCGGACTGGACGGTACCCAGCTAGCGGGGGCGAGTGCTCCGGAATGTCCCCTGAACGGCTCGCCGGGCGTGCGCTGCGCTACCAGTCGTCATCGTCGTCCAACGGAGCGACCGGGGGCCAAGGTCGTCGCATGACTCGGCGGTACTCGGTGATGCCCATTACCAGGTGACCGGTCAAGAAACCGAAAAGTGCTGTGAGCAGGAAGTACCGCCGGGTCGCCATCCGAACGCTGTCCCGTAAATGCCGACCATCATCACGACCAGCCAAAGGGAGCCGAGCCGCGCGGCGACCACGGCGAACGTGCTCGGCCGCTCTTCGTCTTTCATTGGGACAATTGAATCCGATGTGCGTCCTCGGGACCAGATGAGCCTTGGCTGGGCCGGTGTTCGGGAATGTGCCTTGGCAGCGCTAGCGGCGTGCGAACCGGTCGAGCGTGTCGAGGATCTCGTCCCTCATCGTTTCGCTGCCGGTGTGCCCGGAGTCGTCGACGACCACCAGCCGCGCGTCCGGCCAGGCCTGGGCCAGCTCCCAGGCGGTGCCGAGCGGGGAGCCCATATCCAGGCGGCCATGGATCAGCACGCCCGGGATGCCGTGCCAGCCGGCCCGCGTTCGCGCAGCAGCTCGCCCTCCTCCAGCCACGCGCCGTGCGAGAAGTAGTGCGCGCAGATCCGGACGAAGGCGAGCGGCGCCGCCGGCGGGCGGGAGCTGTACGCGTTCGGCTGTCCCGTGCGGTTCCATGCGAGATCACGGCGTCCTCCCACGCCAGCCAGTCGGCCGCCGCCTGTGCCCGCACGTCCGGGTCTGGATCCTCCATCAGCCGCGCGTAGGCGGCGACGAGATCGCCATCGCGGTCGGCCTCTGGGAGCCCGCGCGGAACCGCTCCCACTCCTCGGGGAAGAACCGCCCGACGCCCCGGTAGAGCCAGTCGATCTCCGAGCGCCGGGTCATGGTGACGCCGGGGATGACGATCTCCGACACCCGCTGCGGGTGGCGCTCGGCGTAGGCGAGGATCAGCGTCGATCCCCATGAGCCCCCGTACAGCAGCCACCGCTCGATCCCCAGGTGCTGGCGCAGCCGCTCCATGTCGGCGATCAGATGCGTCGGTGGTGTTCACGGTCATGTCGGTTGCCGGGTCGCTCGCGTGCGGCGTGCTGCGCCCGCACCCGCGCTGGTCGAACAGGACGACCCGGTAGCGCTCCGGATCGAAGTACCGGCGGTGTCCCGGCCCGCAGCCCGAGCCCGGGCCGCCGTGCACGACCAGCGCCGGCTTGCCGTCCGGGTTGCCGCAGGCTTCCCAGTAGACGAGGTTGCCGTCGCCCACGTCGAGCATCCCCTGGTCGTACGGCTCGATCGGCGGGTAGGGCTCGGCCATGTCGCGGGTCTCTCCAATCACGAGTGAGTGAGTCCCGCGACGTTACATAGGCTTGGGCGAGCGTCCTCTCGTCTGGAACCTTGCGTGGGGCGATTACCGCCACTTCGCACTAGTAGCCTAAATGTCGATCTCGGCCCGGCCCGTTCGTCTTCCAGACGTAAAGCCTGACCCAACGACGAAAAGGAGCGACGATGAAATACCTGATGATGGTCTGCTGGAACGCCGACAGGATGGACGGCCAGACCGAGCCCGATCCGACTGACACTCCGGACGAGGAGAGCTTTCCCTGGCTGGACGACCTCCAGGCCCAGGGCAAGTGGCTGACCGGGGATCAACTCGCTCCGCCGCGCCGGGCGCGCTCCGTCCGCGTCCGCGACGGGAAGGCGATCGTCACCGACGGTCCGTTCGCCGAGACGAAGGAGGCGGTCGGCGGGTTCGACATCATCGAGTGCGGCAGCCTGGAAGAGGCGGTCGAGATCGCGGCCGGGCATCCCATCGCCCAGATGGGGACGATCGAGGTTCGGCCGCTCTGGGGGAACTGACGTTGCTGTTTGAGCCGGAAGCGCACGAGGCGCTCGCGGAGGAACCGTGGAGCGCTGAAAAGGCACGGACGGCGATTGCTTCGATCGCTGCCGACGCGGAGAGCGCATTCGACGACGGTTGGCCGACGCATCCACAGGATGTCGACGACGCCGGCGACGCGTCGACACGGTTCCGGACGGTGTATCTCGGAGGCGCAGGGGTCGTGGATGCGCTCAGCCGCCTCGCGCGGCGGGGCTTCGTCGAGCTAGGACGGGACTATGTCCCGTACCTGGAGCGGTCGCTCGAAGCCCCGCCGGATTTTCCTGACGAGGACACCGAGCGCAGCCTTTGCTTCGGCGAAATGGGGATCCGGCTGGTGTTACAGAGGCTCGCACCCTCGCCGGGGAATCTCGACCGGCTGGCGGAGCTGATCGCGGCGAACGAGCAGGACGAACGTTGCGAGTTGATGTGGGGAAGTCCCGGCACGATTCTCGCCGGTCGCGAGCTCGGCCTCGACGTGACGGCGAGCGTCGAGTGGCTGCGCGGCCGGCGGGACGCGGAAGGCCTGTGGACGCAGCAACTGCCCGGGCGCAGCGACCGCGTGCTCGGTGCGGCACACGGGTTCGCAGGGTGTGCGCTTGCGCTCGCCGATCTGGCCGACGTCTCGGAGACGCTTCAGCGCTTCGCCGTCGAGGAGGACGGGC
Source organism: uncultured Actinomycetes bacterium (assembly GCA_963847955.1). Lineage (GTDB taxonomy): Bacteria > Actinomycetota > Thermoleophilia > Gaiellales > Gaiellaceae > VAXT01. The sequence goes on from CAWKBW010000015.1 coordinate 15,028, forward strand.
TCGTCAACTGGCCGCCGGTCGCGGGGGCGCGGCTCGACGAAAACGGCGACGGCCAGATCCGCACGCAGTGGTGCCATGGCGCGCCGGGGATCGTCGCGACCCTCGCTCACCTCCTCGACGAGGAGCTTGCAGTCGCGGGCGGCGAGTTGACGTGGCGTGCAGGCCCGCTGCGAAAGGGCGCAAGCCTCTGCCACGGCACAGCGGGGAACGGGTACGCATTCCTGGCGCTGCTCGAGCGCACGGGAGACGAACGGTGGCTCACCCGAGCGCGAGCGTTCGCGATGCACGCTGCGGGTCAGGTGGAGCGCAGCCGGTCGGACTACGGGCGAGGCCGGTACACGCTTTGGACCGGCGACCTCGGCACAGCCCTCTACCTCGCGGACTGCATCGACGGTAGAGGAGAGCTACCTCTCCCCTAGGGTTCTCAGCTCCCCGTCCGGCACGACCCCGCTGGTGAAGTCCTCCACCTGCTCCGGCGTGAAGGGCGGACGGGAAAGCTCCTCGCTCAAGTGGAACGCCCGAAAGAGATGCACGATGTAGTGCATCCGCTGGTGGAGATCCGACCAGTCGCGCGCGCCGCAGTCGTCGGGCGCCGGAGCAACCGGCTCGAACCGCGCGAGCAGCTCGATCAGCTCCGCGTCGGCGGGCTCTTCGAGCACCTCCGGGTAGGCGTCGTCCAGGTGCGTTCCGAGCGCCAGCACCCGCCCCGGCAGCGTCATGACCATGAACGAGTCGGTGATCGCCTCGCGTGCGAGTCTGCTCGAGGTTCGCTGGAAGCCTGCCGCGACGACGCCGATGGCGGCCCGAGCCGGAGCCCGGACGACCGGCCACCAGCGCTCCGCCGACGGAAAGAGCGCCTCGAGCGCACGACGCCCTAGATCCTCCTTCGTTGCGTGCGCGGCATCGAGCGCCTCGCGGATCTCCGGCTGCAGCCGCGTCTGCTCGTGGAAGCCGATCTCGAGGTTCGCGAGCACGGCGAGCTCCGCGCGCGCCTTTGGATCGCGCTCGAACCGCAGGCGCTCGTAGTGCGTGAACGCCTGGCGCAGGTAACGCTGCCCCTCGGGTGGATCGCCGGGACGCAAGATGTCGAGGAATCGAGGACCAGGCGCGCGGCGGCGGCCGGCGGGGACTCGTGGAGGTAGCGCGCGAACTCGAGCCCGATCTCCTCGAACACCTTCAGGTTTCCACGTGCGACGGCGGCGCTGGCTCGCTCGAACGCGTCGAACGGCGTGTGTAGCTCGGCGGTCAGGCGCCCGATTCGCGTCTCGGGCTGGAAGAGGCCGCGGCGTAGCATCCGACGCCACAGCGACCTGATCGGATGCAGCGCCCAGCGACGTCCCGCGAGCCGGTTCCCGAGGTACTCGAGCAGGTCCTCGCCGCGGACGGTCCGGCCTGCCTGTCGTGAGGCCCACGTCGCGTAGCTGCACCAGTTCGCGCCGTCGCCGCTTCGTGTCGTGAACTCCGCTGCGAGACGCGAGTAGCAGTGGGTGATCCGGAGGTTCCGGATGACCGGGTTCGCGATCGCGACGATCTGCTGGACCTCTTCCACGCTCGGCACGGGCACCGATTGGTTCGCGTCGGATTCCACGGCAAATAGCGTCTCACGCAACCTCTAGCGAAGACCTGACACCATCGCTCGATGCATTTCGAGCGCTTCGAAAGCGCGCTCTGGCAGACGAGCTCGCTCCTGCTCGTCGCCGAGGGCGAGGCGGTGGTGATCGATCCGGGCATCTCGAGCCGACGAAGTGGCGCGGATTGCCGGCCGTGCTGCCGACGCTAGGTGCTCGGGTGACGCACGTTCTCGTGACGCACGCGGACTGGGATCACGTCTGCGGAATCGCGGCGTTTCCCGACGCGGTCGCGATGATGGGCGCAGGGACGGCGGAGATCGTGGCCGGCGGCGAGCCGCTCGAGGTGATCGGCAAGCGCGCCGCCACGTACGGGCTGACGATTGAAGGCGAGCCGCGCGTCGATTCTGTGCTGTCGGTCGGAGTCGCACATCACGTCGGGCCATTCATCGTCGAAACGCTCGCGCTCCGTGGCCACACCGCCGACGGCACCGCGTATCGCGTCCGGGAGCTCGATGTCCTCGCGCCGGGCGACCACGTCTCGGCCGTTGAGTTCCCATTCGCGTCGACCACGTCCGAATACCGGACGACGCTCGCGAGCCTGATCGAGCTGCTCCGGAACGACCCGCCGGCACATGTGGTGCCGGGTCACGGCCCGGCGCTCACCGCTGCGGAGGCCTTGACCATCGCAGAAGCCGACCTCGCGTATCTGCGCGCGCTCCGAGACGCCGTCGCCAGCCTCTCGGGATGACCGCGAGCGGGCACGCGCAGCGGCGATCGCCGTCCCATTGCCACGGCCGGCGCCCGACGAGCTTGCCGTGATGCATGCTGGCAACGTGGAAGCGCAGCTCGAGGAGCTCCTGCCGTGAGCTTCACCGTCGCGGCGGAGGCGTACGACCGGTTCATGGGCAGGTATTCCGTGCCGCTCGCGCCGCAGCTCGCCGATTTCGCGGGGGTCGCCGCCGGGCAGCGAGTGCTCGATGTCGGCTGCGGCCCAGGCGCGCTGACGACCGAGCTGGTCAGGACGGCTGGGACCGGATTCCGTGGCGGCCGTCGATCCTTCGGAGCCTTTCGTCGCAGCAGCTCGAGAGCGCCACCCCGGGGTCGACGTGCAACGCGCCTGCGGCGGAGGAGCTGCCGTTTGGAGACGACGAGTTCGACGCGGCCCTGGCACAACTCGTCGTTCACTTCATGTCGGATCCCGTCGCGGGGCTCCGCGAGATGGCGCGCGTGACGCGCGAGCAAGGTGTCGTGGCAGCGTGCGTCTGGGATCTCGCCGGCGGCGCGGCGCCACTCAGCTTGTTCTGGGAGGCGGCGCACGAGCTCGATCCCGACGTGGATGACGAGTCGCAGATGGCGGGTGCCCGCGAAGGCCACCTGGAGGAGCTATTCCAGGAAGCCGGGCTGCACGAGATCGAGGCGACTGCTCTTTCGAACACCGTCGAGCACCCGAGCTTCGAGGATTGGTGGGAGCCCTACACGCTCGGCGTCGGCCCAGCGGGCGGCTACGCGGCCGGCCTCGAACCCGAGCAGCAAGCCCAGCTGCGTGAGCTCTGCCGCGAGAAGCTGCCGGAGGCTCCGTTCAACCTGACTTTTCGAGCCTGGGCAGCGCGAGGCGTCGTCTCAATTGAAATGGGGCCGGCGAGTGCCGGCCCCATTTCGCGTACAGAGAGCTGCTTCTCTTCTCCTAGAAGCGGTACACGCTCCCGTCTTCCTTGAACGCCTGGAACTCGGCCGCCCGCACGAAGCGGAACGCAGCCGCAGCCGGGACGTTCGAGTTGCAGTCCGTGGTGGACCTTGGATCAGCGTCCTGCTCACCCTGGAACAGCGGGCGCGCCCGTGCACTGGCTCGTCTTGACGACGAAGCGCAGATGCGTGGCCCGTGGTGTTCGAGATGTCGAACTCCCGCAGGATCAGCTGCGGTGCTACCGGCCGCGGCGGATCCGCCGGGAAGGAGTCCGCAGGGCTCGTGTACACCCTGTGGTACCCGCTGTCCACCGAGCAGTCGTCGTTGGACGGATGGTCGTTGTTGCACGCCCACACCTCGAACTGGCGCAGCGCCGTGAAGCGGCTCTGCCCAGCAGCGAGGTGTGCGCTGACCTGCAGGCGGTTGATCCGCACCGAGTCCGTCCCGGCGAGATCGATCGTCACCTTCTTGCCCTCCACCGAGAGGTTGCCGCCGGTGATCGTGCCCTCGGCGGTCCACTGCGTGCGCTCGGTGTCGTCGATCAGGTTGCCCGGCAGCGGTTCCATCACCAGTGGCCGTGGCACCCTTGGCCGACGCGGCGTAGTTCGTCGGGAACCTGAACTCGATGATCGAGTTCTCGCCCGAGTAGAACTGCTTCCGGCCGCGGAGAAGGCCGTAGCCCGGCGCGCGTGCGACGAGCTCGTACGTTCCCGGAGCGAATTGCGGCGCGCGTCGTCGAGGTTCTCGCTGCCCGCCGTCGCCGGGTCAGTGTCGGCGATCGGCGAGACACGAGCCTCGTAGTGCCCGACGTAGATCCGAGCGTTGTTGATCGACCGTGCCGTCCTTGCCCCTGGCGCGGAACGTGATCGTCCGCGTTGTTGTGCATGGGCGACTTGAAGCTCGGCGTCGGATCGGTGTCCGTGTCCGCCGTCGTGTTGCTGCTGGCGGCGCCTTGGCCGTAGCCGCTACGTGCGAAGCCGAGCCAGATTTCCCTCTGGTTCGCGCCGCCGAACCGCATCAGATCTGCCATCAGGATCGCATCGCGAGCCTGGAGCATCGACGGGTTCGTCGGCATGAGCAGCATCGCGTCGTAGTACAGCTGGAACCAACGCCGGTTCCCCGGACACGCGTACGGCGGCAGTTCGCCGTTGGCGCACGCGTACTGCAGGTCCTCGTCGTCCGACGGGAAGTCGTCGTCGTACTTGTCGTTCAGCAGCGTGCGGATCCGGAAGTTCGTAGCGCTCCAGATCTCGCCGTCTGCATGGACCTGCGGGCCGGTGACGTCGTAGCCCATGTCGCTGAAGTTCAGCGCATTGATATTGAGCTGCCTGCCCGGCTTCGGCACCCCGCCCGACATCGGGAAGTTCATCCCGTAGTTGCGGATCGCACGGAGCTTGTTCCCGGTGTCGTACGTGCCGGCGGCGTAGCGGTTCTCGTCGCCGGTCGGGACGAAGCCGTTCTCGTTCTGGTACTCCATCCCGTTCAGGTCGCCGAAGGACTCGCCCATCGCGCCGGCGTGGTGGCCGGTGCGGACGTTGCCCTTGCCGATCATGCGGTTCTCGATCATGTGGCCGTACTCGTGGCCGATGACGCCCATGTCGTAGTCACCGTCGACGCAGGGGGCGTAGAACGCGCCCTGGATCGGCTGCCAGAAGTACATGTTCGTGATCGATGCGAGACCGTCCGGCAGCGTGATCATGTTGGCGTTGTCACGCGTGAGCGTGAGCGCGCCCGACTGAGCGTCGCCGATGATCGGGTCGTTCTCCTGGCTCCGCGGGGTCAGGCCGAAGTTGTAGTCCTGGGCGTTCCAGTTCTGCTCGGTGAAGCCCAGGAAGTACGAGAAGTCGTGGACACGGTTGTGGGCGACGAACAGGTTGACCGTCGCCGCCGAGTCGTCCCACGTGGCACCGGGTGGGCCATTCGGGGTCGGCTCGCATTCGTCGTTGTTCCAGCTGTTCGTCCACGGGTAGCTGTAGTCCCGCGCCGCGCTCACCGGCATGTACTGCGGCGCGCTCGGCAGGATGTCGCTCGTCCACGACGTCGCCGACTTCGCGTTGTTGCCGCGAGTCGTCAGCGTCGGGGCGTTCAGCTTGTGGTCGTGATCCCACGGGCCGCGAGAGGCCAGGTTGCCGATCACGCGGTCGCAGCCGTCAGCGGCCCGCCAGCACCACACCTCTCGGGTGTCCGTGTCCGGGAAGTTCCACGGGTAGCCCTGCACCGTGTACAACGGCGGGTTCGCCGGGAACGTCTTCCAGCGGGCCAGGTACGCCGGAGGCAGGGGCGAGGAATCGCCCGTCAGCGTCCCGGAGTACGTCCGCGGAGCAGTCCCAAGGAGCACCGTCGGCGAAGTCGCATACCTTGATCTCGTAGTTGCCGGCAACCACGCCGCCGGCGGGCTCGTAGTGGAACTGCTCCGGCGAGAACAGCGTGTCGGCGTGAACGAGCAGCACGCCGTCCTTCCAGAGCTCGAGGATGAGGTCGTTCAACGGCACGGTGGCGGCCGCGAAGCCGTCCAGCGCGCGGTTGCCGGCGCCGATCGCGAACGGGCCATGACGTAATGGCAGGCGCCGTCAGTCGCCGGGAGGTCGCCGCTGAAGGTGTACGACTCGTCCGCGGCGATGCCTGCGTTCCCCTCGGTGAGGTTGTGCACGAGGTTCGTCCGAGCCAGGACCTTCCCGTTGCGGGCATCGACGACCATCTTGTAGCCGATGGCGTCCTGCGCCTTCAGCACGATCGACTCGTACGCGGGGACAAGCCCGGTACGGACGGTCGGGAACGCGACGGCCCGCACCTGCTGGAGGTCACTGAGGCCGCCGATCGCGAGATGCGTCCAGCCATTGCTGGCCTTCGCCTGGAGGACGTGCGCGGTCGAGTAGCCGTCGACTCCGACGGAGTCTGCAGCTCGCAGCCAGGCCTCAGCGCCTGACAGCGTGTGCGCTGCCGTTGAGCGCGGTGCCCCGCGTCAGCGACGACGACACGTGGGCGATGTTCCAGCCCTTCTTCGCCGTCCCCGTCAGCCCGACGGTGATGAGCCCGCCCTCGACAGTCTCGAGGCCCCGGCTCACCTGCCGGAAGTTGACGGCATAGCCGTTGCTTTGAGCCATCCGCGTGACGTCGACCAGCTGCAGACCAGCGGTCGACCTCAGCCCGAACAGCACGCGGTTGTAGTGAATCCACCTGCGCGCGGCTATCGGCAGCGTTCCTTCCGCGGACGCCCTTGGCGAGGAACTTGCCCTGCTTCGAAAGCGTGGCAGGCGTCCCGAACTGGTTCCACCTCACATTTGCGCGCAACCTCCGCACTGCAGCACGCTGGGTGCGGGTCGGTGCGACCTTCCCCGCTCTGGCGTCATAGTCCGCGAGTCGATCCGAGTGATCCTGGATCTCCGCGTTCCCGAGCGCCGAAGCGGGCAGAGCAAGAGCGCTTAGGGCGGCTGCGAAAGCAGCACGCCTCAGAAGCGTGAGTCTCATTCCCTATCCCCTCTCGTTAGGCACACCGCTCCGCCCTCTCCACCGACGGAGCCATGGGGATCTTCAAACGACTATTGCGCAATGTCAAGCGGGACCGGTAGTCCCGTGATACTGTAGATTACTGGTTGGTTATGGAACCTATAAGTTATAAATCGAAAGACCAGGACCGCCTGGACGCGACGTTCGCGGCACTCGCGGACCCGACCCGGCGGGCGATCCTCGCCCGGCTCGCGTCGTCAGGTCAGGCTTCCGTGACGGAATTGGCCGAGCCGTTCGCGATGAGCCAGCCCGCGATCTCCAAGCACCTCAAGGTGCTGGAGCGGGCCGGCCTGATCTCACGCGGGCGCGACGCGCAGCGACGGCCGAGCCGGCTCGAGGCCGAGTCGCTCGCGGAAGCCACCGAATGGCTGGATAGGCTACCGCAAGCTCTGGGAAGGGAACTTCGAGCGCCTGGACGCCCTGCTCGACGAAATGAAGGACGAATCGAAGGAGAAGAAGGAGAGCACCGATGACGAACACCGGAACACTGGAGGTAACGACGCCGTCGGAGCGAGAGATCGCGATGACACGCGTCTTCGATGCGCCGGCCAGCATGGTCTTCGACGCCTGGACGAAGCCCGAGCTGCTCAAGCGCTGGTTGGGGGTCCGGAACGGGTGGGAGATGGCGGTCTGCGAGGTCGACCTGAAGGTCGGCGGCGCCTATCGCTGGGTGTGGCGTGGCCCGGACGGGAACGAGATGGGGATGGGCGGCGTCTACCGCGAGATCGTGCGGCCCGAGCGCCTGGTCGCCACCGAGAAATTCGACAACGCCTGGTACCCCGGTGAGGCGCTCGACACGATCACCCTGGTCGAGCACGACGGCAAGACGACGCTCACGACCACGGTGCTCTTCGAGTCGCAGGAAGCTCGCGACGTTGCCCTCCAGTCCGACGACTGGAGCGTGGAGTCGCCGAGAGCTACGACGTGCTCGACGAGCTGCTGGCGTCGGACGCATGACAGGGCTGACTGTTCATGGCGTGGACTTCGCGGTCATGCCGACCCGTGACTTCGAGACGGCAGTCGACTTCTACGGCAGCACCCTCGGGCTCCGTCGATCCGTGTTCGTGCCGGACCGGAAGTACGCCGAGTTCGAGACCGGCAATCTGACGTTGATGGTCATCGATCCCCCGGGCATGAACGTCGAAGAGACGAGAGGTCGGAATCCGATCGCGCTCCGCGTCGACGACGTGCATGCGGCGCGCACCCTGCTGGAGCAGCAAGGGATCGAGTTCACCGGCGACATCCTGGACTCCGGGGTGTGCCATCAGGCGTTCTTCGCCGACCCGGACGGGAACATGCTCATCCTGCACCACCGCTACGCCGACTGACGATGTGGGCGAGGATCGACGAGTAGTCGTCCTCGCCCGCGCCTTCCTCGACGGCCTCTGCGAACCAGTCCCTGACGGCCGCGGCCACTTTCAGATCCAGCCCATCGGCGGCAGCGGAGATCAACTCCGCGTCCTTCAGGGCGAGTGCGAGCGCGAAGCGACGTGGGTACTCGCCGGTCTCGAACGCCTCCCGCCGCCGCTCGGCCTGAGCGGCCAGAGGCGTTGCCGAGAGCACCTCGAAGGTTGCGTCCGGGGAAAGCCCCAGCTTCTGGCCGAGCGCCAAGGCCTCGCCGAGGACGGCGAGCGCTCCGAGCAGCGTCGAGTTCGCGACCAGCTTCGCGGCCGTGCCCAGTCCTACCGGGCCGACGTGCAGCACCCGCCCGAGCGACGAGAGCACCGGCGTCCAGCGCTCCACGAGGTCCGGCGAGCCCGCCCGCGAACACTTTGAGCGTTCCGCCCTCGGCCTCGGAGAGGCTGCCCAGGACGGGTGCGTCGAGTAGCTCGACTCCCTCCGGAAGCGACGACGCGAGCCGGGCGACATCCGCCGGTCCGACCGTGGACATCTGGATGACCGTCGTGCCCGGCCGCGCTCCGGCCAGGATGCCGTCGGCACCCTCGGTGACCTCGCGGAGGGCCTGTGGATCGGAGACCATGACGAAGACGGCATCGGCCTTCTGTGCCGCTTGCGCCGGCGAATCGACCGCGACGAACGGCGCGGTCTTCTCTGCGCTGCGGTTCCAGACGACGACATCGTGCCCCGTATCCAGGAGCCGTTGCGCGATCCGGCTTCCCATCGCCCCGAGCCCGACCACTGCAACCTTCGCCACCCGGGGATCCTGGCAGAACCTCGCCGCGCTACCTCGCCGATGGCGCGAAGCGCGAGGGTCGGGTGACTCCTGCACGCAAGTGCAGCGCTGTGCCTGGTGGGTTAGGAGACCGCGGTCTCGGCCTGCCCGATTCGAGTTAGGGATCAGAGAAAAGCTTTTGCTCTTCTTTGTTCGCTTCTTGCTCAATCAAGAAACAGACCACTCGCCCGGCCCTCTTCGCGCCTGACCTAGGCGTATTTCTCGCACTCCGCTAGCGTCCGAGGGCGCAGTGGACGTGCAGGCGCTTCTTGCGGATCGGCGGCGCTACGAGCGCCAGATCGAGCGCCTGCACCAGCGGTACCTGATGACGAGCCGCCTCTACGAGTTGCGGCAGAGCGACGTCTCGCTGGCGTCGATCGTCATGAACCGCGGCAAGGTCGCGCGTCTCCTCTCCCGCGAGGTCGCGGACGGGACGTATCGGCTCGAGCCGGGCGAGCTGAAGACGATCCGAGCCCGGGGGAAGGAGCGCGAGGTCTTCGCGTGCCGCATCACCGATCTGATCGTGCACGGCGTCGTCGCGGGGATCGTCGAGGACGCGACGGCAGCGCGCCTCTCCAAGCGGGTCTTCTCGTACCGCAAGGGCCTCTCGTGGCTGACGCCGGTCGCCGAGCTCGCCGCCTTCATCCGCGCCGAGCGCCGCCGGCACGTCGGACCCGAAGCAGCGCGGGGTGTACGTGCTACGCCGCGACGTCGACTCGTACACGGACTCGATCCCGACCGGCCGCGACTCACCGCTCTGGCCGATGCTCGAGGCCGAGCTCGGATCTCCGCTGCCATCCGCTCGTCTACGAGGTGATCCGGGTCGAGATGAAGCTCCCCGGAGCCGGCATCGTCAGCCGGATCCGGGGCCTCCCGATGGGCCAGCCGATCGCGTCGACGATCGCCAACCTCTACCTCGGCCCGATGGACGCCGCCTTCGAAGGGGTGGAGGGCGGCTTCTACGCGCGGTACGGCGACGACTTCCTCTTCGCGCACCCCGAGGCGGAGCTCGCCCGCGAGGCCGTGCGCGTGAGCGACGCTCAGCTCGACGCGCTCGGTCTCACGGTCAACGAGAAGAAGCGGCGCACGCTCTACCTGACCCCGCCCGGCCGGCCGTCGCTCGACTGGCCCGAGGCGGCCGGCTCCTCCGGCGTGCCTTTCCTCGGCACGCGCATCTCGGCCGACGGGACGATCGGCCTGGACGAGAGGAAGGTCCGCGGGCTCCTGCGCGAGCTCGACCGTCGCGTGCGGACGACGGTGCGCACGTTGAACGGCGCCGATCCGGATCGAACCGGTCGCGCCGTCTGCTCGGTCGTCAACCAGGCGCTCGACCCGCGGAGCGCGCTCACGCAGGAGAGCTCGGCGATCGCGCTGCGGCGCGTCGTGACCGACCGGCAGCAGCTCGAGCAACTCGACTACTGGATCGCGCGCACGGTCGTCAAAGGGCTCAGCGGCCGCCGGAACGCGCGCGTGTTCCGCGAGATCCCCTACCGGAAGCTGCGGAACGACTGGGGGCTGATCTCCCTCGTCGCCGCCCGCAACGGCTGATGAGCGATCTCGAACGCTGGCTCCAGCGCCAGGCCGCGCGCGAGCGGCGCGGCGTGATCCTCGAGGAAGGCCTCCTGGGCGACCGGCTCTGGCAGTACGCGTGGTACCGGCTGCGCTGGTTCTTCCTCAGCTACGTGGTCGAGTCGATCACGCACGGGGTCACGGTGGTCTTTCTCTTCCGCGGGCTGGCGTGGGACAACTTTCTGCTCGTTCTCGTCGCGACCGCGGCCACCTCGCTCATCGGGGCATTCTGGTGGGGCGCGCTCGAAGGGCTTCGCGCTCGCGTGCGCGACCTGCACCGCTCCGGGAGCCCGCACCGCATCCCGCGGACGATCGGAGGCTGGCTCGCCCTGACGCTCCTCATCTCGGCCGGCCTGCTCGTGCTCCTTGTCGGCTGGATCGTCTGGAGCCTGTGGGACGGGAGCTTCGGGCCGGCCGAGGCCTACGTCGCCGCGCTGTTCGTCCGCCTCGCGGTCGACCTGCCGACCCGCACCTACCACTCCGGTGTGTACGCGCTGCGCCGCGTCTACAAGCCGTTGCCCGCGACCCTCGGCCCCGAAGTCGTGCAGCTCGCAGCGATGCTCGTCCTCTGGCCGCTCGTCGGCGTGTGGGCGCTCGTCTTCGGCGCCCTGCTCAACACGACCCTGATGACGGCATTCAGCCTGCTCTACACGCGGCGCGTCTACTACTTCCTCGGCTTCGCGCCGATCCGAGAGGCGCGGCTGGACACGATGCGCGATGCACTCCGCGGCGCGGCGCGCGAGTCGCTGGCGGGCGGCTTCTCCCATGCGGTGATGGCGCTCGACGCCCTCGCCGTGCTCGCGCTCCTCTACAAGGCGGAGACCGACTCTCAGGCGCTGCTCGTCCTCTTCTTCGCGATGCCGACGATTCGAGCCGGGGCGGATTGGGCGCGGCTCCTCTACTTCGACCTGAAACGTCTCGAGCTGCGGCTCTTCACGAACCTGCGAAAACGCTTCGAGCGGCACACCCTGCAGCTCGCCTGGCTGCTCGCCGTCGTCTTCTGGGTGGTCGCGGCGGCGATCGTGACCGCGTATTACGGGCGCGAGGCGGGCCTGCTCGTCGCCGCTCTGTTCGCGTTCTTCGTCGCGCACTCGCTCCTCGCCCGCGCTCAGATCCAGGCCTTCGCGGAGGGCGCGTACGGACCCGTGCTCGGCACCGGGTTCCTCTGCCTCGTCGGGCTGGGCGCCGTGGGCCCGCTGGCCGACAGCGAAGCCGAGCGGATGGCCGGCATCGCGATCGTTGCCGCTCTGTCCGCGATCGCGCTCTCCCAGCTACGAGGGACGGCGCGCAGGCGCGGCGAGCCGGGGACGGCGCTCCTCACGCTGGAGTGGCTGCAGCGGCTCGGGCACTTGCGCACGCCGGTCCTCGTCGGCTCGGCGCGAATCGTCTCCTCGGGTGCGCCCGAGCGGATGGAGACGCGCACGCGCGAGGATCGCAACCGCTGGCGCCTCTCGCAGCTCGCGGAGCGAACCGCTCGGCGGCTGGGAAGCACCGGGGCGGCGGCGTGGGTGGGGCCGGACCGCGTCGTGTGGTTCGAGCCGCTCGACGAGAGGCGGGTCGACGCCGACTGGCTGCAGCGGGTGAGCGGCGGCCTCGTGGCGGAGATCGTCGAGCGCGAGTGTGCGAACGGCGAGGAGGCGTTGCTCGAAGCCGGGCGCGGTGAGCTGCTCGGCCTGGCGAGCGCGCACCTGCTGACGGCGATCGTGCCGGTCGACGTCGACGAGGCGCGCCGCGCGTTCCAGGAGCTCATCCCTGGTGGCGTGATCTACGCACCCGACGAAGCCGTGCCTCCGGAGATGGCCGCGCTGCCCGGCTCTGAGCTTCGCGCGATCCTGCAAGACGCCTCGGCTTTCGCGCGCGATCTCCGCATCGGCAAGCGCCGCTCGAAGTTCGACGTCACGGCTCTCTGCTCCGGCGGCGAGTTGCGGCTGATCCTCCTGGCCGAGCTTCAGGCCGGCCGTGAGCGGCGGGGCCGCTGGCGGCACCTCGTGACGACGCTGAACGTGCGCGCGGCGATCGGTGGCGTTCGCTCGGGCGTGCGGCCGGCCCGCGACCGGCGTCGTACACTCGCCGCATGAGCGAAGTCGACCTGGACATCCTCGGTCGGGTGGAGCTCTTCTCGGGACTGAAGGGCAAGCACCTGAAGCGCGTCGCCGAGTCGATGACCGAGCGCACATTCGCGCTCGGAGAAGAGGTCACCAAGGAGGGCGAGGTCAGCGTCGGCTTCTACGTCATCGAGCAGGGAAGCGCGAAGGTGACCATGCACGGCGACCGGTCGGCGAGCTCGGGCCGGGCGACTTCTTCGGCGAGATCTCGCTGATCGCGGAAACCCCGCGCGCTGCGACGATCACCGCCGAGACGGAGCTGCGTTGTACGCGATGACCTCGTGGGACTTCCGGTCGCTGGTCGAGGGAAACGGTGAGATCGCCTGGGCGATGCTGGCCTCGACGGCGCGGATGCTCTACGAGAACGCCGAGCGCGAGCGCGCCCGTCAGCTGAACGCCTAAGAACCTAAGTAAGACTGTGTTACTAAGTTCTCGGGTGGCTGTACGTTGCGCCCCGCTGGCCAGAGTAACACTGTGTTACTTGGTCCGTGGGAGGTTCTAGCGGAGGATCGACTCGACCTCTTGCCCGTACGACGCGTCCTCGTAGACGTGCAACGGGTGAGCCGGAAGCGGATGCTCCCTGATCTCCCCTGACCGCCGGAGGTAGACGATCGGAAAGATCGTTCCCGACTGGTCGACTTCGATCGCAGCCGCCAGTGCATCCGGGCCCGACTCGTCCAGGAAGTGGCTGACGGGAAGGATGCCCTGGTCGTTGACCCCGTCCGCAAAGGTCAGCACGCGTGCCAGGTAGCCCTTCTGGATCCAGAGCTCCGGCGCATGCGAGAGCTCGTGGAGGACGAACGGCACGATCTCGTGGGGAGGCAGTCGGAGCCGGGCGACCCGCATGCCGAGTCGCTGGGCGAGGTGGTTCGCCAGGACACGCGCGTTGTAACGGAAGCCGTTGACGGAACTGGAGCTCGCGCCGAGACCACGCTTGCCGATGCCGCGGGCGCCCTGGGTCGTATTGCCGGCGAAGTAGATCCCCGGCACGGAGACGCTCTCCCAGAACGGCGTCAAGGCAGGGATGCGCCCGTCGTTCACGGTCGCGACGCCCAGCTCCGGAAGGTCGCGCAGCGGCGTGCGAAAGCCCGTTGCGGCGATCACCTCGTCCGCTTCGAACTCGCGCGTGAACGGGTGGCTCGTTCCTTCGACTGAGACCCGGAAGCCGTCCGAGCCGCGTTCGACGCGCTCGATCACGGCATCGAGCACGTAGGTGCCGGGGCCGCCACGCGCGTACTCGTCGTACGGATGGAGGTAGCGGACCCGGAGCGGCGAGAGCGCAAGCGCCTTCGTGTCCACGGGTCGTGGGGAGGCCAGGATCACCTGGCTGGCCCAGGGGAGGATCGACTGGGCGATCTCGAACCCGGAGTTGCGCTTGCCGACGATGAAGACCCGCTTGTTCTCGTAGGCCTCTGCCTCCTTGGTGTCCACGTAGTGAGATGCGTGCTCGAGGCCGGGGACGGCCGCGACCCACGGCTCGGTGACCCCGATCGCGAAGACGGCCGCTCGACAGCGGTACTCGCCGTCAGAGGTCTCGAGAACGGTCTCGTCTCCCTCTCGCCGGGTCCCTTCCCAGGTGCAGCCGTAGCGGACCTCCACTTGTGCGCGGTTCGCGAACTCGGTCAGTCCCGCCAGCATCTCCGGGCGTGAGGGCAGGTCGAAGTCGCGGTTCATGAAGCCCGGGACGAGCGCGCGCAGATCGGGCTCCTCGGCGACGAGGCTGTTGTGGTCGTACCACTCGTACTCCCGGCTCTCTCGCTCCACCGGTGCGTCGGGCTTCGTCCAGCTGATGAGTCGCTGGAAGATCGGGAAGCGCTGGAACATGCCTCCGGGCGCGTCGTCGCGGGAGAGCACGGCATGGTCGACGCCGAGTCGCTTCAGCCAGTAGCTCGTCTGCAGGCCGCCAGGGCCGCTGCCGATGACGACGACGTCGTAGGTGCCCGGCGGGAAAGGCCGGTCGGCTATTGCTGCCCCTGGCCGGCCGTCTGCAGGCGCCGCGCCTCGGACTGAAGCATTCGCAGCATCACGCGCGGGCGCGCGACCAGGAACTCCTCGAGCTCCGTGGCGGGGATGACCAGGCACCGCAGCAGCGACGTTGCGACCACGTCGGCGCTCGGCGAGTCGCCGGTGAGCGCCGAGATCTCCCCGAAGAAATCACCGCGCCCGAGCCGCGACCGCTCGTCCCCGTCGATATGCACTGCGGCCTCGCCTTCCAGGATCACGTAGACGCTCGAGCCCGAGAGCCCGAGGCGTAGCACGCGCTCGCCCTCCGCGAACACCTGCTCGTCGAACGAATGCGAGACCGCTTCCACCTCGGCTCTGCTGAGGTCGGCGAAGAGCGCGAGCCGGGCAAGGGTGTCGACGGTGGACTCGGTCATCGGGTGTGCCTCGCCGGGAGAAGTACACGAAACGATGCGCCTCCGCCAGGGGTCTCTTCGACCCAGACCCGGCCTCCGTGCAGCATCGTGAACTGCGAGACGAGCGACAGGCCGATGCCGGTGCCCGGCACGTGCTCGACCTCCGCTCCGCGCGTGAAGAGGTCGAAGATCGCGTCGCGGTCGGTCTCTGCGACGCCGGGCCCGTTGTCGTCGACCGTGATCAGCACGCTGCCGTCTCTAGCTTCGACGCGCACCGAGATCTCGGTGCCCGCCGGCGTGTGGTTGACCGCGTTGGCGATCAGGTTGTCCACGATCCGCTCCACCTTGGGCGCGTCGACCTCGGCCTGGACACTGTCGGCGTGCACCCGGATCGCGTGCGATCCGGGCGAGAACGCGGTCGCGACGTGCTCGACCAGGAGGCCGACGTCGGTCTCGTGGAAGTTCGGCGGCACGAAGCCGCGTCTCAGGCGGTCGATGTCGAGCAGGTCGGAGAGCAGCCGGTCGAGCTTGCGCGACTGCTGAGCAAGGCTCGTCACCATCGCCGACCGTAGTCTCCTCGTCGAGTTGGTCTCCCTTCTCCTCGAGCGTGACGGAGAAGCCGAGGATTGCACGTGAGCGGCGTTCGCAGCTCGTGCGACACCGTGGAGAGGATCGAGTCGCGGAGCTCGTCGATGCGCTTGCGATCGGTGATGTCCTGCGCCGTCCCGAGCATGCGCAGCGGCGCGCCCGAGTCGTCCCTGACTGACTCGGCCACGGCTGTGGATCCAGCGCGGGCGCCCGTCGGGCTGCGAGACGCGATGCTCGAAGGAGAACGGCATCCCCTCTGTGAAGGCGCGCTCGACCATGCTCTTGACGAGCTCGCGGTCTTCCGGATGAACCGACTCGAGGTACCACTCGTACGTCATCTCGGCGCCGGGCTCGACTCCCCAGAGGCGGTAGAGCTCGTCCGACCACGTCACCTGGTCAGCGCTCACGTCCCATTCCCAGCTCCCGACGTGGGCGAGCTGCTGTGCCTCGGCGAGGCCGGCGTGGGTGCGGGCGAGCTCTCGCCCCGCGGCGCTCCGCTCGGCGAGGATGGCGCCGAAGATGAGCAGGCTGATCGCGAATCCGCCGGTGAGCCCCTCGACGATCTGTGCGATCTCCGTGGCGCTTCCGTTTCCGATCGGCGTCGTGCCGCGGACCGCGCCCGTCACGGCGAAGACGGTGACGATGAAGCTGCTGCCGACTGCGCCGAGCTGATGAAATCGCAGGGCCGCCCAGACGAGGAGCGGAAACACCAGGTGCGGATAGCGCCAGAGGCCGCCGAGGAAGACGATCGCGCTGACCGAGGTCAGGAGCACGAGCAGCAAGCCGGCTTCGGCCAATCTCTGTCGGTCGAGCTGCCGCCACGGCCGCTGTGCGAGTACCAGCAGCAACGGCGCGACGACGAGGTTTCCCATGGCGTCGCCGACCCACCAGAGGAGCCACGCCGACCAGTAGTCCGAGGAGTCGACGTCGCCCGAGATGAGGAGCGTCGTGGTGCCGTTCGTCGCGGCGATCGTCGTGCTCACGATCGCGGCGAGCCCGACCAGGGCGAACACGTCGCGCACG
Source organism: uncultured Actinomycetes bacterium (assembly GCA_963847955.1). Lineage (GTDB taxonomy): Bacteria > Actinomycetota > Thermoleophilia > Gaiellales > Gaiellaceae > VAXT01. Next base: position 31,605 of record CAWKBW010000015.1, read on the forward strand.
CGGTCGAGAGCGGGACGGAAGCCGACCCGCAGGAGCAGCGTCGCTCCGACCACGGCCTCGAGCGTGTTTCCCACGGAGATGAAGCCGGCTTCGAGAATCGACGCTCCGCTGGCTATGTTGGCCACGAAGGCCGCGAGTGCGATCGCCGGCCAGAGCCTCCGCCCGTAGAGCACGAGCGCCGCCAGAGCGATCCCGGTCGGCGCCCAGACCGGTGTGATGAGGCCGTCGGCGACCTCGAGCTCGATCCCGATCCTCGCCGCGACCAGGTACGCGACGAAGAGAGCCGCCGAGAGAGTCCAGTAACGCTTGCGATCCAACGCGCCGGTCAGGAGGTCGCCGCCGCCCGTTGGTCGGCGGCCCACATGGCCACGTTCGATCGGGAGCGCTCGATGAGCGCCTCGTGGTTCTCGGGCTCGAGCACCTCGGTCGTGATCGTCCGAACGGCGAGCTCGTCGAACTCCGCCGACTCGACGTACTCGACGACGACCTCGTCCAGGCGCGGCAAGCGCCTCGGCGCAGAACGCCTCGAACTCCTCCTGCTGGAAGTAGCGGTCGGCGAGCTCCCGGTAGCGCTCGAGCTTGTCCTCGTATGAGAGCTCGGAGTCCCCGATCTCGAAGTAGTCCGCAGTCGACTGGTTGATGCGCATCGGCCGCTCGCTGACCGCGCAGAACGCACACCAGGCGACGAGGGCCCTGATCGCCCACGGGAAGTGGTAATGGAGGCTGACGAGCGCGATGTCGGGCGACGCGTTCGCATAGTCGATCGGGGCCGCCTCGTCGCCCTTGACGATCACCTCGCAGGAGTTGAACTCCCAGCGGAAGAACGCGTTGACGAGCCGGCTGATGGTCTCGACCTCGCGGTGGAGCTCGGGCGAGAGGAAGTCCGTCTCGGTGCTGTAGCGGTAGTGCCCGTGGGCGGACGGGTCGTACTGGGCGACGAGGGTCTGCGGTCCGATCGAGAGGCTCCGGGTGAACACGTCGAAGTCCTCGACGGAGGCCTGCACGTGCATCAGCCGCTCACCCGAGTGCTCATACGCGTAGCGGAGCTCCTCCGGGGTCGTGATGCGTGTGACGCCGACCCACATCCCGCCGTCGAACGGCTTCATGAAGAGCGGATAGCCGACCGCTTCGCCGACCTCCTCCAGATCGAACTCGGGGTTGTAGCGCTCGGCCATGTGCACGAAGCGGGGGTTGTCGACCGGCAGGCGATGCGGGATCAGCCACGTGTCCGGGACCTTGATCCCGAGTCGCAGCATCGCGCAGTAAGCCGCGTGCTTCTCCATCGCCTGGAACGTGAACGGGTTGTTCAGGAGGTAGACGTCGTCCATGAGGGCGACCTTCTTCAGCCACTCGCGAGGGAGGTCGTACCACCACGAGAGCCGGTCGATGACGAGCTGGAACTTCGGCGTGTAGCGGAGGTCGAACGGCTCGTTCGTGATCCGCTCGGTCGTCAGCTCGTGCGTCTCACCGCGGAAGTGGACCGGGCCCAAGCGGCCGAGCACGGCCTCGAAGGCGCTCGGCCAATCCTCCTCGGTCGCGAGGAGCAGGCCAATCAGGTGCCGTTTCCCCATCGCGTCAACGTGCGAGTTTAAGGCCCCAATGCGCCCGAAAGGGTCTTAGAACTTCTGGCAGAGACGGACGGGCTTGCTCGGAGCGTTGTTCATGGTCGAGCCGCCGCCGACGGGCCCCGCAAACACGCCGGCCACGAGGAGAGCGCCACTGAGCGCTATTGCGAGCCTCCGCATCTAGGTGCCGACGACCTGGACGATCCAGCGGCGCTCGCGCTCGCGGTCGAGCTCGAGGAAGAGCACGCGCTGCCAGGTGCCGAGGCAGAGCTCGCCGTCGCGCACGGGGATCGACTCGCCGGCGGAGCCGAGGAGCATCGACATGCAGTGCGCGTGGCCGTTCCCGGCCTCCATGTCCTCCTTGCAGAGATTCTCGGTCCGGCGGTCCCAGTCGTCGTGCGCGTAGTACCCGTCGCTCGGGACGAGCTTGCGGAGGAGCCCGGCGAAATCGTCGAGGAACCCCGCCTCGAACTCGTTGACCCGCACGCAGCACGTGGTGTGCGGCGAATAGACGCAGACGATCCCGTCGCGGATGCCGCTCTCGCGCACCGCCTCGGAAACCTCGTCGGTGATGTCCCGCACGGAGAGACCTCCGGCCGTCCTCAGACGCCGTTCGTGCTGGAAGACCTTCACGCGTCCAGAATCCTAGCTCGGGAAGCCGAAGGCGTCACGGAGGGGAGCTACGCTCCTCCCGACGGGCCCGTAGCTCAGTTGGTCAGAGCAGCCGACTCATAATCGGTTGGTCCCTGGTTCGAGTCCAGGCGGGCCCATACGAACCGGGTTGAGAACTAGCCGCCGACCAGCTCCTTGAACGCGGGGTCGTCGCGGATCGGATCGAAGTCCGAATCGTCCTTTGCGAATGCGCGCGACCGCTCCGACATGTCGATCGCGTGCCGCAGGTGGTCGATCGCGTCAGTCGTCCGGCCGGCGAGGCTCTCGCAGCAGGCGAGGTTGTAGAACAACTCGGGGTACTCCGGGTGAGCCTCGACCAGGACGCGTGCCCGGTCAGCCGCCTCGGCGTACTCGCCCTTCTCGTAGAGGGGCCTCAGTGGAGCCCAGAGCTCCCAGCCGACGGGCTCGTACGCCTGTCCCGGGGTGCCGCCGAGCGCGATGATCGTCGTCTCGGGCTCCTCGGCGAATGCCGTTCGCTTCACACCGGGGTGGGCGAAGACGAACGTTCCGGCCGGCGCGTCCACCCGCTCGCCGTCGAGCTCGAACACGGCGCGCCCCTGCAGGACGACGTAGAGCTCCTCGTTCTCATCCGACTCGTCGTGCTCGTTGATGATCCGGTCGCCTGCGTCACGACCGGTCCAGGCGTTGACACCGAAGGACGTGATGCCGAAGTGGTGCCGGACGGGTCGCCATGGCTCAGCGCCCGTCGGTCATCTCGTCGATCTCGTCGAGGTGCGCGACCGCGTAACCACTCATAACGCGGAGTCGAGGATCTCGGCGTGCTCGCTCCTCGGGCGGGGTGCCGTAGGCATAGACCAGGAGATCCTCGTCGCCGTGGTTCACGTTCTGGAGCGTTGTGCCCGGCTCGACGTGGATGAGCCCGCCCGTGGGCACGTCGTGACGTTCCGGCGGGTCGCCGAGGTACATCGACAGCGTCCCCGCGAGGACGACGAACGTCTCCTCCTGGATCGGGTGCCTGTGGCGGCGCCCCTTGGCGCCGGGCTCGTAGCGCCAGAGGTTCGCGCGGGTGTGGGCGAAGCCGGCCAGCTCGCTCAGCTCGGCGACGTGGCGTGGCGCCTCGTCAGGCTCGTGCGGGCGGGTCTTCCATTCGAGCACGTCAGGGACGGATCACGCGAAAGGCCATGCCGAAAGCCTAGTTAGGAACCACCCTTCCGGATTAGGCAAAGGAGGTGCAGCGGCACCCATAATGTGTTTACCCTGGCGTCGGGGTCTCAGCCTTGCGGCAAGCATGGGGCCGGGGAGGCTTTGCCGCAGGAGCCGACCCGGCCCCTCCTACTAGACGGGAACGGCGGCCCCTCTCTTCCACGCGCGTCCTGCTGCGATGCGCTCGGCGGGCGTGGGATGGCTGTGCATCGCGAGGTGGAACGCGCGCGGCGGGTCGAGATCCGCGAGATTGTCGCGCGCGAGCTCGGCGTGGAGCCGCTCGTAGGCCTCGGGGTCGTCGGTGAGATCGAGCGAGAAGCGGTCTGCCGCGCGCTCGAAGCGGCGGGACAGCGCGGCGAAGAAAGGCATCGTCGCGATCTCGAGCGCCGTGAAGAGGAAGACGGCGAACGGGACGATGCCGGGGTCTCCGGGATCGTCGGCGAGAGCCCACAGCAGCAAGCACGGCGCCGGCCGCGCCTGCCATCGCGAGGAGGGTGCCGAAGGCGACATGCTGGAACCGGCGATGGCCGAGCTCGTGCGCGATGACGGCTTTCAGCTCGGGCTCGCCGCCTCGCTCGAGCAGCGTGTCCCAGAGCACGACTCTTCGAGTGCGTCCGAGGCCCGACACGTAGGCGTTGCTCTTCGTCGTCCGGCGGCTCGCGTCGGCGACGAGCACGTCGCGGATGGGAACGCCGGCTCGATCCGCCAACGCGCGGAGCTCGTCTGCGAGCCGCTTGTCGTCCAGCGGACGGAAGCGGTTGAAGACCGGCTCCAGCAGCACCGGAGCCACGAACGTGAGCAGGGCGACGAGCAGGGCCGCTCCGACGGCAGCGATCAAGGGCCACCAGCGCGGGAACGCGCGGGCCGCACCGACGAGCCCGACGAACGCGACGCCGGTGAAGACGGTCCCGATCGCGAGACCCTTGAGGCGATCTGCAGCCCAGCCGCGGACCGTTTGCGTCGAGAACCCCCAGGCGCGTTCGTGCCGGAACCGCCAGACCGCGAGCGGCAGGCGCGCGAGGGCCGTCGCCGCGAGCACGAGTGCCGTGAGCACCAGCACCTCCAGCCACCAGGCCGGCGAGAGCTCGTCATCCACTTGCGCGAACACGAACGCCAGCGGAACGAGCAGCCCGAGCGCCAGCTCGGCCAGCCGAATCCGGTAGAGCGGCCGGTGATAGCGCCTCGCGCGCTCGATTTCCTCCTGCGTGAAGATCTCGTTAAGCACCGTTAAGCGGCCGAGTTTTTCAACAAAGACGGCTGATACCCCGTCTAATCTCAGTGAATGGCCAGCGGCGACCACGCCGAGCCCAGCATCTTCAGCGACAACGCGTCGCTAGAGCTCGGCGAGCAGTGGAGACGATTCACGCGCAGCGCGACCTTGATCGCGGTCCTGACGAGCCCCGCGATCTTCGTCTGGCTGTACTACCAGTCCGACCTGCACCTCGGCTGGGCGCTGGCCTGGACGTTCATCGCGGTGATCCTCTTCCGCGGCGTCGTCGACGTCATCGTTCGGCGCTTCATCCCCTGGCCGAGCCTCTTCGGAACCGTCGACAAGCGGCTCAAGGAGGAGGACGTCGTCAACCGACGCCGCGCCTGGTTCTGGCGCAAGTGGATCCGCCGGATCGTCTTCGTCCTTGCGCTCTTCACGCTGATCTGGCTGGTCCGCCTACTCATCCCCGGCGGCGAATGGCTGACCTGGACGGAGAACATCACGGGGATCTGGGATCAGCTCAAGTTCTATCTGAGCCAGCCGCAGCTCCTGATGTACGCGATCATCTTCCCGGTCTTCTTCCTCTTCAACTTCCTGATCCTGCTGGGGCCGCTCATGCTCGTCGGAATCACGCAGATGAGGGGGTTCGAGCCCGGCGACGCCGACTGGGGCGTGCGACTCGGCGACGTGCGGGGGCAGAACGAGGCCAAGGAGGAGGTCAACCGCGTCGTCTCGCTGTGGCAGTCGGGCGAGGCGTTCGAAGCGGCCGGCGGCAAGCGCGAGCGCGGCCTGCTCTTCCTGGGCCCGCCGGGCACGGGCAAGACGATGCTCGCCAAAGCGATCGCCACGGGCTTCAACTGCCCATTCGTCAGCATGCCCGGCTCAGGGTTCCAGCAGACCTTCATGGGCATGGACGCCGTCATCGTCCGCTACCTCGCCTGGAAGGCGAAGCGGCTGGCCGCGAAGTGGGGCGGCCAGTGCATCGTCTTCATCGACGAGATCGACGCAGTCGGCATGCGCCGCTCGGCGCTCGGCGGCGGCGGTGCGGCCGGCGGGATGAGCGGTACGTCGGCGGGCCGCTTCGAGGACCACGCGTTTTACGGATCGTTCGGCGCCCTCAACCCGAGTCAGGACTTGATCCTGGAGACGCGAGCCTGGCGCGACCGGCTGTTCGAGGCCCGTGCGCCCGAGAGCAGGCCCCGGAAAGTCGGTTTCCTGGGCGGGATCGTGAAGCAGTTCATGCCCGGGATGATGGGCGGCGGCATGGGTCAGCTCGCGCTGAACCAGCTGCTCGTCGTGATGGACGGCATCGACAACCCGCCGTTCTTCAAGAGTCGGACGACGAACTGGGTGAACACATTCCTGGACGCGTCCTACGTCGTCCCGCGCAGGATCGGCAAGGCGCAGCTGCGCCTCAGGCCGCCTAAGCCGCGGAAACTGCAGATCTATTTCATCGGCGCGACGAACGTGCCGATCAACGTCCTCGATCCCGCACTCATCAGGCCGGGCCGCATGGGCCGGCACGTGTGGCTGCGGACGCCGACGAAGCGCGACCGGCTCGACATCTTCGACCTCTACATCAACAAGGTCGACCACGTCGAGGAGCTCGACTCCGAGAAGCGGCGTGACGAGATCGCGCGCATCACGAACGGCTACTCCCCGGCGATGATCGAGCAGGTCTGCTCGATGGCGCTCACGTATGCGCACTCCGACCGGCGCGAGCGCTTCTCGTGGGACGACATCGTCGAGGCGATGACCACGATCGAGTCGGGCATGGCGATCAAGATCGAGTACGTCCCCGAGGAGACACGTGCGGTGGCGATTCACGAGGCGGGCCACGCTGCCGCCGGCCACGTCTACATGAAGGGCGCCGAGTCGACCCGTCTGTCGATCCGCCGCCGCGGAGACGCGCTCGGCCACCACCAGGCGCTCGAGAAGGAAGAGCGCTTCAGCTCCTGGCGGAGCGAGGAGGTGGCTCGCCTGATCTGGACGCTCGGCGCGATGGCGGCCGAGCGGGTGTTCTACGGGGAGAACTCGACGGGTGTCGGGGGCGACGTGCAGAGCGCCACCGCCCGCGCGGCGTGGATGGTCGGCGCCTGCGCGATGGCTCCGGAGCGCATCGAGATCAACGGCCGGTTCAAGAAGGAAGAGGACATCGAGCGGGAGCGCAAGAAGATCGCCAGGCGCTTCGAGGGGATCGGGACGCAGATCATGAACCGCTCCGGGGGCGGTGGCCCCATGGAGCACGATCCGCTCTCCGGGGTGATGATGGACCGCGACAAGCGTTCGATGGCGTGTCAGCTGATCGGCCAGGCTTACGTGGCCGCGCACCTGTTGGTCGAGCACAACCGTGACGCCGTCGAGAAGATCGCCGACGTTCTCGTCGAGCGCAAGGAACTGCACGGAGACGAGATCGTGGGGCTTCTCGACGACGTCCAACCTCACGCTTCCTGAAGTCGATCTCACGGATGACGCGATATGGCCGAAACTATGAACAGCGTGTCCGAAGCCGACGAACGCCCCGAGCTCGAGGCCATCGTGCCGCCGCTCACGAGGCCGCGAACCACCGTCGTTCACGGAGGGCGCTTCACGCTGGCCTATCTGCTGCTGGTGCTCATCTTCGGTGGGGTGGCCTCGCTCTTCACGTACCTGATCGTCCAGGAGACCTCGCAGCCCTGGTCCACGTTCAAGCCGGAGGGCGAGGGGCTCGCTCGCGGCGCGCAGATTGCGAACCACGTAGCTCCGAACTATCGCGCCGACGGAGAGCAGATCGCGCTCGTCGAGGCCCAGCCGCCGATCGTCCAGAACAGGGTCGTGGACGCAATCGCAATCGCACGAGACCGCATCCGTCCAGTGGGCGGGGGCTACCGCTCGTTCGAGCCCGCTACGAAGACGCTCTTCTACGTCTTCTGCTCTCCCGTGCAGCAGGACTGCGCGCTTCCAAACGCGACCCCGGAGCACATAACGCTTCTCCAGCGAGAATCGCTGGAGCTCGCCCTCTACACCTTCAAGTACATGGATGACATCGACGCAGTAGTCGCCCTGCTCCCGGCGACCGGTGGAGAGAATCCCGCCGTCTACCTTCGCCGCCGCGCATTCACGAAGCAGCTCGAGCAGCCGTTGCAGATGACGTTGCCCGGCCGCGCTCCCTTTACCGTCACCAGCCTGACCGACAAGAGCGTGGTCGAGCAGCACACGCTGCAGAGAACGTTTCCCGCGTACTTCCAGCCGGCAGCCAACGGGGGCGTAATGCTCCGCCTCGGGGGGCCGCCTCCCGAGGAGCAGCCTCAGGAGGGCGCGGCCCAGCAGTCCCCCTAAGAGGGTGTGACCGAACACCTCCAATCGGGGGACGCGCACGAGGCCGGTCGCGCGCAAGATGCGATCCGACAGCGGCAGTAAGAAGAAAGGCGGCCCAATGACTGCGGATCTGCTCAGGCAGGCATTCCGGAACTTCGGTTGCGGACTGCGTCGACGGATCGTTTAACCGAGTCTTTGCTTTGCGAGGAGAGGCGGCGTGCTACACGTTAAGCGGTGCGCCGTCTCTCCTTTGTGCTGCTCGCCGCGGCCGTAGCGTTCGCCCTTGCACAGTCCGGGCGCAGCGCCGAGCCGCAGCCCTCTGTGGGTCTGCTCGCTATCGGCGACTTCGGCGTCGCGGGTAGTCGCGAACGCAGCCTGGGCGCTGCGATGCGCCGCTTCGAGGCGCAAAACGACGACGGACGCGCTCGTCACTCTCGGCGACAACGACTACACGGAGAGCCCCGCGACCTTTCGGGCGGCCTGGGGCCAGAGCTTCGGCTGGCTGCGGCCTGCGGGCGTCGCCGTCGCCGGATCGCTGGGGAACCACGACGTCCGCGTGCAGCGGGGCCGGTATCAGTTCGCCACCCTGTCGATGCCGGGGCCGTACTACCGCCGGAAGTTCGGCGACGTGGAGCTCTTCGTGCTGGACTCCACCAACGTCAACGCCGCGCAGACCTCGTGGCTCGAACGAGCGCTCGCGTCCTCGAACGCTCTCTGGAAGGTGGCGGTCCTCCACCACCCGGCTTTCACCTGTGGCAGCTATCGCTCTCACCCCAACGTCGTCAGGCGCTGGGTGCCGCTCTTCGAGCGCTACGGCGTCCGGCTTGCCCTGTCGGGACACGATCACAACTACCAGCGGTTCGTCCCGCGGCGGGGCGTGACGTACGTCGTTCACGGCGGTGGAGCGGGAGCGTTCTACCCGGTCACCGCCTGCCCGAAGTCGTATCCGCGCCGAGTTCGCGCCCGCCGCGAGCACGGGTGGCTCTATCTCGTCTTCACGGACGACCGGATGACCGGCTGGACGGTGAACATGTCCGGCCGGCGCACCGACCGCTTCACGGTTCTGCCGGAGTACCGCTAGCGCCAGCCCCGCCGGTCGATCCAGGCGGACAGCTCCCGTCCGGGACACTGGGTCGACGTGAAGGCCGAGTGCGGGCGAACGTGCAGGGCGCGCGGATAGCGCCGCTGGTAGTCGCGGATCAGCTCGCCGAGTGCGTGCCGGGCCTGGAGGGTGACGTCCGCACGCCCCGGCGTGTCGTTGCCGAGGAAGCAGACGGCGAAGTAGTGGTCGTTCGCAGCCGTCGTGCCGTTCGCGGCGGTTCGGATCCCGTACCCGCGACCGACGAAGACGTACCCGTGCTTGCACACGAGCTGTGAGTAGGCGATGTCGAGCCAGCCGTTCTCCTCCATGTGGTACCGCTGGATGCCCTTGACCCGCCCCGCGCAGTTGGCGTGGTTCGCCTGCTCGTCCGAGTCCATGCCCGAGTAGTGCACGGCGACTCCTCGCGCTGCGGGGGGCAGGAGGGCGTCGCGGCCCCGCGGAGGCGCCGCGCCCCACCCCTTCGTCCCACGACCTTCACAAGGGCAGTATCGCGGCCACTACAATCGTTCCGATGCTCGAAATCGGCTCCATGCGGGTCAAGACCGGTCTCGCCGAGATGCTCAAGGGCGGCGTGATCATGGACGTCACGAACGCCGAGCAGGCGCTCATCGCCGAGGACGCCGGCGCCGTGGCCGTCATGGCGCTCGAGCGCGTGCCCGCGGACATCCGAGCGCAGGGCGGCGTCGCCCGCATGGCGGACCCGGACAAGGTGACCGAGATCCAGGAGGCCGTGTCGATCCCGGTCATGGCCAAGGCTCGCATCGGCCATTTCGTGGAGGCCCAGATCCTGGAGGCGCTCGAGGTCGACTACATCGACGAGAGCGAGGTGCTGACGCCGGCCGACGAGGAGCACCACATCGACAAGTGGGGCTTCACGGTGCCGTTCGTCTGCGGCTGCCGCGAGCTGGGGGAGGCGCTGCGGCGCATCTCCGAGGGCGCGGCGATGATCCGCACGAAGGGCGAGGCGGGCACCGGCGACATCGTCAACGCCGTCCGGCACATGCGCGCGGTCATGGGCGGGATCCGCCGCCTGGGCGCGCTGCGCGAGGACGAGCTGTACGTCGAGGCGAAGAACCTGCGCGCGCCGTACGAGCTGGTGAAGTGGGTCGCCGAGAACGAGAAGCTGCCCGTCGTCATGTTCACCGCGGGCGGGATCGCGACTCCGGCCGACGCGGCGATCTGCATGCAGCTGGGCGCCGACGGCGTCTTCGTCGGCTCGGGGATCTACAAGTCGGACAACCCGTCCGTCCGGGCGAAGGCAATCGTCGAGGCGACGACCCATTTCCGCGACGCCGAGGTGCTCGCGCGGGTCTCGCGCGGCCTCGGTGAGGCGATGAGCGGCCTCGCCGCCGCAGGCATTCCCGAAGCAGAGCTGCTCGAAGCCAGAGGCTGGTAATCCCGTGCGGGTCGGGGTGTTGGCCGTCCAGGGCAACTTCCGCGAGCACGCTGCGATGCTGCGACGGCTCGGCGCGGACGTGGTCGAGGTTCGCATGCCCGAGGAGCTCGAAGGGCTCGACGGCCTGGTCGTTCCGGGCGGCGAGTCCACGGCCATCGCCCGGCTGATCGACGTCTACGGGCTCGAAGGGCCGATTCTCGAGTTCGAGCGGCCCATCCTCGGCACCTGCGCGGGGCTGATCATGCTCGACCGAGATCACCTCGGCCTGCTCGACCTCTCGGTGCAGCGCAATGCCTACGGCCGGCAGGTTGCGAGCTTCGAGACCGATCTCGACCTCGCCGGCGACGACGAGCCTTTGCGCGGGGTCTTCATTCGCGCCCCGCGCGTCGAGCAGACCGGGCCCGAGGTCGAGATCCTGGCCACCCTCGACGGCGAGCCCGTCCTGGTGCGACAGGGCCGCTTCCTGGCCGCTACCTTCCACCCGGAGCTGACCGACGACACACGCGTGCACGAGCTCTTTCTCGAGGCCGTGAGGGAGGAGGCCAATGTCCGGGCATAGCAAGTGGTCATCGATCAAGCACAAGAAGGGTGTCGCCGACGCCAGGCGCGGCCAGCTCTTCTCGAAGCTCTCGCGGGCGATCATCGTCGCCGCGCGTGAGGGCGGCCCCGACCCGAGCGCGAACCTGGCTCTCCAGAACGCCATCGACAAGGCCCGCTCGTACTCGGTGCCGAAGGACAACATCGAGCGCGCGATCGCGCGAGGCTCGGGCGCCGACGCCGACGAGCAGGCGTTCGAGACCATCGTCTACGAGGGCTACGGCCCCGGGGGCGTCGCCGTGCTGGTCGAGGCGTTGACCGACAACCGCAACCGCACCGCCGCTGACGTGCGCCAGGCGTTCACGAAGAACGACGGCAATCTCGGCGAGTCGGGCTCGGTCGCGTGGCTCTTCGAGCGGAAGGGCGTCCTGCTCGTCGGCGGCTCGGCCGACGAGGACGAGCTCATGCTCGCGGCCGCCGATGCCGGCGCCGAGGACGTGGAGCGCGAGGAGTCGAGCTTCCGAGTGACCTCGGCGCCCGAAGACCTGCACGCAGTTCGCGCCGCGCTCGAGCAGGCCGGGATCGCGATCGAGTCGAGCGAGGCGACGATGCTCCCGAAGACGAACGTCTCAGTCGAAGACGAGGCGGTCGCCAAGAAAGTGGTGCGCCTCATGGACGCGCTCGAGGAGAACGAGGACGTGCAGTCGGTCTACGCGAACTTCGATATCCCGGAGCGCGTGCTCGAAGCCGTCGCCGGCTAACGGCGGCCGCGGCCGGCCAGCAGGGCCCGGCTCTCGGCCTTGAAGCCGGCCATGTTGACCGTCACGCGGTACGCGCCTCGACGCCCGGGTTTCAGCGTGTAGAAGCCACGGTCGCTCGTCTTGGCGCGGGCGACGCGAGCCCAGCTGCCGCCCTGCTTCCGTTCGAGGGCGATCGGCGCTCCGACGACTGGAGCCAGGAAACGGTCGACGACCTTGCCGCGGACTGATCGGCCACGGTCGACCGTGCGAGCGGCCACGATCTTCGGCGCCAGGTTTCCGCGGAGCCGGATGCGCGAGAGCGCGAGCAGCGCCTGGCCGCGGTGCCAGGTCGACGCGGAGATCGACTGCTTGACCCAGAAGTCGTCGCTCCCGGGCTCGATCAGATCGAGATGGACGACGGCGTGCAGGTTCTGCTCGAGCGGGAACGCGAGCACGGCCTCGAAGCGGGCGTCGTTCCCGCCCGGATTCAGCAGCGTGTACTCGGCGAGGATCGTGCCGATCACGCGCTTCCCGACGACGCGCGTGATGGAGATCCCACCTCGCTGGTCGCGCCGCCAGCTCGGCTGGCGCACGTGCCGGGCCACGATCACCTCCGGCTGGCTCGTGGCGAAGTCGTCGAACGAGACGCGCCAGTCGATCTTCGTCGGCCCGCCGACGGCCGGGTCGCTCTTGGCCTGGTAGACGGGCCCGGTCCACGAGCCTTCCGAGCCTGTGAACGTCCCCCGGTTGTACTCGTCCGGCGATGCGAGCTCGATCACGAGGCCGGGCGGGAGATCTCGGCCCGTGCGAATGGAATCCGTGATCGGGATCCGTTCGACGACTCCCGGCCCCGGCCAACTGGACAGCTCCCACCACGGTGGCGAGCCCGACAAAAATGCCCACGATGAGCGCGCGCCGCATCGGGCTACAAGGTAGCTGAGAGGCCGCGTCGACCTCGGGCCGACCCTGCTTAGCGGCGGCCGCGGCTGACGACCAGCGTCACGCGCGTGCCTCTGCGTACGCGGATTCCGGCCCTCGGGCTCTGGCGGAGAACTCGTCCGCGGCGCCTTGCCGAGCGTGCGTTCCGGACTCGTCCGACCCGGCAGCCGGCCCGGCGGACGAGCCTGCGCGCTGTGGCTCAGCGGCCGCCCGACGACGCGCGGCACGCGGACAGCGTTCGTCGTCGAGCTGGTGCCGAGCGCAGACGGCGGCGGACGGCGGTGGTGGCAGGAGGCGCGTGGCAGGCGGCGGCGGAGGTGGACGGAGCCGGTCCGCACTGCCGACGGTGAGATTCGCCGCTCGCATGAAGCCGGAGTGCGGAGTCGCACGATCGAAGGCGGTAGCGTAGCCGGCTCGGCTGAGAACGGTGCACGCCGTCCAGAGTCGTCACTGCTCCCAGCTGAACGTCGACGCGTCCAGTCGAGTCGCTTGGTCGACGCCCGGGCCGGTCAGGTGGAAGTTGTGGAACGTCGACTGGTCGTCGACGCGAATCGATGTACGCGCCTGGCGGCAGGTGGGTGACCGGGTTCTCCGTCCGGATTCTTGAGCGTCGATCGTCGACGTGTCTCGCGACGGTCGCGACGAGAGCGCCCGGCGGTGGAGGGTGGCGGCGGCGGCGGTGGTGGAGGCGGTGGAGGAGGAGGCGGAGGCGGTGGAGGTGGCGGTGGTGGAGGTGGAGGCGGAGGGCCGACTGGCGTAACCGTGAACTCGCCCCACATGAACTGGAAATGCGGGTCACAGTCGATAGCGGTACAGGCCCGGGGAGAGAGTGACCATCCCAGACCACGGTTTCGACAGCCGGTTCGCTGGTCGACGATCGACGCCGCCGGGCCTGCCAAGTGGTAATTGTGAAACGTCGACTCGTCGTCGAACCTCGATGGTGTATGTGCCCGCCGGGAGTGTCGTGACCTCGGTGCCCATTCGGAAACCGCAGATCGATCGTCGAAGTCGTCGAGGGCACGCCCGATCAGGTCGGGCGTGCCTCGCGTCCTTAAGACTGGCCGTCCCTTGCTGAGGACGAGGTTCACCTTCGTACCGCGGCGCAGCGTGAGACCCGCGCGCCGGCTTTGGCTCACGACTCGGCCCTTCGGTCGTGCCGAGCGCACGTAGCGCAGACGTCCAACGGCGCAATTCGACCGCCGGATCGTCCGCCGCGCGACTGCAAGCGTTCTGCCGACGACCTTCGGCACGCGGCAGCGCACGGGCGGCCGCCACGGTCCCGACCGTGAAGGAGCCCTTGAGCGTCAGGGCATGCGGGTCGCAGACGAACCTGTAGGTCCCGCTCGTGAGGTTCAGCGTCCAGATCGGGTGAACGATCTCGTCGACCCCGGTCCAAAGGTTCACACCCGGGCCGGTGAGGTGGAAGTTGTGAACGGTCGAGAAGTCGTGCACCTGGATGTCGTATGACCCGGGCTGAAGGTTGAACACGGGCCGCCCATCGGAATGGAAGAGCTCGATTCGCTGTCCGGGGCCGACGGTCGCGATCAGATCGGGCGGGCCAGGCGGGGCAGGAGGAGGCGGTGGAACGGCGGCGGCGGGCCGGGGGCGGACGGCCTGGCGGAGGTGGAGGCGGCGGGCCCCCGCTCGGATCGTGGACCGTGATCGTGCCGTACATGAGGTCCGGGTGCGCGTCGCACTGGAACCGGTAGACACCCTCGGCCGGGAGCGTGAACGGCCGCATCTCGTCCAGGTCTTGTTCTGCCACACCAGTCGAGTAATCCGTCCCGCCGGGCCCGGTCAGGTGGAAGTTGTGCTGGGGGCTCTCGTCGATGAAGCGGACGTGGTACTGCCCGATGTTGAGATGTCCGATGTCATGGTTGCCACCGGGGTACGTAAACGCGACTACCCAGACGCCGTCACGAAGCGAGACGTGGGCCTCGAAGTCGTATTCGAGGCCGTTCGTGCGCGCGTCGCCGGCTGCGGGCAGCAGCCCGATGACCGTGACGAGCGCGGCCGCTAACGAACAGGGTCTTTGCATGACGCTTCAGGCCCTACCTCCTCCCCCTGGAGCGTACTTCACCATCGGTTTTACGGCCAAAGGAGGTTTTCGGTTTGGCGCGGGGGAGGAACGTCCGACTCTGCGCCTAAGGTCGAGACGTGAAAGTCCTGGGAATCGATCCGGGGACGGCTGCGTGCGGGTACGGAATCGTCCAAGAAAACGGAAATCGCCTCCGGGCGCTCGACTTCGGGTGGTGGAAGACACCCGCTTCGGCGCGCCCCGAGCTCAGGCTGAAGACGATCTACGAGGGCGTGGTGGCGCTCATCGAACGGGAGGCGCCCGATGCCGTCGCGCTCGAGGAGTCGTTCGTCGGCGCCGACGCCCGCACCGCGCTCTCTGTCGGGCAGGCGCGGGGAGCCGTCCTCGTCGCGGCCGCGCTCGCCGGCGTCGAGTGCGCTGAGTACGCCCCTTCGCGGGTGAAACAGACTGTGTGCGGGTACGGCCGCGCCGAAAAGGTGCAGGTGCAGAAGATGGTGCAGGCGATCCTCAGGCTCGACGCGCCGCCCACGCCGGACCATGCGGCCGACGCGCTTGCGGTGGCGATCTGCCACGCGATGGCGCCGCCGCTGCTGAAGGTCGCGTCGGCGTGATCGCGAGCCTGCGCGGCCGGCCCGTCGCGCGCACGCTCGACGGCGCGGTGCTCGACGTCGGAGGCGTCGGCTACGCCATGCGCCTGACGCTTCGTGCGCTGCGGAAGATCGAGGGTGACGAGGAGGTCACTCTGGACACGTACCTGCACGTCCGCGAGGACACGCTGCAGCTGTACGGGTTCGCCGAGCCGGCCGAGCGTGAGATCTTCGAGCACCTGCTGTCGGTGTCCGGCGTGGGGCCGAAAGTGGCGCTCGCAATCATTTCCGGCTCGACGCCGAGGGATCTGCGGCGCGCGATCGCTCTCGAGGACATCACCAGGTTCGTCGCGATTCCCGGCGTCGGCAAGAAGACGGCGGAGCGCGTCGTCCTCGAGCTGAAGGAGAAGCTCGGCGTGCTGGAGGAGGTCGGCCAGGGCGCCGTGCCCGAGCTGATGGCCCGTGACGCGCTCGTCGAGCTTGGCTACTCGCTGACCGAGGCCGAGCGCGCGCTCGCCACGACCGATCCGGAGCTTTCGCCCGAGGAACGCGTCCGGCAGGCGCTGAAGGCCGCATGACCGAGCAATTCCTCGCGCCCGCTGTGCTCCCGGACGAGGACGAGCTCGAGCTCTCGCTGCGGCCGCGGAGCCTCGACGAGTTCGTCGGCCAGGAGCGAGTCAAGGAGCAGCTCGGGATCTCCCTCGAGGCCACGCGCGCCCGCGGTGAGGCGCTCGACCACGTCCTGCTCGTCGGCCCGCCGGGCCTCGGGAAGACGAGCCTCGCCTACATCGTGCGCGAGGAGCTCGGCGTCGGCATCCGCTGCGTCGCCGGCCCGGCCCTGGAGCGGAAAGGCGACATGGCCGCGATCCTCACCGCGATGGAGCCGCGAGACGTGCTCTTCATCGACGAGATCCACCGGTTGAGCCGTGCCGTCGAGGAGATCCTCTACCCGGCTCTGGAGGACTTCCGCCTCGACATCATCGTCGGGCAGGGGCCGGCTGCGCGAACGCTGACCCTCGACGTGCCGCCGTTCACGCTCATCGGAGCCACCACGCGCACGGGGCTGCTGACGACTCCGTTGCGCGACCGCTTCGGCATGACCTTCCGGCTCGACTACTACGCGCCCGAGGAGCTCGGGATCATCGTCCGCCGCTCGGCGCGGATTCTCGGCGTGGAGATCTCCGACGACGCTGCGGATCGCATCTCGCGAACGCTCACGAGGCACGCCGCGTGTCGCCAACCGCATCCTGCGACGCGTGCGCGACGTGGCGCAGGTGCGCCATCAGGGTGTGGTGACGACGGAGGTGGCTGCGGAGGCTCTGGAGCTGCTCGAGGTCGACGGAATGGGCCTGGAGAAGACGGATCGCGACCTGCTGCGCGCGATCGTCGAGCGCTTCGACGGAGGCCCGGTCGGGCTGTCGACCCTGGCCGTGGCCCTGGGCGAGGAGCCCGACACGATCGAGGACGTCTACGAGCCGTACCTCCTGCAGCTCGGCTTCATCCAGCGCACGCCGCGCGGTCGCATCGTGACGAAGCTGGGCAGCGCCCACGTCGGCGCAGCGCAGACGGAACGCGCGCTCTTCTAGTGTGAGCTGGCACGACAAGCTCGTTCCAGAGGACTTCGCCGTCCCCGAGACCCTCGAGCACCCGCGCTTCCGGCTGCGCAAGCTGACGATCCACGACGTCGACGAGGATCTGGATGCGATTCGCGAGCGCGTCCTGCCCGACGGGACGCCGGAACCCTGGCTCGACACGACCCGGGACGAGAACCTCGTCGACCTCGGCTGGCACCAGAAGGAGTTCGAGCTACGGCGCTCGTTCACGTACACGGTCGTCGCGCCAGACGAGAGCAGGGTGCTCGGATGTGTCTACCTGTATCCGCACGAAGAGGCAGACGTCGAGGTAGTCATGTGGGTGCGCGGTGACGCGTGGAGCCAAGGTCTCGATCCGTTGCTCGAGCAGGCCGTGCGCGGATGGATCGACGGGGCCTGGCCCTTCGAGCGAGTCCTGTACCGCGACCGCTGACTGGAGGAGTTGCCGTTTAGCGCGACCAGCGCGCCGTCCATAGCGGCGACCACGTCTTTCTTGGTCCGCGTGGCGGCGTCGTTCCAGCGGTCGAGGGCGGCGGTCCCGACTACTTCTCCAAGCACCTCCGTAGCCTCGCCGAGCGCGTGTGCGTCAGCCAGGTGGGCGCCGACGTCCGCGTGTCTCTGCGAGTCCTGGTGGTGCCAGCTCGAGAGCAGCGCTCCGAGGAGCGACCACGAGCGGGCCTCCTCACTCCACGAGGGAACTTCGAGCCCACCACGGTCGCGCGCATGCGCGCCCTGGCACCAGCCGCTCTCACGAGGCGACGCGCCTCGCTCATCATCGCCGCAGCCGTCAGTTCGGCCGCTTCGTGCATTGCCCTTGCCCCCCTCTCGAACGGGGAAAAAGTAGCAGACGGACACGCGTTAATCGCCAGGTCTCCAGGCCACTGCTTCGACCTCGATCAGCACGTCCGGGTGGAAGAGACCGGCGACCTGGACGAGCGAGCTCGTAGGTGGTCGGGCGGTGTCGACGAACTCGTCGCGGACGGCCCGGATCGTCGGCAATTCAGACACGTCTACGACGTACAAGGTGAGCTTGACGACGTCCTCCCAGCCGGCGCCGGCCGCTCGCAGAGCCTTCTCGACATTCTCGAAGGCCAGGCGCGTCTGACGTTCCCAGCCCTGGCCCGAGGCGATGCCCGATCAGCGTCCATCGGCACCTGGCCGGAGGTCCAGATCAGGCGTCCGGCCGGAATGCTGACGACGTGGCTGTAGCCGGCGGGCGCCGCCAGGTCGTCAGGAGAAGAGAACTCGGGCGCAGCCACCGAGCTAGCGCCGGAACTGCAGCTCGTGCCAACTCGGCACGGGCGCCAGCTCGAGCAAAGGCCGGTCGCCGCGCGGGTCGCGATAGCCGAACTCGGCGGCCCGGTCGTCGAAGTCCACATCCAGCAGGCCCTCCTTGACGTGCTGGTCGAGCCAGGCCCCGCGGAAGACGAGCTTCCGCAGCCAGTAGACGAGCGACTCGCCGTTGACGAGGGCCAGCACCTCCCAGTGCCGGACGAGGTACCGCCCCAGAGTGCTCCGCGGCTCGTCGATCACTCCGTCGGCCGTGAGCTCGACCAGATCCGCGGTCTCGTCCTCGTCCAGGTCGTTGTCCTCGACGAGGCCGAGCTTGACCGCCGCCGCCGTCACGCGCTCCTCGAAGTCGGACGAATTGAAGGCAAACCTGTAACGAAGGAACTCGATCACGTAGTCCTCGCCGGAGCTGTAGTTCGGAGCGACCGTCATTGCTCCAAGGATACGCACGGCTCCGTCCGATCCCCTCCGTACCTTCATCCATCCGATGTACGAAGGCATTTGGACGATAAGTCCGTGCCTGCACCGGGACTCGAGCGAGCTGTCTCGAGTGCTCGGGGTCAGCGAGACGACTGCTCGCGTCCTCGTCCGGCGCGGGTACGGGAATCCGGAGGAGGCGCGCGCCTTCCTCGAAGGCGCCCTGCCCGGTCATGACCCGCTTCTGCTCGGGAGCATGCGCGAGGCCTGCGAGGCGATCCGGCAAGCCGTCGCCGACGGCAAGCGCATCTGCGTGCACGGCGACTACGACGCCGACGGCATCTGCGCCACTGCACTGGCCATCCTCGTCCTGCGTGAGCTGGGCGCCGACGTCACGTGGCACCTGCCGAGCCGCTTCGAGGAGGGCTACGGCCTCCGCAAGGAGACGCTGACGAAGCTCGCCGAGGACGGGTGCGGGCTCGTGCTCACCGTCGACTGCGGGATCACTGCCGTCGAAGAGGTCGCGCACGCGAAGTCACTCGGAATCGACGTCGTCGTCACCGACCACCACCGGCCGGGCGAGGAGCTGCCCGACTGCCCGATCGTCGCCACGCGTCCCTCGGACTACCCGTTCCCGGAGCTCTGCGGCACGGGAGTCGTCTACAAGCTGGGCCAGGCGCTGCTCGGGCCGGACAGCGACGTGCTCGCACGCCATCTCGACCTCGTCGCTCTGGCGACGATCTCCGACGTCGTGCCGCTGGTCGACGAGAACCGCGCACTGGCGCAGGCGGGGCTGCGCGCCCTGGCGCGAACACAGAAGCCCGGCCTGCGAGCCTTGATGAAGACCGCCCGCGTCGATCCTGCGCGCGTCGACGAGGGCGCCGTCGGCTTCCGGCTTGCCCCTCGGATCAACGCCTCGGGCCGCCTCTGCCGCCCCGAGGCGGCGCTCGAGCTGCTGCTCACCGAGGACTCCGACGTCGCCGGCCGGCTCGCCCACGAGCTCGAGGAGCTGAACCGCGAGCGGCAGCAGGTCGAGGACCGAATTCTCCGCTCGGCCGTCGCCAAGGTGGAGGAGTGGCCGGAGGCGAAGCGACGACGGCGCGGCTACGTCCTCGCCGACGAGGACTGGCACGAAGGCGTGATCGGCATCGTCGCGTCACGCCTCGTCGAGCGCTTCCACCGGCCCGTCGTGCTCATCGCAGGCACCGACGGCGAGTGGAAAGGCTCGGGCCGATCGACTTCTGCCTTCGACCTGCACGGCGGCCTGGCCGCGTGCGCAAGCCACCTCGATCGCTTCGGTGGGCACCGGGCCGCCGCCGGGCTCTCGATCAAGCCCGAGAACGTCGAGGCCTTCGCCGATGCGTTCGCCGCGCACGCCGACGAGCACCTGGCCGACGAGGATCTGCAGCCGGTCACCCGGGTCGACGCAGTCGTCGCCGGCGCCGAGCTCACGCTCGACCTGTGTGAGGAGCTCCACCGGCTGGCGCCGTTCGGCCTCGGCAACCCCGGCGTGACCTTGCTCCTGCCCGCCTGCGAGCTGCGAGAGCTCGGCGCCGTGGGGGAGGGGAAGCACCTGCGCTTCCGCGTCAACGAGCGCGGGCGCGACGCGGGCAGCGCGATCGCCTTCGGAATCGGAAAGCAGCTGGATCGCTACCGCCGCGAGGGCCGATACGACGTCGTCTTCCGGCTCGAGGCGAACCACTGGAACGGGACGGTCGCGCCACAGCTCGTCGTCAGGCGCATCTTCGACTCCGCAGACCGGTACGAGGAGCTCCGCGGCTGGCTCGCGGCGCAATGGAAGCTCTCCGAGGCTGAGCGCGAGGCTGCGGCGCGCGAGATCTTCTCCGAGCTCGAGCTCGACGGCACCGGGCCGGCGCGTCGCCAGCTCTACGAGTCGGAGCGGTTCAGGGACCTGCTGGAGGAGCCGCTAGTACGCGCGGCCTAGCGAGGCACGCGCGCGCCGAGTCGCCGCGGGGCGGCCGGAACGCGAGTTCTGCTCCAGCGCGGTCAGCATGCGGGCGAGGTCCGTAACGGTTTTCTTGCGGCGAAATCGTCTGAACATGGACGGCATAGGTTCTCTATCGGAACGCTTACTCCTTTCCTGAAGTTACGGCCCCCTAAACGGGGACGGTGGCTTCAGGGGCCCGAAGTACAATTTGGGTATGGCGGTTCTCGAGGCTCCAGAGCAACACCAGGATCTCGTCGAGGAACTGCTCGCCGAGGTTTCTGCCTACAACCCGGACGTTGACCGGGAGCTTCTGGCACGGGCGTTCGCGTTCGCCGCGAAGGCGCACGAGGGCCAACAGCGCCGCTCCGGCGAAGAGTTCATCCACCACCCGTTCGGCGCCGCCAAGATCTGCGCCGAGCTGAGGCTCGACGACGAGACGATCGCCGCCGCGCTCATGCACGACGTCGTCGAGGACACCGAACGTCACGATCGAGCAGGTACGCGACGAGTTCGGCGACGAGATCGCCCAGCTCGTCGAGGGCGTCACGAAGCTGACCGGCATCCGCTTCCAGAGCCGCGAGCACGCCGAGGCGGAGAACTACCGCAAGATGATCCTCGCGATGGCCCGCGACGTGCGGGTCATCCTCATCAAGCTGGCCGACCGGCTCCACAACATGCGCACGCTGGAGTACTGGGGCCGCCAGACGCAGGTGCAGAAGGCGCGCGAGACGCTCGACGTCTACGGGCCGCTCGCACATCGCCTCGGGATCCACAAGCTGAAGTGGGAGCTCGAGGACATCGCGTTCGAGGCTCTCCACCCGCGGAAGTACGCGGAGATCAAGGCGATGGTCGCCGAGCGGCGGGCCGACCGCGAGGAGCACGTCAACGAGGCCTCCGCGGAGCTGCTGAGCGAGCTCGACAAGGTCGACATCCCGGCCGAGATCTCGGGCCGCGCGAAGCACTTCTATTCCATCTACGACAAGATGGCCAAGAAGGGCCGCGAGTTCAACGAGATCTACGACCTGACGGCCATGCGGGTCATCTGCGAGCGCGGGGGCGACGAAGGGACGCGCGACTGCTACGGCGCGCTCGGCCTCATCCACTCGCTGTGGAAGCCGATGCCCGGCCGCTTCAAGGACTACATCGCGATGGCGAAGTTCAACGGCTATCGCGCCCTGCACACAACCGTGATCGGGCCGCAGGGTCGCCCGCTCGAGATCCAGATCCGCACGCGCGAGATGCACCGCGAGGCCGAGCTCGGCATCGCGGCGCACTGGCTCTACAAGCGCGGCGACGGCAAGCGCCCCGCCGACCAGGAGTGGCTCGCCTGGGTCGAGCGCCTGCTGGAGTGGGGCGAGGACGAAGCCGATCCGCGCGAGTTCCTGAAGAGCTTCCGCACCGATCTCTTCGACGACGAGGTCTACGTCTTCACGCCGAAGGGCGAGGTCAAGACCCTCCCGGCCGGCTCGACGCCGATCGACTTCGCGTACGCGGTCCACACCGACGTCGGCCACCGCACGGTCGGCTCGAAGGTGAACGGCCGCATCGTCCCGCTGCACTACACGCTGCGGAGCGGCGACTTCGTGGAGATCCTCACCTCGAAGGGCGGGCGCGGGCCTTCACGCGACTGGATGAACCTGGCGCGCTCCTCGCGCGCGAGGAACAAGATCCGCGCCTGGTTCTCGCGGGAAACGCGCGAGGACACCGAGCACAAGGGCCGTGAGGCGCTCGAGCAGGCGCTGAAGGCGCAGAAGCTTCCGTACCGCAAGCTCGCCGGCTCGGCGGTGCTCGCCCAGGTGATCCGCGAGGCCGGCTTCAAGAAGGCCGAGGACTTCTACATCGCGCTCGGCTCGGGGAAGCTGCCCGTGTCGCAGATCGTCAAGAAGGTGCTCACGCGCCTGAAGACGGCCGAGGTGGCCGAGGAAGAGACGGTCCCGCTCAAGCCGAAGACGAAGCCGGCGTCCAGCGACCAGCTCGGCATCACCGTCCACGGCGTCGACGACGTCCTGGTCCGGCTCGCCAAATGCTGCACGCCGGTGCCGAGCGACCAGATCGTCGGCTACATCTCGCTGGGCAAGGGCATCACGATCCACCGCCACGACTGCCCGAACGTGAAGACGCTCATGTCGAGCCCGGAGCGGTTCACCCAGGTGGACTGGGACGGCGAGATGAAGCGCAGCTTCCGGGTCGAGATCGCCGTCGACGCCTGGGACCGGCCGCGCTTGCTCGAGGACGTCGCCCGCACCTTCGCCGAGCACGGCGCGAACATCGTCTCGTACGGCGGCACGGTCGAGGATCAGCTGGCCAAGAACTGGTACACGGCCGAGCTCGGCGACGTGAAGGCGCTGCGGGCTCTGCTCTCGGCGCTACGGAACGTCGAGGCCGTCTTCGACGCCTATCGCGTCACGCCGTCCTAGGCGGATTCGGCGCGCCGCCAGAGCGTCGTTAGCGACTTCGCAAGGCGCTCGGGCTCGATTCGGTGGGGCGGGTCGAAGTGGTGGCGCTCCTCGAAGACCTCGAGCTCGAAGTCTGGGAACACTCCGCTCAGGCGTTTCGCGATCTCCTCGTAGTGGTCCGGGTTGCTCAGAGCGCCGAGTGCGTAGTAGACGGGGCGATCGAAGCGGCGGAGGTCCTCTCGGTCGATGCCGCCCCGCTTGAACGCGCGCCCGAACGCGCGGATCCCTGCCGGGCGTTTGGCCATCCAGGGCGGCGGGTCGCCGGGCGACGGCGCCGGCGGCGGGACACCCGGCTTGAGCTCCAAGCGCGCGAACTCCTGCATGAACTGTTCGACCGGGAGCCCTTCGAGCCGGTCGAACTCGAGCCAGAGCGCCTTCTCGGCGGGGCTCAGATCCCAGGTTCCCGCCCAGCCCGGCTCTAGCAGCGCCAGGCTCGCGAGCCGCTCCGGTCTAGCCGCGGCGAAGGCGACCGAGGCGGCTCCCCCGCCCGAGTACCCGACGAGATGGAACCGCTCCCAGCCGTGCGCGTCCGCCTCGCGCAGCACGCCCGCGACCTCGACCTCGAGGCCGTAGTCCTCCGGCGGCTCAGGCGTTGCATAAACCTCGAGATCCTTCGCGACCGCGTCAACGCCCGGGCCAAGCGCGGCGATGAGAGCGCCGTACGCAGGCTCTGCCGGGAGCACCGCCCCTGGAAGCAGGATCACGCGGGTTGCGGACAACTGAGCGACTTGTGTCACATCCCGCCATGCCGAGCAAGCAGAGCTCGGCCGCACCGCGGTGAAGCTGCCGACCCTCGATTGAGGGATGCCGAGGTCATGACGCCTCCGAGGGCCGCCGCGACCGTTGCGACAGTCTCCAACCAAAAACCCCTGCTAATCGGGCAAAACGAGAATCCCTCGATCGAGGGATCGTCCTCCGGACACGCGGGGTAACTCGGTTGAGGGATAGACGCGGCGACCGTCCTGACTAAAACGAGATCTACGGGGGAGAGGGCAAGAGGCCTGCGGCGCTCGGTCGTTGATCGAGGACTCGACGACCGAGCCGCCCGGGCCTTTAATTGTTGCCCGTCACATCTCGCAGTCGTCGCCCTCGAATCCGCGGATCTTCTCGCGGAACTCGTCCGTGATCGGCGCGGACTGTCGGGCCTCGAGGTCGACGAGCACGAGAGTCTGGTGCGCGGTCACCATCAACTCGTCGTCCTCGACGCGGTAGGCCGCCATCTCGTACGTCGCGCTCGTGCGGCCGAGGCGGGAGACGCGGATGAAGACCTCGAGGAGATCGTCGAAGCGCGCGGGCGCGAGGTACTCGATGTCCGAGGCGCGCATCACGAACTCGTGGTCGGTCTCGAGCTTCAGCAGCCCGAGGTGCCGGTGGTACTCGACCCGGGCGAGGTCGAAGTAGGGGAGATACCGGCCGTAGTAGACGATGCCCTGCGCGTCCGTGTCCGAGAAGCCGACACGCGTGAAAGCCGAGTACTTGAAGGGCGGCCGCCGCCCCGTGGCGTGGCCCCAGTTCACTCCTGGATCACAGCCAGCACCTCGTCGCGCTTGCGCTCCATGAGATCGCGTGAGCGCGCTTCGAGGTTCAGGCGGAGCAGCGGCTCGGTGTTGGACGGCCGCACGTTCATGTGCCACTCGTCGGCGTCGACCGAGATGCCGTCGAGGTGCGAGATCCGCCCCTCGTCCGCGAACCGCTGCTGGAGCTCCTCGAGCTTCTGCGCCACGTCGGGGACGGGCGTGTTCAGCTCGCCGGTCAGGAAGTAGCGCTCGCGCAAGGGCCGCAGGATCTCGGAGAGCTTCCGGCCCCGCTTCGAGATCAGCTCGAGCATGAGCAGGAACGGGACGACGCCCGAGTCCGCCTGCGAGTACTCCTTGAAGTAGTAGTGGCCCGAGACCTCGCCGCCGAAGACGGCGTCTTCCTCGCGCATGCGTTGCTTGATGAACGCGTGGCCGACTCGGTTGATCAGCGGCACGCCGCCTGCGCGCTCGATCGCCTCGGGCACCGCCCAGCTGGCGCGCACGTCGTAGATGATCTTCGCGCCCGGATGCTTCTCGAGGGTGCTCTCGGCGAGCAGGGTCGTCACGAAGTCGCCGGGGACGAACTCGCCGGTGTCGTCGACGAAGAAGCAGCGATCGGCGTCGCCGTCGAAGGCCACGCCGAGGTCGGCTCCGTGCTCGCGCACCTTCTCGATGATGAACTCGCGGTTCTCCGGGAGCAGCGGGTTGGGCTCGTGATTCGGGAAGGTCCCGTCGGGCTCGAAGAAGTAGGGGATCGCTTCGATCGGAAGGCGCTCGAGGATCGGCGGGAGCATGACGCCGGCCATGCCGTTCGCCGCGTCGATCACGACCTTCAGCGGCTTGATCTCGTCGAGATCGACGAAGGACAGGACGCGCAGGACGTACTCAGGCCAGACATCAACCTCGCGGACCTGTCCCGGGGACTGTCCCCCGGACCTGTCGTAACCGGCCAGGGCGCGGTCGCGGATGTCCATCAAGCCCGAGTCTCCGCCGACCGGCAAGGCTCCGGCGCGGACGATCTTCATGCCGGTGTACTCCTTCGGATTGTGCGACGCGGTGACCATGATCCCGCCGTCGAGCTCCAGCTCGCCGACCGCGAAATAGACCATCTCGGTCCCTACGAGCCCGATGTCGAGCACGTCGGCGCCTCCGTCGGCCGCGCCCTCGATGACCGCCTTCGCCATGGACGGTGAGGAGAGCCGCGTGTCCCGTCCGACGGCGATCTGCTTCGGCTCGAACTGCTCCGACGTAAGCGCGGCCGATGGCGTAGGCGCCCTCCTCGTCGAGCTCCGCCGGGTAGATGCCGCGGACGTCGTACGCCTTGAAGACCTTGGGGTCGATCACTGCCGGAACCTTACGGCCGCAACCGGTGTAGAAGCGCAAACGACGTCGAAGGAGCTCCCATGAAGAGACTCGTGTTCGCGTTCGCACTGCTCGCTCTCCTGGCCGTGCCGGCACCGGCCATGGCGAAAGAGCTGACCAAGGTTGAGGTCTGCGGCGCAGACGGCTGCGCCGCGATCACCGGCAAGACCAATCTCCAGAACTTCGGCGGGAGCGGCGAGCCGGACGGCAGCGTTGCCCGCGCCGGCGCCGTTCTACGAGATCCGCTACACGATCGACGCCGAGGGCGAAAGCAGCCAGTGGTCGTCCTGGTACGTCCCGTCCGCGAAACGGCTCGCGACGGTCGACGAGCGGACCGGAGTCGCCTGGGCGCCCATCGATGAGCCGAGGCTCGCTGCGCTTGCGAAGGGTCTGAAGCCGTTCGCACAGCCCGAGATCACCTCGGTCACCATCGGTTCCCGCAAGATCACGGACAACCCGGCTTCGTACCTCCGCCTCTTCACGGTCGAGTCGGCGGGCGAGGCCGTGCCGCAGGGGC
This sequence comes from uncultured Actinomycetes bacterium, assembly GCA_963847955.1. Taxonomy (GTDB): domain Bacteria; phylum Actinomycetota; class Thermoleophilia; order Gaiellales; family Gaiellaceae; genus VAXT01. The sequence continues at coordinate 57,951 of CAWKBW010000015.1, forward strand.
TCGCCGACTGGGAGCCCGTCGTCTTCCACGCGAAGGGCAAGACCCCGTGGACGCTGGAGCAGACCAGCCTGTTCTATTCGGCCTCCAACGGCATGCTCCAGCGCGGCATCGAGATCGTGAAGCTGCCCGATGGAATGGCCGCCGACGTTCGCTCCGGCGATTCGCTCAGCGGCGGGCGGCTCGAGCTTCCCGTGGCGAACGGTGCTCTTCGCACTGCTGGCAGCAGCGGCGCTACTCGTCGCGGCGAGCATGATCCGGCCGCTGACGGCGCCGGGTCTTCGTTCGGCGCGCGCCGACGACGGCTTAGAAAGAGAGCGCTAACGAGAGAGGGCGGCCTGGAGCCGCCCTCTCTCGTTGCGAAACGATGCGCGCACTAAGGGATGTTCGTGCTGCGAATGTCTCCGTGATTGCCGCCGCGATCGTCGGAGGCGTTCTTCCACTCGTGCTCGACCAGGCTCTGGTTGCCGGCAGCGAAGTGGAAGGCAAAGGTCGTCACCGTGCACGTGACCGGATAGCACGACGCGAAGTGAGTGTTGATGAACGTGGCCGTGGTGCAGTTCGCGTTGGACATGGTGGTTGCGTTGCAGAACGGACTGGTGGACGTCTGGGGCCCGACGTTCGAAATGATGAAGTAGCCGTGCATGTTTCCGGTAATGCCTGCGTTGACGGTCCCAGGAGGGCTTCCATCCATGAGATCGCACGAACCCGGGCTTGCGCCTGCGTTCGTGACGAAGCTGCCGCTTTTGAATTGCTGGACAACCGTGAAACCTCCGCCTGGATTTGACCTCACGGTGAAGTGGCGGTCGAACGTGTCCTGGGCCCAGTCGTTGCCGCACGTCCCTGAGTCCGGAGACGAACTTGGATAGCCGCCGTAGTGCTGCGTCCCGTTCCCGCCCGCGGAACTGAGTAGCACGGACAGGTCGGCCGTCGCGAACAGGTCATCGTTCGGGATGAGCGCCAGCAGGGTCGGGTCGGTCAGTCCTGAAGCGCCGCCGTTCGAGTCCGGATCGGCAGCTGCGCGCCCACCTCCGAGCGCAAGGCTCGCCGCAGCCACGGCAAAGAGCATGACCAGCGCTTTGTTCCTCATTGCTCCCTCCTTTGGTCTGGCCTCTTGCAGGCCTGAGTCACTCCTCTCCTCCCATAACGTCCGATTATCAAACCCGATGGGCACTATTTGAAAAGCTGATTGATCAGTCAGTCAGCCGCGAGCGTCGGAAGGATCAAACGCCCGCCTTCGTTTCTACTATTAGGCCTATGGAACGGAAACTCGCCACGGTCCTTTTCGTCGACCTCGTCGATTCCAGCGGCCTGGTCCAGGCCAGCGATCCCGAGGTCGTGCGCCGCCGCGTTTCGCAATTCTTCGACCAGGTCTCCACGTGCATCGAGAGCCATGGCGGCACCGTTGAGAAGTTCGCCGGCGATGCGGTCATGGCCGCGTTCGGGGTGCCGGAGGTGCACGAGGACGACGCGGAGCGCGCCGTGAAGGCAGCGCTCGCGATCCTGGAGTCGGTCGACCTGCCCGCGAGGATCGGCATCGAGTCCGGCGAGGTGGTCACCGAGTCCACCGACTCCACGTTTGCCACCGGCGAGGCCGTGAACGTCGCGGCACGCCTCCAGCAGGCCGCCGAGCCGGGCCAGATCCTGATCGGCCCCGGAGCACACAGGCTGACCCTCGGCCGCTTCGAAGTCGAGGAACTGGGACCTGTCGAGCTCCGCGGCCAGGCCGAGCCCGTCTGGGCGTGGGCGGCGATCTGCGCCGACGGGCGCCCCGCGGCACGCGTGGCGATCACGCCGCTCATCGGCCGCGAATCGGAGATCGAGCTGCTCGAGAACACGTACGCCCGCGTGATCAGAGACCGGCGCGCACACCTCTTCACCGTCTACGGCGAGCCCGGAGTCGGCAAGAGCCGCCTCACCATGGAGTTCTTGCACAGCCTCGAGGGCGCCACGATCCTGACCGGGCGCTCGCTGCCCTACGGCGAGAGCATCACCTACTGGCCCTTGGCCGAGATGGTCAAGGGCGCCGCGGACATCGCGGACGACGATCCGCTCGAGGTCGCGATCGAGAAGCTTCGAGACTCGTGTCCCGCCGAGGCCGTCGCCGACCTGCTCGGGCTCGCGATCGGCGTCCTCGAGGCCGTCCACGGTGAGCGCAGCCAGCAGGAGATCGCCTGGGCGGCACGTGAGTGGGCGCAGTTGATGTCGCAGACGCAGCCCCTCGTGCTGGTCTTCGAGGACATCCACTGGGCCGAGGAGCCGCTGCTCGCGTTGATCGAGCACATGACGCCCGTGGTCCGAGGCCCACTGCTGATCCTCTGTCTCGCGCGGCCCGATCTCCTGGACGTGCGGGGTGACTGGGGCGGCGGGCGCGTGCGCGCGACCTCGATCGAGCTCCAGCCTCTTGACGAAGCCCAGAGCGAGCAGCTGATCGACGCGCTGAGCGAGAACGGAACGGTCTCGCGAGGAGACACGCCGGGAGCTGCTGGAGAAGACCGAGGGGAACCCGCTCTTCCTCGAGGAGGTCATGATGTCGATGGCCGAGCGGGGTGAGGGGGAGGCCACCGAACGGATTCCGGACACGCTTCAGGCGCTGATCGGCGCCCGCATCGACCGGCTCTCGCCCGAATCCAAGGCCGTCCTGCAGCGCGCATCCGTCATCGGCCGCGGGTTCTGGGGCGGCGCGATCGAGCATCTCTCGCACGGGATGGACGGCGTCGCTGAGGCGATCGAGGATCTGCTCTTGCGCGACCTGGTCGTCGGCCAATCCCGTTCGTCACTCTCTGACGAGACCGCATACCGCTTCAAGCACGTTCTCATCCGCGAGGTCGCATACAGCGGGCTCTCGAAGTCGGCGCGCGCCGAGTATCACGGGCGCTTCGCCGAGTGGCTGTCCGAGCGCGCGGGCGACGAGCTCCTCGAGATTCGGGCGTACCACCTCGACCACGCGGCGTCGCTCCTGGCCGAGCTCGACGGTGCTCCACCGGAGGAACTGCGGCTCGAGGCTGCGGAGACCCTTCACGAAGCCGGCCGGCGCGCGCTGGCCAGGGAGGCAAACGAAGTCGCCCGCGAGATGTTCTTGCGCGCAGTCGAGCTGGAGCCGACCCTCGGACCGGCGCTACCTCGCGGCCAGGGCGGCGCACCGCCTCGACGATTTCCCGACAGTCGCCCGCGAGATGCAGGCAGTACGCGAGGAGGCGCACCAGGCCGGTGATCGTCGGCTGGAGGGCCGTGCCGCGACTGCGCTCGCCGACGTGACCTTGATGCGTGACGCCGACTGCCCGAGCGCAATGGAGCTCGCGAACCAGGCGCTCGAGCTCATCGACGCCAGCGATCCCAGAGGGCGCTTCGAAGCGCTGCAACTACGCGCCACGGCTGGTTGGTGGGCGGGCCGGTTGACCGAATCCGAGAGTTACATGCGAGAAGCACTCGCCATCGCGCAGGAGACCGGCCGGAAGGAGCTCGAGAGCATCGCGCTCGAGGAGCTCGCGAACATCCACAGAGCCAAGTTCGAGCAGGAGCAGGCCAACGTCATCCTTGAACAGAGCCCGCGAGCTGGCCGACGAGAGTGGCTCGATCGTGAGCCGAGGCTGGGTCCTCCAGAGCTGGGCTCGCGTGAACATGCACTCCGATCAGCTCGACGAGCTGGAAGAGGCGATCACGGAAGCTGTGCGCCTCTTCCGTGAGGCCGGCGCCGTCTGGGCCGTCGCGCGGGCGCTCGACACTGCCGGCTGGATCGCGCGGGGACGAGGTGACCTGGACGAGGCGGAAAAGCGATTCCGGGAGTCGATCCGCTTGCTCAAGCCGCTCGGTGACCGCGCGACCCTGTGCGAAAGTCAGCGCAGCCTCGCCCAAGTGCTGCTCGAGAGGGGCAAGATCGACGAGGCGGAGCGATACGCGCTCGACGCTCGCGAGACCGTCGGCGCGCAGGACATCACCTCGCTCTCGACGACGGCATTCGCACTCGGCCTGGTACGCGCCGCCCAGGGCCGCGACGAGGAGGCCGAGGAGCTACTGCGATCAGCGCTTGCTACCGCCGAGCAGACGGACTTCCGCGAGATCCATCTCAATGCGCTCGGGCACCTTGCCGACTTCCTCCGTGAGCGCGGTCGCGACGAGGAGGCCGATCCCTTGGAGGCGCGGCGTGACGAGTTGCGCGCCGCCTCCCGCAGCGCGGCACCGATCGCCTAATCGGGCAGCCAGCCCTTCCGATACCGGCTCGACTCTCGCGCGGGGAACCGGGCGTATGCCTCTTCGGATTTGGTCGTCTCCTCTGTGACCCCGGCGCCGTGGCGGATCGCCGCCTCGTCCACGGTGTAGGCGCCCCACTCAGGGCCGGTCGAGCGGTCACGGGCGCCGACTGCGAGTAAGAGGCAGGGCGCGTCTCCGGCGCCGACGATGACGTGGTTCGTCCCAGCCGGGCAGTGCACGAAGTCCCACTGGCGGAGCGGTCGCTCTTCACCCTCGATGATCAGCAGCGCCTCCCCGGCGAGCACGAGGAAGTCCTCCTGATCGGCTTCCCAGTGGTACATCGCCATCGGTGCGCCCGGCTCGAGGACGCTGAGGTTGATCCCGACCTGTGAAAACTCAGGCTCGCCCTCGAAAGGGCAGATGGCACCTCGGCCCTCCGCCGGACGCCAGGGCGCCTCCCGCGCGTTGACGACGAACCAGCCGTCGCTCTCGGGGACGAGCCCGTGTTCGGTCGGCTTGAGCGGCGACTCCGGAACCATGGCCGGATTCTACGAACGGAGCGCCGCGAGCAGCTCGGCACGGATCGCCTGATGTGACTCCTCGTTCGGCGACTCGGTGATCACGGTCGCCGGGCGCGCGAAGCGGGCGAGCGCCTTGCCGAGCGGCTCGGCTCGGAGCGTGCCCTCGCCGTAGGGCAGGTGCTTCGTCTCGTTGCGGTTCGCGTAGGCGATGTCGGAGAAGTGGATGTGGAACGGCTTGCCGCGGGCCAGGATCTTGTTCGCTTCCTTCAGCACGTCGTGAAACGCCTTCACGGTGGTGAACGCGCCGTCGGTGACTGCGTGGAGGTGCGCGAAGTCGATCACGGGGCGGACCCACGGCAGTGCGCTGGAGATGGCAAAAACATCCTCCGCGCTGCCGAGGTCCCGGACGCGGCCCATGACCTCCACGCCGAAGTCGACGTCGCGACCCTTGCCTTCGAGCCGCTCGCGCAGTTCCGCCAGCTGCTCGACGACCGAGGCGATGGCGGCCTTGCGCTCGCGGCCGAGCAGGAAGCCGGGGTGGAAGACGATCACCTCCGCGCCGGCAGCCTTCGCGATCCCGGCCGAGTGGTCGAGCATGCCCACGGCCATCCGCTGCTTCTTGTCGCGCTCGACGTGACCCATGAAGCCTGCGATGGGCGCGTGCACGGAGAGCGCGATCCTGGCCTTGCGCGCCAGTTTCCCGAATTCCTCGGCCCACGGGTAGTCCATCCAGAAGCCGCTTTCGAAGTCGATCTCGCAGGCGGTGTACTTGCGCTCCTTCAGGATCCTGATCGCCTCCGCCGGGGACTTGCGGGAGGGGACACGGGCGGGGCCAAAGCGGAGCTTTCCCATCACGAGAACCTACTCCGTCCGACGCCGGTCCTACGCTTTCTCCCATGCCAAAGCGACCTTCCCGGATCGACCTCCTCGAGCTCGACATCGACCTCCGTCTCGCCGACCTCTGGCGGGAGGCAGCCGACGTCCAGGATTGGAACCTCGACGTCGTCGCCGCGTTCATGCGGGCCGCCTACGGCAAGGGGTATTGCGACGCGCTCACCGAGGACGCTCCGGGCAGTCTCTGCGAGGACCACGGGTACCGGATACCCGCCAGGCGCCGTCCGGCGCCGGTTCGCAGAGCTGCCTGACTCCGTCATTCGCACGCGTAACTAGACTGGCCGCATGGCGCGGCAGTCACCCGTGCGGCTCGTCTTCGCGGTCTCGATCGCGGCCGTGCTGGCCATCTTCTTGCTGTACGTCTCGGTCGCCGGGGGCACACCGTCCCTGCAGCCGAGCCAGTTGAAGAACCGGACGGGGAAGGTCGCGCTGGTGGGCAAGGTCGTGACGCCCTACCAACGCACCGCGGGCAAGCAGGAGCACCGTTTCCGCCTGCGCGACGTGAAGGGCTCGGCGACCGTGCCGGTCGTCTATCGGGACTCGGTGCCCGACCAGTTCAAGCCGGGCCGCGAGGTCCGACTCGAGGGGCGTCTCCAGAACGGCGTCTTCGTCGGCAAGCCCGGTACCCTCGTGACGAAGTGCCCGTCGAAGTACCAAGCCGAGAAGCGCGCGTAGGAGGTACCCGTGCCTGAGCTCGGGCGCGCGGCGCTCGTCGTCTGCCTGGGGCTGGCGCTCTATGCGCTCTTCGCCGGCGGCTTCGCGGCGTTCACCCGCCGGCGCAGGCTCGCGGTCTCCGCGCAGAACGCGCTGATCGCGGCCTTCGGCGCCGCAGCGGTGGCGAGCGGCGTGCTCCTCTCGGCGCTCCTGCGCAACGACTTCTCGTTCCAGTATGTCGCTGACCATACGAGCATCGAGCTGCCGACGGCGTACACGATCTCTGCGTTCTGGGGCGGGCAGGAGGGCTCTCTGCTCCTCTGGCTCCTGGTCCTGACGGGCTTCTCGGCCGCCGCTGTCGCGTTCAACAGGCGTTCCGGTCGAGACCTGCTCGCGTGGGCCGTCCCGGTCCTCGGTCTCGTCGCCGTGTTCTTCAGCTTCATGCTCGTCGCCGTCTCGAGCCCGTTCGCGACACAGGCCGCTCCTCCCGACGGCGCGGGGCTCAACCCGAGCCTCCAGAACCCGTACATGATGATTCACCCGCCGCTTCTCTACCTCGGTTTCGTGGGCTTAACGGTGCCGTTCGCGTTCGCGATGGGCGCTCTCCTCGCCCGCCGGAGCGACGAGGCATGGATCGTCTCGACACGCCGCTGGACGCTCGCCGCGTGGACGTTCCTGGGCATCGGGCAGCTGCTCGGCGCGCACTGGGCGTACGTCGAGGTCGGCTGGGGCGGGTACTACGCGTGGGATCCGGTCGAGAACGCTGCGTTGATGCCGTGGCTGGCCGCGACCGCCTTCCTGCACTCGGTGATGATCCAGGAGAAGCGCGGGATGCTGAAGGTCTGGAACGTGGTCCTCGTCGTGGGCGCGTTCGCGCTGGCCCTCTTCGGGACGTTCCTCACCCGGTCGGGGATCGTCAGCTCGATCCACTCGTTCACGGAGAGCTCGATCGGGGCGTGGTTCCTGGGCTTCATCGTCCTCGTGCTGGCCGGATCGGTGTACCTCGTGCTCTCCAGGCTGCCGCTGCTGCGCGCGAAGACACGGCTCGAATCGCTCGTGTCCCGCGAGGCCACGTTCCTCTACAACAACCTGCTGCTCGTCGCGCTCTGCCTGACGATCCTCTGGGGGGTCGTCTTCCCGATCCTCTCCGAGGCCGTGCGCGGGGAGCAGATCACGGTCGGCGCGCCCTACTACAACTTCTTCCTGGTGGTCTTCGGCCTGCCGCTACTGCTGCTGATGGGGATCGGGCCGCTCATCGCCTGGCGGCGCGCCTCGCTGCGTTCGCTGGGCAAGAGCTTCATCTGGCCCGCGGCGACCGCGCTCGTCGCCGGCGTCATCCTCCTCGCGCTCGGTGCAGGCTCCTCGCCGGCCGGTCTCATCGCCTACACCTTTGCGGCCTTCGTGCTCGGCTCGATCGTCTACGAGTTCGTGCGGGGGACACGCGCTCGGCGGGCGCTCGGCGGCGGTTCCTGGCTGTCTGCGTTCAGCGGCCTGGTCGCTCGCAACCGCCGGCGCTACGGCGGGTACGTCGTGCACGCGTCGATCGTGCTCCTGGCGATCGGGATTGTGGGGTCGAGCGCATACGACACGGTTCGGCAGCAGAAGCTGAGCCCCGGGCAGACGATGGCAGTAGGCGACTACCGGCTCACCTATCGCGATCTCGAGGTTCGGCAGGGGCAGAACGCCGAGGAGCTCCGCGCGCATCTCGACGTCGAGCGGGACGGAAAGTCACTCGGGTCGATCCAGGCCGGCAAGAACGACTACCGCGCGGAGGACCAGGTCTCGAACGAGGTCGGCATCCGTAGCGACAAGCTGACGCTCGAGGATCTCTTCGTGATCGCCGAGCAGGTCGAAGGCGAAGGCAACGCCATTCACTTCCGCGTGCTCGTGAAGCCGCTCGTCAACCTGATCTGGATCGCCGGCTTCGTCTTCCTCGTCGGCGCGCTCGTCGCCATGTGGCCGAGCCTCGCCGAGCAGCGCCGGCTCGCAGAGCGCTATCGCGAGCTGCGCGCGCCTGCACGGGCATGACCGGGGTCGCGGTTGGGCTCGCCGCGCTGCTGGCGGTGGCCTGCGTGATCGCCGTGGCCCTGCCGTTCCTCCGCGAGCCGGAAGCCCTCGACGATCGGCTCGGCGCGCCGGACGCGCTCGAGCGCCGTCGGTTGGAGCTGGCCGAGGAGCGCGATCGCGTCCTCGCCGACCTCAAAGAGCTCGAGTTCGATCACCGCACGGGGAAGGTCTCCGACGACGACTACCGCGCCCTCGTCGGGCCGCTCCGGAGCCGGGCCGCGTCGGCGCTTCGCGCGCTCGAACCGCGCGCTGAAGCCGGGAACGTGCCAAGATCGGACGCGATGTCCGAGCCGTTCCCAGCGCCGGCGCCCACGCCTGAGCCGTCTCCGTCGCCGGATATGCCCCAGCCGCCGACGCTTCCGGACCCGGAACCGCCGCCAGAGCCGTTTCCGGCGCCTGACGAGGGCGAACCAGGGGTCAGCCGGACGATTCGGTAAGATCCGGCAACTTTTCAGGTGGGCAGGGAGCCTCAGTCCGCCCCCGAAATCGACCCCTATGGCCCGACGACTCGGTCTCAGCCTGGTTCTTCTTCTTGTACTCGCGGCCCCGGCCGCGGGGACGCAGCGGGCGCATGCCGTTTCGAATGACGAGCGCATCCGCATCCTGCAGGAGAAGATCGCCCAGGCCGAGGCCCAGGAGGCGGCCCTGGCCTCCGAGATCGCTTCCGTCGAGACGAGGATCCGCGAGCTCGAGTCCGAGGTCGGCGGGGTCACAACCCGTCTGGTCGATCTCGAGCACGATCTGGCTCTTCACCGGGAGAAGCTGGAGCGGATCACGAGGCTCTTCAACCTGCAGACGGAGCGGCTGAACTTCCTCCGGCGCCAGTACGAGCTCGCAGTGGCGAGGCTTTCGAAGCGGCTCGTCGAGATCTACCAGAACGACGACGTGACGACGCTCGACGTGCTCATCTCGTCAGGGAGCGTGGCGGACATGATCGAGCAGCTCGACTACCTCAACGACGTCGGCTCGCAGGATCTCCACATCTCGCGCGAGGTGAACAAGGCGAAGGTGCAGATCCGGACCGAGCGTGCGAAGACGGCGGTCACGAAGGCCAAGGTGGCGACGGTCACGCGCACGATCGCCGTCCGCACGGCGCAGGTGCGGAGCGAGCGGGACCGCCTGCTCGCCAGCCAGCAGCGGCTCGGCTCGGCCAAGAGCCAGAAGCGCGAGAAGCTCGCGTCCGTGGAGGCCGAGCAAGAAGGAGTTCCTGCGCGAAGTTGCGGGCCTGCAGGCCGCGAGCGCCCAGCTCGGCGCGCAGCTCTCGGCCACGGCGTCGACGACCTACGACGGCACGCCCTCCGCGAGCGGTCTGATCTGGCCCGTGGGTGGCCCCGTGACCAGTGGCTTCGGTTGGCGCTGGGGCCGGATGCACGAGGGCATCGACATCGGCGTCGGCTACGGCACGCCTGTGGTTGCCTCCGCCAGCGGCACCGTCATCCACGCCGGCTGGATGGGCGGCTACGGGAACCTGGTGGTCGTCGACCACGGCGGCGGCCTCTCCACGGCCTACGCGCACCTCTCGAGCATCGCGGCGGGCGGCTCGGTCGCCCAGGGGCAGGTCGTCGGCTACGTGGGCTGCACGGGCCACTGCTTCGGGGCGCATCTCCACTTCGAGGTGCGCATCAACGGCGGCGCGGTCGATCCGCTCGGCTATCTCTAGCTAGGAGGCCTTGGCGATGCGCAGGTCCGGCAGGTGCCGGTAGCGGTCGTCGCCCAGATCGAAGCCGTAGCCGACGAAGAACTCGTCCGGAACGGTGAAGCCCACGTAGCGGACGGGGATGTTCTCGACCAGGCGCCGGTAGGGCCGGTCGAGGAGCGTGACCGCGGCGAGTGAAGCAGGGCTGCGCAAGGCGAGCGTCTTGCACACGAAGTTCAGCGTCAGCCCGGTGTCGACCACGTCCTCCACGAGCAGGACGTCGCGGCCCTGGATGGTCAGGTTGAGGTCCTTGAGGAGGCGCACTCCGGTATCGGCCGCGGGCTCTTCGCCTGCGTACCCGGCGAGAGCGATGAAGTCCAGCGCGTGGAGGATCGGAGTCGCCCGGCAGAGGTCGGCGACGAAGACGACGCTCGTCTTCAGCGCGGCGACGAGGATCGGCTCGCGACCCGCGTAGTCGGCGGCGATCTCGGCGCCCAACTGGTCAACGCGCACCCCGATCTCCTCCGCCGAGAGGTACACGTCCCCGATGCGGCCGTTGAGATTCAGCTCGCGACGTCGAGTCTGTATCGCTCCGCCAGCCGCGCGATGTCGCGCTTGTAGAACAGCTTGACGCGGACGTTGGGATAGAGCTCGCGCATGCGGCGGAGCTTCCGGTTCTTACGAGTGACGAGCGACTGCTTCATGACCGTCACCTCCAGGTAGAGATTCTGCTCCGGGAGGTAGAAGTCGGGGCTGAAGGCCTCGGTGACGGTGCCGTCCTCATCGCGGGCGAGCACGAACGTGGTCGGCTCGTACTGCCACGGAACGCGGTAGAAGTCGAGCAGCTTGGCGCACTCGACCTCGGCATCACTTGCAAAGCGCGGCTCCCCCCGCCCGCAATATGCCTGGAAACGCGGCATTTTTTGGGCCATCTGCAGCCAGCTTAGCAACGGCCTCGGATAGGACCCTCGAGGCCGGGACGGCGGCCTGCCGCCCTCTACACTTCGTCTATGTCGGCGCCCGAGTCCGTCTTCAAGATCGCGCACATCTCGGATCTCCATTGCGGCGGGCCCTACTTCATGCCGTCGCTGATGGAGCGCGCGATCGGCGAGGTCAACGACCTGGAGCCCGACCTCGTCATCTGCACGGGCGATCTGACGACCTTCGGCTTCAAGCAGGAGTTCATCCAGGCCAAGGCCTACCTCGATCGCATCCAGTGCGAGTCCTTCGTCGTCGTGCCCGGGAACCACGACTCGCGAAACGTGGGCTACGTGCATTTCGAGGAGCTGTTCGGCGAGCGGAACTCGGTGCTCAGCAAGAACGGGGTCACCGTCGTCGCGGTCGATTCCACCGAGCCCGACCTCGACCACGGCCAGGTGGGGCGCAGCCAGTACCGCTGGATCGAGGAGCAGTTCGTCGAGGCCGCGAACCTGCGGATCTTCGTCTTGCACCACCACTTGCTGCCCGTTCCGGGCACCGGACGCGAGCGCAACGTCGTCTACGACGCGGGCGACCTGATCGAGTGCCTGCAGCGCGGCCGGCGTCGACCTCGTCCTCTCGGGGCACAAGCACGTGCCGTACGCCTGGAAGCTCGAGGATCTGTTCGTCGTCAACACCGGGACCGTCTCCTCGCTCCGCCTACGCGGGAAGACGAGGCCCTGTTACAACGTGATCGAGGTCTCCGGCACGCACGTGGACGTCTGGCGCAAGTACCCGTTCCACGGCCAGGAGAAGATCATCCAGTTCTCGACGGAGACGCGCGCGTTCGAGAAGTACACGGCGCGCATCGAGGGCGAGGTGACGACGCGGTCGTGACCCGCGCGCTGGCGATCATCGACGGAGAGCACTACGCGCCGGTGGTGCAGGACGCGCTGGCGAGCCTGCCGTACGACTTCGGCGGGGCGTGGCTCGTCGGGGGCACCGAGAAGCTGCGCGGCGACGACGAGTACGGCGTCCTGCTGTTCGACGACCTGGAGCGGGCACTGGCCGATCTCGAGCCCGAGGTCGTCGTCGACCTCTCCGACGAGCCGGTGCTCGGGCCGCGCGAGCGCTTTCGCGTCGCGAGCCGGGTGCTGGCGCACGGCGTCCCTTACGTCGGCCCGGACTTTCGCTTCGATCCGCCCGAGCTGCAGCCGTTCGACCTGCCCTCGATCGGCATCGTCGGCACCGGCAAACGGGTCGGCAAGACGGCCGTTGCGGGCCACGCGCTGCGCCTCTTCGCGCAGGACCGGGATGTGCGTCGTCGTCGCGATGGGCCGCGGCGGGCCTCCCGAGCCCGAGGTCGAAGGGGCCGGCCCCACGGTCGAGCGCCTGCTCGAGCTGTCTCGTGACGGGCGGCACGCGGCGTCGGACTATCTGGAGGATGCGGTCTTCGGCGGCGTCGACGCGATCGGTTGCCGGCGCTGCGGGGGCGGGCTGGCCGGCGGAGTCGGCGTCTCCAACGTTGCGGACGGAGCGCGCCTTGCTCTCGAGCGCGAGCCCGACCTCGTCATCTTCGAGGGCAGCGGCGCAGCCTTCCCGCCGATCGCCACCGCGCGGCGGATCCTCGTCGCCAACTCGAGCATCGCGCCCGAGCTCCTGGCCGGCTACCTGAACACCTACCGCGTGCTCGTCTCCGACCTGGTCGTGCTGACGGGCGCCGAGCAGGGCTCGCGCCACGACGAGCTCCGCGCGGCCGATCGACGAGGTGAAGCCGGATACGACGGTCATCGCCACGGAGATGCTGCCGCGACCGGTCGAGTCGATCGAGGGGAAGCGCGTCGCCGTCTTCACGACCGCGGGCAAGGAGACCCACGAGCGGCTCGCGCGGCTGCTGGCCGAGGAGCACGGCGCGGAGATCGTCCACGTCTCGGGGAACCTCGCCGACCGGGAGCAGCTGCGGGCCGACCTGGAGTCGATCGACGCCGAGATCTACCTGACCGAGATCAAGGCAGCCGGAATCGACGTCGTGGCCGAGACCGCGGACGAGCGCGGCGTCGACTGCGTGTTCCTCGACAACGACGTGGTGCCGCTCGACGGCGAGCCCGACCTCGACGAGGAGCTCAAGGCGCTGGCCGAGGCGGCGCAGAAGGAGCCCGTCGCATGACGGAGCGCAGGCGCAGCGACCCGCTGCCGCTGGGAGGTGACCACCCCTACTCGAAGGGCCTGATGGCACGTGCCCTGATCCGTGCCGGCGCCGCGCCGTCCCGCGCGTATGACGTGGCGAGGCTGATCGAGCAGGACATCGCCGATCGGAAGACCGACGGCACCGAGCTCGATCGCGTCGAGGAGCTCGCCGCGAGCGTCCTCGGCGACGAGGCCGGGAAGGTCGTCGGCCGCCTGCGCCGGTACCAGGAGCTCGAGGAGCTCGACCTCCCGATCATCGTCCTCGTCGGCGGCGCCACGGGCACGGGGAAGTCGACGATCGCCACGGAGGTCGCCTATCGCCTCGGCATCACCCGGGTGACGTCGACCGACTTCGTGCGGCAGACGATGCGCGCTCTGTTCAGCCCCGAGCTGATGCCGACCATCCACCACTCGAGCTTCGAGGCCGGCATGCCGCTGCACAGCGCCGAGGAGGAAGAAGTCGATCCGCTGATCCACGGCTTCCTCGACCAGACGCGCCACGTGCTCGTAGGAGTCAAGGCCGCCATCGACCGCGCGCTGGAGGAGGGGTGGTCGATGGTGCTCGAAGGCGTCCACCTCGTGCCCGGGATGCTGCCGCCGATCGAGAACGCGCTCGTCGTGCAGTGCGTGATCGCGATCGAGAGCGAGGAGACGCACGCGGGCCACTTCTGGATCCGCGATCTCACCTCGGACGGCATGCGCCCGCTCGACAAGTACCTGGAGAAGCTGTCGGACATCCGCTACCTCCAGGATTACGTCCTCGAGCGCGCCCGCAGTCACGAAGTGCCCGTGATCGACAACCACCAGCGCGAGACGTCGATCGCCGCCGTCATGGAGCTCGTGCTGACCGCGGCTGACAGACTGCAGAAGGTCTAGTGACGCAAACCGCTCCCGAAGCCGGCGAGATTCAGAGCTGGGCACGGCCCGCACCTGCCTCTGCGAGAGCTTCGCGCGCGTCACCGAGCGCGCGGCGCTGGCGAGTGCGCGCTGGCTCGGGCGCGCAGACGAGGCCGGGGCTCAGGAAGCCGCGTGCACCGGGATGGAGGAGTCGCTCGAGCAGCTGCCGATCGACGGGAACATCGTCATCGGGGCCTCGGAGGAGGAGTCGGACAACCTTGCGGCCGGGCAGAGGATCGGCGCCGGCGGCGAGACGTTCGACCTCGCGCTCGATCCGCTGGAGGGCGCGGGGATCGTCGCGCGAGGCGGGAGCGGCGCGATGTCGATGATCGCGGCGGGCGATCCGGGGTCGCTGCAGACGCTTCCTGACATGTACATGCGGAAGATGGCCGTCGGGCCCGACGCCCCGCGGGAAGATCGACCTCAAGCTGCCCGTCGCCGAGAACATCCAGGCGATCGCCGAGGCGTTCGGCCGGCGGGTGGGCGACATCACGACGATCGTCCTCGACCGCCCGCGCCACCACGACCTGATCGAGGAGATCCGCCAGGCCGGGCGCGCGCATCAAGCTCATCCAGGACGGAGACGTCACGGCCTCGATCTCGGCCGCGATCCGAGGGACGAACGACCACCTCGCAATCGGCATCGGCGGCACGCGTCAGGCGGTCCTGACAGCCGCCGCTCTCCGCTGCCTGGGCGGCGAGATGCAGGCGCAGCTCTGGCCGACCACTCGCGCCGAGATCGAGCGCGCCACCGAGCACGGGATCAAGGACATCGAGCGCATCTGGTCGATCGACGACCTCGCGCCGACCGAGGTGATCGTCGCCGCGACGGGCGTCTCCGGCGGGGATCTCTTGCGCGGCGTGCGGTACCTGGCCGACAGCGCGCGGACGCACTCGCTCGTCATGTGCACGCGCTGCAACTGGGTGCGATTCGTGGACGGCATTCACTTCTTCGCCCGCGAGCGCCGCGAAGAGGTCCGGCTTCTATAGCCTGATCGCTGCGTGCCGACCAAAGAAGAAGTCACAGAGGCGATGAAGCAGGTCGAGGATCCCGAGCTCGGGATGGACATCGTCGACCTCGGGCTCCTCTACGACGTCGAGGTCGACGGGCCGAAGGTGAAGGTCATCCACTCGCTGACGTCGATGGGCTGCCCTGCCGGGCCGATGATCCAGGAGAACATCCACGACGTCGCGGCCGCGCTGCCGGGCGTCGAGGAGGTCGAGGTCGAGCTGACCTGGGACCCGCCCTGGACGCCCGAGCTCATGTCCGAAGACGCCAAGTTCATCCTCGGCATCGGCTAGAACGGCCACGTCCGGTGCCAGGCACCGGACATGTCCCGTAGAAACACCGAGGGCGCGTTTCCGCGCCCTCGGCTGCGCGCACCTACGTCGTCTAGCTGCCGGCGGTGGGCGCTGCCGCGCCGGGACGCGTTCGCCGTACTGCGCCTCGATCCGCTCCAGCTCCTGCGTCGTCGCCCTGCCGCACCGGGCCCTTGAACCACTTGTGGGCCGAGAGGACGTACCAGCCGCCGAAGAGCAGGAACGCGCCGCCGACCGTGAGCGGCGCGTAGTTGACGACGTTCCAGTCGAACCGTCGTCCCACGGGACCCCGACCTTGGCGAACGGGAGCATGAACAGGATGCAGATGAACACGATCCAGGCGATCGCGCAGCACAGTCGATCCACTTGTAGTGCTTGCCGAGGTGCCAGGCGCCGCGCTCGAACGCCTCGCCCGCGCGCAAGCGCAGGATAGACGGGAATCCCGAACGCGATGTAGAGGCCGATCACCGCGATCGACGTCCCGACCAGGTAGCCGACGACGGCGTTCTTGAGCGTCGGCACCATCAGCAGCCACGAAAGGACGCCGATCGCGACAACGGCGTAGATCGGGACGCGGCTCGCTTCGAGATGCGCCGCCAGAGCCGATGGCCCGGAACGGCGCCGTCGCGCGAGAACGCGTACATCATCCGCGAGGCCGAGGTGACCGACGCCGATCAGGCAGAAGAGCTGCGCGACCACCGACGATGAAGAGCAGGAACTTCGCCCAGCCGTCGCTCATCGAGGTCTCCCAGATGTACGTCACGGCGTAGCCGCCCGCGTCGATGACGCCCTGCGTGTCGGGGATCGCGAAGGTCACGGCGAGCAGCAGGATGAACCCGAAGATCACCGAGACGACGACCGACATGACCATGCCGATCGCGGCCCCACGCGACGCCTGCCGCGTCTCCTCGCTCATGTGCGCGGAGGCGTCGAAGCCGGTGATCGTGTACTGGGCCATCAGCAGGCCCGATGCCGAACACGTAGAAGAACATGAAGTCCCCGAAGTTCTCGCCGCGAGAAACCGGAGTTGTTGATCGTCTCGCCGAAGACGTAGCCGACCGACTGGTGGTGGTCGGGCACGACGATCAGGACGGCCACGATGACGAGCACGCCGACCATGTGCCACCAGGCCGAGATCGTGTTCAGCAGGCCGGTGACCTGGACCCGGAAGCATGTTGATCAGCACGCGCCGAACAGGATCACTCCCGAGTACGTGACGAAGATCCAGTTCGGATCGTGTTCGGGTAGTCGAAGAGCAGGTTCAGCAGCGACGGTCGCGAAGATCGCGAGCCCGTAGCCGATCGCAGCCGTGACCGCGATCTGGCCGACGAGGTTGAACCAGCCGGTGAACCAGCCCCAGGCCGGGCTGCCGAGCTTCGACGCCCAGTAGTAGAGGCCGCCCGCGGTCGGGTACGTCGAGGCGATCTCGCCCATGGCGAGGGACACGATGATGCAGAAGGCCGCCGACGAGCAGCCAGCCCCAGGTGACCGCGATCGGGCCGCCCCACTGGAAGGCGATGTAGTACGAGGTCAGGCACCCCGCGAGGATCGAGATGATCGTGAACGAGATCGCGAAGTTCTGGAAGCCCCCCATCGAGCGGTAGAGCTCCTGGGCGTAGCCGAGCTTGTGCAGCTGCGCTCGGTCGTCCAGGTGATCCGGGCGCGCGCCGCCTTCTGCTGTGCTCATCTGCCGCCTTCCTTTCGCTGGGAACGCGCTATTTACCCGCTTTCTGATGGGCGGTGTCAAGCGCGGATGGCTGCGCCCTCGGGGTCGTAGAGCGGTTCGGCCGCAACTTCCCCGGAAACCGGGCGCCCGAAGATCTCGACCTCGACGGGCCTGACCGGCCTCAGCGTCCTGCCCGGGCAGGTACGCATAGGCGATCGAGCGCTCGACCGTGTAGCCGTACCCGCCGCTCGTCACGCGGCCGACGACCTTGCCGTCCACGAGCACGGGCTCGGACCCGAGGGCGATCGCGCGCGGGTCCTCGAGCACCAGGCAAGCGAGCTTCCGCTCGAGCTGCTTGCCCTCGGCGGCGACGAGCGCCTCCCGCCCGATGAACTCCCCCTTGTCGAGCTTGACCGCGAACCCGAGGCCGGCCTCGAAGGGCGTGTCCTCGGGCGTGATGTCCGCGCCCCACACGCGGTAGCCCTTCTCGAGCCGGCACGAGTCGATCGCCTTGTAGCCGCCCGCGACGAGCCCGTGCTCGCGGCCCGCCTCCCAGATCGTGTCCCAGAGCCGCAGGCCGAACTCCATCGGGCAGTACAGCTCCCAGCCGAGCTCGCCCACGTAGGTGACGCGCAGTGCCAGGCACGGGACGGGGCCGATAGCGACCTCCCGCGCGCGCATGTACTTGAAGTCCTCGTTCGCCAGGCTCTCGGTGGTCAGCGGCTGCAGGATCTCCCGGCTCTTCGGGCCCCAGATCCCGAGGCAGGCGAAGCGCGAGGTGACGTCCTCGACGGCCACCGACCCGTCGTCGGGCGCATGCGAGCGGATCCAGGCGAGGTCGTGCTGGCCGAAGGCCGTCCCGGTGACGATTCGGAAGCGATCCTCGGCGAGCCGCGTCACGGTGAAGTCGCACTCGATCCCGCCACGCTCGTTCAGCATCTGCGTGTACGTGATCGCGCCCACGTCGCGGGCGACCTCGTTGTCGCAGAGGCGCTCGAGAAAGTCGGCCGCGCCCGGGCCGGCGATCTCGATCTTGGCGAACGAGGTCTCGTCGAACAGCGCGGCCGCCTCGCGAGTCGCCCGGTGCTCCGCGCCGATCGCGGGTGACCAGAGCCGGCCCGCCCAGCCGCCGGGCCGCAGCGACTCGTCGCCGGCGGCCGCGTTCGGCTCGAACCAGTTCGGGCGCTCCCAGCCCGACTTCTCGCCGAAAGACGCGCCGAGCTCGCTGAGGCGAGGGTAGGCGGGGGAGAGACGGAGCGGCCGGCCGGCCTGCCGCTCGTGGCCCGGGTACTTGACGTCGTAGTAGGTCGAGTAGACCTCGACCGTGCGCTCGAGCGTGTACTGCCGGCTGCGCGTAGTGACGGCCGAAGCGCCGCGAGTCCATCTCCCAGGTGTCGAGGCTCGGTAGGCCCTCGACGATCCACTCCGCGACGAGCTTGCCCATGCCGCCCGCGCCCGCCAGCCCGTGCGCGCAGAACCCGGCGGCGACCCAGAAGCCGCGCACGTCCGACGGGCCGAGGATGAACTCACCGTCCGGCGTGAAGGCCTCCGGCCCGTTGACGAGCCGGATGACCTCTGCGTCCTCCAGGTCGGGGACGCGCACGATCGCGTTCTTCATCAGCTCCTCGAAGCGGTCCCAGTCCTCTTCGAGCAGCTTGCCGTTGAAGTCCGGCGGGATGCCGTCGAGACCCCACGGAGCGGGATTGCGCTCGTACCCGCCCATGATCAGCCCGCCCGACTCGCCGCGGAAGTAGACGAGGAGCGAGGGGTCGCGCATGGTCGGCAGGTCGAGTGGCAGGCCGGAAGGACGCGTGATCAGGTACTCGTGCGCCATCGGCACGATCGGGACGGTGACGCCCGCCATGGCGCCGATCTCCGCCGCGAACATGCCGCCCGCGTTGACGACGACCTCCGTGGCGATCGAGCCCTTGTCGGTCTCGACACCGGTCACGCGGCCGCGCTCGACGCCGATTCCGGTCACGCGCGTGTTGGTATGGAGCTCGGCCCCGTGGCGCCGCGCGCCCTCGGCGAGCGCGAACGTCAGCTGGCTGGGGTCGATGTAGCCGTCGGTCGGTATGTGCGCGGCGCCGAGCACGCCCTCCGTGGACATCGGCGGGAACAGCCGTTGGGCGTCCTCGGCGGAGATCAGCTCGATCGGCAGCCCGAACGTCCGCGCCCAGCCGGCCTGGCGCTGGAGCTCCTCCATCCGCTCCTCCGACGACGCCAGCCGGAGCGAGCCGACCTCGTGCCAGCCGGTCTCCAGGCCGACCTCCTCCTCCAGGGAGCGGTAGAGATCGACCGAGGCGATCATCATCTTCGTGAGGCTGAGCGAGCCGCGGAGCTGGCCGACGAGCCCCGCGGAGTGGAAGGTCGAGCCGCTGGTCAGGTCGGCTCGCTCGACCAGGACGACGTCCTCCCAGCCGAGCCGGGCGAGCCAGTAGAGGACGGCCGCGCCGCCGACTCCGCCGCCGATGACGACCGCGCGGGCCCGGTCCTTCATTGCAGCAGCTCACGGAAGGCGGGGTCGGCTGCCGTGCGCTCGAGCCTGGCGAAGTGCTCGTTCGCGTAGCCGGCGAAGTCGAAGTCGAGCTCCGACAGGCCCTGCTGGACGACGCCCCACATGGCCTCGCGGAAATCGGACATGAACCGCATCAGGCGGAGCGCCTGCAGGTCCTGCCTCCGCGAGCTCGCCGAAGTACGCCGTCAGCAGCTGCTCGTTCTGGTCGTCGCTCAACTCGTGGTTGACCGAGAAGTTGGCGAGATCGAAGAAGCGGTCGCCCATGCCGGCGTACTCCCAGTCGACGATTCGAATGGTTTCGCCCTGGCGCGATGAAGTTCGCGTTGAGCAGATCGTTGTGGCAAGGGCGCGCGGGCCGTGGCCCACGCATGCGTTCGATCTCATCCGCGGTCTGCTTGGCCCGCTCGTACTCGCGCGGGGTGGCAACTCCCCGGCTCGCGGCGGTCGCGAGGTAGGCCTCGACGACGCGAAACGAGTCGAACCGTGACGGGGAAGGCGGGGCCGTCGTGGAAGCCTCCGCAGCATCTCGGCCACGTGCCGCAGGGTCTCGGTCCGGCGCATCTCCTCCACCGGTAGTGGGCTGCCCGTCGACGAAACGGGTGACGAGAGATCCCTCGGGCTGGAGGAAGGCGACGACCTCGGGGCCGATCTCGAGGTCGGCTGCGATCGGCGTCGCCGCGTGCTCGGCCTCGCGGTCGATGCCGAGCAGGGCCGTGTCCTTGCCGCCGATCCTGAGCACGAACGTCTCGCCCCCGACGGTGACCTTGAAGTTCCGGTTCGTGATCCCGCCGCCGAGCGGCTCGAGCTCGACCTCTCGGCCCGGCCAGACTCGCGCGGCGATCGCCTCCGGTTCCACGCGGCGATCCTAGACTCCGCCTCTTGGCGATTCGCGCTCTCCTCCTCGACTTCAACGGCACGATCTCGGACGACGAGGCGCTGCTGTGCTCGATCCTCCAGGAGCTGTTCGCCGAGCAGGGGAGGCCGCTCTCGACCGAGGAGTACTACGAGCGTCTGGCCGGGCTCTCGGACCCGGAGATCGTGGAGCAGTGGCTCGGGCCGGGCCACGACGACGTCGTCGCGCGCAAGATCGAGCTCTACCGCGAGCGCGCCGGCGATGGAGCGACCGTCAGCCCCGAGGCCCGCGAGGCCGTGCGCAACGCCGCCGAGCGCGTGCCGGTGGTCGTCGTGTCGGGCTCGGCCCGGGTCGAGGTCGAGACCGTGCTCGAGGCGGCCGGGCTGAGCGACGCCGTCTCGGGCCTCGTCGCGGCAGAGGACGTCGAGCGTGGGAAGCCTGCGCCAGAGGGATATCTGCGCGCCCTCGAGCTACTCGGAATCCCCGCCGAGGACGCCGTGGCCGTCGAGGATTCCGACGTCGGGGTCGCCGCCGCGAAGGCAGCGGGCCTGCATTGCGTGGCGGTCACCGGCACGATGGGGCCGGAGCGCCTGGGAGCCGCGGACGAGATCGTTCCTCGCCTGGACCCGGAGTTGGTACGTAGGCTTATTCCGTGCTGACAGCCAAGGAGCTCGAGCAGGGCGCGGCCGACGGCTCGATCGACACCGTTGTCGTCGCATTCACCGACATGCAGGGCCGCCTCATGGGAAAGCGCCTGCACGCGAACTATTTTCTCGACGGAGACATCTCCGAGCACGGGGTCGAGGGCTGCAACTA
Source organism: uncultured Actinomycetes bacterium (assembly GCA_963847955.1). Classification (GTDB taxonomy): domain Bacteria; phylum Actinomycetota; class Thermoleophilia; order Gaiellales; family Gaiellaceae; genus VAXT01. The sequence goes on from CAWKBW010000015.1 coordinate 79,086, forward strand.
CCTGCTCGCCCTCGAGATGGAGGGAGACCCCGTGCCGGGCTACGAGATGGCGAGCTGGGAGCGCGGCTACGGCGATCTTCGGCTCGTGCCGGACATGGCCACCCTGCGGCGCATCCCGTGGCTCGAAGGAACGGCGCTCCTGCTGGCCGACGTCGCCTGGCTCGACGGCTCTCCGGTCGCACCTTCTCCACGGCAGGTGCTGAAGCGCCAGGTGGACCGTGCAGCCGAGCTCGGGTACACGGCGATGTTCGGCTCCGAGCTCGAGTTCTTCCTGCTCAAGGAGACCTACGAGGAGGCGCACGCGAAGCACTACCGCGACCTGACGCCGTCGGTCCCGTACATCCTCGACTACCACATCCTCGCCGCCACGTACGACGAGCCCTTCATCCGCCAGGTCCGGAACGGGATGGAAGGAGCCGGCATCCGGGTCGAGACGTCGAAGGGCGAGGCCTGGCCCGGCCAGCACGAGATCAACTTCCGCTACGCCGACGCGCTGACGATGGCCGACAACCACGTCATCTACAAGAACGGCGCGAAGGAGCTCGCCCACCTGAACGGCTGCTCGGTCACGTTCATGGCGAAGCCCGACCACACGTGGATCGGCTCCTCGTGCCACATCCATTCGAGCCTGTGGCGCGGGGACGAGAACGCAGTTCGCCGGGGAGAGCGACGCCTTCAAGCAGTACCTCGCCGGGCAGATCGCGCATCTCAAGGAGCTGGCGATCTTCGTCGCGCCGACGATCAACTCGTACAAGCGCTTCGCGGCCGGCAGCTGGGCGCCGACGACACTCGCCTGGGGCCACGACAACCGAACGTGCGGCTTCCGGATCGTCGGCCACGGAAGCGCGTTGCGCACCGAGACGCGGATCCCGGGAGGAGACGTCAATCCCTATCTCGCCTTCGCAGCGCTGCTCGCGGCCGGCCTCGCCGGGATCGAGGACGGGCCTCGAGCTGCCGCCGCCTCTCGAGGGCAACGCGTATGAGTCCGACGCCGAGCGCTTCCCGCACTCGCTGCGCGAGGGCATCGCCGCGCTCGAGGCAGGGACGATGGCCCGGGCCGCCCTCGGCGACGACGTCGTCGACCACTACCTGAACTACGCCCGCACCGAGCAGGAGCTCTTCGACAAGGCGGTGACCTGCTACGAGCGGGAGCGGATGTTCGAGCGCGGATGAAGCCCGTCGTCGGCATCACCTCGTACGCCGAGGAGGTGACGTGGGGCGCCTGGGTCGAGGAGGCTGCTCTCGTCCCGCTCTCGTATGTGCGCGCGATCGAGCGTGCCGGCGGCCGCCCGCTCGTCATCCCGCCGAGCGAGGGCGCGATCGAGGAGACCCTCGCGGTGCTCGACGGGATCCTCTTCTCCGGGGGCTCCGACCTCGATCCGGCGCTCTACGACGCGGAGGCTCACCCGGAGACTCAGGGCGTGCACGAGGCGCGGGACCGCGCCGAGATGGCCCTGCTGACGGCTGCGCTCGAGCGCGACATGCCGGTGCTCGCCGTGTGCCGCGGCTCGCAGGTGCTCAACGTCGCGCGCGGCGGCGATCTCGTCCAGCACCTGCCCGAGGTGCTCGGCCACGAGGAGCACAAGCACACGCCGGGCGAGTACTCGGATCACGACGTCACGCTCGAGCCCGGCACACGCGTCGGCGGGATCCTGGGCGAGCGCGCGCCGGTCAAGTCGCACCACCATCAGGGCTTCGGGCGAATCGGCGAAGGCCTGCGGGAGGCGGGGTATGCGGAGGACGGAACCGTCGAGGCGCTCGAGGATCCGTCGAAGCGCTTCGCGGTCGGCGTTCTCTGGCATCCGGAGGAGGGTGAGGACATGGCGCTCTTCGAGGCACTCGTCGAGCAGGCCGCGCAGTACAGGAAAGAGCGACCGTGATCACCGTCGTGAACCCGGCGACCGAGGAGACGATCGCCGAGTTGCCGGAGGTCGGCGTCGAGGAGACGGACGCGGCGGTCGCGGCCGCGAAGGCGGCGTTCCCCGCGTGGCGCGCGGTGGCGCCGGCTGATCGCGCCCGGCTCCTGAGGCGGCTCGCCGCTTCAGTCGAGGAGCACGCCGAGGAGCTCGCGTTGCTGGAGACCCGCAACGTCGGCAAGCCGATCGCCGACTCGCGCGGCGAGGTCGGGATGGTCGCCGAGGTCTTCTACTTCTACGCAGGGCGCCGTCGACAAGCACTTCGGCGAGACGATTCCCGTGGCGGGGGGCGTGGACATGACCTTCCGGGAGCCGCTCGGAGTCGTGGGGCTGATCGTCCCGTGGAACTTCCCGATCGCGATCTCCAGCTGGAAGCTCGGGCCGGCGCTCGCCACCGGCAACACCGTCGTGCTGAAGCCCGCGGAGCTGACGCCGCTGACGGCGCTTCGGCTCGCGGAGCTGGCGCTGGAGGCCGGGATTCCGGAGGGGGTGCTGAACGTCGTCGCCGGGCCCGGGTCGGTCGTGGGGCGACGGCTCGTCGAGCATCCGGACGTGGCCAAGATCGGATTCACCGGCTCGACCGAGGTCGGCCGCGAGGTGATGAAGGGCGCGGCGGAGACGATCAAGCGCGTCACGCTCGAGCTGGGCGGCAAGTCGGCGAACGTGGTCTTTGCCGATGCCGACCTCGAGGCTGCAGCGGCCGGCGCGCCGTACGCCGTGTTCGGGAACGCGGGGCAGGACTGCTGCGCTCGCTCGCGCATCCTCGTCGAGCGTTCCGCGTACGACCGGTTCGTCGAGCTGCTGGTGTCGGCGGCCGAGGGCGTGAAGCTCGGCGATCCGGAGAAGCCCGGAGACCGAGATGGGGCCGCTCGTCTCGGCCGACCAGCGCGAGACCGTGTCGTCCTACGTCGACGGTAACGTTGCCTACCAAGGCAACACACCAGGAGGTCCAGGGTTTTGGTTTCCGCCGACGGTACTCGCACCAGTCTCGAACGACGACCGTGCTGCGCGCGAAGAGATCTTCGGGCCGGTCGCCGTCGTCATCCCGTTCGAAGACGAGGCGGACGCGATCCGCCTGGCCAACGACACGCCCTACGGCCTGTCCGGGTCGATCTGGACGCGTGACGCTGCACGCGCATTCCGGGTCGCCCGCGGGATCGATGCGGGCGTGCTCTCCGTCAACTCCAATACATCCGTGCGGGTCTCGACGCCCTTCGGCGGGTTCAAGCAGTCCGGCTTCGGGCGCGAGCTCGGGATGCACGCCATGGACGGCTACTCCGAGGTCAAGAACGTGTACCTCGCGACGGACGCCTGATGGGCCGCCTCGACGGCAAGGTCGCGGTGATCACAGGGGCCGGCGGCGGCATGGGCCGCGAGGCGGCGATCGTCTTCGCCGAGGAGGGGGCTCAGGTCTGCGCGGCCGACATCGACGGCGCACGCGGCCGAGCAGGTCGCCTCCGAGGCGGGCGACGCTCTGGCGGTGCAGGTCGACGTCGCCGACGGGGCGAGCGTGCAGGCGATGTACGCGGCCGCCGCGGAGCGGTTCGGGGGGATCGACGTGCTCTACAACAACGCCGGGATCTCGCCGCCGGACGACGACTCGATCCTCGAGACCGAGGAAGACGCCTGGGATCGCGTCCAGAACGTGAACACGAAGGGTGTCTATCTGTGCTGCAAGCACGGGATCCCGTACCTGCTGGAGCGGGGTGGAGGCTCGGTGATCAACGTCGCGTCGTTCGTGGCGCTGATGGGCGCGGCGACGTCGCAGATCTCCTACTCGGCGTCGAAGGGCGCGGTGCTGTCGATGTCGCGGGAGCTCGGCGTCCAGTTCGCGCGTCAGGGGATCCGCGTCAACGCGCTCTGCCCGGGACCGGTCGAGACGCCGTTGCTGCTGCGGATCTTCGGGGACGATCCCGCCGCCTACGAGCGGCGGCGCATCCACCTGCCGATGGGCCGGCTGGCGAAGCCGCGCGAGATCGTCAACGCGGCGCTCTTCCTGGCGAGCGACGAGTCGTCGTACGTGAACGCGGCGACGTTCCTCGTCGACGGCGGCCTCACGGCCGCCTACGTCACGCCGGAGTAGCTAGGCGGCCGGCGCCGGCGGCGGCGGCGCGGCGGCCGGCTCGGGCGCAGGCGCGGTCAGCTTGAAGTACGCCGTCGTCAATCGTGGCGGCGGCGAACGGAACGGTGAGGCTATGTCCGACGAGCGAGCCGAGCCAGATGTCGAAGAAGTCCGGCAAGGGAGCGAAGAGAAGCCTGATCACCCCGGAGGCGACCGCGACGAGGACGAACGTCACGATGATCAGCCCGAACACCTCCCACCCGTGTCCGCGCACGATCTCGCGCGAGCGCCCAAAGGCCTCGCCCGCGGACTTGCCCTCGATCACGATCACCGCTACGAGCATCGACCAGATCGTGAGCAAGAAGAGACCGGGGACGATGAAGAGGATCAATCCGATGCCGATCCCGAGCCCGGCGAGGATCCCGCCGACGATCAGCGCGGGCAAACGAGGGGAGACGGCCTGATAGGTCTCGCCGATTGTTCGGTCGGCGCGGCCGTCGCGCACGTCTCGCACGACCTCGACCAGAGCACCCTGCACCCAGAAGAAGCCGACCACGCCGGCGATGGCGGCGATCAGGCTCCAGAAGAGGCCGCAGCGAAGCTGTCGCCTGCAGCCGCGTTGGCGAGAGCCGAGAACAGGTCGAGAATCAGGTACACGACGAATGCGGTGAGGAAGAACTGCCAGAAGAATCTCTTGTAGAGGCCCCAGGCCTCGCCGAGCACGTCGCCGATTTGCATTCGCCGACCCTACAAGCTATTCGGGAATCCGGAGGATGATCTTGCCGAGCTGCTCGCCGCTCTCCAGGCGCTCGTGGGCCGCCGCGGCCTCCGACGAGCGGGAAGATCTTGTCCACGAGCGGCTTGACCCGGCCGGACTCGACGAGGTCGTAGACCGCCTCGAAGTCCTCTCTCGTCCCCATCGTCGAGCCGAGGATCGACAGCTGCTTCCACCAGATCCGATGCAGGGCTGCGGGCGGGTTCGGGCCGGACGTGGCTCCGCAGACGACGACGCGGCCTCCCTGGCGAGCGGCCTGCAGGCTCTGCTGCCAGGTCGCCTCGCCGACGTGCTCGACCACGATGTCCGCGCCGTAGCCGCCGGTGGCCTCCTTCACGGCGGCCACCACGTCCTGCGCGGCATGGTTGACCTTGGCGTCGGCCTCGACGTCGGCGAGCTTCTCGTCGCTGCTCGAGGTGACGATCGTCCGCGCGCCGAGAGCCCGCGCGATCGAGTTCGCCGCGGTCGCGACGCCGCCGCCGATGCCCCAGACGAGAACCCACTCGCCTTCGCGGAGCCCCGCGCGGGTGACGAGCATGCGGTAGGCGGTCTCGTAGACGAGCGGGAAGGCGGCGGCCTCCTCGAAGCTCAGGCCGTCAGGAATCGGATAGACGTTCGACGACGGCACGGCGATCAACTCGGCGTGCGTGCCGTCCGTGTGCTCGCCGATGACCGTGATCTTGTCGCCGTGCTCGACGCCGGGGTTGATGACGACGCGTTGGCCGTCGGAGAGGCCGGCGCCGTCGGCGCCGAGGATGCGCGGCTTGGGGACGGAGGGCCGTCCTTGCCGGACCCAGAGGTCGAGGTGGTTCAGCGAGGCCGCTCGCAGCTCGACGAGGACGTCTCCGGGCCCGGGCTCGGGATCGGGCGCATCCTCGTAGCGGAGCACCTCGGGCCCGCCGTCCTCGTGGATGCGGATTGCCTTCATCGCTCGCGATGGTAGGCAGAATGCGTTGCGTGACAGCCATGGAACTCGAGCGCCTCGCGGCGGAGCTCGGGATCGACGTCGTCGGCGCCGCGCCCGCTGAGCCCTACGAGGACACCGAGCGACACATCCGCGAGCGCGGCGAGCGCGGCCTGTTCGCGGACATGCGCTTCACGATGGCGCAGCCGCGACGTCTCCTGCCATCCCGAGACGCTCCTGGCGGACGCCCGCACCGTCGTCTCGGCCGCGCTCGGCTACTGGAGCGAGGAGCCGCCGATCGAACCGGGGCAGGGGAGGCTGCCTCGCTACACGTGGTTCCACGCCTACGCGGAGCTGCGCGAGAAGCTCGACGCGCTCGGGCGGCGTCTCGGCGGCGACTACCGCGTCCTCGTCGACGAGAACCAGCACGTCGACCGCGAGGCCGCCGCGCGCTCCGGCGTCGGCTTCTACGGCAAGAACACGCTGCTGATCACGCGGCGCCATGGATCCTGGGTCGTGCTCGGCACCCTCATCACCGAGGTCGAGATCGACGCCGGAGAGCCGATGCCCTTCGCCTGCGGCTCGTGCACGTTGTGCATCGATGCGTGCCCGACGGGCGCGCTGGACGAGCCTGGCGTCCTCGACTCCACCAAGTGCCTCTCGTACTGGACGCAGGCTGCAGCGCCGATCCCGGAGGAGTACCGCGAGCCGCTCGGCGCGCAGGTGTACGGCTGCGACATCTGCCAGGACGTCTGCCCGTGGAACAGAGGGAATCGAGAAGCGTCGCGCGGGTCAGGCGCCGCCCGCCGGGGCCGAGCCTCACGTCTCGCTCGTCGAGTGGCTCCAGGCAGGCGACGACGAGCTGCAGGCCCGCTACGACCGCCTGTTCGTGCCGAGGAAGGACGCGCGCTACCTCCGCCGAAACGCACTCGTGGCCCTCGGCAACACCGGTGGGCCAGAGCATCGTGCCGATATCGAGCCGTTCCTCGAGGGCGACGACCCGTTGTTGCGGGAGCACGCCGAGTGGGCTCTCGGACGGATCGCGGAGAGGACGGCGACCTAGGTGACCGAGTTGCGCCGCCGCTGGGACCTCGAGCGCTGGATCTCCGTGATCCGCCTCGCCACGGTCCCCTGGGCGGTTTTCGAGGTCGCGGTCTTCGTCCAGGACTACCCCGCCGGCCACGAGCTCGCCGCCTGGTTGACGACAGCGGCTCTGGCGGTCGGTGCGGCCGCGTTCTTCTTCATCGACCGCCGGCCCTTCGGCGAGCGGGCCCAACGGATCATCGGTTTCGCCTCGCTGTCGTTCAACACGGTGGTCATCTCGGCGTACTGCTTCGTCTTCTCGTTCGAGGCGGGGACGCCGGTCCGGCAGCTCCTCTACCTCGCCGTGGTCGAGGCCGCGCTTCGCTACGGCCTCGTCGGCGGAATCGTGATGCCGCTCGCCCTGCTCCCCGTCCTTGTCGGAACCGAGCTCTTCCGCGCCGACCGCTTCGCCCCGCCGGAGTTCGCCAGCCAACCACATCACGTTCCCGCTCGGGCTCGGTCTCCTGATGGGCCTGGTCGTCGGCTGGCTCGTCAATCGGCTGACTCGCGAGACCGAGCTCGCCGAGGAGCGCGCCGGCGAAGCCGAAGGGCTTCCGCGACGAGCTGGGCCGGCGCGTGGACGTTCTCGACGCCGCTAACCGGTGCGCGAGGGCCCTCGGGTCGTCGCTCGACCTCGACCAGGCTTTCGCAGCCTTCATCCGGGAGCTGCGCGGCCTGCTCGGCTTCGACCGCACTGCGATCGTTCTCGCCGACGACGGCACGCGCGGGTGATGGCCGCTGCCGGCGCCGGGGCGGACACCGTCTTCCCGATCGGGACGCGCGGAGACGGTCGCAGGGCTCGCTCCTCGAGGATGTGCTGGCCGGCGCCCAACCGTCTACAGGCGCGATATGCAGGAGCCTGCCTACCCGGAGGAGCACGAGTTCGGCGAGCTCGGGCTGCGCTGCCGTCTCGCTGCTCCGCTTCTCGTCGGCGCCCGCGCGGTCGGGATGATCTCGATCGTCCGCGTCGAGCCCGACTCCTTCAGCGAGGAGGAGATCGAGCTCGTGTCCCTGCTGGGGCGCTTCCTCGGGGCGACCGTGCAGAACATCCGCGCCTACGAAGCGGAGAGGACGACCGTCGAGGAGCTGCGGCGGCTCTCGGCCTTGCGCGCCGACTTCGTCTCGCTCGTCTCGCACGAGCTCCGGAGCCCGATGGCGTCCGTGATCGGCTCGGCGAAGACGCTGCGCGTGCGTTGGCGCGACCTGACGCCGGAGCAACGCGACTCCTTCCTGGCGCTGATCGACCACGAGACGAACCGGCTCGCCGAGCTCGTCGGGGACGTGCTCGACACCTCGCGGATCGAGTCCGGGACCTTCAGCTACACGTTCAGCGACCTGGACATCGGCGAGATCGTCCGCGAGTCGGCCGCGGCGGCCGAGAGCAGCCAGGACGAGGTCGCCGTGCGCGCCGACGTGACCGCTCCGCTGCCGACTCTGCGCGGCGACCGCGAGCGACTCCGGCAGGTGGTCACGAACCTGATCGACAACGCCGTGAAGTACTCACCGGCCGGCGCTGAGGTCAACGTCGAGGCGTTCGCGAACAACGGGCGGATCACGGTGGCGGTGCGAGACAGGGGCCCAGGCATCCTGAGCGAGCACAGGGCGTTGATCTTCGAGAAGTTCGGCCGCGTGAGCGGCGAGCACGCCAAGCCGGGGACCGGGCTCGGCCTCTTCATCGCCCGCTCGATCGCGGAGGCCCACGGCGGCACGCTCGAGGTGGCGTCGGGCGAAGGCCAGGGCGCCACGTTCACGCTCGCGCTGCCGGTCGATTAGAGGCTTAGTTCTTGGTCAAGGTGCGCCGCTGCTCGGGCGGCAGCAGTGCCTCGGGATGCGGCTCGTCGAGCAGCTGGATCGAGCCGGGCTCGCTCTCGAGGATGATCCCGAACGTCTCTTCGATGTGCGCCGGAGGCTCTGTGTCGCCCGCCTCCCGCGAATAGAGCAGCGGACCCTTTCGGTCTCGAACCCGGTCGAGCTCTCGGCTCAGCCCTTCGCGATCGACCCAGAGTTGCTCGCCGGTATCGCCGCGGATCATCTCGTGCCAAGATCGGGTGGCGAACATCCATTCGTGGAGCCTTTCGCAGGCGTGCCCGTACTATGCGTCGTGGCTCAGACCCTCACCGGTGCCGAAGCCGTCGAGCGCTGGCTTGTCGCGCTGGGAAGAAGCGTTCGACGCTAGGCCTTCGCAGCGGCACGCGGCTCGCCTTCATCTCCTTGGCCAGCTCGCGGGCACGTCGCGCCACCCGCTCACGCAGGGCCTCCGGCTCCAGGAGGACGGACTCGCCGCGGTCGGACAGGATCTCGCCGATCAGCCACTCCTCGCTTCCGACCGACCGCTCGCTCAGCGCGGCGCCGTCCTTCAGCGGCTTCGCTCCCTCCTCGACCTTCCAGCGCGCGATCTTCGGCGAGTACCAGATCCGCGCGATCGGCCCGGAGAGCTCCTTGATCTCGAACTCGGGGCGAGGATCGAACTTCTCTCGTTGCAACCGAGCGCTGCGCATGCGGTCGAGACGGAACGAACGCTGCGCGTCCGGCCCGCGATCCCAGGTGTGGACGTACCAGTGCGGCACGCGCCGCTCGAGGACGTGGGGCTCCACGATCCGCGTCGAGAGCGTTTCCTCTTCTTCCTTCTGGTACTCGATCTCGACGAGCCGGCGCTGGCGAATTCCCTCGGAGAGCGTGCCGACGAGCCGCTCTTCGGCGCGGTCGAGCTGGGGCTCCGCGGTCTGGGAGAGATCCACCTGGCCGAAGGTCTCCTCGAGCTTGCGGCGGACGCGGTCGAGCGGCGTATGGGCGTCGGCGGCGATCATCGGGCCCACGAACTCGAGCGCGAGCCGGATCGCGCGGGCCTCGAGTGGCGTCAGCCGCGGGGGTGACCGGAACGTGTCGCCGAAGAGCTCCTTGTCGACGTGGATCTGGTCGCCGTGGAGCTCGGTGTAGACGGCGTAACAGCCGCCTCCGAAATTGACGAGGTTCAGGAGCTGAAGGTGCTCGTCGAGCGACTCTTCCGGGAGGTTGAAGCGCTCCAGGAGGTCGGCTGCCGGAATGACGGCTGAGCCTTCCTCTCCACACGCGTCGAGCAGGTAGGCGAGCAGGGCTTGCAGGAGGCCGAATCGTTCCGCCGGCACCGGGCTGGCGGGACGCTCGTCTGCCCCTTCCGTGCTCGGTACCGCCGCGTCGGCGGCCACTTTTGGCGGATCGCCTTCGTGCCGCTCCTGGACGAGCTTCAGGCCGTCCTGGACCTCGCGGCGAAGCGCGGGCGGCGAGACCGGGACGGCGCGGCCTTCCTGCCTCAGGATCCACGAGGCCAGGAGCGCGAGGCTCGAGTACGGCGTGACGAAGGCGCCGCCCTCGAGCTTCCCGTGGCGGCCGTAGATGCGCTCGACCCACCAGGCGGTGTCGCCGCCGACCTCGATGCGAGCTTCACCCTGGCTCTCACCGACCTGCCAGTTGGGCGGCAGGCGGTACTCGTCGGCGTCGAAGTCCTCCGGGAGCCGGAAATCGCGCTCACGACGGCTCGCCAGGCGGATGTCGCCGCGGATCCGCGAGACGCGGAAGGTCAGCACCTTGTCGCGGTCGAGATCGTGCCCGATCACGTACCACTGGCCGCTGTGGAACAGCAGCGAGTACGGGTTGACCGTCCGCTCCTTTTCCTTGTCGCGCTGGATCGACCAGTACGTGAACTTGACGGTGCGGTTCTTGGAGATGGCACCCTCGAGCTTCGCCAGCCGGCCCGGGGAGCTCGGGTGAGTACCCGGGATCGTGGAGCTCGACCGCGCGCGCGACCTGCGTCGGCGCCTGCGCGAACCCCGGCCGTCCGAGCGCGAGGTTCTGCAGCGCCAGCCGGAGCGGCTCGGCGTAGGCGAACTGGCCCTCGAGGAGATAGAGACAGGTCTGTAGTGCGGCGAGCTCGTCGTCGGTGAGCTCGAGCGGCGGCAGGAAGTACCGCTCAGAGCGAAGGTTGTAGAGCTCCTCGCCCGTGAACTCGTCGCGCTGGGAGTCGAGGGGGACCCCGAGGCCGAGGAGCTCGGCGCGGTCGGAGTAGAAGCGCCGGGCGAAGGCCTCGTCGGACATCTCGGAGTAGCCCTCGACGTTCTGCTTGACGTCGCGGGCGGTCAGCGCGCGGCGCTCGGCCATCAGGTAGGCGACGAGTGAGAGCTGGCGGATGAGCTTGTCGGTGTCGTGGGACACGGCGTCGCCATTGTCGCGTATCGACCCCAGGCTGGGGGATGGGCGCCCGTGTGTTGCCAAGGAAGTCAACCCTGGCGGGGAGTTTGTAACAGCGCCTCGAAGGCGTTATATTCGGCCGGGAGTTGGGTATGAGAGAGGGACTTAATCCGCGGTTAACAGAGCTTTGCGGGGGATTAACACCATGACCGGCACACTTGAGATGGATGAACGAACCCTCCTGATCCAGAACAGCATGTATCAGTACTCGCGAGCCATTTATCGCTCAATCAAGGATCTGGTCGACCCGTATGTGACACCGAGCACACAGGTCGTGTACCGGCGCGCGGTGCTCGAGGCGTGCGAGCAGACGATGGAGCGGCTCGCCCGCGACCCGCACTATTTCGCCAAGCCGGAGCGGTCGCTCTTCCAGGACATCAGGCGCTACTTCCCGATCACGGCGCAGGCGCAGGTCGCCTGGGCGGTCGATCAGGGCGTCACCGCAGCGGTGTCCTTCATCGAGGAGCAGATCGAGGCCGGCGCGTTCGACGGCGGCGTCCCGCGCTGCCACGCGACGACTCGCAAGGGCAAGCCGTGCCAGCGCACGCCGTTGCCCGAGCGCGACTACTGCCCGTCGCACCAGCACCTAGAGCGCTCGAGCGTAGCCGCTTAGTTACTGGGCGATCTGCCGCGTGTACGCCTGCGGGTAGGTTCCCCGCGCGGTGTCGAGGGCGCTTCTTCGCCTCGTCGAGCGTGTCGAAGATCCCGCTGAAGACGACCCAGTAGCCGGGATGCAGGCTCGAGTAGTCCGATGAGTTGAGCACGCCGGTGTCGGTCAGGCCCGCCTGCGAGGCTTTCTGGGCGGCGCCGACGGCCGCAGTGCGCCCGGCGCTCTCCGGGAGTGAGGCCAGGACGATCGTGTACCCGGTCTGCCCGGGCGGCCACTCCACGAGCCCGCCGGCCCCTGGCGGCGGCGGCTCCGGCTCGACCGGCTCGGTGTCGGTGTCGGCCGGAGGCGGTTCCGACGCCCGTGCCGGTCGGCGTCGTCTCGTTGGGCACCGTGTCCACGGGCTCGGTTGACGGCCCGGTGGCGACCTGCGTGCTGGTCGGGGAGTCGTCGTCGCGGGTAGCGAGGATCGCCCCAGTTGCGGCGAGCGCGGCGATGACGAGCCCGAGGAGCACCGGCCAGATCCAGTCGCCCGGATACCAGGGCAGCCGGCGCTGCCAGTGGTGAGCGAGCACGGCCACGACGCCCGTCCTGGACGGAAGCCGTAGGCCGCATTCCAGGCAGTACTCCTGGTACGGCTCGTACGGCGTTCCGCACCGGGGGCAGTTTCCGCCCTCGACGACGGTCGGCGGAGGTGGTGGTACGGGCGGCTCGTCCGGGGGCTCAGGCGGCATTGCCGACAAGAGCTAGCGCTCCCAGGAATCGCTTGGGCGCTCGGCTTCGCCCTCGCCCTGGCTCTCGTCCGCAGGGGCGCCGTTACCGGCCTGCGCCTGCGGCTCTTCGGGCGCGGCCGCGCCGCAGTGGGGGCAGAAGCGCGCATCGGCCGCCAGCGCGTTGCCGCAGCTCGGGCACGAGACGATCGGCTCCTCGCCGACCGGGCGCCCGCAGTTCGCGCAGAAGTGCGAGCCCCAGAGGATTGGCGCTCCGCACTCGCAGCGGATGCCCTGAGGCCCTGGCGACGGGCCGTGACCGCCGCCTCCAGCAGCGAGTCGATGTCACGAAGACGCTCCTCGATCGTGACCACCTCGAGACACTGCTCGACGAGCAGATCCTGGCGGAACCGGTCGCGGCGATACATCTCGAGCATCAGGCCGCCCAGGTCGCGGATGCGCTCCTCGCGCGTCCGGACGAGCGCCCTGCGCTCACGGCGAAGCGCGCCAGGCGCCGGGACTCGGCCCTGGGGCGTCGCAGGCGCTTGGGGTGCGGCCTGGGGGGCTGCATCCGCGGGCCGCCTGCGGAAACGGTCGAGCAGCGATGGTCCTGCCATTGAAAGCGGCGCGAGTCTATACGAGCGGTCGGCTACGCGTAGCCGCCGCGACTCAGAGGTCGATGACGACAACGCGTTCTTCGCTCAGCTCGCGCACGGTGTAGGCAGGCCCCTCGCGCGTGTTCCCCGAGTCCTTCACCCCTCCGTAGGGCATCTGGTCCGCACGGAAGGTCGGCGCCTCGTTGACGGTCACGCCGCCGAACCGGAGTTGCTGGGCCGCCCGGAGGGCCGACGGGAGGCTGTCCGTGAAGATCCCCGCCTGCAGGCCGTAGCGCGTGCCGTTGGCCAGGAGGATCGCGTCGTCGAGGGTGTCGTAGCTGTCGATCGTGACGACCGGGCCGAAGACCTCCTCGCGGCACACCTTCATGCCGAGGTTGACGTTCCCGAGCACGGTGGGCTTGATGAGACGTCCCTCGAGCACCGAGCCTCCGGTGAGGATCGTCGCACCCTCGTTCGTGGCCTCGTCGATCCACTCGAGGATCCGGTCCCTGGACCCGTCGTCGACGACGGGACCGACGTCCGTCTCCTCCTCCGTGGGATCGCCCACCACGAGCGCCTCGACCTTGGGGATGAACCGCTCCATGAAGTCGTCGGTGATCCACTTCTGCAGGTAGATCCGCTGCGTCGAGATGCAGCTCTGGCCCGCGAACGAGAAGGAGTTCGCGGCGAGCTTCTCGGCGGCGACATCGAGGTCGGCGTCGCCCTGCACGATCACCGGCGTCGAGTTGCCGAGCTCGAGGAGGACCTTCTTCCGCGGCGCGCGCTCCCTCAGCCGCCAGCCGACGTCGCTGGACCCCGTGAAGCTGATCGCCTTCACGCGATCGTCTGCGACGAGCACGTCGCCGATCTCGGAAGCGGGGCCGACGATGACGTTCAGCCAGCCGGGCGGCAGGCCGGCCTCGGTCTCGAGCTCAGCCAGTAGGAGGGCGGACAGCGGGGTCTGGCTCGCAGGCTTGAGCACGACGGCGCAACCGGCGGCGAGCGAGGGCGCGAGCTTGTGCGCGACGAGGTTGAGCGGAAAGTTGAAGGGGCTGATCGCGCCGACGATCCCCACCGGCTGCAGAAGCGTGAAGGCGAGCTTGCCCTCACCGGCCTGCGACGCGTCCATCGGGATCATTTCGCCCGCCAGCTTGCGGGCCTCGACGGCCGCGAACGTGAAGGTCGACATCGCTCGGCTGACCTCGACCTTCGCCTGCTTGAGCGGCTTGCCGGCCTCCTCCGAGATGACGCGGGCGATCTCGTCGTGACGGCGGCCCAGGAGGCCGGCGACCTTGACGAGGATCTCGGCGCGCTTGTGTGCCGGTAGCGGGTCGCGCATGGCGCGCTCGGCGGCGTCAACAGCCAGCGTGGCTTGCTTCGCGCCCGCGGTCGCGACTTGGCCCACGACCTCGTTGGAGTAGGGCGAGCGCACCTCCAGCCAGTCGCCGGTCTCGACCCATTCGCCGCCGATCAGCAGCTTCCGTTCGGTCGACGGTCGCGGCCATGGTGGGAGGATACGTCCGTGGATGTCCCAGACGTCAGCTACGCCCGGAGCGGTGACGTGGCGATCGCGTACCAGACGGTCGGTGACGGCCCGGAGGACGTCGTGTTCGTCCGTGGATTCGCCGGCGACCTCCTATCGGTCTGGGAACAGCCGCTCCTCGTGCGGTTCATCGAGGAGCTCGCCTCGTTCGCACGCGTGACGATGATCGACAAACGAGGCACGGGGCTCTCGGACCGAGTTCGCGACGTGCCGACCCTGGAGACGCGGATGGACGACCTGCGCGCTGTCATGGATGCAATTGGGGCTGAGCAGGCCGTGCTGTGGACAGCGCAGGAAGGCGCTCGGCTCGCCGTCCTGTTCGCGGCCAGCTACCCCGAGCGCACGGCAGGGCTCGTCCTCTTCGATCCGACCGCCAAGGGTCGGCGAACTACGGACTATCCGTGGGAGCCCGACGATGCCGAGTGGAGGAGCCGGCTCGCGCAGATCCGGGAAGGCTGGGGGCGAACCGACTTCCTCGAGGATCTGCTCGCCGAATGGTCGCCCGCACAGCGGGAAGACCCCGAGTTCCGCGCCTGGTTCATCAGCCATATGAGGCGGGGGTTGAGCCCCGGCTCCGCCGTCGCCTTCTTCCGGATGATGAGGGACTCGGACGTGAGCGATGTTCTCCCCGTCGTCCGCGTTCCGACAATCGTTCTCTCCAGCGAGGCGCAGCGCGGGCCTGCCCAGTACGTCGCCGACCGGATCCCCGGCGCTCGCCTCGTCGAGCTGCCGTCGAGTCTCCGGAGCATCTATCACTGGGTCGACGACGAGGCCAATGTTGTGTCCGTAAGCGAGACGAAGCAGCTTCTCTCCGAAATCCGCACGCCTCCGCCGCGTGACCGTGTGCTGACAACCGTTCTCTTCACCGACATCGTCGGCTCGACCGACCGAGCAGCGCAGCTCGGGGACCGGGCCTGGCGCGATCTGCTCGAACGCCATCACGCTGTCGTGCGACATCGGTTGTCCGAGTTCCGGGGTGACGAGCTCGATACGGCAGGGGACGGGTTCTTCGCCACTTTCGACGGGCCGGGCCGGGCGATCGAGTGCGCACGCGCCGTTGCCGCCGACGTCCGCTCGCTTGGAATAGAGGTGCGGGTCGGCATCCATACGGGCGAGTGCGAGCGCGTCGGGGACAAGCTCGCGGGGCTGGCGGTCAACGTCGGCGCGCGAGTCTCCGCTGCCGCGGCCCCGGGCGAGGTGCTGGTCTCGGGAACCGTCAAGGATCTCGTCGCAGGCTCGGGCATCGAGTTCGATGATCGCGGTGTGCACGAGCTCAAGGGCGTCCCCGGCGAGTGGCGCCTCTACTCTGTGGTCAATGGCTAGCTGGACATCAGAGGCGCTGATCGTCGACGCCGTTCGCTCGCCGATCGGGCGGAAGAACGGGACGCTGTCCTCGATTCGCGGCGACGAGCTCGCCGGGCAGGTTCTGAACGCGCTCGTCGAGCGGCAGGACGTCGATCCGGCCGAGGTCGAGGACGTCCAGCTCGGCTGCGTGACTCAGATCGGGGAGCAGGGCTGGAACATCGGCCGGATGGCGCCGATGGTCGCCGGCTGGCCCGAAACCGTGTGCGGGACGACGGTCGATCGCCAGTGCGGCTCGTCGATGCAGACCAATTTCAACGCGGCGACCGCGATCTGGTCCGGGCAGCTCGATCTCGTCGTCTCGGCAGGGGTGGAGATGATGTCCCGCGTCCCGATGGGGTCGAACGGCGGCGACCTCTCGGAAAAGCTTCTGGAGCGGTGGCAGATCGTGCCGCAGGGGCTCTCGGCGGAGGCGATCGCCGAGGAGTGGGGGCTGTCGCGCGAGGAGCTCGATGCGGTCTCGCTCGAGTCGCACCGCCGCGCAGCCGCGGCGATCGACGAGGGCCGCTTCGAGAACGAGATCGTTCCCGTCGAGGTGCAGAACCCGCACGTGGGCACGCTCTTCGCGGTCGACGAGACACCGCGCCGCGACACGTCCGCTGAGGCTCTGGCCGGCCTGAAGCCCGCGTTCCTTCCCGACGGCAAGGTCACCGCCGGGAACTCGAGCCAGATCTGCGACGGCGCGGCCGCGGTGCTGATCGCGAGCGAGCGCAAGGCGTCGCGAGCTCGGGCTGAAGCCGCGCGCGCGGTTCGTCTCGTTCGGGCTCGCGGGCGTCGATCCGTACCGGATGCTGCACGGCAACCCGCAGGCCTGCCAGCGGGCCCTCGAGCGGGCGGGCATCGGCTGGGACGACGTCTCGGTGATCGAGGTCAACGAGGCCTTCGCGTGCGTCGTGCTCCAGTTCGCGCTTGACGCGGGATTGACCGAGCGCATGGACGACATCAACCCGAACGGCGGCGGCATCTCGCTGGGCCACCCGCTGGGCGCGACGGGAGCTCGGATCACGGCGACGCTCGTCAACGAGCTCGAGCGCCGCGAGGCGCGCTACGGCGTGGCGACGATGTGCATCGGCTTCGGCCAGGCGCTCGCCGGGGTCATCGAGCGGGTCTGACGAAGTTTGAGTGAGACCCCGTTGGTCGCCGTCCCGCTGCCGCGGCGTGACGGCGACCCAGGGTTAACCGAACGCGGGGGTCCGGCGCGACAGGAGCGCCGGGGGCTTCCCTCTCGCGATCTGGACTAGGGCTCCGCCGCAAGCGAGCACGACCAGTCCGATGAGGACGAGTGCGATGAGGAGTTGCCGCGTCATGTGCTCACAAGACGGAGCAGCGGCCTGTTTTCTTTCCGTAGCATCGTGATCGATGGAAATTCGCCGGATCGGAGTAGTCGGTTTGGGGACGATGGGCGCCGGGATCGCGCAGGTCGCCCTCCAGGCCGGCCACGAGGTGATCGGTCGCGAGGTCAGCGACGAGCTCGGCGAGCGAGCGCGGCAGCAGGTCGGTCACTACCTGGGCCGCGCAGTCGAGAAGAATCGCATGTCGCCCGCGATCGCGATGCCATGCTCGGCCGGCTCGAGACGACGACCGAGGTCGCCGACCTCGCGGACTGCGACCTCGTGATCGAAGCGATCGTCGAGGAGCTCGGCGCGAAGCGGGAGCTCTTCGCCGAGCTCGACCGCATCACGCGGCCCGAGGCGATCCTCGCGTCGAACACCTCAGCGCTCTCCGTGACCGACATCGCCGAGGCGACCGAGCGTCCGGAGCGCGTGATCGGCATGCACTTCTTCAACCCGGCGCCGTTGCTGCCGCTCGTCGAGATCGTGCGGACCGAGAAGTCGGCCGACGAAGCCGTCGATGCGGCCTACGAGTGGGCAGAGAGCGCCGGCAAGGAGCCCGTCCGCTGCAACGACACGCCCGGCTTCATCGTCAACCGGATCCTGATCCCGCTCCTCAACGACTGCGTGCGCGTGCTGGACGAGGCGGGAGTGAGCGCCCGAGGACCTCGACAAGGCGCTGACGAACGGTGCGGGCTGGCCCATGGGGCCGTGCGCGCTCGTCGACCTGGTCGGCATCGACATCCACATCCACGCCTCGGAAGCGCTGCACGACGCGCTGGGCGAGGAGCGGATGGCACCGCCGGAGCGCCTGCGAGACATGGCCGCACAGGCCGACCTCGGCCGCAAAAGCGGCCAAGGCTTCTTCAGCTACGAGTAGCGGCGAGCAAACAAAGCAGGCACCACAAGATCGCGCGTGAGCGCGGCCATGTCCGGTGCCTGGCACCGGACATGTTCCTAGGGGCGTGAGAGGCGCGCCCAGAGGTTTTCGACCAGCTGGGCGACGACCGGCTCGCCGATCGACGCAGCGAAGTTGAGCGAGCCCGCCGCGAACACCTTGGCGCCCGCCGGCGTCTCGTAGTAGGTCATCTCGGCCGAGCGGCCCGGGCCCATCACGTCCGGGATCGTCGCCAGGACGCGCGTCTGGGGCGGCGAGGCGGCACTCCGCGCGTCGATCTCGATCCCGTACCGGCCGAAGATGTCGCCGCTCACGAAGCCCAGTGCCCGGCGAACGCCCACGGCTCGGCGCCGCTCACCCGGTACCCCGCCTGGTGCGCGCCGTAGTCGCTCGCCGCGTACTGCACGCCGACGAGCCCGGCTTCCGGCCGCCCGAGCGAGCGCCACAGCCGCACGCGTCGAGAGCCGCTGCCCCTCGCGGCGCACCTTCCAGAAGAAGTTGTTCGCCGCCAGGAACATGAGATTCCCACCGAGGTCGCGGTAGCGCCCCACGAGGTCATACGCGCGCTCGGTGACGTACTCGGCATGGCCGGGGAAGACGATGAGGTCGTAAGCCGCGGCGAGCTCGCGTGCCGAGCCGAAGCGCTCCAGATCGTCGTCGGAGAGAAAATCGACACGCTTGCCGGTCCGGTTCAGCCACGCGATGAAGTCGAGATCCCAGTCGCGGAAGCGGAACGGCACGCCGAAGTCGAGGTACGGCCGTGTGAGATCGACGGAGCGGTTCTTGCCGCTCACGTACCAGCTGTCGCCCCAGCCGTCGCCGTCGGCGTCCCAGAAGTTGTACGCCTGCCAGGTATTGGTCGAGAGGACGAGCGCGACGCGTGCGCGCGGCGCGCGCGTGCGGACGACGAACGGGGAGTAGCCGACCCGCCCGTCCTGGGCGCTCAACCGCAGGAAGTAGAGGCCGCTCGGCCAGTCGCCGGCGCGAATGAACCTGAGTGGAGCCGGACGGTGCCGGTGCGCGCTCCAGTCGACCCGAACCGGAGCGGTCATCGCCGTGCCGGCGACCCTGAAGTCGCCTCCGCGAGGGCCGACCTGGCTCGTGTACTGGATCACCTGCAGGCGCAGGTCGCGTGCGTCGGTGGCGATCCGGAGGTCGGCCCGCTCGCCCGGCGCGTAGCTGCGCCGGGGGAACTCCGCCTCGATCCCCTGCACGCGCACGACCGGCGCGACGGCACCGCCGTCCCGGAAGGTTCGTGTAGACACGCCCGTCCACCGTGAGCCTCAGGAGGTACGTGCGCGGCTCGATCTCCCGCCCCGGCCGCCAGACGAGCTGCCGCGCCCCGGCGCGCATCCGCCGCCGAACGGAGAACACGATCTTCTGCGGCTTCCCCGGCCGGAGCGTGTCGGTGCGAACGACGTCCAGGCGGACGATTGCGCCTCGGCTCAACCGGAACCGGACGACTGCGCGGTCGCGCAGGCCGTCGCCGTTCGGGCTGATGGTGGCCAGCAGCCGGCGGTCGCCGGCGAACGGCGGCTTGCTCTCGACGCGAAGGTCTTGCAACGCGGGCCCTCGCGCTCCGAGGAGCAACATCAGCGCGAGCCGGATCACGCCGGTCTCATGCGCACGCCCAGGCGGCGCGCCGCGAATGGGATGCTCGAGCCCTGCACGACAACGGAGAACGCGACGACGACGAACACGATCTCGTAGACGCGCCGCGCGTCCTCGACCTCGGCGAGGATCGCAAACGCGGCGAGCAGGATCGGCACGGCGCCTTTCAATCCGCTCCAAGCGACGAAGAGCCGCTCGCCTATGCGCAGTCGCAACGGCAGCAGGAGCGGCGCCAGCGCCAAGCGGTCGCGCGACGAAGGCGAGCGATGATGGCCAGCAGGAGGCCGTCCAGCCAGACCTTGTCGTCGACGAGCTCCCTCACGTCGACCGTCAGCCCGAGGGCCACGAAGACGACGATCTCGGCGAGGCTCGCGAGAGTCGTTTGGAACCGCCGGATCTGCGGTCTTGAACGGAGCCTCGACGTCGCCCAGCGCCAGGCCGGCGATGAAGACGGCGAGGAAGCCCGAGCCGCGCAAGACGGACGCGAGGCCGTAGATGACGCCTGCGGCGGCAAGCGTTCGCATCGGATAGAGACCCTCGCTCGGCAGCTCGACCCGGCGCATGAAGAGCAGGAGCGCAGCCGCGCCGGCGATGCCGACGGCGAGCCCGACGCCCATCTCCACGATGAAGTTCGGTGAAGATCGTCCAGACCGAGCCGCCGTCCTCGGTCGCGAACTCGAGGATGCCGATCATCAGGGCGATCGCCGACGGGGTCGTTCATCCCGGATTCGCCCTCGAGGATCGTGCCCGTGCGCCCGCGTGATCTTCTTGTTCCCGAGGATCGAGAACATGACGGCAGGATCGGTGGGCGACAGGCCGGCGCCGATGATCCAGGCCGTCGTCCAGTCGAAGCCGAAGAGGTAGTGGGCGCAGAACGCCATCACCGCGGCCGTCGCGAACGTGCCCACGATGCCGAGCGAGGCGATCGGGCACCGCAGCGCGGCGGAATCGCCGCCAGCCGATGTGCATTCCCCCGTCGAAGAGGATGATGATCAGCGCGACGACACCGATCCGCTCGACGGTGCGCACTTCGGGGACCACGACCGGGATCGCCGCTGCCGCAAGCAGGAAGAGCGCAGGCGCCGGGACCGGAAACCCTTCGCTGAGCTTGCTGGCGACGAGCGCTAGCAAGACGCCTCCGGAAACGACGAGCACAACCGCCCCGAACTCGGCTAGCTCGTCCACAGGCCCAAATCTACTGGGCGACTTAAGGTTTTCCTTACAACTCCCTCATTCGAGCCACAAGGTGACGGGGCATACTGAGCCTGTGCGAACCCGCCGAATCCTTATCCTGCTCTGCTTTCTCGTCGTGCTCGGGGCCGCGCCTGCTGAGGCCGCCGCGCCCGGTGACGGAACCCTCTCCGTCCGCGACGCCAAAGGCCTGGTCCAGCTCAGTTCCCGCGGGACGATGATCGGCCGCATCGCGAACGGCAAGCTCACCGTCACCGATCCGAATCCGAACGACGCTCGCCGCCCGATCGTCCTCGGCGCAGAGAGGCGCACCGTCTCTCGCAACCAGAAGACGACGATTTACTCAGGTAAGGACATCCGCCTTCGCGTCACCGGCGGGCTCGTCCATGTGCGATTCGAAGGCCGTGGCATCCACCTGAGCGCCGTCGGTCGAGGGCGCGGCCTCCTGGACGGCACCGGCGATCCCGCGGCAGGCGTCTTCTTCGACGGCGTCTTGTCGCTGAACGACGAGGACTACCACTCGCTCCCGGACGCCCTCACGGCGTACGACCTCGTCGGCCCGCCCGCAGAACGGGACTGACGGACGCGTCTGGCATCCTCTAAGGACGATGCCGATCCATAAACCGCAGCCTGTGCTCGTCGTGGAAGACGAGGCGTCGATCGCATCGTTCGTCTCGCTCTATCTCAAGAACGCGGGCTACGACGTGCACGTGGCAGCGAACGGCGAAGACGCGCTGTCGACGGCAGAGGCCACGCAGCCGGTCCTGATCGTGCTCGACCTCATGCTCCCCGACATCGACGGGATCGAGGTCTGCCGCCGTCTCCGTCGCACCTCGGACGTGCCGATCCTGATGCTGACCGCCCGCGACGAGGACGTCGACAAGATCATCGGCCTCGAGGTCGGCGCCGACGACTACCTCACGAAGCCGTTCAACCCACGGGAGCTGGTCGCGCGCGTGAAGTCGATCCTGCGCCGCGCGACACCTGACCGCCGCGAGGTGGCCAGCGCGACCCTGACGCACGGGCATCTGAGCATCGACGCGGGCCGGCGCGAGGTCAAGGTCGGCGACGAAGACATCAAGCTGGCCCCCAAGGAGTTCGACCTGCTGTGGGAGCTGCTCGACCACCGCGGTCTCGTCCTGACACGCGATCAGCTGCTCGAGCGCGTGTGGGGGTACACGTTCGCGGGGGACACACGCACCGTCGACGTCCACGTGCGGCAGCTGAGACGAAAGCTGGGCGACGCCTCACCGATCGTCACGGTCTGGGGCGTCGGCTACAAGGTTTCACCTGCCAAGGAGCCGGTCTCCGTCTAGAGGCGCCGGATGTTCCGGTCCCTCCGCTTCCGACTGCCGGCCCTCTTCCTCGCCGGCATCGCACTCACCGGCCTCGTCGCGACGGCGATCGCCTTCGGGCTCTTCCAGGACTACATGCGCGACCGCGCGGTCAAGGACCTGCGGCGTGAGGCTGCGGGCATCTCGGCGCTGTACTCCAAACAGGCGGAGAAAGCACTGGACGAGGACCGGCCGCCACCGACCTTCCAGGCCCGCGAGCTCGAACGCGCCAGCGGCAACCGTCTGTTCTTCGTCGGGTCGCCTGTGTTCCTAGGCGGCGATTCAGGCCTCCGCGTGCTCCGGGTGCGAGAGATCGGCGACGAGCGCTGGCGAGCTCTGGCGCGCGGGCGCACGGTGCAGTTCGAGTTCACCCCACCCAACGAAAAGCAGAAGCTCCTGGCGATCGGCCATCCGCTCTACGCCGTCGAGGACAAGAAGAAGGACGGCCCGCCTCTGGGCGCAATCGTCGTCGCCACGTCGAAGACCGAGCTTCGTGACCAGCTCGTGCCGCTGTTGGAGCGCCTGGCGGCCGCGTTCGCCGTCGGCGTCCTGATCGCAGCCGCGCTCGGTTGGTACGTCTCCGGCCGGATCACGCGCCCCGTGCGCCGGCTGGCGAAGGCGGCCGACGAGGTAGCGGAGGGGCGTTACGACGTCGCTCTTCCGGACGTGTCTGGCCGCGACGAGATTGCCGACCTCGCCGAGTCGTTCCGCGAGATGGCTTCACGGCTCGCCGAGTCCGAGGAGCTCGAGCGCAACTTCCTGATGACCGTCTCGCACGAGCTCCGCACGCCGCTGACCGCGATCCGCGGGCATGTCGAGGCCCTCCGCGAGGGGCTCGTCGACGATCCCGAGGCAAGGGCTGCCTCACTCGACGTGATCGCATCCGAGGGCGCGCGACTCGAGCGGCTCGTCGGCGAGGTCCTGGACCTCGCCAAGCTCGACGCGCGGCGCTTCACCGTCCTGCGCGAGGAGGTCGACATGGCGCGACTCGTCGACCAGGCCTACGCAGTCTTCGGCGAGCACGCCAAGGAGCGCGGCATCGACTACCACCAGGAGGTCGAGGCCCAGCCGGTGATCCTCTCCGACGGGGATCGCGTGCTCCAGATCATCACGAACCTGCTGGCGAACGCCTTTCGCTGGACGCCCGACGGCGGCCGGGTCGACCTGGCGCTGAGCGCCTCCAACGGGCGGATCTCCGTCGCGGTCGAGGACACGGGCCCGGGAATCGGCGCCGAGGAGCGGGAGCGGATCTTCCGTCCGTTCTGGACACACGACGGCAAGGGCACGGGCCTCGGGCTCGCCATTGCCCGAGAGCTCGCAGTCGCGCTCGGCGGCGAGATCGAGCTCGAAAGCCAGGTCGGCCGCGGCAGCCGCTTCGAGCTGATCCTGCCCTCGGGCTGACTAGCAGCCGTACGATCCCGCGGTGGCCCTTCCCGCACGAGCAGAAGTCGTCTCGCTGCCGGAGCGCCGCTCGCCGTTGCGGGCAGCGCTCGTCGCGCTCCGGCCGAGGCAATGGTCGAAGAACCTGCTCCTGTTCGCGGGGATCATTTTCGCGGCGAAGCTCGGAGACGCGCTGCGCTGGGGAGAGGCCTTCGCGGCGTTCGCGGCCTACTGCGCCGCCTCCAGTGCCGCGTACCTCGTCAACGACCTGCGCGACGTGCCGCACGACAGGCTTCATCCCCTCAAGCGGTCGCGGCCGATTGCGCGCGGCGAGCTGTCGTCCCGGGCGGCGCTTCTGCTCGCCGGGGCTCTGACGCTGCTCGCCGTCGCGCTCCTGGCTCCTCTCGGCCTGGCGTCGCTCGGCTTCCTCGGCGCCTTCCTCGCCCTGCAGGCCGCGTACAGCTTCCAGTTGAAGCACGTCGTCCTCGTCGACGTGCTCGCGATCGCGACCCTCTTCGTCATCCGCTCCGCGGCCGGAGCCGAGGCGGTCGACGTGCGCATCTCACCCTGGCTCCTGGTCTGCACGGCACTGCTCGCCCTCTTCCTGGCGCTCGCCAAGCGGCGAGGCGAGCTCTTCCAGCCCGGGGCCGGGCGCCCCGTGCTCGAGGGCTATTCGCTTCCCCTGGTCGACCAGCTGATCACCGTCACCGTCGCCTGCACGATCGCGGCGTACACGGTCTACGCGATCACGGCCCACTCGGCGGCGATGATCGCCACGCTGCCCTTCGTCGTCTTCGGGCTCTTCCGCTACCTGCTCTTGGTGCACCGAGACGATCTCGGCGAGGAGCCCGAGAACGTGCTGCTCAGCGATCGCCCGCTGCTCGCGGCGATCGGTCTGTGGGCGGTGACTGCGGCGACGATCCTGCTCGTTACGAGCTAGCGGCTCTGGCGCTCTTCCATGCGATAGACCATCGCGCCGCCGCCGCCGTTCGCAGGCACGCGGCCGGACTGCTCGAGCGTTCGCTCCAGCCGCGCGAGCCGCTGGTCGACGCCTTTCCAGCCCGACGTGATCAGGTCGACGAGCAGGGCCAGGTCATCGACGCGTGAGTGCCGCTCCGCCAGCAGGTCGCCTTCGAGCCGCTCGAGCCGCCGGATCGTCTGGTTCGACAGCCCGCGCACCTCGGCGAGGTGCCGCGCGAGCGGCTTGGCCTCGGTCCGGACTCCGTCGCGAACGGCGTCCTCGACTCGGCCGGGAAGGGTCGACTCCAGATTCGCGGCCAGCTCGGCCAGCTCCTCGATCTGCCTTCGTGCCCGCTCGAGCGCAGCGTCGACTTCTCCGGGCTCGACCCGGCCGTCCGCAGCCTCTTCGAGGCGGGCCCGTCGCGCGTCCAATGGCGCTTTCATCCATGGGCGGAACGCTAGCGTTCGAGGCGGATGAAGCGCTCCGAGCTGGAGTACACGCTGCCGCGGGAGCTGGTCGCGCAGCGACCCGCTGAGCGCCGCGACGAGTCGCGCCTGCTGGTGTACGACCGGGCGAGCGGCGAGACGAGGCATCGTCGCTTCCACGAGCTCCCGGAGGAGCTGGGAGACGAGCTCGTGGTCGTCAACGACACGCGCGTCGTGCCCGCGCGCCTGCGTCTGCGGCGCGAGAGCGGGGGAGAGGCGGAGGTGCTGCTCCTCGAGCGCCTGAACGGCCACAACGAGTGGGAGGGCCTGGCTCGGCCCTCGCGGAAGCTGCGCGCAGGCCAGCGGCTCGGGCCGGTCGAGCTCCTGGAGCCGCTCGGCGAGGGTCGCTGGCGCCTACGGCTCGAGGGCGAGCCCGCCGGAGAGGCGCCCCTGCCTCCGTACATCACCGAGCCGCTCGCCGATCCCGAGCGCTACCAGACGGTCTACGCGGAGCACGAGGGCTCGGCCGCCGCGCCGACGGCCGGCCTCCACTTCACGCCCGAGCTGCTCGCCGGCCTGGACGTCGAGCGGGTGACTCTCCACGTCGGACTGGACACGTTCCGCCCGGTGTCCGTGGACGATCTCGCCGACCACGAGCTGCACTCGGAGCGCTACGAGGTGGCGCCGGACGCCTGGGAGCGAATCCGGGACGCCGATCGCGTGCTCGCGGTGGGGACGACCACCGTGCGCGTCCTCGAGTCCCTGGCACGCGGTGCTCCGCTCGCGGGCCGCACCGACCTCTTCATCACGCCGGGCTTCGAGTTCCGGCGCACCGACGCGCTCCTGACGAACTTCCACCTCCCCGGATCGACCCTGCTCGCCCTCGTGATGGCCTTCGCGGGGATCGACGAGACGCGCCGCCTGTACGAGCTGGCGATCGAGGAGCGGTACCGCTTCTACTCCTTCGGCGACGCCATGCTGATCCTGTGAGCTTCTCGGTCACGGCCACAGACGGCGAGGCGCGCGCGGGCGTGCTCCAGACCGCGCACGGCGAGGTCCCGACCCCGGCCTTCATGCCCGTCGGCACGAAGGCGACCGTCAAGACCGTCGATCCCGACGAGCTGCGCGCGGTCGGCACGTCGATCCTGCTCGGCAACACCTACCACCTGCACTTCCGCCCGGGCGAGGACGTGATCGCCGAGCTCGGCGGCCTGCATCGCTTCATGGGCTGGGACGGGCCGATCCTCACCGACTCGGGCGGCTACCAGGTCTTCTCGCTGAAGCACACGATCCTCGCGACGGACGACGAGGGCGTCACGTTCCGCTCGGTCTACGACGGGTCGCCGGAGCGGTTCACCCCGGAGCTCGCCGCCGAGATCCAGGCCAAGCTCGGCTCTGACATCGCGATGTGCCTCGACGTCTGCCCGCCCGCGGACTCGCCGCGCGAGGAGCTCGAGGAGGCCGTCCGCCTGACGACCGTCTGGGCAGCGCGTCAGCGCCAGGCGCCGCGCGCCGACAGGGCAGCTCCTCTTCGGCATCGCCCAGGGCGCGACCGACCCCGATCTGCGCCGCCGCTCGATCGAGGAGATCGTCGCCCTCGACTTCGACGGCCACGCGCTCGGGGGCCTGAGCGTGGGGGAGGAGCGCGGCCCGATGTTCGACGCCCTCGCGTCGTCGGCGCCCCAGTTGCCGGCCGACAAGCCCCGCTACTTCATGGGGATCGGGGACCCGGAAGGCGTCCTGGAGGCGATCGAGAGCGGAATCGACATGTTCGACTGCGTCCTGCCGACCCGAATGGGCAGGACCGGCGCCGCCATGACCTCGACCGGGCGCCTGAACCTGAAGAACGCGCGCTTCGCGCGCGACCCCGCGCCCCTCGACGAGAGCTGCGACTGCCCGGCCTGCACGCGCTTCTCGCGCGCGTACATCCGGCACCTCGTCAACCAGCAGGAAGTGCTGGGCCTGCGGTTGCTGACCCTGCATAACCTGCGCTATCTAATTGACCTAACTGGGTCGGCAAGAGCCGCGATCGCGGATGGCAAGCTGGCATCCTTCAAGCAAGAGACTCTCGACCGACTGAAGGAAGTTTGAAGCTGCGTGTACATCTCGATCCTGTTCATCGGAGCAATGCTCGTCCTGATGTGGGCGCTGCTCATCCAGCCCCAGCGCCGCCGCCAGCAGCAGCAGGCCCGGCTGCTCACTGAACTCGCCGCCGGCGACGAGGTCGTGACAATCGGTGGGCTCTACGGCCGGGTTCAGTCGCTTGGACAAGGACGCCGTCATGCTCGAGATCGCTCCCCAGACCAGCGTGCGCGTCGCCAAGAGCGCAGTTGCGGGTCGTGCTACGCCGCGAGGCGGAAAACGCGCCTTCATCGCTAACCTAGGCAGACGCCCGTGAAGGAACGCCGCTCGCATTTGGTCCTGCTCGCGCTCCTGGTCGGGGCGCTGATCGGCATTGCGCTCCTGGCGACCCCCGGCTCGCCGATCCAGAAGAAGCCGACGCTCGGGCTCGACCTCCAGGGCGGTCTCGAGGTCGTGCTCGAGGCACAGCCGACGAGCAGCAAGACCGCTCAACGAGGCTGAGATCGCGAGCTCGGTCGACATCATCCGCAACCGCATCGACAAGCTCGGCGTCTCCGAGCCCGAGGTTCGCAAGCAGGGCGAGAACCAGATCGTCGTCCAGCTGGCCGGCGTCTTCGACATCAACCGGGCCGTCGAGATCATCGGCAAGACGGCGCAGCTCCAGCTCTACGACCTGCAGGCGAGCCTGGTCCCGGGTGTCTCGCTCACTCTCGACGGGTACCCGCGCGCCGCGCCGACGCTCTACTCGATCCTCAACGACGGAACGGTCAAGAGAATGGCGAAGAGGGGCAAGCCGACGGCGTGGTACCTCTTCGACAAGGACAACCAGCGCATCGCCGGGCCGAAGCCGACGCGTCAGGAGATCCTCGACGGCCGAGCGCTGATCGGGAAGCAGAGAGTCCGCGTCCAAAGTCTCCTGAAGACGGAAAGCTCCCGAAGGGCTACAAGCTTCTGGCCCTGCCGGAGAAGACGGTCATCCTGCGTTGCGGGATCGACCAGCGCTACTGCCCCGGAGTGAACGAGGCGGAGCCCAGCCGGACCTACTACTACCTCTTCAAGTTCGACCCCGAGAACAAGGAACACCCCATGCCCGGAGATGACGGGCAAGGACCTCAACGCGGACGGGACGCGCCAGGACTTCGACACGACCATCGAACCAGCCGATCGTGACGATGCAGTTCACCGACAAGGGTGGCGACAAGTTCCACGACGTGACCCGCTTGCTCGCGCAGCGCGGCCGGCAAGTCCAGACTCGGAACAACGTCGACGACGAGGCCGGCCTTCCAGCAGTTCGCGATCGTCCTCGACAACGTCATCCAGTCCGCGCCGACGATCGACTTCAACGAGAACCCGGACGGCATCCCGCCGGGAACGGCGCGCAGATCACCGGCATCGGGTCCCTCAGCGAGGCCAAGGACCTCGCGCTCGTGCTCCAGACCGGCGCCCTGCCGGTCAGGTTCGTGATCGCGGAGCGAACCGACGTCTCGGCCACCCTCGGTAAGGACTCCCTGAAGCAGGCGCAGACGGCCGCTATCGCCGGGCTCCTGCTGGTCGCGATCTTCCTGCTCCTCCTGTACCGCTTCCTCGGCCTGGTCGCGGTGCTCGGCCTCGCGATCTACGCGGCCTTCATGTTCGCGGCGATCCTGCTCTTCAACGTCACGCTGACCCTGCCCGGCTTCGCGGGAATGATCCTCACGATCGGGGTCGCGGCCGACGCGAACATCGTCATCTTCGAACGCATCAAGGAGGAATCCCGAGGGGGGAGGTCCGTCCGCGCAGCGATCGCGGCTGGCTACGCCAAAGGGTTCAGCTCGATCATCGACGCCAACATGGTGACCGCGATCACGGCGCTCGTGCTCTTCCTGGTCGCGTCAGCGAGCGTCAAGGGCTTCGCGCTGATGCTGCTCATCGGCACCGCGGTCTCGCTGGTCACTGCGGTCGGCGCCACGCGCGCGATGCTCGGGATCCTCTCCGGCTTCAAGCTGGTTCGACAGCCCGCAGTTCATGGGCGCGCAGGGCCAGCAGATGGCGAAGTGGATCCAGATCGACTTCATCGGCAAGCGGAAGTACTGGTTCGTGCTCTCGGGCGTCGTGCTGGCGATCTCCATCGGTGCGATCGCCGTCAAGGGCCTCAACTTCGGGATCGACTTCAAGGGCGGGACGCAGGTGGCGTTCACCTCGCCGCGGGCGGTGGACATCGGCGAGATTCGCGACATCGCTCGTGAGATCGGGCAGGAGAACGCCGTCATCCAGGGCCGTGGCAAGGCGGTCGGCGACGAGCAGTACAAGAGCTTCACGATCAAGACGGAGTCCCTCGCCCGCGCCGACCAGACGAAGCTCGAGACGGCGATCAAGAACAGCTACGGCGACAACATCCCGTTCGGGGTGAAGAACGTCTCCGAGAGCTTCGGCGGCCAGCTCGCCAGGAACGCGATTCTCGCGATCGTCGTCTCTTTCATCCTCATCTGCATCTACATCTGGATTCGCTTCGACTTGAAGTTCGCGGCCCCGGTCATCGCGTCGATCGCGCACGACGTGACGATTGCCGTCGGCATCTATGCGCTCACCGGGAAAGAGGTGACGACCGCAACGGTGGCGGCCATCCTCACCGTCCTTGGTTACTCGATGTACGACACGATCATCATCTTCGACCGTATTCGCGAGAACATTCCGCTGATGCGGCGGTCGTCGATCCAGACGATCTGCAACGTCTCGCTGTGGGAGACGATCCGGCGCTCCCTGGCAACGACGTTCATCACGCTGCTGCCGATCTCCGCGCTGTACTTCTTCGGAGGGGACACGCTCAAGGACTTCGCGTTCGCGCTGCTCGTCGGCATCGGGGCAGGCGCCTACTCGTCGATCTTCATCGCGGCGCCGCTGCTCGCGATGTGGAAGGAGCGCGAGCCCGAGTACGCCCGCCGGATGGGTCAGGCCGACGTGGGCAAGTCGGGCGCGGTAATCCTCGCCGACGCCGAGGCGGCGCTGATCGGCGAGCCTCCGCCCGTGCCGGAGCTGGCGCCCGTTGCGGCCGACCTGCCGGTTTCCGAGGGGGACGGCGACGGCGCGTCGGCCAGCTCGAAGCGCCAGCAGCGCCAACAGCGCCGCCAGCGGCGGCGGACGCGCCCGCATGGCCGGCGATAGCGGTCTCCGAGACTCGGTAGAGAAGCTCGGCCTCGCCGCGCTCGGCGCCGTTTCGCTGACTGCGGAGCGGGCCGACGCCCTGGCCGACGAGCTCGCCGCGCGAGGCGGCATGCGCAAGGACGAGGCCCGTCAGACGATCGAGGAGCTGATGCTGCGCTGGAAGGGCGAAGCCGGCCGAGTGGGGGAGCGGAGTGGCGCTGCGCTTGACGGGCTCTTCCAGCAGCTGGGAGTAGTCACGCGCGGGGACTACGAGGAGCTCGAGCTCCGCGTCGCGCAGCTGGAGCATCGGATACGCCTGGTCGAGGGCGGCGCCCGAGGGCAGTCCCTGACCCGCCGCACTTACTAGGGGTCGCCCCCTTCCGCGTGGAACACTGAAGTTCATGGCCGAGCCGGCCCACCGCACACGCAACCTCGGACGCCTGACGGAGATCGCCCAGGTCGCCGTCCGGCACGGCTTCGGCTACTTCTTCGAACGGCACCGCCTGACCGACCTCCTGCCCGGCCGTAGCCGCCCGGCGCTCGTCGAGGGCACGCCGTCAGAGCGCGGCCAGCACCTGCGGGAAATGCTCGACGAGCTCGGCCCGACGTTCGTCAAGTTCGGGCAGCTCCTGTCGATGCGCCCGGACGTGCTGCCGCCCGACATCATCTCCGAGCTGCGCGGCCTCCAGGACGACGTGCGGCCGTTCGCCTACGAGGACGTCGAGCGCGTCATCCAGGAAGACCTTGGCGACCCGCTCGAGCGACTGTTCATCGAGTTCGACCGCGAGCCCATCGCCGCCGCCTCGATCGGCCAGGTTCATCGTGCCGTGCTGCCGAACGGCAAGGTCGTCGCGGTGAAGGTGCAGCGCCCCGGGGCGCCTCGCCAGATCGAGGCCGACCTGGCGCTGCTCTACCAGGCGGCGCGCATCGCGAAGGAGCGGGTGCGCGCACTCGACTTCCTGGACGTTCGCGAGCTGGTCGACGAGTTCGCCCGCTCGATCCGGCTGGAGCTGGACTACCGCCAGGAAGCGCGAAACGCGGACACGCTGCGCAAGAACTTCGCCGGCGACCCGCATGTGGTGGTGCCGAAGGTCTACTGGAGCTACACGCGTTCGCGGGTGCTCACGCTGGAGTTCCTCGAGGGCTTCCAGCTCGCGGACATCGACACGATGCCGTACGGGATGGAGGAGCGCCGTCGCCTCGCGGAGGTCATCACCGAGGCGTGGATGACGATGATCTTCCGCCACGGCGTCTTCCACGGCGACCCGCACCCGGCGAACATCCTCGTCATGCGGCCCGACCAGATCGGCCTGGTCGACTTCGGCCTGGCCGGAAAGCTCACCGACGAGGACCTCTCGAAGGCGACGCGCCTCTTCATCGACGTCGCCAACGAGAACGTCGAGGCGCTGCCGAAGCGGCTCGCCGACCTCGGCGTCCGCTACCCGAAGGAGAACGAGGACGAGTTCGTCGCCGAGCTCCAGGAGCTGTTCTACCGCTACTACGGCGCGAGCCTGGCGGAGATCGACCCGCTGCAGGTCATCCGCGAGGTGTTCTCGCTGATCTACCAGCTGAACCTGCACCTGCCGACGCGCTTCATGCTCCTCGACAAGTCGATCGCAACGCTCGGGTCGGTCGGCGTCGAGCTCTATCCCGACTTCAACGTCTTCGAGGTGGCGCGGCCGTACGCGCGCAGCCTCATGGTCGGTCGCTACACGCCTCAGCGCATGCTGGCGCGCGCGCAGCGGGACAGCTGGAAGCTCGCGCAGGTCTTCGGCGATTACCCGTTCCAGATCCATGACGTGCTGGAGCAGGCGCGCGACGGCCAGATCGAGGTCGGCTTCGTGCACAAGGGGCTCGACGACTTCATGCACACCGTCGACGTGGCGTTCAACCGCCTGATCATCGCGCTCGTCGTCGCGGCAGGGCTCATCGGGTCGAGCCTGATCGGCGTCTTCGCGACCGAGGGGCCGCAGTTCCTCGGGCTGCATGTCGTCTCGGTGTTCGGCTTCCTGTTCGCGGGACTGCTGGGGGTCTGGCTGCTAGTCGGGGTCATCAGGTCCGGGCGGTTGTGAGAGCGCTCCTGGCGGCCGTTGGCGTGGTCGTGGTCGTCGTCGGGGCAGCAGGCGTCTGGGCATATCGGGAGGAACGCGACACGCGGCGCGCCGACGTGGAGCGTCTCGAGCTGCAGCTGAGAACATGCGCACGAACGTGGCCAATGCCCGTCGCGACCTCCGAGGCGCGCGGCGCGAGAGCGCGCTGCTGGCGGCTCGCCTGCGGACCGTGTCGACTCGCGTTCAGCGCGCCCGTGTGAGCCTGCAGCCGCTGGCGGCCCGGGTTCGGCAGAGCGTCTTCACGGTCAAGGCTGCGGAGGACGAGGGCAGCGGGTTCGTGGGCTGGATCGAGGGCGGGACGACCTACGTGATCACCGCGAACCACGTCGTCGGCCTGAGCGTCGACGCCGGCAAGCCGAAGGTGCGGCTTCTGCAGGCGTGGTCGGGTCTGGCGCGGCGTGGTCGTGAAGCTGGACGACGTCCACGACCTCGCGCTCATCCGCGTGCAGGGCCGGATTGCTCCGGCGCTCTGGCAGCGCCCGGTGTACCACCGCCCAGAGCCCGGCGCGGAGATCCTTCTCGTGGGCAGTGCGCTCGGCTACGAGGGAACCGTCAGCGCGGGTCTCGTCAGCCGGGTGCTGCGCAACGAGATCCAGACCGACGCGGCCGGGCACCCCGGGGGCTCAGGCGGCCCGGCGGTCGATCGCGACGGCAACGTGATCGGCATCCTGGTCTCGGGCGAGGCGGAGAACCTGAACTTCCTCGCGCCGATCAGCCTCATGTGCAAGCGCATCCGGCACTGTTAGCCCCGGCCCTGGCCGCTGTCGATCGTTCGGCACAGACTCGCGCGAAAGGACATCTGGCGCGGGGGAGAGGGTCGCGCTAGCGTCGAGCGCATGCAGAACGTGCTTCTCGCCGAGCCCGAGCCGGCGGCGCGCGGCTTTCTCGAGCGCCACCTGCGCCAGGACGGATTCGAGGTCGTCGAGGCCGAGGACGGCGAGGCGCTCGAGCTCCTCGAGCAGAGCCAGCCCGATGTGGTGCTCGTCTCGGACGAGCTCGCGCTCGATCTGTGCGCCCGTCTGCGCGAGGGCGAGCCGGGGCGGTCGTGGGATCGCGACCTGCCGGTGATCGTCCTCGGCGGGCAGCAGGCCGACGCGGTCGACCGCGTCCGAGCCTTCGCGCGCGGGTGCGACGACTTCGTCGTGCGCCCGTTCCACTACGACGAGCTCGTGGCGCGCATCCGAGCCGTCCTGCGCCGAGCGCAGCCCGCGCCGGGGCGAGTGCTCCGGGCCGGTGCGATCGAGGTCGACACGGCAACGCGGCGGGTGACGGTCGGCGACGAGCGCGTGGCGCTGCCGGGCAAGGAGTACGAGCTCCTGGTCAAGCTCGCCGGCGACCCGCACCGCGTCTTCACGAAGGAGGAGCTGCTCCGCGAGGTCTGGGGCTTCCGCTCCCTGGGGCGGACGCGGACCTTGGACTCGCACGCCTCCCGGCTGCGACGGCGGCTGGCCCGGCCGGACCGGCCGCCGTACGTCCAGAACGTGTGGGGCGTCGGCTACTGCTTGCTCGGCGACTAGTGGGATGGGCGGGGCCGCTGAGCCGGACGATGTCACGACTATCATCAGTGGTGTCTTCGACGTGAACCGTCGACTTGGTGACATCGCAAAAGACGTGCGCGTCGTCCGCGAACTGCTGGAGGACGATGAAGAAGACCCAGAAGCCTGACGAGCCCATCACGGCTGAGCAGCTGCTCGCGATGAGCGCGGATGAGGTGCACGAATGGTCGCAACGGAAGCTCGCTGAGCGAATCGCCTACCGCGAGCGGAAGGCAGCGGAGGAGCGGGCAGCATGCGACGAACGCCGGGCGGCTGGTAGAGCTCATCCGAGTGAGGCTTGAGTGGAGTCCGCGCTCGCGATCGCAGCGGCGACCTGGGCCATCGCGATGGCTCTCGGCCCCTTGCTGCAGATGAGGAAGATCATCCAGCACAAGAGCTCGCTGACGATCTCGGTCGGCTACTTCCTGGTGCTCTTCGTCGGCTTCCTGCTCTGGCTCGCCTACGGGATCGCCGCGGACAATCTCGCGCTGATCATCCCGAACACCGTGGCCGCAATCGTGATCGCGATCACGATCGTCGTCGCGCTGCGGTACCGGCGAGCGGGGTAGAGAGGGCCCGGTCGCCCGGGCCCGCCCTTCCTAGAACGCCTGCTCGTAACAGCCGAGCACGCCGACCCAGCCGTTGGCGTAATTGCCCGCGGACTTCTCGGCTTCGTCGCCGAGGATCTCCCAGCCGCGGTGCTCGAAGTCGAAGCGCGTGCCGTCGCCTTCCGGCGTGAAGCGCATCTCGATCTCCGTCGGGCCGGGCGTGTCCGGGTTGACCTGCCAGGCGAGGACGACTCGGTTCGGCGGCTCCCAGGTGGTGACGTGCGCCCAGTGCGCCTCCTTGCCGTTGGTCATCCGCTCGTAGATCCGGCCGTTCGGGCCGGTCTCGAAGATGACCGTCTCGGGGCTGCGGTCGTCGCCTTCCATGCCTTCGACCGAATGCGTGTCGTAGGGCCACCAGTCGGCGATGCCTTCCGTGAAGATCTCGAAGGCCTTCTCCGGAGTCGCTGCGACGACGCCCGTCCTGCGGATCGTCAGATCCGTTTGCTGCACGTTCATTCCCTCTCCTCTCCGTTGCGGGCGACCGCGGACTCGAACGAAGCGAGCGCGGTCTCCCAGAACCTGTCGAAGTAGTCGCGGACCTCGCGGAGACCGTTCGGATCGACGCTGGTAGATGCGTCGCGTGCCGTCACGGCGCTCGGTCACGAGGCCTGCGTCCTTCAGCACACGCAGGTGCTGCGAGACGGCCGGCCGGCTGACGGGGAGCTCACTTGCGAGCTCGCCGACGGCGCGGGGGCCGCCCTGCAGGAGCTCGAAGATCCGCCTTCTCGTCGAATCTCCGAGCGCGTCCATCGCACTTGCGTAAGCCATCACTAACGGTAAGCATAGACTTACTGAGACAGCTCGTCAAGCATCGCGCCCTCGAGCGTCAGAAGCTGCCGCTTGCGATCGAGCCCGCCGCCGTACCCGACCAGGTCGCCGTTGGCGCCGACGACCCTGTGGCAGGGCAGCACGATCGGGATCGGGTTGCGGTTCATGACCGTCCCGACTGCGCGGGCGGCCCGAGGGCGGCCGGCAGCCTTCGCCAGTGCGCCGTAGGTCGTGAGCTGGCCGTGCGGCACCTTGGCCAGCCGGGTCAGCACCTGGCGCGTGAAGTCGGCGGCGGGGGAGAGGTCGACCGCGAGCTCGAAGTCCGTGCGCTGCTCGTCGAAGTACTCGTCGAGTTGACGCCGCACCTCGTCGAGCGGGCGCGACGCGCGGAGCACACGAGCGCCGAATGCGCGGGCCAGCCGCTCGACCTCGCGCTCTGGCTCGGGGTCGAACGAGATCCGGCAGAGGCCTTGCCCGCTGGCGGCGACGAGCAGGGTCCCGACGGGCGTGTCGGCGAGGTCGTAGGCGACGTCCAGCAGTCCCTCGGCCGCCGCGGCGTCGCGGAACCGCTCGTCGAGGCTCGAGGAAACGGTCATCGGTGCTCCTTTCGCAGCCGGCGGACTCCCGAGGAGGCGGCCTGGCGCGCTGCCACTCCGCTCGACTCGAGGACTTCGCCGATCTGGTCGTAGTCGAGGTCATAGCCGTACCGGAGCACGACCGCGACGCGCTCCTTGGGCGGCAGGTCACGCGTCAGGTCGGCGAGCTCGGCGTAGGCGGGGCGGGAATCTTCTACTGCCCATTCGGGGAGGGAGGCCTGCGGGCGGCGCTTGCGCACGTCGTCGATCGCCACACGGTGGGCGATCGTGAACACCCAGGCGCGCAGGTGCCTGCCGTGCTGCAGGCCCGAATACGCGCGGAGGGCGCGGAGGAAGGTCTCCTGCCACGCGTCCTCGGCTGCTTCGCGCGGCAGCAAGCCGCGGAGGTATCCGAGGATCTCCTCGCGGTGCTCCTCGTAGAAACGCTCGAATGGTGGCAGCACGACTTCCATCATCTTCTGTAACGGGCCGGGCGGCTCAGGTGTGAGACTGCCGAACGTGCGGACCGCGGTCGTCGGGCACACGGAGTGGGTTCGGTTCGCATCCGTCGAGCGGGTGCCGATGCCCGGCGAGATCATTCAGGCCCGCGACGACTGGGTCGCGCCCGCGGGTGGCGGCGCCGTGGCCGCAAGCCGGCTCCTGAAGCTCGCCGGCAACTGCGACTTCTTCGTCGCCATCGGCAACGACGAGATCGGTCAGCGCGCTCTGACCGCCCTCGAGGCAGCTCGGATTGCGTGTGCACGCGGTCACGCGCGACGAGCCGCAGCGGCGTGCGTTTCACGTACGTCGACGACGAGGGCGAGCGAACGATCACGCTGCTCGGTCCGAAGCTGCACCCGTACGGGAGTGACCCGCTTCCGTGGGACGAGCTGGCGCAGATCGACGCGGTCTACTTCACGGCAGGTGACGCCGCTGCGCTGCGCGCCGCCCGCAGTGCGCGCGTGCTCGTCGCCACGGCGCGAGAGCTCCCCACCTTGCAGGAGGCACACGTCGAGCTGGACGCGCTGGTGCACAGCGGCACCGACCTCGCCGAGCGCTACGAACCGGGCCAGATCGACCCGCCGCCGAAGCTCGTGGTCACGACGATGGGGCGCGAGGGAGGCCGAGTTCGTGGCGGGCGAGCGCGAAGGAACCTATGCGGCCGCCGAGCTGCCGGGCCCGGTGGCAGACGCCTACGGGGCAGGCGATTCCTTCGCAGCCGGGCTCGCGTTCGCGCTGGGTCGCGGCGACAGCGTCGAGGAGGCATTGGCCGTCGCAGCCGGCTGTGGCGCGGAAGCGATGACGATCAGAGGCGCCTTCGGCTGACGACTAATTGGGGCGCCAGGGTTGCGCTGTGGGGAATCGTGGTTTAAAGTGGGGCGAAGTGGTATACACGTCAGGCCCCTAAATGCTTCTCGGCGAATACGAGCACACACTCGATGACAAGAACCGCATCACCCTCCCGGCGAAATTCAGAGCGTCGTTCGCGGCAGGGGTCGTCGTCACGCGCGGTATGGACGGCTGTCTGTACGCCTACCGCCTGGAGGACTGGGACAAGCTCGTCGACAGCCGGCTGGCCGGGCTCGACCCACTCAGCCAGGAAGGCCGCAGGATGCATCGGTTCTTCTTCTCCGGCGCGGCCGAGGCCGAGCTCGACAAGCAGGGGCGCGTGATGATTCCCGCCGCCCTCATCGAGCACGCAGGGCTGGGGCGGAACGTGGTCGTCGCCGGAGTCAGGGACCACCTGGAGCTCTGGGACGGCGCCGCCTGGCGCAAAGAGATGAAAGAGGTAGAAGGGAGCGCAGAAGATGTTGCCGAACGTCTTGCAACCAAACGAGACTGATCACGTTCCCGTCCTGGCCCACGAGGTGCGCGAGCTCCTCGCGGTCCGGCCCGGTGAGACCGTCGTCGACGCGACCTTCGGGGCGGGCGGCCACGCCGCGCTCCTTGCTGCCGACCTCCAGGGTGCCGGCCGTTTCATCGCCGTCGACCGTGACCCGACCGTCAAGCCGTACTACGAGCAGTTCCGCCGGCGGACCGGCGTGCAGTCGCGCCTGCTGCGCGGCGAGGCCTCGGTCATCCTCGACCAGCTCGCCGAGAACGGCCTCCAGGCGGACGCGATCCTGCTCGACCTCGGCGTCTCGAGCATGCAGATCGACAGGCCCGAGCGCGGTTTCTCGTACGCGGTCGATGCGCCGCTCGACATGCGCATGGACCCGACCGCGGAGACCTCTGCCGCCGATCTCGTCAACGATTGGCCCGAGCGCGACCTGATCTCGATCTTCCGCCGCTACGGGGAAGAGCGCTACTCGAAGCAGATCGCCCGTGCGATCTCGCGTCGCCGCAAGCAGCAGCCGATCGAGCGCACGGGTGAGCTGGTCGAGCTGATCCGCTCCGCCATCCCCGCTCCGGCGCGCTTCGGCGACGGCCATCCCGCGAAGCGCGTCTTCCAGGCACTCCGTATCGCGGTCAACGACGAGCTCGGCGAGCTCGAGGATGCTCTGCCGGCCGCCTTCGACATGCTTCGTCCCGACGGACGGCTCGCGGTGATCGCGTTCCATTCCCTCGAGGACCGGATCGTCAAGCGCTTCTTCCAGAAGCTCGAAAAGGGCTGCATCTGCCCGCCCGACTTCCCGATCTGCGCCTGCGGGCGGGAGCCCGAGCTGCGCCGGCTCAACCGCCGGGCGATTCGTCCGAGCGCCGACGAGGTCGCCCTCAACCCGCGCGCCGCCTCCGCCAGGCTGCGCGCCGTGGTGAGGTCATAACGTGGGCCAGGCCGCTGCGGCGGACCGTCCTCGCCGTGGTCCGGCGAAGCCGCGGCCCCAGCCGAAACCCAAGGCCAGGGCCAAGAAGGCGCCCCGCGTACGAGTCGCAGGCGGCGCGGTCTGGATCGGGATCGTCGCCGTCCTGCTGTCCGGCGTCGTCGCACTGAACGTCGCGGTCCTGCGACTGAACGTCAAGCTCGAAGATCTGGGGACGGAGCGGACGCGGCTCCGTGCCGAGAACGCCGACCTCGCCTCGGAGATCGCGAGCAAGGCCCAGGCGGGGCGGATCCACACGCTCGCCCGCGGCAAGCTCGGGCTCGAGGTTGCGGACGCGGGCCGGACGACCTACTTGAATCTGGGGCCTAGCGGCGAGTGACGGCGAAGCTGCCCAACCGCCGCATCCGCCTGCTGCTCGTCGTCTTCGCCTTCGCGTTCCTGGCCATGTTCGTCCGGGCCGCCTGGCTGCAAGGCGTGCGCGCGCAGGACCTGGGCCGCATGGCGGAGAGCCAGCATCGCCAGACGACCGTCGACCCGGGCTCGCGCGGCACGATCTACGACCGCCAGGGCATCCAGCTGGCGATCGGCCGCCAGGCGACGACGGTCTACGCGAACCCGAAGCAGATCGACGATCCGGAGCTAGTGGCCGCCGTGGTCGCTCGGACGCTGCGCCTCGACCCCAAGGAGGTCGAGCGCCTGCTCTCGGACAAGTCGAAGGGCTTCGTCTACATCGCGCGCAAGGCCGATGCGAAGCGCGCGAAGCTGCTCGAGCAGCAGAACATCGTGGGGCTCGGCTACATCCCTGAGGAGCAGCGCGTCTACCCGCAGCGGCACGTGGGGTCTCAGGTGCTCGGTTACGCCGGGACGGACAACCGAGGTCTGGCCGGGCTGGAGCTCGCTCTCGACCCGGTCCTTCGCGGCCGGCCGGGCCGGGAGACCGTCGTCCGCGACCCGGCGGGCCGAGCGATCAGCATCCTGTCCTCGACAGCCGCCGAGCAGGGCCAGGACGTCTACCTGACCCTCGACCACACGCTGCAGGCGAACGCCGAGGCCGTGCTCCGCCAGACGATGCAGCGCTGGCAAGCGGAGGCGGCGAGCGCCGTCGTCCTCGATCCGCGCAACGGCGACATCCTCGCGATGGCGGTCGAGCGCGGCTACGACGCGAACCGCTTCCCGATCGTGCCGCGCGACCTGCAACGAAATCGCGCCGTCACGGACACCTACGAGCCCGGCTCGACGTTCAAGGTCGTGACCGTCAGCGCGGCGCTCTCCGAGGGGCTCGTCTCGCCTTCCACTGCGTTCACGCTCCCCTACGAGATCCACGTCGCGGACCGGACGATCCACGACGCGCACGAGCGAGGCACGGAGCGGATGACGGTCGACGAGATCATCTCCAGGTCGTCGAACGTGGGCACGATCACGCTGGCTGAGCAGGTCGGCGAGGAGCGCCTCTCGCAGTGGATCAAGCGCTTCGGCTTCGGCGCGAAGACCGGCATCGACTTCCCGGACGAGACGCAGGGGATCGTTCCTGCCCTCGAGCGCTGGTCGGGCTCGACGATCGGCACGCTGCCGATCGGGCACGGCATCGCGGTGACGCCCGTGCAGATGGCGGCCGCCTACGCAACCGTCGCCAACGAGGGAGTCTGGCTGCGCCCGCACGTCGTCGCGAAGGTCGGCTCGATCGAGCGTCCCGCGTACGCCGCTCGACGCGTCCTCTCGCCGAACGTCGCCCGCCAGGTGATGGCGATGATGCGCGACGTGGTCGTCGAGGGCACGGGCCAGGAGGCCGCGCTGCCCGGATACCAGGTGGCCGGCAAGACCGGAACAGCCGCGAAGCCGGATGCGAGCGGCGGCTACTCGAAGTCGGATTATGTCGCGTCTTTCGTCGGCGTCGTTCCCGCGACGAACCCCCGTCTCGTCGTCCTCGTCACGATCGACGAGCCGCGCGGCGCGATCTGGGGCGGCACCGTCGCGGCTCCGGCGTTCGCCGACATCGCACGCTTCGCGCTCCAGTACCTCGAGATTCCGCCCGACGCACCAGAGACGCTCCCCGCTCGGGAATAGGGTCCCGGCCACGGGCCGGGGACTCATCGTGAGTGCTTTGCACTCCCGGCGACTAGGCGCCAACGGCCGGGCGACGGCGTTTACGCGGTCGCCCGGCCGAGTTCAAGGCCCTGCCGGTGGCATTAGCCCCCGGAGTCCTCAGAGCTTCGCGTGACGCTGATGGTGCCCTGGAAGCAAAAACCATTCGGCGACTGTGTGCAGGTGATCCTGGCGAACTCGACGTGTACGTGCGCCCGCTTCAGATACCCGTCCACGATGCGGCCGTCGAGAATGGCCGTGAACGTCTGATTGTCCGACACGCCCTCGACATGGGCGGTGAAGGATTTGGCCGGATCATCGGCGACGACGATGTACACGGCCGTGAGGTCGACAAAACGCTGGGTGGGATCTGATCTCTCGAGGACAGCTCCGCCGAACCTGCCGGCGATGTCCCCGCCGACGACCCCGGCCATGTTCGGAAAGCCGGGGGCGAACCACTTCGTGTACGTGAGCTCTACACCAACCTGACCGTCGTGCCTGCCGCCGGTGCGAGCCTGGCTGGCGGCTGCGACGCTTCCAGTCACCGCAACAGCGAGCATCAATGCCAAGAACCGCTTCATGCTGAACCTCCTTCGTGTGAGGACTCCGCTTGCACGCCGGCAAGTTCGCTCGCCGCGACGATCCGGGCGAACGGCACGCCGGCGACCTCGTTGACGTCGCGGACGTTCTCTGCGCTCGAGGCCTCGAACCGGCAGAAGCACGAGTCGTCCGACGGAACGTAGGTCGAGCCGAGATACGCAACCCCGTGGCGGTCTTTCGGGAGTCGTGCGAGCGCCGCCTCGAGCCAGTCGCGGTCGCGTCCCGGCAGGTAGCGCTCTACGAGGTACGTCGGCA
Source organism: uncultured Actinomycetes bacterium (assembly GCA_963847955.1). Lineage (GTDB taxonomy): Bacteria > Actinomycetota > Thermoleophilia > Gaiellales > Gaiellaceae > VAXT01. The sequence goes on from CAWKBW010000015.1 coordinate 120,497, forward strand.
TCGCGCTGCACGATGGCGCGCGGCACATCCGCGAACAACCGCACGAACTTGTGGATTTACGCGTGGGGTGTTGCGGTGATACGCGCGGCGAGCTCCGTTCGCGACGTGACGCCGAGCTTGCGGTAGACCTTGGAGAGGTTCCAGGCGACCGTGTTCGGGCTCAGGCTGAGCTCGGCGGCAACCTCGCGGTTCCTGCGGCCGGCGACGACGAGCTCGACGATCCGCCGCTCGGTCTCCGAAAGCTGGCCCTCCGAAGCGATGCGTCCGCCGATGCGCCGCGTCTCCGAGCGCGCCTTCTCCAGCCAGAGGCGCGCGCCGAGCCGCTCGAAGATCTCAGCTGCTCGTTGGAGGGACTCGCGGGCGGCGCGCTTGTGCTGCGCTCGGCGCTGTACGGTTCCGAGCACGAGGAGCGTCCGGGCGAGCTCGAACGGGTCCCCTTCGAGCGGCGGTTCCGGCTCCACGACCGCGGCCTCGAGGGCAGCAATCGCCGCCTCCGTTTTGCCCTGTTCGGCGAGGAGGAGCCCGTGGCAGCGGTGAGCGAGCGGGAGGAGGGGCGTGTCGGCACGAGCGGCGCGCTCGTCGAGGAGGGCCAGGAGCCGTTCTGCCGCTTCGAGATCACCGTCGACGATCAGCGCCTCGATCGCGACCGAGCCCGCGAGCTGGGCAAGGCTCTCGCCTAGCTCATCGACGCCCGTGAAGAGCGGTTCCAGGTGGCCCCAGCTGGAACGGGCATCGCCGCAGGAGAGGTCGAGCAACGCAAGCGCCTGCGTCAGGCGATGGACGAGGAAGACACGGCGACGCTCCGCGAACGGCAGCAGGTCGTCGATCTGGGCACGCGCCCTCTCGACTTCACCCCTGTAGGCGTCGACCTCGGCGACAATGATCAGGCAAAGTGGCTCGAGTCCCTCGTCGCCGGCTCGATGGGCGGCCTCCCTCGCTTGATCGCAAAGTCGAAGCGCCGCGTCCCAGTCACCGGCGTTCGCTTCCAGGACCGCCAGCTGCCACATGGCGTAGCCAACCGAGTGCATCATCGCGTCCCGCGTGACGGCGTCGGCGATCAGCTCCCTCCACATGCCACGCGCTTCGTGACGGAGATCGGTTCGACCAAGCTGCCACGCGAACCACGCTACCGCGCTAGACGGGTCGAGCGGGTCGGCACCAGCGCGCCGGCCGATGTCAATGGCGGCTTCAGCCAGATCCCTTCGGATCCGGCCCGTGCGCCAGAACGTCGTCATCGCCACGGCCGCCAGGCTGCGGCTCAGGAGCTCGGGGTCGCCCAAGCTCTTCGCGAGCGCAAGTGCCTCCTCTGCATGACGCAGGCCCCTTCGAGCATTGCCTCCGAGGGTGGCGTAGCCCGCGAGCTCGCTGAGGATGTGCACCCGCAGGCGGGTGTCGAGGGCGGGCTCGGCGAGCGCACGGATGTAAAGAGGCTCCGCCACCCGGTCCCCCTCGGTGAACGCCTTCATGTCACCCAGACCGCTGAGAACCTCGGCGCGCAGCGGGCCGGGCGCGGCGGAGGCGGCGGCCTGCTCGAGCAGGTCGATCGCCTTCGCGAGGTCGCCCGCTTGCCAGGAGTGTTCGGCTGCGAGCATGCGGCGACGGTTCATGATGTCGGTGGACGCAGGGGGTGTCAGCGCGACCGCTCGCTGGGCGAGCTCTGCGGAAGCCTGGACGGCGCCGCGGGCACGCGCCTGGGTTGCCGCCGTGTCGAGCGCCGCTGCGATGTTCTCGTCCGGGCCGCTGGCGGCGATCGCGAGATGGCGGGCGCGCTCTTCGGGATCGAGGTCCAGCTCGGCGAGGCGGCGGTGGAGCCGACGCCTCCTGTGCAGCGGCATCGCCGTGTAGCAGACGGGGGCGAGCAGCGGATGCGTGAAACGGATCCGGTCACCCTCGAGCTCGAGCACGCCCCGCTTCTCGGCGAGCTCGATGTCGTCGATCACAGCGGGTCCCAGCGCCTCGAGCAGCACAACCGAGGGAGCGGCGAGCGCGGCGACGGCAACAAGCGTCTCGCGTACGCGCACCGGCAGTGCACGCAACCTCTCCGTCACCAGGGCGACGAGGCTCTCGGGCAGAGCGACCTCCGTGCCGTCCACGCGAATCGTGCCGTCGACGAGCCCGCGGCCGAGCTCCAGCGCGAAGAACGGATTCCCGCCCGCGATCTCGTGAACGCGCAGAAGCAAGGGTCGCGGCAGGTTGAGCGCGAGCCGCCCCCAGAGAAGCCGATGGATCGCCCCGACGCTTAGAGGGCCGACGGTGAGCCGCCGAAATGCCGCGAAGGCGCGATCGAGCTCGAGCGGCGCCTCGACGGGCCGCTCGCGCACCGTCGCAAGAACGCCCACCGGCTCGCCCTCCAGCCGCCGGACCACGAACCTCAGAACCCCCGCGGAGCTCGCATCGATCCACTGCACGTCGTCGAGTGCGACAAGAAGTGGCCCGTCCCCACCGAGCGCACGCACGACCGAGAGGAGCGCAAGCCCGAGCAGGCGCGTGTCCGGGGGCTGCCCATCCGACGCCCGCCGGAGCAATGCGATCTCGAGAGCACGCCGCTGAACCGGCACCAACCGCGGCAGCGTCTCTTCCAACACCGGCGCGAACAGATCCCCGACCGTCGCGAACGCGATCTGCGTTTCGGCACGGGCCGCGCGCGCCGTCAGAGCTCGGAAGCCGCGCTCGCGCGCGAGGCGAAGCCCCTCGTACCAGAGCGCCGACTTTCCGATTCCTGCATCGCCCTCGAGCAACAAGGCCTGCCCGCCAGCAGGCACAGCCCCCAGAAACGCCTCGAGCGCCAGCAGTTCCTCCCGTCTGCCGATGATCTCGCCAACCATCGCACCCTCCCATCGGGTCACGCCGACGCAGGTCCAGTGCACCACTGCCTCGCCGCAGTCCGTGCGAGCAGTATCCACCCGGCGGACCGCGAAACCAAAACCCCACGTCGGGCCAGCGAACGCGGCAGCAAGCAGCATCTCCTGTGAATGCCTGCTTCATTGATCTGCGTGTCGCAGGAACTGCAATTGGGCGAGTCCCATCTCGCGGGGCAGGGACCACTTAGCTAGGCTCGCCGCCGTGATGCCCCGGTGGATCTCACCGAGCTTCTAGACCCCCTCGCACCCGTCCGGGTCGTGGGCGACCCGGCCGTCGAGATCGCCGACCTCGCCTACGACAGCCGCGCGGTGCGACCGGGGACCCTCTTCTTCTGCGTGCCAGGTGAGCGCGCGGACGGGCACGAATATGCCTTGGGAGCGGTAGAGGACGGCGCCGCCGCGCTCGTCGTGACACACCCCGTCTCAGCCCGAGTGCCGCAGATCGTCGTCACGGACGTGCGCGAGGCCATGGCCCACGCGGCCGCCGAGTTCTTCGGCCGGCCGACGGAGCAGCTCGAGATCGCTGCCGTCACGGGGACGAACGGCAAGACGACGACGTCCTTCCTGCTGTACTCGATCCTGGAGGCCGCCGGACGAAAGCCCGGGCTCCTGGGGACGATCGAAAGCCGCGTGGGCAGCGAGCGGAGGGCAGCAATTCGCACGACGCCCGAGGCGATCGACCTGCAGCGCACCTTCCGCGAGATGCTCGACGCCGGCAATCTCAGCGCCGCCCTCGAGGCGACCTCGCACGGCTCCGAGCAGAAGCGGCTCCTCGACGTCCGCTTCGCCGTTCTCGTCTTCACGAACCTGAGCCAGGACCACCTGGACTTCCACGGGACCATGGAGGCCTACTTCGAGGCGAAGCGGCGGCTGTTCGTCGAAGGGCTTCCGCCTGCTGCGGTCAACATCGGAGATCCGCACGGCAGGCAGCTCGCGGACGAGCTGCGCGGGCTCGGGGGCGAGCTCGTCACGTTCGGCTTTGCCGACGACGCCGACCTGGGGCCGGACGATGTCGACGTCAGCAAGTCGCGCCTGCGAGGCCGCTTCAACGTCGAGAACATTCTCGGAGCCGCTGCCGCCGGCAGGTTGCTCGGCATCGAGCCGAGCGCGATCGCCGCCGGGATCGAAAACCTCGAGGGCGTCCCCGGACGGTTCGAGTTGGTCGACGAAGGGCAACCGTTCACGGTCCTGGTCGATTACGCACACACGCCGGAGGCCCTCGAGAACGTGCTGGTCGCAGCGCGCAGGCTGGACACCGGCCGAGTGCTCTGCGTGTTCGGCTGCGGCGGCGATCGCGATCGCGGGCAAGCGCCCGATCATGGGAGAGATCGCCGGGCGGCTCGCGGACGTCGCGATCGTCACCTCTGACAACCCGCGCAGCGAGGAGCCGCGGGCAATCATCGACGAGATCGTGGCGGGCGCCGAGGGCGGGCTCGAGATCGAGCCGGACCGCCGAGAGGCGATCACGCGCGTCGTCGAGGAGGCTCGCCCCGGCGATGTCGTCCTCATCGCGGGCAAGGGCCACGAGCAGGGTCAGCAGTTCCGCGACCGAACAGTTCCCTTTGATGACCGCGAAGTGGCACGAGAAGCCCTGAGGCGCCTCGGGGCAGCAGCTTGATCCCGTTCTCGCTCGACGAGATCGAGGCCCTCTGCCCGGGCCGGCTCGACCGTGCCCCCTGGGCCGACGAGGCGACCGGCATTCAGGTTGACTCGCGACGCATCGACGAGGGTGACCTCTTCGTGGCGGTCGGGGACGGCGTCGATTTTCTGCCCCACGCGTTCGCGCGTGGAGCCGCCGCGGTGCTTGTCCCCGAGGACGCGTTCTCGGCGCTCGCGGCCCTGGGCAGCGCGGTGCGGGCTCGCAGCTCGGCGAGGGTTGTCGCCATCACGGGCTCTACGGGCAAGACGTCGACCAAGGACATCCTGGCCGCGCTCTGCAGCCCCCACGCGCGCACCGTTGCTGCGGAGGGCGGACACAACAACGAGATCGGCCTCCCGCTGACGCTTGCTCGCATCGAGGAGGACACGGAGATCGTCGTCTGCGAAATGGGCATGCGCGGCCTCGGTCAGATCGCAGAGCTGTGCGCGCAGGCGCGCCCGGAGATCGGCGTCATCACGAGCATCGGGCCGGTCCACCTGGAGCTGCTCGGCACCGTCGAGCGAGTCGCAGAGGCCAAGGCCGAGGTGGTCGCCGGGCTCCCCGAGGGCGGCACCGCCGTCGCTCCCGACGAGCCGCTGCTGGAGCCGTACCTCGCGCGCGACGACATCCAGGTTCGGCGTTTCCGGCCCGAGGACGTGCTCGAGTTCGAGCCGGCGGAGGAGACCGCGCACGTACGACTGAGAGTGGGGGAGCGCGAGGTAGCGCTCGACGTGCCGTTCACGGCGCGCTACCAGGCGCTGAACGCTCTCGCCGCGCTCCATGCCTACGACGCGCTCGGACTTCCGCTCGACGAAGCCCAGGCCGGCGCGAGCGGCATCGCGCTCTCGCGTTGGCGTGGCGAGGAGATCGAGCTTCCAGCCGGCGGCCTCCTGATCAACGACGCCTACAACGCCAACCCGGTCTCGATGGCAGCGGCGCTCGAGCATCTCGTAGAGCGCGCCGGAAATCGGCGGAAGGTCGCGATCCTCGGTGAGATGGCCGAGCTCGGGCCGGACGCTCCGGCCCTGCACGCGGAGGTCGGGCGCGTCGCTGCCGAGCGCGGCGTGGAGATCGTCCTGGCGGTGGGGCCTCTGGCGCGCGAGTACGGAGACGCGCGCTGGGTCGAGACAGCCGACGAAGCCGTCACCGCCCTGGACGACGTGCTCCAGCCGGGCGACGCCGTCCTCGTCAAGGCGTCACGGGCGCTGGGGCTCGAACTCGTGGCAGAAGCCATCGAAGGGGTGCGCGTCTAGATGGAGCGAGTCCTCGCCGCAGCGATCCTCTCGATGGCGATCTCGATCCTCGTCGGCCCCAAGCTGATCGCGTTTTTCCGCGCGAGGGAGTACGGCCAGCACATCCGCGAGGACGGCCCCGCTGGACACCTGGTCAAGCAGGGGACGCCGACCATGGGCGGCGTCCTGTTCGTCCTCTCGGCCGCGATCCCGTTTCTGATTCTGAGCCGCTACACGGCCGAAGGGCTGACCGTCTTCTTCATCACGCTCGGCGTGCGGAGCGATCGGGTTCATCGACGACTACATCAAGGTCACACATCGCCGCTCGCTCGGCCTCTCCGGGAGGTGGAAGCTCCTACTGCTGGCTGCGATCACCGTCGGCGTCGGCTGGGTCGTGCAAGAGGAGAAGATCGACAAGTCCATCTACGTGCCGGTGCTGGACTGGACGCTCGCTCTCTCGTTCGGTTTCTTCGTACTCCTCTTCCTGATCATCGCCGGCTCCGCGAACGGAGCGAACCTGACGGACGGGATCGACGGCCTGGCCGTGGGGGTGGGGACGATCGCGCTCATGACGTTCACGGCGATCAACATGCTGGCCTACATCCGCGAGGGCCAGCTCGACATGCCCGTGGGTCGCGACGCGGCGCAGGACCTGGCGATCTGGGGAGCGGCGTTGATCGGCGGCATGATCGGCTTCCTCTGGTTCAACGCGTTCCCGGCCGAGCTGCAAATGGGTGACACGGGCTCGATGGCGATCGGCGGCGCGCTCGGCGGGTTCGCGATCATGACGAAGGCGGAGCTCCTGCTGCTGCTGATCGGCGGAATCTTCGTCGTCGAGGCGCTCTCCGTGATCATCCAGGTCTTCTCGTTCAAGTACTACGGCCGGCGGCTCTTCCTGATGGCGCCGATCCATCACCACTTCGAGATGAAAGCCTGGTCCGAGACGAAGATCATGGTGCGCTTCTGGATCCTCGGGGGGATCCTCTGCGCCGTGGCCTTCGCGCTCTACTACAAGTACTACTTCGCCGGCTTCCGCGAGCTCCGATGAACCTTCCAGGTCGCGCCCTCGTCGTCGGCCTCGCGCGGTCGGGGCAGGCGGCGGCGCTCGCCCTCGCCCGGCGCGACGTGGAGGTCGTCGGAGTCGATCACGCCGAGATCGACCCCGGGAGGCTTGCCGCAGCGGGTGTCGAAGTTCGACCTGGATCCGAGGAGGACTCGCTACTCGATGATGTCGAACTCGTCGTCAAGAGCCCGGGCGTGCCGGGAACTGCCCCGCTCGTGGCGGCTGCTCGCGCGCGCGAGATCCCGGTCTGGAGCGAGGTCGAGCTCGGCTACCGGCTCCTGCCTGCGCTGCTGGTCGGCGTCACCGGCACGAACGGCAAGACGACGACGAGCGAGCTGCTCGGCGCGATGCTCGACGCTCCCGTCGCAGGCAACGTGGGCCGCGCGCTCACCGAGCTGGACGGGCAGGTCGGCGAAGGCGACTGGGTCGTCTGCGAGCTGTCGAGCTTCCAACTCGAGGACATCCACGAGCTGCGGCCGCGCGTCGCGGTCCTCCTCAACCTCGAGCCCGACCATCTCGATCGGCACGGCTCGTTCGAGGCCTATCGCGACGCGAAGCTGCGGATCTTCGAGAACCAAGAGGCTGGTGACACCGCTGTCCTCCCGCGCGGGTTCGGCGCAGTCGCGGGCCACGCGTCCCGGATCGAGTTCGGCGCCGACGACGAGTTGCCGGCGGAGCCGTTGATTCCCGGCGCTCACAACCGCGAGAACGCAGCAGCCGCGACCGCGGTCGCGCGCGCGATCGGCGTGGCAGAGGAGCAGATCGCCAAGGCCCTGCGCACGTTCGCGGGCGTCGAGCACCGGCTCGAGCTGGTCGGCGAGAGGGAAGGCGTTCGCTACGTCAACGACTCCAAGGCGACCAACACGGCTGCGGCTCGTCGCGCGGTCGCGGCCTACGACGCGCCGCTGTACGTGATCCTCGGGGGTCAGGGCAAGGGCGAGAGCTACACGGAGCTGGCACTCGACCTGGTCGGACGGGCGAAGCGCACCTATCTGATCGGTGAGGCGGCCAACGAGATCGCGGTCGCGCTCGAGCTGGCCGGCGTCGACCACGTCCAGAGCGGCGATCTGGCCACGGCGGTCGGAACGGCTGCCCGCGAGGCGCGTGCCGGCGAGATCGTCCTTCTCGCGCCCGCGTGCGCGAGCTACGACCAGTTCCGCGACTTCGAAGAGCGCGGCAACGAGTTCAAGCGGCTCGTGCGGGAGCTCGGATGAAGAAGGGCCAGTTCGAGTCGCACATCCTGATCCTGGTCACGCTGGGCCTGACCGCATTCGGGCTCGTCATGGTCTACAGCGCGACCTCGGCTCCGGCCGCTCTCGGCGGCGGCGACCCCGGCTTCTACCTCAAGCGGCAGGCGATCTACGCCGTCATCGGCATCGCCCTGCTGGTGATCGCGTCGCGAACCGATTTCCGCACCCTGCGGTACATGGCGCCGGTCCTCGTCCTGACGAGCGCGTTCCTCTGCCTCGCCGTGCTCGGCGTAGGGGAGGAGGTCAACGGCGCGCGCCGCTGGTTGACCTTCGGGCCGCTGACCTTCCAGCCGTCGGAGCTGGCCAAGATCTCGCTCGCGATCTGGGCGGCGGCCTACCTGGCCCGTCACCGGGCTCCCCGCTCACTCGGCGAGCTCGCGCGGCCGATCGGGTTGACCGTCGGCGCCTTCTGCGCCCTGATCCTCATCGAGCCCGATCTCGGGACGGTGATCGCGCTCGTCGTCGTCGTCGGCACGATCCTGATCGTGTCGGGCGTGCCTATCCGTGTGCTCGCGGCCGGCGGGTCGATCATGCTCGCGGTCGGAATCGCCGCCATCTGGGTGACGCCCTACAGGCGGGAACGGTTCTTCGCCTTTCTCGACCCGTGGCAGGACCCGCAGGGCACCGGCTACCAGACCGTGCAGGCGATGATGGGCCTCGCCTCCGGTGGGATCTTCGGCACCGGCGTCGGCCAGGGAGTCTCCAAGAACAGCTACCTGCCCGAGGCGCACACCGACATGATCTTCGCCATCATCGGCGAGGAGCTCGGCCTGATCGGCACGTCGCTCGTCATCGGTGCCTACGTGGCGCTCGCTTACGCGGGCCTGCGCGTCGCGCTCCGGTGCAAGGATCCGTTCGGGAAGCGGCTCGCGGCGGGGATGATCGCGCTCATCAGCGGTCAGGCGCTGATCAATCTGGCAGCCGTCCTGGGACTCGCGCCGCTGACCGGAATCACGCTCCCGTTCGTGTCATATGGAGGGTCGAGCCTGGTCGTTTCGCTCGCCGCAGTCGGTGTGCTCCTTAACATCGCAGGCGATGCCGGACAAGCAAGAGCTTCGGTGCCTGATCGCAGCCGGGGGAACAGTCGGCCACGTCGCGCCGTCGCTGGCGGTCGCGGAGGCGCTCGTAGCGCGCGGGGCAAGCGTGACGTTCGCCGGGTCGCCGGGTCGCGTCGAGGCGCGGCTCGTTCCTGACGCCGGGTACGAGCTCGACACGTTTCGCGTCTCGGGGCTGCCGCGCCGGCCGGGCATCGCGCAGGCCCGCGCGCTCAGGCGCGCACTCGCTGCTCCCGGCGCCTGCAAGGAGATCCTGCGCCGCCGCCGGCCCGACGTGGTGCTCGGAGGCGGTGGGTACGTGGCCGGCCCGATGGTCTACGCGGCGTCGCGGCTCGGCATCCCGGCGGCGCTGATGGAGGCCGACGCGCATGTCGGTCTCGCGAACCGGCTGGCGGCCCCCTTCGCCGAGCGCGTCTTCCTCTCGTTCCCGGTCGAGGGCAAGGGCCGGCCGAAGTACAGGGTCACGGGACGGCCGATCCCGGCCCGCTCGCGCGCCGTGCCGCGCGATGCGGCTCGCAAGCTGTTCGGCCTTCCGGCGGCCGGGCCGGTGCTCGTCGTCTTCGGCGGGAGCCAGGGCGCGCGCAGCCTGAACGAGTTGGCCGTCGAGAGCTTCGGGCAGTCGGGCCCCGCGGTGCTCCATCTGTCCGGCGAGCGCGACTTCGCGCAGCTCGCCGGACGTGTGCAGCGGGACGACTACGTCCTCCTTCCGTTCACGGACGACTTCGGCGCGGCCATCGGCGCCGGCGACCTGGTCCTCGCGCGCGCGGGCGGCTCCGTCTGGGAGCTCGCCGCGGCCGGGCGACCCGCGATCCTCGTCCCCTATCCGTTCGCGACCGCGGATCACCAGGCGAAGAACGCTGCGTTCTTCGAGCTCGCGGGGGGCACGATCACGATTCCGGAGACCGAGCTCGGCCGCGTGCCGGACCTGGCGCGCTCGTTGCTGGACGACCCCGACCGGCTGACGGAGATGAGCGAGGCGATGCTGCGCGTTGCGAGGCCGAACGCTGCGGACGAGATCGCGGAGGAGCTGATTGCGCTTGCGTCTTGAGGGGCGCCGGCTCTGGTTCGTCGGCATCGGCGGGGCGGGACTTTCGGGCTACGCGCTGCTGGCCCAGGCCTGGGGCGCGGAGGTGGCCGGGTGGGACCGCTACGAGACGCCGTACCTCGAGCACGTGCGAGGCGCCGGGATCCCGGTCACGATCTCCGACGCCCCGGAGGGCGCGCCGGAGGGCTGGGAAGCGGTCGTCTCGACGGCCTTCGCCGGCCAGGTTCCCGGACGCTCTCGGGCTGAGCTGCTGGCCGAGCTCGTCACGCTGCAGGACTCGATCGTGGTCGCCGGCGCGCACGGCAAGACGACGACTGCAGCGATGATCGCGTTCGTCCTCGACCAGCTCGGAACCGACCCCGCGTTCCTGATCGGCGGCGAGGTGCCGCAGCTCGGCGGCAACGCCCGCGCGGGATCGGGCTGGCTCGTCGTCGAGGGCGACGAGTCCGACCGGACGATTTCGCGCCTCCGGCCGAAGATCGCGGTCGTCACCAACGTCGACCTGGATCACCACGCCGAGTTCGGCTCTCGGGCCGAAGTCGCAGAGCTGTTCGAGACGTGGCTGGCCGAGGTGCCACAGGTCGTCCGGGGGGAGGACCTGGATCCACTCGCATCCGACGTGGGCGTGACCGGCGAGCACAATCGCCGGAATGCGGCGACAGCGGTGGCTGCTCTCGAGTTGGCGGGCGTCTCACGCACGGACGCGCAGGCCAAGCTCGCGGAGTTCAAAGGCGTCGGCCGCAGGCTCGAGGCCCGCGGCGAAGCCAACGGCGTGGCGGTGGTCGACGATTACGCGCACCACCCGGCGGAGATCGCAGCGACGCTCGCCGCGGCACGAGGGCAGCGGTTGCTCGTCCTCTTCCAGCCGCACCTCTTCTCGCGCACCCGCTACTGCGCGGCTGAGCTCGGCCATGCGCTCGCAGCAGCCGACGTCGTCGCTGTGACGGACGTCTACCCCGCGCGCGAGGAGCCGATCGAAGGCGTGACGGGGAAGCTCGTCGTCGACGCGCTCTCCGAGGCGCGCCCCGGGATGCCCGTTGCGTGGACGCCCAGCATCGAGGACGGCGCGCGCTTCCTCGCGCGGCGTGCGCGGGCGGGAGACGTCGTCCTGACGATCGGGGCCGGCGACGTCGATCGTGCCGTGCCCTTGCTCCTCGAAGAGCTGGGCGCGTGATCGAGGAGCAGGTCCCGCTCTCGCGGTTCACCACGGTCGGGATCGGCGGGCCGGCGAGGTGGTTCGCGCGGCCGTCGACGGATGCCGAGCTGCGCGATGCGCTCTCCCTGGCTCGCGCGCAAGGGGTGGAGGCGATCACGGTCGGGCTCGGATCGAACTTGCTGGTCGCGGACGAAGGGGTGGACGCGGTCGTGCTGAGGCTCGAAGGGGAGCTTGCAAGTGTCGCGGTCGAGGACGAGCTGCTCGTCGCCGGAGGCGGAGCCTCGAACGCCGTCGGCCTGCACCGCGCGCGGGCGGCGGGCCTCGGTGGGTTCGAGTTCGCCTGCGCCATCCCCGGCACGGTCGGCGGGGGAGTCGCGATGAACGCGGGCGCCTACGGGGGTGACTGGAAGCAGATCCTCGTGCGCGCGCTGGTCGTCTCGGCGGACGGCGCCGAGTGGAGGACGGCTGAGGAGCTGGGTCTGGAGTACCGCCGTTCTGCTCTCCGGGCCGGCGAAGTGGTCGCACGGACCGAGTTCCGCCTGGTGCCGCGACCGGTCGAGGAGATCAGGGCGACCGTCGCCGACATGCAGGCACGTCGCAAAGCCGCCCAGCCGACCAACAAGCGCACGTTCGGCAGCGTGTTCAAGAACCCCGACCACGAGCTCTCCGCCGGCCGGATGGTCGAGGCCGTGGGGCTGAAGGGCCACCGCGTGGGCGGGGCTCAGATCTCGCCTCGCCACGGGAACTTCATCGAGAACGCGGGCGAGGCCACGGCGGCGGACGCACTGGCGCTGATGGTCGAGGCCCGCCGTCGCGCTCACGAGGAGTTCGGCGTCGTCCTGGAGCACGAGGTTCGGCTCCTCGGCGCCATCGAGCTCGAGCCACTGTAGGAGCGCGGTCCGCCACGGCGAAGTGAGGCGCGTGGCCGAGCGCAAGCCGACCGCCCGCGTTGCGACGCTCAAAGCCCCGACGGGGCTCCACTCTGTCGCGCGCATGCTTCCGTCGGGCCGCTCGCTGCTCGTCGGCTTCGGATTGATCCTCGGGGCGATCGCGTTGTACGCCGGAGCACGTCAGACCTCGCTGTTCGCGGTCCACCAGGTCGAGGTACAGGGAGCTCCGCCTCGCGTGAGCGGACGCGTCGAGGCAGCGCTGGCCCCACTGACCGGCAAGAGCCTCCCGTCGGTGAGCGCGGCCGACATCGATCGGGCCCTGGCCGGCTTGCCCGACGTGCAGGCGATCGGCTTCGATCGCGCCTACCCGAGGACCCTGCGGGTCACGGTCGTCGCGGAGCGGCCCTGTGGCGGTGTTGCGGCGCGGCGCCGACGCCTGGCTCGTCTCGGAGCGGGGCAGAGTCCTGCGCGAGTTGCCGGAGGCGCGCCCGGCTCTCCTGCCGCGGATCTGGGTCGCCCGCCTGGCGGCTCCGCGCGACGGAAGCATCCTCACCGAGGTCGAGGCTCGTGCTCCCGCCCAGGCCCTCGGCACCGTGGTGGCGGCCGACCCCACCTTCGCGGCCCGGATCCGCGAGGCGCGAGCGCGGGGCGGAGAGGTCGATCTCGTGCTCCGCAGCGGGACCGAGATCCGGCTGGGCTCCCCGCACGACCTGCCCTTGAAGCTGGCGGTCGCCCGGGAGATCCTGGGGACGCTCGTCGCGCCGGGAGCGGGCTACGTGGATGTCAGCGTCCCTGAGCGACCCGTCTCGCAGGTCGAGTCTCAAGTCTCAGGTTGAGCTTTAGAGTTATGGCCGTCGAGCGCCGTTGACATGCGGGTTTTGGCAACGTAGTCTCTGGCGGTCTCTGTCCGGCCCGGAGCGTAGGCTCCACTACAGGTTGAGGTATCAGTCCCAGTGAACATGCGCGATCCGTCCAGCAAATTCCTGGCAGTCCTGAAAGTCGCCGGTGTCGGTGGCGGCGGCACGAACGCCGTCAACCGCATGGTCGACGCAGGTCTCAGCGGCGTCGAGTTCATCGCGGTCAACACCGATGCGCAGGCGCTCCTGATGACGGACGCCGACGTGAAGATCCAGATCGGAGCCGAGGGTACGCGGGGGCTCGGCGCAGGCGCCAACCCGGAGGTCGGGAAGGCTGCCGCGCAGGAGAGCAAGGACGAGCTGAAGGAGGCGCTGAAGGGCGCCGACATGGTCTTCGTGACCGCCGGCGAAGGGGGCGGCACGGGAACAGGCGCGGCGCCGACCGTGGCCGGGCTTGCGCAGGAGATCGGCGCGATCACCGTGGGGGTCGTCACCCGCCCGTTCGGGTTCGAGGGGAGCAAGCGCGCACAGCAGGCCGAGCTCGGCATTCGCGACCTACGCGAGTCGGTCGACACGCTGATCGTGATCGAGAACGACAGGCTGCTCCAGGTCGTGGACAAGGACACGTCGATCGTCGACGCCTTCCGGCTCGCCGACGACGTGTTGCGCCAGGGCGTGCAGGGGATCACCGACCTGATCACGATCCCCGGCCTCGTCAACCTCGACTTCGCCGACGTGCGGACGATCATGCGCGACGCCGGCTCGGCGCTCATGGGCATCGGCTCGGCTTCCGGCGAGAACCGCGCCACCGAGGCAGCTCGCTCGGCGGTCTCCTCGCCGCTGCTCGAGGCGTCGATCGAAGGCGCGACCGGCGTGCTCCTGAACATCACGGGCGGGCCCGACATGGGGCTGTTCGAGGTGAACGAGGCAGCCGAGGTCGTCACCGGCGCAGCCGATCAGAACGCGAACGTCATCTTCGGCGCCGTCATCGACCAGGGCGTGCGCGACGAAGTGCGCGTCACCGTGATCGCCACCGGCTTCGGCCCCGAGCGCTACCGGCGTCGCCGCCGCGAGCGTGAGGCGCTGCCGGCCCAGGAGAACGGCGAGGCACGTCCGGCCACCGAGAACGAAGGCGCTTTCGAGCTCCCGGACGACATTCTCGAAGTGCCGTCCTTCCTGCGCGATCCGTAGAAGAACGGAAATCGGCACGACGGTTTAGGTATCCGAGGGTCGGGGCATCTGTGCTCTGCCCTCCCGGCGGGCTCGTCCGGCCCGCCTGGCGACATGGCCGGCCGTCAGCCGCGTTTCGTGGCACAGGCCGGCCGTCGTCGTTCCAGGGCGGGTAGGCGACCTCCCGTTCATTAGCATCAGCCGCGCATGCAGACGCTGCTCCGAACGCCGCTCTTCGAGCGCCACGTCGCGCTCGGCGCGCGCATGGTTCCGTTCGCCGGCTGGGAGATGCCGGTGCAGTACGAGGGGGTCATCCCCGAGCACCGCGCCGTCCGCGAGGATTGCGGCGTCTTCGACGTCTCGCACATGGGCGAACTCGAGGTCGAGGGCCCGAAGGCTCGCGAGCACCTGCAGTCGGTCCTCTCCAATGACCTGGACAAGGTGGACGTGGGCGGCGCTCAGTACACGCTGCTCACGACCGAGACCGGCGGCATCGTCGACGATCTGATCGTCTACCGCCTCGAGGAATGCCGTTACCTGCTCGTCGTCAACGCCTCGAACCGGGAGGCCGACTTCGAGTGGATCCGGGACCGCGAGATCCGCGGCTCGGACACGCGCGACGTCTCCGACCGCTACGCACTGCTGGCCGTCCAGGGGCCCCGTTCCCTGGAGCGGCTCGGGCTCGACGACGCGCCTGCCTTCACCTGGGCGATGGGCGAGCTCGACGGCATCGAGTGCATGGTCAACCGCACCGGCTACACGGGCGAGAACGGCGTCGAGCTGATGGTCATGGACGAGGACGCCCCGGCTCTCTGGGATGCGGTCACCGCGCGGGGTGCGACTCCGGCCGGCCTGGGCGCCCGCGACACCCTGCGGCTCGAGGTCTGTTACCCGCTCCACGGCAACGACATCGGCCCGGACACCGACGCGATCTCCGCGGGCCTCGGCTGGACGTGCGCGCTCGACAAGGACTTCACCGGGGTGGAGGAGCTACGCAGGGTGAAGGCCGAGGGGCCGGCCCGGAAGCTGGTGGCGTTCGTGATGACGGAGTCCGGGATCCCGCGACAGGGGATGCCGATCGCCGAGGGCGGCGAGGTCACCTCGGGCTCGCATTCTCCGATGCTCGACAAGGGCATCGGCATGGGCTACGTCGATTCCGACCACACGGAGCCGGGCACGAATGTGACGATCGACGTGCGCGGCAAACCACGGCGCGCGGAGATCGTGAAGAAACCCATCTACAAGCCCAAGGAGGACTAGTTGGCTGCGGCCGAGAGCTACCCCGACGACCTTCGTTACCACTCAGAGCACGACTGGGCCCGGATCGAGGGCGACGAGGCCACGCTCGGCGTCACCTGGTTCGCGCAGGACGCGCTCGGCGAGCTCGTCCACTACGAGCCACCCGAAGACGGCTCGGACGTGGCACAAGGGACTGGTTACGCCGAGGTCGAGTCCGTGAAGGCCGTGTCCGACGTGATCGCTCCACTCTCGGGGACGATCGTCGCCGTCAACCCGAAGGTCGTCGAAGAGCCCGAGACCGTCAACGCCGACCCGTACGGCGAGGGCTGGCTCATCCGCATCAAGCTGAGCACGCCCTCCGAGGTCGACGAGTTGATGGACGCCGGGGCCTACAAAGCTTTCGTAGCGGAGCAGTGAGCCAGCTCTCACTGACGGACCGAGACCGCGAGGAGATGCTCGCGGCCATCGGGGTCTCCTCGATCGAGGAGCTCTTCCGAGACATCCCGGAGGGCGTCCGCTTCCGCGGCGACCTCGAGATCGAGCCCGCTCTCTCGGAGCAGGAGCTCGTCACGCACCTCGAGGAGCTCGCCGCCAAGAACGTGCACACGGGGGCGGAGCTCTCGTTCCTCGGCGCGGGGATCTACGACCACTACGTCCCTGCGGTCGTCGATGCAGTGCTCCAGCGCGGCGAGTTCCTGACCGCCTATACGCCGTACCAGCCCGAGATGAGCCAGGGCATCCTGCAGGCGATCTTCGAGTACCAGACCGCGATCTGCGAGCTCACCGGCATGGAGGTCTCGAACGCGTCCGGCTACGACGGGACGACCGTCGCCGCCGACGCCTGTTACGTCGCCAAGCACGTCACCGGGCGCTCGAAGGTCGTCCTGGCCGAGGCCCTGAACCCGCAGGCAAGGCAGGTCGTGAAGACCTACGCGCCCGGCTTCGGCCTCGAGGTCGTCGAGGTGCCGCACCGCAACGGCGCCACCGATCCCGACGAGCTCGGCGAGGCCGCCCGCGACGCTGCCTGCGTGATCTTCCAGCAGCCGAACTTCTTCGGCGTCCTGGAGCCGGCCCCGGACCTGGTAGCGGCCGCCAACGAGGCCGGCGCCCTACCGGTCGCGCACGTCGACCCGCTCTCGCTCGGCGTCCTCGAGGCACCGGGCGCGTACGGCGCCGCGCTTGCGATCGGCGAAGGCCAGCCGGCCGGCAACTACCAGGCGTACGGAGGACCGCACTACGGCTTCATCGCCTCCCGCGCGGAGTATGTGCGGCGCATGCCCGGCCGCATCGTCGGCGAGACCACCGACGTCGACGGCAAGCGCGCCTATGTCTTGACCCTGCAGACCCGCGAACAGCACATCCGCCGCGAGAAGGCCACCTCGAACATCACGACGAATCAGACGCTGCTCGCACTCGCCGGGCTCGTCTACCTCTCGTGGCTCGGGCCTCAGGGGCTGCGCGAAGTGGGGGAGACCTGCATGGGCCTCGCCGGCGTATGCGAAGGAGCGCCTCGGGCTCCCGCTGCTGTTTCCAGATCAGACAACATTCAAGGAGTTTGCCGTGCGGGTCGGACGGCCTGCCGAAGACGTCATCCGCGAGGCTCGCGCCAAGGGCGTCCATCCCGGCTACGCATTGAAGCGCGACTACGCCGGCATGGAGGACGCGCTGCTCGTGAGCGTCACCGAGAAACGCACGCCGGCCGACATCGACCGGCTCGCCGAGGTGCTCGCCGGATGAAGCTGATCTACGAGAAGTCGAGCCCGGGCCGTCGGGCGTCGACGCTGCCGTCGTACGACGTTCCCGCCGTCGAGGTCCCGCCCGAGCTGGCGCGCGAGGAGGCGCCACGCCTGCCCGAGATCTCGGAGCCCGAGCTCGTCAGGCACTTCACGGAGCTCTCGACGCGCACGTTCGGCATCGACACGGGCTTCTACCCGCTCGGCTCCTGCACGATGAAGCACAACCCAAGGGTCAACGAGCGCGTCGTCAACCTGCCGGGCTTTCGCGATCTGCACCCGCTCCAGGAAGCGGAGGCCGCGCAGGGTGCGCTCGAGCTCATGTGGCGTCTGCAGAACGAGCTCGCCGAGGTCGCCGGGCTGCCTGCGGTCTCGCTGCAACCCGCGGCCGGCTCGCAGGGCGAGCTCACCGGGTTGATGCTGATGCGCGCGTATTTCGCCGACCGTGGCGAGCAGCGGCACAAGGTCATCGTCGCCGACACGGCGCACGGGACGAACCCCGCCAGCGTGACGATGGCCGGCTTCGAGCTCCAGAAGGTCGAGACGGACGAGCGCGGCAACATCGACGTCGCGCACCTGCGCGAGATGGTCGACGAAGACACCGCCGGGCTGATGCTGACGAACCCCTCGACGCTCGGCCTCTTCGACGAGCACATCGACGAGATCGCAGAGATCTTCCACGAGGCCGGCGCGCTCCTGTACTACGACGGGGCCAACCTGAACGCCGTCTGCGGCATCTCCCGCCCGGGCGACATGGGCTTCGACATCGTCCACTTCAACCTGCACAAGACGTTCTCGCAGCCTCACGGCGGCGGCGGCCCCGGCGGCGGCCCCATCGCCGTGCGCGATCGTCTCGAGCCCTTCCTGCCCGTTCCGGCGATCGTCCGCGAGGGGGACGACTTCCGGCTCGACTACGACCGGCCCAAATCGATCGGCAAGGTGCGCGGCTTCTACGGGCCGTTCGGGGTCTTCGTCCGCTCGTACGCGTACATCCGCTCCTACGGGCCGGGCCTACGCGAGATGTCCGAGGTGGCGGTGCTGAACGCGAATTACCTCCTCGCCCGGCTCAAGGACGCCTACGACCTGCCCTTCGACCGGCTCTGCATGCACGAGTTCGTGCTCTCCGCGCGCACGCTGAAGAAAGAGCACGGCATCACGGCGCTCGACGTCGCCAAGCGCCTCATGGATTACGGCTTCCACCCGCCGACGATCTACTTCCCGCTGATCGTCCCGGAGGCGCTGATGATCGAGCCGACGGAGACCGAGGCGAAGGAGACTCTCGACGCGTTCGCGGACGCGATGCTCGAGATCGCCCGTGACGCGGCCGAGCACCCGGACGTGATCAAGGAGGCGCCGCACGAGCGCCCGGTTCGGCGCGTGGACGAGGTGAAGGCCGCGAAGCGCGCGGTCGTGAAGTACGGGTTCGAGGATCACCCCGACCTCTCGGCGGAGCCGAGCGAGGCGCGCGAGCTGGAAGCCCAGAAGGGCGCCTAGCTAGAAGAAGTCGGGATCCTCTTCTTCTTGCTCACCGCGCACGCGCCGGGCGATCCAGATGCCCAGGACAAGGAGCGGCAAGCAGAGCAGGAGTCTCGAGTCTGCCCAGGCAAGGGCGAACCACACGATCCCGGCGGACGCATACGCGCCCCAGCGGACCAACTTGTCTTGTTCGACGAGATGCCACAGAGAGACTGCGAAATTCATGCGGCCCTCTTTCAATTGCTTGCAGGCCCACTGAATCGGCACGACGCAAAGAAAGCCCATCCCTCATCGGGAGGTTAGGATCGCCCGATGAGCGAACTTCCCCCCGAGCCACCGCCCGCGGAGCCGGAGGTCACGACGGCTGCCGCGCTGGAGCCGGGCGCCGACCATCCCATCCGGCTGATCGTCACGGACGATCTCAAGCGCTCGCGCCTCACCGTGTTCTTCCGCCTGCTGCTGGCGATCCCGCACTTCATCTGGTTGACGCTGTGGACGATCGCCGTCTTCTTCGTCGTGATCGTCGCGTGGTTCGCCGGCGCTCATCAAGGGCCGGTTGCCCGACGGGATGCACAACTTCCTGCGCAGGTACCTCAGGTACAGCACACGCGTCAGTGCGTACATGTACCTGCTCGCGAATCCCTAGCCGCCGTTCAGCGGGGCAGCTCGACGTCGCCTATCCGGTCGACCTGCACGTCGACCCGCCGGAAGCCCAGCGCCGCTGGACGATCCTGCTGCGGTTCATCCTGGCGATCCCGGCCCAGATCTTGGCGTGGGTCTTCGGCCAGGTGCTCGTGCATCGTTGCGTTCCTCGGCCTGGTTCGTCTGCCTCTTCATCGGGCGGATGCCGAAGGGGATGCAAGACCTCGGCGTCTACTGCCTCCGCTACCAGCAGCAGACGTACGGGTACATGATGCTCCTCACCGAGAACGTACCCGAGCCTCTCCGGCCCGACTCCTTAAGCACAATACGAGCGTGATCGACCTCCGATCGGACACGGCCACACGGCCGACCCCGGGCATGCGCGCGGCGATCGCGGCTGCGGAAGTCGGTGACGAGCAGATTCGAGAGGACCCGACGGTCAACGACCTCGAGTCGCGGATGGCGGAGATCCTCGCGCAGGAGGAAGCCGTCTTCGTCCCGACCGCCACCATGGCCAACGAGATCGCCTTGCGCGTCCTCGGCGATCCCGGCGACGAGTTGATCGCCGAGGAGGACTCACACATCCTCCTCTCGGAGCTGGGCGGGCCGGCGGTTTTTGCCGGGCTGATGGCGCGGCCGATCTCGTCGCCCAACGGGCGCTTCACGCCGGATCAGGTGCGTGAGAAGGCTCGCTCCGGCGACCTCGGGCATACGCCGACGACGAGCATCGTCGCGATCGAGAACACGCACAACAGCTCCGGCGGGAGGGTCTGGCCCCTGGCGGAGATCGAGGCGCTGGCGGCCGCGTGCCGCGAGCTCGAGATCGCACTGCACATCGACGGGGCGAGGCTGTTCAACGCTGCGGTCGCGAGCGGGCAAGAGCCGGCCTCGATCGCGCGCCACGGCGACACGGTCACGATCTGCTTCTCGAAGGGCCTGGGCTGCCCGTTCGGAGCCGTCGTCGCCGGCTCCAGCGACCGCATGCTGCGGGCCCGGCGCTTCAAGCATCAGTTCGGCGGCGCCATGAGGCAGGCCGGCATGGCGGCGGCCGCGTGCGTGTACGCGCTCGACCATCACGTCGACCGCCTGGCGGACGACCACGCGCGGGCGCGCCGCCTGGCCGAAGCTCTGGTCGAGGCGGGCTTGCCGGTCGATCTCGAGCAGGTCCAGACGAACTTCGTTCAGATCGACGTGGGCGCGCTCGGCCTCAGCCAGATGGAGGCGATGAAACGCCTCCTGGACGAAGGCGTGCGGCTCTCGACGACCATGGGCAGCCGGCTCCGCGCGGTGACGCATCTCGACATCTCCGACGAGGACATCGATCGCGCGGCCGAGCTGATCCCGCGCGCGCTCGGCGTCCCGGCGCGGGTCTAGCTACCGCTCGCCGGCGATAAAGAACGCCGCAGCCGCTGCGACATACATCGCGATCAACGCGACCCCGCGCCCGCGGCTCGACTGACCCTGCGCGAGGAGCGCCGCTGTGACGAGCGACCGAGCCGCCCACGACGAAGATCTCCACCGGCCGGAATGAGAGCGCCAGCGGGTCGATCAGCCACGCAAGGAGCGCGACCAACGGAATCAGGAAGACGGCGACCTGTGCGCTCGAGGCCAATGCGATCTCCGCGGCGAGCTTGATCTTGCCCCGGTAGGCGACGACGACCGCGCCTCCGTGCTCGGCCGCGTTGCCGACGATCGCCACGATCACCGCCGCAACGAAGAACTCCGTCAGCCCGGCCTTGTGGGCGAACGTCTCCAGCGATCCGACCAGAGCCTCGGCGACGAGGGCTGTGGCAACCGTCGCCACGCCCAGCACCACGAGCGCAACTCGCAGCGACCAGGCCTGCATGTCGGAGGGCTCCTCCGTCAAATGCATCTCACGGTGCCGTCGCAGCGAGATCCAGGTGACCACGACATACAGGAGCAGAAGCGCGATCGAGACCGGGACCGTGAGCAGGGCCAGGTCGTGGCGCTCGGGGTCCCCGTCCCAGCTCGGCACCGACGGGATGAGAAAGACCAACACGGCGACTCCGACGAGGGCCAGCGAGGTGAAGCTGGACTCACGGTCGATCGCACCGCGTCCGCCGAAGAGCAGCGAGAAGCCGAGGACGAGCAGCAGGTTGCCGACGACGCTTCCGGTCAGCGAGCCGCGGACGACCTCGAACTTCATCTCAGCGACGGCGAACAGGGCGATGATCAGCTCCGGCGCGTTCCCGAACGTCGCATTGAGGAAGCCGCCGACGCCGGAGCCCGTGTGGTGCGCAGCATGCTCTGTCGCCTCTCCGATCAGCCAGGCGAGCGGGATCAGCGCCACCGCTGCGAGCACGAAGAGCAGGACGTCCCCGACGTGGAAAACGTACTCCGCAATGAGAACGACCGGGACGAGCGCGAGAGACGCCCAGAGGATCTTTCGCGCCACGCGACTACCCTAGACAACCGTGCTGCGGGCTGTTCTCTTCGACTGGGGCGACACGCTCATGGACTTCGTGTACGACCCGGAGCTGGTCGAGGCGGGTCACCGGGCGGGGCTGGCTGCGTTGGGAAGGGACGGGCTCCCGGATCGCGGACGCGGTCGCCGCGCACGTTCGCGACCACTACGAGCCGCTCTTCTGGGCGCCGGGCACGATCGAGGAGATCGAGTACCCGGGTCTCGTCCGCGAGCTGCTCGGGCATTTCGGGATCGAGGTCTCGGACGAGGAGCTGATGCGCTACCTGGAGGCCGAGCACACCGCCTGGGCGCCGTGCGTTCGTGCTCGGCTCGACCACGCACGCACTGCTCGACGCGCTGCGAAACCGCGGTCTCAAGCTCGGGCTCGTCTCGAACGCGTTCGACCCCCGCGCGATCCTGCAGCCAGATCTGGAGCGGATGGGCCTCGCTGAGCGGCTCGACTTCGCGGTGTTCTCGTCGGAGGTCGGACGGCGCAAGCCCGACCCGGCGATCTTCCGCGCGGCTCTCGAGGCGCTCCAGGTCGAGCCCGAGGAGACCGTTTTCGTCGGCGACCGTCTCTACGAGGACGTGCGCGGCGCCGGCGAGCTCGGCATGACGACCGTCCAGGCGCTCTGGTTCCGCGCCGACGAGCATCCGGAGGGCGGCGAGCCGGACTACCTCGCGTTCACGCAGATGGACGTCCTGAACTTCGTCGACCGCCTCCGCGACTAGCTCCGCGCCAAGCATTTTCTGACGCCCATGTCAAGACTTGCGGGGCAGGTTCTCCGCACCCACAATTGGCCCATATGGAACGGCTGCTCGCCGAGGTCCAGCCACTCCCTCTCCACCCACAGGACGAGGTCGAGTGCAGGCGCTGCGACGTCCATTGCGACAAGGTCGTGTACCCATCGGCGTGCGTCACTCGGTCCTGCCCGTTCCTCTACTCGTTCGAGGAGCTAGGGTCGGCAATACGTGGGTTGCATGCAGAAGGTCTTCGGAGTCGAGATCGACCTGTTGCTCCTCCTCGAGGCCGAGGAGCGCGACGGGTTCGGAGCCGTGCGCGCCAACCGGCGGCCGCTACCGATGTGTCACGTCGAGGTCGAGTCGTGCTACGAGGCGCGTGGTGACGAGCTCGGCTGCTTGAACCCGGAGTTCTCGGAGCTCCCGGTCGGCGAGCCGACCTTCAGGGTCTTCGCGCAGGTCAAGCCGAACGCGTAAGCCCCGCCGTCGCGCGGGCGTGGAGCTTTCTCACCTTCTTGATGTCGTCCGCGTCCGGCGCCTTGCCTTCCCTGCCGGTCTCGAGCACCGCGGGCAGGCCCTGTAGCCGCGGATTGCCCAGGAAGACTCCGAGCTTCTTGCCGAGGAGGCCTTCCTCGATGCTCGCGTGCCGGTCGCGGTTCGAGCCCAGCGGCGCGGCCGAGTCGTTGACGTGCAGCGCGCGGAGGCGGTCGAGGCCGATCGCGCCGTCGAGCTCGTCCAGCACGGCGTCGAGCGCATCCGGATCGGTGACGTCGTAGCCCGAGGCGTAGAGGTGGCACGAATCTAGGCAGACGCCGAGCCGGGGGTGGCCGTCGAGACGGTCGTAGATCAGCGCCAGCTCGCCGATCGACCTGCCGATCGTCGCCCCGGCGCCGGCCGTGTTCTCCATCAGGAGCCACGTCGTGCCCGAGCACCGGTCGAGCGCCTTCGTGAGCGCCGCGCAGACCCGGTCGAGGCCCTCGTCCATGCCTGCGCCGAGATGCGAGCCGACGTGGAAGACGACCCCGTCGGCGTCGATCGCGCACCCCACGTCGACCGTGTTGCAGAGCGCAGCGACCGACTTCTCGTAGATGTCCTCCTTGGGGCTGGCCAGGTTCACGAGGTACAGCGCGTGGCAGAGGACGCCGTCGATCCCGGCCTCCTCGCGCCGCTCCTTGAAGCGATCGAACGTCGCGGGGTCGTGGTTCGTCGGCCGCCACGCGCGCGGGCTCTGCGTGAAGACCTGGACCGAGTCGCCGCCGATCGCCTCGATGCGATCGATGGCCGTGTGGATGCCGCCGGACGACGAGACGTGAGCCCCGAGCTGCACGATGCCTACGATAGCCCCGTGCCCCCAGTCGTCCGCTTCGCGCCCAGCCCCACCGGCTTCCTGCACATCGGCGGTGTGCACACGGCGCTCTTCAACTGGCTGTTCGCCCGTCACGAGGGTGGCGAGTTTCGCCTGCGGATCGAGAACACCGACACCAGTCGCGAGGTCGTCGAGGCGGTCCAGCAGATCCAGGATTCGCTCAGCTGGCTCGGGCTGGACTGGGACGGAGAGGTCACGTTCCAGCTCGACCGGATGGAGCATTGCCGCCAGGAAGCCGAGCGCCTCGTCGCCGAGGGCAAGGCGTACGAGGACGAGGGCGCCATCCGCATGCGCATGCCGGACGAAGGTGTCACCGGCTGGGATGACCTGATCAGAGGGCGCATCGAGTACCCGAGCGAGAAGCTCGAGGACGTCGTCATCGTCCGTGCCGACGGCCGGCCGACCTACAACTTCGCGTCACCCGTCGAAGACTGGCTGGACGGCATCACGCACGTCCTGCGCGGCGACGACCACATCTCGAACACGCCGAAGCAGATCCGCATCCTGGAGGCGCTCGGAGCTCCGCTGCCCGCGTACGGCCACTTCGGCAGCATCCTCGGCGAGGACGGAAAGAAGCTCTCCAAGCGACACGGCGCGATCTCGGTCGAGGAGTTTCGGCGCGAGGGCTACTTGCCGGAGGCGCTCGTCAACTATCTGGCTCTGCTCGGCTGGAGCTACGACGACAAGACGACGATCATGAGCCGCGACGAGCTGATCGAGCGCTTCACGCTCGAGCGGGTCGGCTCGAGCCCGGCCACGTTCGACTACGCGAAGCTCGACTGGCTGAACGGTGTCGTACCTACGGGCTCTCTCGCCCGAGGAGTACGCGGACACGCTGCTCGCCTATCTCCGCGAGCAAGGCCTGGAGTGGGACGAGGAGCTCGTCCGCGCTGCAGCACCGCACGTCCAGGAGAAGATCGCAAAGCTCGGGGAGTTTCCGAACTTCGCAGGCTTCCTGTTCGGGGACGTCGAGCTCGATGCCACGCTGGTCGACGGCTCGGAGCCGGTTCTCGCCGCCGCCGAGGAGGAACTGGAGAGTCTCGAGCCCTACACGGCCGAGACGATCGAGGCGGGCCTCCGCGGACTGGCCGAGCGGCTCGAGCTCAAGCCACGGGCGGCGTTCGAGCCCATTCGCATCGCGGTCACCGGCTCGAAGGTGTCACCGGGGCTCTTCGAGAGCCTGGAGCTGCTCGGCCGCGAGAAGTCGGTCGAGCGGATCAGAGACGCGCGCGCGGCAGCGGCCTAGGGCGCGCAAGCGGGTCGAGCGCGCGCTGGAACTCGCGCCAGGCGCGCCGGCGAAAGTCGGGCGTGGGGCCGAGGCACTCGATGATTTCGCGCAGCGCAAAAGCCAGAGACCCCTGCTCCTCCTCGTTTCTCATTTCTAAAAGGTAAACGCGGCATCCCTCGAACGAGGTACGGATTTCGGACAGGAAATACCCGCAAAGAGCGCCTTTCGAAAAATGCAGAGAGCAAGATCGAGTTGGGCTTCTTCGTCTAGTCGTCGAACCACTTTTTTGATGGACCCAGGATCAATAGCCGCAACGGGGGGAACACGAGCGACAGTACTCGTGGTCGAAGACGACCCTTCATTGCGACTGCTCTGCCGCGTGAACCTCGAACTGGAGGGCTACCGGGTTCTCGAGGCGCCGAGGATCCAGCGCGCGGAGGAGCTGCTCCGCGCGGAGCACGTGGACGTCGTGCTCCTCGACCTGCACGTCGGAGACCGCCACGGCCTGGAGCTCCTTCCCATCCTGCGCGAGCAGTACCCGAAGACCGGGGTCTGCCTGCTGAGCGGCACATCGGAGGTCGATCCGCCGCGGGAGGAAGGGGTCATGTTCATCCGTAAGCCGTTCGAGCTCGACGTGCTCTCGGAGACGGTTCGCATGCTCGCCGCGGGCGAGCCCGCCACACCCTGATCGTTCCTGCGGCGAATGTAGGTATGTAGATTCCCGACGATGAGCGTCGCAGCCGTCCGCAGCCCAACCGAGTACGAGGACCGCCTCCGCAGCTATCTCTTCGAGCGCGCGGAGGAGGGCCGCGCCGTGCGCGTGGGCGAGAAGGAAGTCTCCGAGCAGGCCGCGATCATCGCCCGCTACCCGGACCTCTTCACCCGGGATCAGCTCGAGGCTCTCCGCTCGGCGGAAGAGAGCGCTGGAGACGAGGATCGCGAGCGCTGCTACCGCCTGCGCAAGGCGTGCGAGGCCGGACTGGCGGCCTCCGAGCTCTCCGAGCGCCGCGACCAGCTCGAGAACGCCATGCTCGCCGCTCGCGTCATGTTCCGGGGGGAGAGCATGCCGCTCCGTACCGCCCAGGCCATGCTCGCCGTGCTGCCGGAGTACGAAGCCCGCGAAGAGCTCGGCGCCCTGCACGGCGACGCTTCCGCCGCTTTCAACGAGGATCGACTCGCGCTGCTCACCGCCGACGAGGAGCTCGCGGCCGAGCTCTCGGGGATCTCGGATGCGGTCGAGCGCAACGAGGAGGAGAAGGGGATCTCGCTCGACGAACTGAACGCGGTGCTCGTGCGGGCGAGCGACGCTTCCGCGGAGGCGTTTTCGGGTCTGCGTGACCGCTGGTTCGAGCGCCTGCTCGGCTCCGAGCGCCCGGATGTGCCGTCGTCGTACCACGTCAGCTACCTGCGCCGGCTCTCTCCGCTCGAGAGCACGTACACGAAGGAGCGAGCGACCGAGGTTTGCCTGGCCACGCTGATCCCGCTCGGCTTCGATCTCGCCAACGATCCGAAGATCAACCTGGACATCGAGGATCGCCCGCAGAAGTCGCCGCGTGCGTGCGTGATCTCATCCGACGCGCCGAACGTCGTCCACCTGATCACGAGAGCGGCCGGCGGGTTGCACGACTACCAGGCGTTCCTGCACGAAGCCGGCCACGCGCTCCACTTCGCAGGCTGCGACCCCGACCTGCCGTACACGTTCCGCAATCTCGCGCGCGACCACGCGCACACGGAGATCTTCTCGTACATCGTCGAGGCCATCTCGCGCGAGCCCGCCTGGCACGCCGAGTACTTCGATCTCTCCGACGAAGAGGCGCAGACAAACGCCGAGGCGACGACATTCCTGGAGGCGCTGCTCTTCCGGCGCTACGCGGCGAAGTTCGGGTTCGAGCTCGATTTCTGGCGTCGCTTCGCGACGACGGCGGATCGTCCGACGGCTACTCGGAGCGGTTGACCGCCGCGACCGGGATCAAGTACCGGTCGGACGCGTACCTCGCGGACATGGATGCCGGCTTCTACTCGGCCGACTACCTTCGAGCGTGGATCAGGTCCGCCCAGCTGCGCGAGCATTTCGTGCGCGAGGTGGGGGAAGACTGGTGGCGCTCGCCCGACACTGGTGACCGACTGCGGCAGCTCTTCAGCGAGGGCACGCGGCCCTCGAGCGAGGACATCGCCTCGCGGCTCGGCTACGACCCGCTGGACACCGGGCCGCTGCTGAACGAGCTCGGTGCGTAGTGCCTGACGTCCGCTTCGACTCGTTCTACAAGTACGACGAGCTGACGGAGTTGCTGCAGAGCTGGGCCGACGAGCGCAGCGATCTCTTTCGTCTGGAGTCGATCGGCAAGTCGTACGAGGGCCGTGACATCTGGCTGGCGACGATCACGAACTTCGAGACGGGCGCCGACCTCGACAAGCCCGCTTTCCTGATCGAGGCGAACATCCATGCGCTCGAGGTGACCGGGTGCACCGCCGCGCTGAACCTCGTCCAGCGGCTCCTGCAGGGCTACGGGAGCGACGAGAAGGTCACCCGCGTTCTCGACACGCGCACGTTCTACGTCATTCCGCGACTCAACCCCGACGGGGCGGAGCTCGCGTTGGCCGACCGGCCGCGCTTCGTGCGCTCGAGCGTGCGTCCGTATCCGTTGCTCGACGAGCAGGACGGCCTGCACGAGGAGGACCTGGACGGCGACGGGCGCGTCTTGATGATGCGCATGCGCGATGCGAACGGCGCCTGGAAGCCGCACGCCGAGGAGCCGCGCCTGATGGTGCGGCGCGACCCCGACGAGGAGGGCGGCGAGTACTACCGCCTGCTCTGGGAGGGCACGATCCGCAACTACGACGGGATCACGATCAAGGTCGCGCCGCCGCTCGAGGGGCTCGATCTCAACCGCAACTTCCCGATGGAGTGGGCTCCGGAAGGAGAGCAGAGCGGCGCCGGGCCGTTTCCGACCTCCGAGCCCGAGACGCGCGCGATGGTCGAGGCAGTCGTCGCGCGCCCGAACATCACCGGCCACATCGCGTACCACACCTTCTCCGGCGTCCATCTGCGCCCGTACGCGGGCTACGCCGACGAGCATTACCCGACGGGTGACCTGCGCGCCTACAAGCTGATCGGCGAGCAGGCCACGAAGCTCACCGGGTACCCAGCGGTCTCGGTGTTCCACGACTTCAAGTACGACCCGAAGCAGACGATCAAGGGCGGCGGTCACGACTGGTTCTACGACCACAACGGGGTCTACTCGTGGACGACGGAGTTCTGGAGCCCCCAGCGCGAGGCGGGGATCACCGACTACGGCTTCATCGAGTGGATTCGCGACCACGAGCCCGAGGACGACCTGAAGCTGCTCAAGTGGAACGACGAGCAGCTCGACGGGGAGGGCTACGTCGACTGGTACCCGTTCGAGCATCCGCAGCTCGGCGAGGTCGAGCTCGGCGGCTGGGACATGATGTTCGCCTGGGGCAACGTGCCGCCGAAGTTCCTGGAGCGGGAGGTGGCTCCCCACGCGGACTTCGCGATCTGGCACCTGCTCATCTCGCCGCGGCTCGAGGTGCACTCGCTGAACGTGGAGTCGGTGGGCGACGGCGCCTACCGCGTGCGGCTCGTCGTGCACAACACGGGCTGGCTACCGACCAACGTGAGCGACAAGGCCGTGGAGCGCAAGGCCGTGCGCCCGCTGGAGGTCGAGCTCACGCTGCCCGAGGGCGCGAAGCTTCTGGCGGGCGACCGGAAGGTCGACCTGGGCCAGCTGGAGGGCCGGGTGCACAAGCGGAGCGCGCTGTGGTGGTGGGGCGACGACGCAACGGGCGATCGCGCCAAGGCGGAGTGGGTGATCGAGGCGCCGGAAGGTGCGGAGCTGGGAATCGAGGCACGGCACCAGCGCGCCGGCACGATCCGCCAGGTCGTCACGCTCGGCTAGCAGTACAGCTACTCGATGCTGTCGAGGAAGCTGAGCGTGCGTTCCGTGAGCAGTGCCGCGGCATCTTCGTCGTAGTCGGGGAGGCTGTCGTCGGCGAACAGGTGCCGATCGCCGGGATAGAGGAACAGCTCCGCGCTCTCTACCGTCTCCACGATTTGGCGGGCGGCGGGGAGGTCTTCGTCGACCCACTCGTCGTCTTCCATCATGTGGATCTGGAGCGGGACGCCCTCCGGCCACGGGCCGCCGAACTCCTCGGGCGGGAGGGCGGCGCTGAACAGCAAGGCTCCCTTCGTGCCCGGCCTCGTCTGGGCCAGCATCTGCGCGGGCATCACGCCGAGCGAGAACCCGGCATAGACCAGGCCGTCGGGCAAGGCCTCCCCGGCAAGGCGACCGCGCTCGAGGATCGTGTCGAAGCCGGCTTCCTTGGCGTAGCCAATGCCCTCGTTGAGGTCGGTGAAGGTCTTGCCCTCGTACAGATCTGGAACGTGCACGACGTGCCCGGCGGCGCGGAGCCGATCGGCGAAGGAGAGGACCCCAGGCGTCAGGCCCTGGGCGTGATGAAAGAGCAGAACCTCGGCCACGAGGGCGCAGCCTAGTCCAGCTCAGCGAAGAGCCTGCTCGAACCGCGGGTCGTCCCGCACGGCGGCGAGGTCGTCGTCTCGGCGCGCGTCCTCGCGGAACTGCGGGCGCAGCTCGACGGACCGTCGGAGGTGGGCAAACGTGTCGTCGCCGGTGTCGCCCGCAAGCGTTGCGAAGCACGCGTAGTTGAAATTCAAGCCCGCGTGGTCCGGCATGTGCTCGAGGCCGGCGCGGACCGCTTCGAGCGCATCCGCGTAGCGTTGTTCGCCGTAGGCCGTCATGGACTCTCTGTGGAACGGCCACGCCTCACCCCAGTCGACTCCCTGGTACGCCTCGCCGGGTGTGGCGCCGATGGCGAGGACGGTCCCGTCCCCGGTCGCCTTGCGCCGCGACTCGGGCCCGACGTACACGAGTGTTCCTGGAGGCGCGTCGACCGTCTCGCCGTCGACCTCGAAGGTCGCCTTCCCGTCGAGCACGAAGTACAGCTCCTCCTAAAGGCGCATACGGGATTCGAACCCGTGCCGCCGCCGTGAGAGGGCGGTGTCCTAGGCCACTAGACGAATGCGCCGTGGGGTATGGATTGTAGCGGCGGTGCTAGAGCGGCTCGGTCGTCCGGCTGGCGGCGGGGACTCGACGCCCACCCGCACTTCGGTCGCCGCCATTCCGGCGCCGGGCTCTTCGACGCCCGTCTCCGGCGGGCCCACAGGCACGGGCTTGGCCGAGCGGAGGTACAGCTCGTCGTAGAGCAGCGCCGCAATCGCGCCGCCTGCGAACGGGCCGACGTACCAGATCCAGAAGTCGTCCCAGACGTTCGCGACGAGCTCCGGGCCGAAGGCGCGTGCCGGGTTCATCGCCGCACCGGTGAGCGGGCCGCCGACGAGTATGTCGAAGGTGATCGCGAAGCCGACCGCCAGCCCGGCGATTGCCGTGTAGGAGCCACGCGGATCGGCGAAAGTCGCGAACACGACCCAGACGAGGAAGAAGGTGAGGACGGCTTCGACCACGAGGCCGCCGCCGAGCTCGATGTTGGGGGCGAGAGCCGGAGCGCCGAGAGTTGCCTCCTGCGTCTCGGGGTAGATCCACCTCAGGAGGAGCGCCGCGAGCACCGCGCCGGCGAACTGCACGAGCCAGTAGGCCACGGCGAGCACCAGCCGACAGGCGCCGCGTGATCAGGAACCCAAGGGTGACAGCCGGGTTGAAGTGCCCGCCGGAGATGTGGCTGAGGGCCGAGACCATGACGCCGACGACGAGCCCGAAGGCCAGAGCGACCTCGAGGTTGCCGGCGCCGGCATCGGGCCCGGCAGTGAGGACCGCTCCGCAGCCGATGAAGACGAGCGCGAACGTGCCCGACGAGCTCGGCGACAGAGCGCCGGAGAACGTCTGCGAACGGCGGCAGCGCTGGAAACAGGGCCATCGGTCGCGGGAGCTTAAGGCTTCCGGCAGACGGCGTGCAACGGTAGACGGCGCTTTGCTTCGTCCGCGAAAGCCTGTACAACCTGGACTGTCAGTCCACCGACGCGATAGTGGGGTTCGCGGCCGGAATGACTCGATGGAAGACCCTCATGATCGTCGCGGCGGTGGTTATCGCCACCGCCTTGCTCACGGCTGCCGCCTTTGCGCGTAGTTCTGCGGTCGCGACGATAGTGGTCACGCAGACGTGCCCGGAGCGCGTCCCACCTCGCTCCCAGGCTGCCATCACCGCCATGGTCCGGAACACAGGCGACGAGAATCTCCACGAGGTTCGGGTCGATTCCGACGCGGGGACTCCCGGCGACGAGGCGGACGACTTCTTCCTCACGCGCACGATCGGCGACGATTTGCTGAACCCGGGCGAGACGTGGACGTTCGTCGGCTCGTATCAGCTCGGCGACGAGGACAACGTGAGCGTGGCCATCGCCGAGGCGCTCTCACCCACCGACGAACCGGTGGACGACCTCGACGCCTGTCCGACGGACATCATTCAGCCGCCCGTGCCAGGCGTTCGGGCGGGGGTCGCCCCGGTCAGTGGCAAGGTGATGATCAAGCTTCCCGGCTCGAACACGTTCGTTGTGTTGGACGGCCAGACCGAGATCCCGATGGGCGCCCAGGTCGACACGCGCAAGGGGGCCGTGCGCCTGATCTCGGGCAGCACCGGGGGCACGCAGTCCGCAGCGACCGCCACGCAGAGCGCGGTCTTCTCGGAAGGTCTCTTCACGATCCGGCAGCAGCGCGGCGCCAAGGCCGTCATGAACCTGATCCTCGGCGGAGGCAACTTCGGCGTCTGTCGCGGAGGTGGCTCGGCGCAGTCGGTCGGTGCGACGCCTCGCAGGCCGGTGCGCCGTCTCTGGGGCAGCGGCAAGGGCCGCTTCTCGACCCGGGCGCGCTACAGCGCGGCGACCGTGCGCGGGACGCGCTGGCTGACGCAGGACCGCTGCGACGGCACGCTCACGCGCGTGACGCAGGGCGTCGTCAGCGTCCAGGACTTCCGCCTGCGCAAGACCAAGCTCGTCAAGGCCGGGCAGTCGTATCTGGCTCGGGCTCGCGGTCGGTAGTCGGCGCTTCGAACCCCTCGGCGGCGGCGTCCTCGATCGACCAGATCTTCACCGGCTCCTGCCGTCCGCGAACCTCGAACTCGTCGACGAAGACGATGTCGTGCACTTCCTTGGTCAGCGCCTCCTTCGTCGTGTCGGACATGAAGAGCACGTAGGGCTGCCCTTTCGTCATGCCCTCGAGGCGTGAAGCCGTGTTCGTCGTGTCGCCGATGGCCGTGTACTCGAGCCGTCGCTCGTGGCCGACGTTCCCGGACATGAACGGGCCGGAGTTCAGCCCGACGCCCATCTTGAACCGCGCCGGGAGGCCCCTCTCCTCCATCAGGGCGTTGAAGTGCGGCAGGCGCGTGGTCAGCATCTCGCGTCCGGCCGCAAGCGCACGGTCGGCGTGATCCGGCTGCTCGATCGGAGCGCCGAAGACGGCGAAGATGCCGTCGCCCATGTAGGCGACCAGAGTGCCCCCGTTGTTGAGGATCGCCTCGCTCATCTCGCTGAGGTACACGTTGAGGATCTCGATCACCTCTGCGGCCGTCAGCGTCTCGGAGAACGTCGTGAAGCCGCGTACGTCGGTGAACATGCACGTTCCCTCCAGGGCGACGCCTCCGAGCCGTAGATCCCCGTCGGTCTGGGCGAGAACCTGCTCGACGACCGCATCGGGGACGAACCGGGAGAAGACGTCGCGCACCCGCTCGCGCTCGAACGCCGCCAGGAGGTAGTGGGCGGCGAGG
Organism: uncultured Actinomycetes bacterium; assembly: GCA_963847955.1. Lineage (GTDB taxonomy): Bacteria > Actinomycetota > Thermoleophilia > Gaiellales > Gaiellaceae > VAXT01. The sequence goes on from CAWKBW010000015.1 coordinate 153,317, forward strand.
GAGCCGACCGACGAGACGACCAGCGTCGCCGAAGGGGTAGACGAACGGAGACCACGATGCCCTCCTCGAAACGCCACCTGCGTGGCGACCAGGTACAGCGCTGCGGCTCCGAGTCGCCATCGCGAGCGCCCACAGCAGCGACAGGCGCATGCTGGCGAGCGGGGCGAGAAGTGCCGAACAGGACGATCAGGACGAGCGTCACCCAGGACGGGACGCTGCTGATCGGGAACCCGCCAGCGCGGTTGCGATGGCGTTCGCCTGGATCTCGGCGCCCGACATCGCGTCGTCGGTCGACGTCGGGTGGATGTCTTGCAGGGTGACCGCCGACGGGCCGACGACGACGATCTTGTCTTTGAAACGCGCCGGCCGGGACCTTGTCGTAGTAGACGTACGAGAACGAGAACGGCCTGATCGTGCTCGGCGGGGCCGGCGTAGTCGATCCAGGTCGAGCTGAGGACTTGCCGAAGTCGCTCCCGTGTGATCGTCTTGCCGGTCGCCCGCTCCGCCGCCACCAGCGAGAAGCTCTTGAGGTCGTCGACGTCGTAGGCGACTCGCCGGATCACCCCGCCCGGGTCGAGTGGGAAGTTGCCGTTGCCGACTCGCGCGCCGACTTCTCGGACGACCTCGTCGCCCCCGAAGACATTGCGTCCGTCCGAGCGAATCGACCTCGGTCGTCGGCAAGGACGACGTTGCCGGCCTTCGCGACGGAATCGAGGAGCGCGTTGTCGTCCTCCGGGCGCCGTTCGAGGGCTCGGTGAACTGGACGTCGAGGCAATCACCTTCGCCCCGTCCTCGGCGAGGCGGTCGATGACCTTCGCGAAGTACTTGCGCGGAAGCGGATACCGGCATGTTCTCTTGTTGCTGTTGAAGTCGCTGAAGGTGATGTCGTCGATCGCGACGACCTCGATCTGCTCCGGCGGCGCGGTCTGGGTGCCGCGGATCGCAAACCGCGCGTCGACCGTGTCGAGCTCGAGCTCGCGAAGGACGTTCGTCCCGTAGGCGACGAGGCCAAGCCCGGTTGACGCCAGGCCGACGCCGAGGAACAGCGCCACTTGCAGCCGGCTTCTTCCGCGCGCTCGCTTCATGCGCACGCACTATGACGGGATCGCGGATCCCGCTCAAGGTTCGGGTGAGGGCGCTAGGCCCCGGCTAGTCGTCGCGAGTCGGGAGGCTTGGGAAGCCCCAGACAAGGACGATGATGCTCAGCGCCAGGAGAACGACCCCTAGGGCCACAGACGTCATCGCAATGACGGTTTCCGGCGTTTCGATTCCCAAACCACGCTCAATATCGGCCGTTTTGGCCGGAGAGTTGAGCGTTTTATGCGAGAAGCGCCATTCCGCGCGCAACTGCGCGGGACACGTCCTGGAACACGACCGGCCTTGCGTTCTGGGCCACCAGCGCGAACTCGCCGAAACCCGCGACGCCGAGGCGCGCTCGCTCGGCGATATACGCGCTGCGCCACTGGTTGACCTCGGCGCGCGAGAGGCCGGCGGTGTTGCCGCCGAGCCCGACTCCGAGCCGGTAGCCGGGGCTCATGCCGGCGATGTAGCGGCCGGCAAGTGCTCGCCGCGAGGGCCCCCCGGCGGCCAGCGCGCGTTGACCGTCCGACCAGGTGCGTGCGGCTCGCCGCGGGTCGCCGACGAAGTTCGGGTACTCCTCGCCGACGATCCGGAAGGCGGCGCGCTCGAACTGGCGCCAGAGCGCGGTCAGCTCGCCGTCCACCGGGCGGGAGGCGAGGCGAAGGGCCTCCCGCGTGCACCAGATCCAGCCTTTCGTCTCGCGGTCGCCGAGCGGGCCGGCGGCCGAAGGTGATCCCTTGCAGCATCCCGCGCACGAGCTCGCGCTCCGCCCGCCGCTGCGCAAACTCGCGGCGGGCTTCGTCGAACTGCCACATGTCCACCGTGATGCCTGCGCGGCGCGCGTTGCGGATCGTGTCGCGGTAGCGCCGGCCGATCTCGACGCCCCAGTTGACCCGCTGCCGGACCGAGAGGGCAAAGAGCCGGCTCTCGGGAGGCACGGGGCCGCGCATGCTCGGGTCGATCAGCTGCTCGTCCGCGGGCGACAGGTTTCGGCCCTCCCAGGCCGCGGTGCGCGTCGACTTGAACATCGGCGCGTAGCGCCCGCCTTCGAGAGCGTGGATGAGGTCGGAGGCTTCGCCGTTCACGCCGTACGTGCCCACGTGGATGCGCGTGTCGGCGGGAAATCCAGCCTGCGAGATCGCCCGAAGCAGCTCGGGCAGATCGTCGAGCTCGAAGTAGGAGAAGACGGCGGCGCGGACGGGCATAGCGGAACGAAAAACCCCGCGAAATGCGGGGCTTTTACGGAGGCTGCGGGACTAGGATTCGAACCTAGACTACCTGGTCCAGAGCCAGGCGTCCTACCATTAGACGATCCCGCAACGGCGGCGAATTCTAGCGGCTGAGCGCGTATTTCACCTGTGCGGCCCCATAGACCTGCATCACGCCGACAAAGGCCAGGCCGCACTTCTCCATCACCCGCCGTGAGGCCTGGTTCGTAGGCATCGTGACGGCCACGATTCGGTCGAGCCCGAGCTCGTCGAAGCCAAAGCGGATGGCAGCCGTTGCCGCTTCGGTTGCGTAGCCATGGCCCCAGTGGTCGCGGAGGAAGCGGTACCCGACTTCGATCTCGGGCCCGTCGGCGAGGTACTGGAGGCCGGTCAGCCCGATCACGTCGCCCGTCGTCCGGAGCTCGACGGGCCAGAGGCTGAATCCGTGGCGCTCCTGGTTGGTGAGGCTCTTCTGGAGGTTTGCCCGCGCGTCGTCGATGGACGAGCGCGGCTCGCCCCACCAGGCCTGCTCCGCGTCGCGCGAGATCGCCAGCCAGGTCTCGAGGTCGTCGAGGGTCGCCGGCCGCAGGCGCAGCCGCTCAGTCGTGAGCGGGAGGGGCATCTGACACCGCCCGCGCCTGCCGGAAGATGGCGTACGACAGGGCTGACTGCTGGAAGGTTGAGACCGACGTCGAGCAGCGCGTTGCCGATGCCGACCAGCCAGGTCGGAATCAGTGAGCTCGGCGAGAGAAGCCCGGGGCGGACAAGCGGCGAAGGCGGAGAGAAAAATCAGACAAGATTGCGCCGAGGACTGGCCACGTGCGACCGCGGACGAGCCCGTTGGAGGTCTCGAGCGCTTCGAGCGGGCCTTGGCGCTCGAGGACGATCAAGCCGGCTCGCCGCGGACCAGCGAGCTAGCGAGAGAGCCCGGGGACGATCAGCAGGAGGAGTGCGAGCAACAGGCGAGCCGGCGGTGATGAAGTGGCCGGGACGAGGGAAGGCAAGCGGTCGACCGTCCGGCCGTAGGGCTCGAGCGGAGAACGCGCGCGACGTGACATCGTGGCGATCAGGGCGCCGAAGACCCACGGGTAGCCGAGAAGGTGCGAGGGCGAGCAGAGGCAGCGATCCCGAGGTCGTCGGCTGTCCTCTGGGCGTAGCGCGACCGCCAGTTCTGCGGGCACGAGCAACACCAGCGCGACGAGCACCATCGCCGGCCCGTGCGTCCGCAGCAGCCGCCACGTCTCCCCGATGAGCCCGCGCACCGACAGGGCGCGGAGTCTAGTGCGCTAGGCCACGTCGGCCCAGTCGCCGTAGAGCGACGTGTACAGGCCCTGTCTCGTCATCAACTCGTCGTGCGTCCCCTGCTCGACGACCCGGCCGTGCTCGAGGACGACGATCAGGTCGGCGTTGCGGATCGTCGAGAGCCGGTGGGCGATCACGAAGGCCGTCCGGTCGGAGAGCAGCTTGCCGAGCGCGTCCTCGATCTTCTTCTCGGTGCCGATGTCGACCGACGAGGTGGCCTCGTCGAGGATCAGGACCCGCGGGTCGGCCAGCAGGGCGCGGGCGAAAGCGACGAGCTGTCGCTGGCCGAGCGAGAGGCGCGTGCCCCGCTCCTGGAGATTGGTCTCGTAGCCGCCTTCCAGGCCCATGATGAACTCGTGCGCGCCGACTGCGCGCGCGGCGCTGGCGACATCCTCGGGGCTCGCGTCGGGCCGCCCGAAGGCGATGTTGTCGCGAACCGTGCCGGCGAAGAGGAAGCCCTCCTGCGGCACGACGCCGAGCTGCCGCCGGAGCGAGTCCTGCGTCACGTCGCGCAGGTCCGTGCCGTCGATCGTGATTCGCCCTTCGCGCGGGTCGTAGAAGCGGGCGAGGAGCTTCGCGATCGTCGACTTGCCGGCACCCGTGTGACCGACGAGCGCGACCGTGGTGCCGGCGGGCACGTCGAGGTCGATGCCGTGCAGGACCTCGGGCAGGTTGCCGTAGCCGAAGCGCACGTCGTCGAAGCGAACGTCGCCGTGGATCCGTTCGAGGTCGAGCGCGCCCGGCTGGTCGAGGACCTCCGGCTCCTCGTCGATGACCTCCATGATCTTGTCCAGGGCCGCAACCGCCGCGAGGAACGTGTTGTACAGCTGCGACAGCTGCTGGACCGGGTCGAAGAAGTTCGACAGGTAGAGGACGAACGCGAAGAGCGTCCCGGCGCTGATCTGGTCGTGCGAGGCGAGCCAGCCGCCGTAGCCGACGACGATCGCCGTCGCCAGGGCGGCCAGGAAGTCGACGAACGGGAAGTAGAGGCCGTTGAGGATGACGGTCTGCTGGTTCGCCTCCCGGTAGTGCGCATTGACCTCTTCGAAGTGCTGCTGGTTTCGCGGCTCGCGACGGAAGGCCTGGACGACGCGGATGCCGCCGATGTCCTCGGCGAGCGTGGCGGTGACCAGGCCGAGCCGCTCGCGCACCGCGCGGTAGGCCCGTGACGACCGGACCCGGAAGATGGCGGTCGCGATCGCCATCAGCGGCATCACCGCCAGGGTCGCGAGCGCGAGGCGCCAGTCGAGGAAGAAGAGGATGATCGCGGTCCCGATGAGCGTGAGCGTGCTCTGGACGAGCGTCGTGACGCCGTCGGTGACGAGCTGGTCGAGCGCGTCGACGTCGTTCGTCAGCCGGCTGATGATCACGCCCGCGCGGTTGCGCTCGTAGTACCCGAGCGAGAGCCGCTGCAGGTGGCGGAAGAGCTTGTTACGCAGGTCGGCGAGGATGCGCTCGCCGGTCCAGCCCGTGAAGTAGGTCTGGGCCGCCGACGTGAGCAGGTTCGCGACGCCGGCTGCGATGAACGCGATCACGATCCAGGTCAGCGCGTGCAGGTCCTGCTTGAAGATCCCGTCGTCGACCGCGTACTTCGCGAGCAGCGGCGGGAGTAGCGCGGTGGCGGTGGCTGCGAGCAGGGAGACGATCGCGAGCGTCGTGCGCAGGCGGTACGGCTTCGTGAGGGACGCGAGCGTCGAGACCCGGCGCACGGTGCGCGCCCACGACCAGTCGTCGATCTCCGGCGCGTCGCGTCGTTGCGTGAGGTGCCCGCCCGGCTGCCAGACCTTCATGCGCGCGCCTCGACTCTGTCTGCGAACTCCCGCTCGAGGAGCCCGTGCTCGTAGATCTCGCGGAAGACCGCATTCGTGCGGAGCAGCTCCTCGTCCGTGCCGCGACCGACGATGCGCCCTCCGTCCAGCACGACGAGCTCGTCCGCGAGCGAGATGGTGGACAGACGGTGGGCGATGATGATCGTCGTCCGGCCCTTCATCGCTTCGCGCAGGCCGAGCCGGATCTTCGCCTCGGTCGTCGCGTCGACGGATGCAGTCGCGTCGTCGAGGATGAGGATGCGCGGGTCCATGATCAACGCTCTGGCGATCGCAAGGCGCTGGCGCTGGCCGCCGCTGAGCGTGATTCCGCGCTCACCGATGACGGTCTCGTAAGCCGTCGGGCAGCTCGGCGATGAACTCGTGCGCCTGCGCCAGCCGGGCGGCGTTCTCGACCTCTTCCTGCGTTGCGCCGTGGCTTGCCGAACGCGATGTTCTCGAAGACGGTGGCCGAGAACAGGAACGGGTCCTGCGCGACGATCGCGATCTCGTGCCGGAGCGAGGGGATCTTCACGTCGCGTACGTCCACTCCGTCGACGGTCACCCGGCCCGCGGTCGCGTCGTAGAAGCGAGGGACCAGCGAGACGAGCGTCGTCTTGCCCGAGCCGGTGTGCCCGATCAGCGCGACCGTGCGGCCGGGCTCGAGCTCGAGGTCGATGTCCTCCAGCACGCGGCGGCCGGGCGCGTACTCGAAGGAAACCCCTTCGAAGCGGACGCGTCCGTCCCCGGGCGGGCACTCGATCGCGTCGGGCTTCTCGGTGATCATCTCGGGCTCGTCGATGACCTCGAAGATCCGCTCGCCGGAGGCCGTCGCGCGCTGCATCTGGCCGATCCACATGCCGAGCATGCGCAACGGCATGACGAGCATGACCACGAAGATGTTGAACGAGACGAACTGGCCGAACGAGAGCGAGCCGTTCGCCACCATGCGGCCGCCGAGGAGCAGCACGGCCGCCTGCGCGATGAGCGGGAGGAAGGACAGCAGCGGCACGTACAGCGCGCGCTGGCGGTTCGCCTCCACCGACCGGCCGAACACGTCCTCTGACCGTCGCGCGAACTTGTTCTGCTCGGCGCCCTCCTGGGCGAAGGCCTTGACGACGTGGACGCCGACGATGTTCTCCTCGGCGACCGTGGCGACGTCGGCCATCTTCTGCTGCACGTCGCGCAGGACCGGGTGCGAGACGCTCGAGTACCTGTAGGCGACGATGACGATGAAGGGGGTGATCGCGGTCGCGGCGAGGGCGAGCCGCCAGTTGATGACGAACATGACCGCGGTGACGCCGACGATCGTCACCACGTGCTGGAAGAAGAAGATGAGGCCGTAGCCGAGGAAGAAGCGGACGGCCTGGAGGTCGACCGTCGCGCGGGACATGAGCTGACCGGTCTGATGCCGGTCGTAGAAGCCGAACGAGAGGCGGAGCAGCTTCGCGTACAGCGCGTTCCGCATGTCGTACTCGATGCCGAGGGCCTGTCGGCCGGCGATCAGGCGGCGCCCCATCATGAAGAGCGCGCGGGCGAGGCCGGTGACGAGGATCGCGACGGCGATCAGCCAGAGCGTGCGCCGGGTCTCCGAGAGGACGACATCCTGCAGGGCACGGCCCGTGAGCAAGCCCATGACGACCGCGGCCGCCTGGGAGCCGATCGCGAGCACGACGGATACGGCGAGCCCCCACTTGTAGGGGCGCAGGAACCCGAGGAGGCGAAAGAACGTGCGTCGATATGCGGGGACCGCAGCCATGTGACTCAAATCTAGCCGCCGGGCTCGAGGCTGAAATTCGGCGCCCTCCCGGTACGAACGCGTGCGGTTTTCCTCGCTAGGCTCGCGGTGGGGAGGAGGTTGGCGGTACCTGAACTAAGGCGAGGCGGGGAGCTTGGCCAGTTCTTCGTGCACGAGGGCGCACTGCTTTCCGGTGCTTCGGCTGGTTGGCGGGGGCGTTCAGCCAGCGGCTCACGCCGGATGGATGTGGCAGCGGCACGGCCACCGAGTCGCCGAGCTCGAAGCGCCTCCCGATGCTCTCGTCGAGGCTCTTCAGGCCGAGCAGGCGCCGGGCGGCCAGCCCGCCGACGACGACGATCAGTCGTGGACGCAACAGCTCGAGCTCCCACTCGCGCCAGAACGAGCAGAGCTCCTGCTCCCGCGCGGTCGGCGTCCGGTCGCCGCCGCCGGACCGCGCGCGGCCCGGGTAGCACCGCGTGACCGAGGCGCAGTAGAAGGTGTCGTAGAACTCGTCCTCCTCCATGCCGAGCCAGCGGCGAAGTGTCTGGCCCGCACGCCCCCGCCACGGCCTGCGCTCGACTCCCTCGACCACCCCGGGCGCCTGGCCGAACATGTACGCGCGCTGGCCGGCGTACCCGGCCGCGACCGGCAGCGACTCGATCGGAAATCCGGCCTCGGCGCACGCCCGACAGCTGCGGTTGTCGCGCTGCAGTGACGTGATCGAGCGGTAGCTCGAGCGGCGTTGCGTCACCGCGCGAAATCAGGGCACATCTCGACCTGGTCGACGAGCCAGCCGCGGTCCGCCGTCATCAGGTGGACGATCGCGACCAGCTCGCCCTCCCGGACGACGCGCACGATCGGCTTCCCTTCGGCCGTGTCCGCTCGCTCGACCACATCGCCGGAGCGAATCTGCTTGCCGAGCTGGGCGCGAGCCGCCTTGACCGGATCCGGGTTCCCGCCCACGTCCGTGAAGTGGTCGACCTGCATCACAGTTGGGTTGGCGCATTCCAGCTTCACGTCGCCGCTCCCGGTGTCGGTCATGACGGGCGGTTCGGGCGGCGGCTGGGTGCTGGTGGCGGAGGGCCCGTGATGGTCTCCTGCGCCCGGCTCGCTGCTCTCCTGGCCGCAGCCTGCTGCGAGGAGGACGACGAGCGCGGCGACGAGCGCCGAGCTACGCACCGCTCGACACCATGACGAACCAGCGGCCCGAATGGAGGACGCGCCCGGACCCGAGCTCCTCGGCCAGTCCCTCGGGCGTGAAGTAGCGCTTGAAGACATCCCAGCGAGAGCCGTCGTTCAGCACGCGCTCCTGCCACTCCTCGGCTTCCACGTCGTCGCGGAGCGCGGAATCGACGACGACGAGCTCGCGTGCGACCCGGCGCGCCTCGGCGAGGAAGCGCAGGCGGTCGTCATTCTCGAGATGCCCGTAGAAGTGGCCCGTGAAAATCCGATCGAAGGCGCCGTCGTCGAAGGGCAGGTCGAGGGCGTCGCCGACGACGAAGGTCGCCTCGGGAATCCGCTCCTGCGCGATCGCGATCATGCTGCCGCTCGCGTCGAGCCCTGTCACGTCGCCCTGCAGGTGCTGCGTCAGCCACCCCGTGCCGCAGGCGACGTCGAGCGATCGCACCGCAGGCAGCTCCCCGACGGCCTGCTCGAGCCGGCCGCGCTCCTCGTGCCAGTCGGGGCGGTGACGGTCAGCGAAGAGCCCGGTCCCGTAGACCCAGTCGTCGTACTCACGCGCGCGCCGGTCGTAATAGGTCTGCACGCTCCTAGAGTACGCGCGTGGAACTGCCGCTCGAAACGGTCCCGAACTTCTCCGAGGGGCGCGACCGGGCGACCATCGACGCCCTCGCCGAGGCACTGGGTGAGCATGCTGAGCTGCTCGACGTGCACGCCGACGTCGACCACCACCGTTCCGTCTTCACGCTCGTCGGGACGGAGGAACAGCTCGCCGAGTCCCTGCTCGCGGGGATCGCGTGCGCCAAGGAGCGCATCGACCTGCGCCGGCACGAGGGAGCCCACCCGCGGATCGGGGCGGCCGACGTCGTCCCGCTCGTTCCGCTCCGCCCCGAGGACATGCCGCGGGCGCAGAGTGCGGCGAAGACGATTGCGAGCCGGATCGCGGACGAGCTCGAGTTGCCCGTCTTCCTCTACGGCGCTCTTCGCGGCGGGGTGGGGCCGGCTCATTTCCGTCGCGGAGGCCCCGAGGAGCTGCAGCGGCGGATCACGTCCGGTGAGGTGAGACCCGACTTTGGGCCCGACAAGCTCGATCCCGGCGCGGGGGGCGTGCTCGTCGGTGCGCGAGGCCCGCTGATCGCCTTCAACGTGAACCTGCGCTCCGCGAACGTCGGCATCGCCAGGGCCGTTGCGAAGACGGTCCGCGAGGCCGACGGCGGCTTCACGGGAGTGCGGGCCCTCGGTCTCGACCTGCCCGCCGCCGGTCTCGTCCAGGTGAGCATGAACGTGGAGGACTGGGAGGCTGCCGCCCTGCACGAGATCGTCGCCCACATCGTCGAGGAGGCGGAACGTCGTGGGGCGGAAGTGGCCGGCTCCGAGCTCGTCGGGCTCATGCCCGCCGGCGCCGCCGCCGCGGCGGCCGGGTCGGCGTTGCACATCGACGGGTTCGACGAGTCGCATGTTCTCGAGCTTCGCCTGCTCGGGCGCGACTTCGGTCGGGACTAGACTCGACCGATGGCCCGCACGACCGCGGTTCAACTGACCGGGGAGGACCTGACCCCGGCAGACGTGTGGGAGATCGCCGTCGGCGGCGCGGCCGCGGAGCTCGACGATTCGGCGCGCGAGAAGATGCGAGCCTCGCGGGCGGTCGTGGAGCGAGCTGCCGAAGCGCCCGAGAAGACGTACGGCGTGAACACCGGCTTCGGCCGGTTCGTGAACCAGAGCAATCCCGAAGGAGCTCGTGGAGGAGCTCCAGCTCCGGTTGCTGCGCAGCCATGCCTGCGGAGTGGGGGAGCCCTACCCGGACGAGATCGTCCGAGCCGCGATCGTCATGCGCGCGAACACGCTGGCCAAGGGCTACTCGGGAGTGCGTGTCGAGGTCGCCGAGCTCCTGCTCGCCCTGCTCCGCGCCGGGGTGCTGCCGTACGTTCCGAGCCGTGGCTCGGTGGGGGCGAGCGGCGATCTCGCCCCGCTGGCGCACCTGGCGTTGCCACTCGTCGGCGAGGGCAAGGCACGGGTCGACGGCGAGCTGGTCTCCGGCGCTGAGGCGCTCGCACGCGTCGGGCTCGAGCCGCTCGTCCTGCGAGCCAAGGAGGGGCTCTCCCTGGTCAACGGCACCCAGTTCATGGGCGCCTTCGCCGCACTCGGCACGGTGCGCGCCCGGCGGATCGCGCGTGGCCGCCGACGTCGCGTGCGCGCTCTCGATCGAGGCACTCCAGGCTTCACGCGCCGCGTTCGTGCCCAAGGTGCATGCACTCCGGCCCCTCGCCGGCCAGGCCGACTCGGCCGCCAACATCTTCCGCCTCGTCGAGGGCTCCGCGATCATGGAGTCGCACCGCTGGTGCGATCGGGTCCAGGACGCGTACTCGCTCCGTTGCGCCCCGCAGGTGCACGGCGCCGCGCGCGACCTGCTCGACTATGTCGCGACGCACCACGGCCGTCGAGCTGAACGCCGCGACCGACAACCCGCTCGTCTTCGCGGACGACGAGGAGCTCCTGTCGAACGGGAACTTCCACGGTCAGCCGCTCGGTTTCGCGCTGGACGCGCTCGCGATGGCGGTCAGCGAGCTGGCGAGCATCTCGGAGCGACGGACGGAGCGGCTGGTCAACCCGTTGCTCTCGGATGGGCTGCCGGCTTTTCTGGCCACCGACGGCGGGCTCAACTCCGGCTTCATGATTCCCCAGTACGTGGCGGCGTCCCTCGTCAGCGAGAACAAGGCGCTCTCGCACCCTGCGAGCGTCGACTCGATCCCGACGAGCGCCGGCCAGGAGGATCACGTTGCGATGGGCAACGCCTCGGGACTGAAGGCGTGGCAGGTCCTGGCGAACGCCGAGGCCGTCGTGGCGATCGAGCTGCTGGCCGGGTCGCAGGCGGTCGAGTACCTGGCCCCCCTCGCGCCGGGGCCGGCTACCCGCGCGGCGCGCGAGGCCGTGCGATCGATCTCGCCTCGGCTGACCGATGACCGTCCGCTCGACGAGGACATCGCCGCGGTGGCGTCTGCGATCCGCGACGGTTCGCTCGTTGCCGCCGTCGAGCAAGAGGCGGGTGACCTGCTCTGAGCGACCCGGTGCCGCAGCGTGCGTTTCGCAACAGCGCGATCTTCTACGCGGTGCTCGCCTGTGCGATCGTCGGCTTCGGGATCCTCACGGGCAACGACCTCACCCAGACGATCATCATCGCCGTCGTCTTCTTCGTGATCGCAACGGGCTACAGCTGGTGGCGATTCCGCCAGCGCCTGGCCCGAGAGGGAAAGCCGCAATGAGCACCGTGGACTCGATCGAGCGCGCCGTCGAAGCGCTGTGCGGTGACCTCTCGTCGATCAAGGCTCCGCGTGGCCCCGAGCTGAACGCACGCTCGTGGGCGACCGAGGCGCCGCTGCGGATGCTGCTCAACAACCTCGACGCCGATGTCGCGGAGCGGCCAGAGGAGCTCGTCGTCTACGGCGGCTCGGGCAAGGCGGCGAGAAACCCGGAGGCGCTGCGCGCGATCGTGCGTTCCCTGCTCACGCTCGGGGAGGACGAGACCCTGCTCGTCCAGAGCGGCAAGCCGGTCGGCGTCTTCCGCACGCATCCCGGCGCACCGCGCGTGCTGATCGCCAACTCGCTGCTCGTGCCGAAGTGGGCGACCTGGGACGAGTTCCGCCGGCTCGAAGCCGAGGGCTTGACGATGTTCGGCCAGATGACCGCGGGCAGCTGGATCTACATCGGCACCCAGGGCATCCTGCAGGGGACGTTTCAGACGTTTGCCGCCGCGGGCCAGGTGCATTTCGGCTCGCCGGACCTGGCGGGCCGGACGATCCTCACGGCAGGGCTCGGCGGGATGGGCGGCGCGCAGCCCCTCGCCGCGACGCTGGCCGGCGCTGCGATCCTCTGCGTCGAGGTGGATCCGACACGGATCCGGCGGCGGCTCGAGACCGGGTACCTCGACCGCGAGACAGACCTCGGTGGAGGAAGCGCTCGGTCTCATTCGTGAGGCCGCCGCCGCGAAGCGGGCTCTCTCGGTCGGGCTATTGGGGAACGCGGCCGAGATCGTCCCGGAGCTCGCGCGGCGCGGAGAGCACTTCGATCTCGTCACCGACCAGACGGCAGCACACGATCCGCTGACGGGCTACATCCCGGCGGGGCTGTCCGTCGAGGAGGCTGCGACGCTGCGAGCGAGCGACCCCGACGAGTACCTCCGGCGCGCCGGCGAGTCGATCGCCCTCCACGTCCAGGGGCTCCTCGATTACGTCCGGGCCGGAAGCTATGTTTTCGATTATGGCAACAACCTACGAGGGGAGGCTCGCGAGGCCGGCGTAGAGGACGCCTTCACATACCCGGGCTTCGTCCCGGCCTATATCCGGCCGCTCTTCTGCAGGGGCATCGGACCGTTCCGCTGGGCCGCACTCTCGGGGGAGGCCGACGACATCGCCGCGATCGACGACATGCTCAAGGGGCTCTTCCCGGACGACGAGCTCCTGCAGCGCTGGCTGGAGCTCGCTCCGGACCGGGTCCAGTTCCAGGGACTTCCGGCGCGGATCTGCTGGCTCGGCCTGGGTGATCGAGCGGAGGCGGGCCTGGCGATCAACGAGCTCGTGCGCTCGGGAGCGGTCAAGGCTCCGGTCGCCATCGGTCGCGACCACCTCGACTCGGGCTCGGTCGCGTCTCCTTATCGAGAGACCGAGGCGATGCGTGACGGTTCCGACGCGATCGCGGACTGGCCGATCCTGAACGCGCTGCTCAACGTCGCCGCAGGGGCGACCTGGGTCAGCGTCCATCACGGCGGCGGGGTCGGCATCGGCAACTCGATCCACGCGGGCATGGTGGTGGTCGCCGACGGCACCGACGACGCCGCCGAGCGGCTCGAGCGGGTGCTGACGACCGATCCTGGGATCGGCGTCCTCCGCCATCTCGACGCCGGCTACGAGGAGGCAGTCGAGGCTGCGCGGCGCTACGGGCTCGACGTGCCGCTGTCCCGCTCCGAAGAGGCATGACGGGCGCGGACATGCCGTCGCGGCTGCTCGTCCGCGACATCGCGCAGCTCGCGACGCCCTCCGGCACGCACGCGCCGCTTCGTGGGCGCTCCCTCGGGGAGGTCGACGTTCTGGAGGACGCGTTCGTGCTCTGCGAGGACGGGCTGGTCTCTTCGGTCGGGCAGATGCGAGAGCTCCCGGAGCTCGGCGGCGATGTCGACGTGTGGACGCGCGCGGCCTGTCGGCGATCCCCGGGCTGGTCGACTGTCACACGCACGCGTGCTTTGGCGGCGATCGCGTCGATGAGTTCTCGCTCCGTGCTGCCGGGGCGAGCTACGAGGAGCTCCACGCTGCCGGGGGCGGCATCCTCTCGACCGTACGCGCTACCCGGGAGGCCGGTCGCGAGGGGCTGCGCGAGGCGCTGCGCCGGCATCGAGGCTGGATGCTCGCCGCCGGCACCACGACCTTCGAGGCCAAGTCGGGCTACGGGCTCGATCGTGCGACCGAGATCGCCTCGCTCGAGGTGATCCGAGAGGAAGGAGGGATCCCGACCTTCCTCGGCGCGCACACGGTGCCGCCGGAGTTCGACGACGCCGACGCGTACCTCGACTTTCTGCTCGCCGAGGTACTGCCGGTCGGCGGCGGAGATCGCCGAAGCCGCAGACGTCTTCGTCGAGCGCGGCGCGTTCGACGTCGGGCAGGCGCGCCGCTATCTCCAGGCCTGTGGCGAAGCAGGGCTTGCACTGCGCCTGCACGGCGACCAGTTCACGGAGCTCGGCGCGATTCCGCTCGCGGTCGAAGTCGGCGCGCGGTCGGTCGACCACCTCGAGGCGACGGGCGAGGCAGGCATCGGCACCCTCTCGGCGAGCGACGTGGTCGGGGTCTTGCTCCCCGCGAGCGCGCTCTTCCTCGACCGCCCGATGCCGCAGGCGCGGCCATGGTCGACGCCGGCGCGGCAATCGCCCTGGCGACGGACTTCAATCCCGGAAGCGCGTTCTGCGAGAGCCTCCCGGTGGTCTGCTCGCTCGCGTGCACGCAGCTCCACCTCTCGCCGGCGGAGGCTCTGTCGGCGTGCACGGTGAACGCGGCACACGTCCTCGGTCGTGCCGACCGAGCAGGGCGCCTCGCCAGCGGGCTTCGCAGCGGATCTCGTACTGCTCGATGCGCCCGATTGGCGCTACCTCGCGTACCACCTGGCGGGCCCGGTCGTGGCGGCCGTGGTCCTGGGCGGTCAGGTGGCCTGGCGGCGCTAGGCTAGGCCCGAATGGCGACGCGAAAGCAGCGGAAGCGCCGGCAGAAGGGCCGGCGGCACGAGTACGAGTACGTCTACGTGGACGACGAGGGCAACGAGGTCGAGGGGGCCCCGGAGGAGATGCGCGTCGACAAGCGCACGAACGGCCAGGCCCCGCAACCGGTGACCCGCGGCGGCCGCAAGATCGAGCCGCCGTCGTGGCAGAAAGTCGGCAAGCGCGCGCTCTGGATCGGCCCGCTGATGTTCCTCACGCTGACCGTGATCGCCAAGGAGCTGACGCTCGTGCAGCGCCTCTCGCAGACCTTCTGATGCTGGGCCTCTTCCTGCCGGTGAGCTACCTGATGGACCGCACGCTCTACCGCCGCACGTCGGCGCCCCGCAAGTCGCCGCCGCGGTAGTGGCCCTCGCCCGGCCAGGGCGCGAGGATGAGCAGGCAGCTTCGCCCCGTCGTCGCTCGAGATCGAATGTCGCTCGTCGGGCTCGAAGGCGACGAGGGTGCCGGCCTCGGCGTCCACCGTCTCGCCGGCCGCCTCGACTCGCGCGCTTCCGTCGACGACCACCAGTAGGGCGTTCTCCTTGACCTGGTGATCGCCGAGCTTCTGGCCCGGCTGGAGGCCGATGAGGACGACGCGCGCTTCGTCGTCCGAGGCGAGCACGACAGGCGAACGGCTGCCGTCGGGAGTCTCGATCTCGAGCAGCTTCCAGCTCCGCACGCGCGGATCCTATCGGCCGTCGGGAGCGGCGGAAACCCGTCGTTAGACTCGCCCCATGCCGCTCGCCGTCAACCGTTACGCGCTCGGGCCTGCGCAGACGAACTGCTACGTCGTGCGCCGTGACGAGCAGGCTCCCGAGGCTGTCGTCATCGATCCCGGGGCCGACGCGGCCGGCCTGCAGAGGGAGCTCGAAGGGATGAACGCGACGCTGCGCCGCGATCCTGATCACGCACACGCACTGGGATCACCTGGGAGCAGTCGCCGACCTCGCAGAGGCCACGGGCGCTCCGGTCTACATGCCCAGGCTCGAGGCGCCGGTACTCGCCAAGCCGGACGAGTTCTACCCCGGCATGGCGATCCGGCCATACGAGGCGGACGTGCTCCTCGACGGCGGGGAGACGGTCGAGGTGGCGGACATCGCGTTCGCGACGGTCGACGTTCCCGGCCACTCGCCCGGTCACATCGGCTACTACGCCGACGGTGCGCTCTTCTCGGGCGACGTCCTCTTCGCCGGCTCGGTCGGCCGCACCGATCTCCCGTTCTCGGACTGGGACACGCTCGTCGAATCGATTCGCTCGCTCATGGCGCAGTTCCCGCCGGACACGGTCGTCTACTCGGGCCACGGGCCGGAGACGACGCTCGGCACCGAGCTCGCCCGCAACCCCTTCCTCGCGGAGCTCCGCGCCTCGTGAAGTTCGAGGCGCCGCGGGGCACCCACGACATCCTCCCGTCCGAGCAGCCTCGCTGGCGGCGGGCGATCGGGGAGGCCGAGCGCCTGTGCGCGCTGTACGGCTACCGCCGGATCGACACGCCCGCGTTCGAGGACACGGAGCTCTTCGCGCGCACCTCGGGACAAGGCTCCGACGTCGTGCAGAAGGAGATGTACACCTTCGAGGACCGGGGCGGACGCTCCCTGACGCTGCGACCGGAAGCGACGGCGCCGATCGCCCGCGCCTACCTCCAGCACGGGCTGCACAGGGAGCCGCAGCCGCAGAAGCTGTACACGGTCGGGCCGATGTGGCGGTACTCGGCGCCCCAGCGCGGCCGCTATCGCGAGCACTGGCAGGTGTCGGTCGAAGCGATCGGCTCCGATGACCCCGCGGTGGACGCCGAGATCGTGCAGCTCTACGACACGTGGCTCCGCAACCTCGGCGTCGAGGAGTACACGCTGCAGCTGAACTCGATCGGCGACCGCCAATGCCGCCCGGCCTATCTCGAGCTGCTCGAGGCCTGGCTCGACGAGCACGACGGCGTGCTCGACGACGAGGCTCGGGAAAAGAGGCGGACGTCTCCGCTCCGCGTCTTCGACGTCAAGAGCCCAGCCGTCCTCGAGGCGCTTGCGGCGGCGCCGAAGATCGGCGAGTCGCTCTGCGCGGATTGCGAGCAGCACTTCGCAACCGTCCGCGGCCTGCTCGACGCGTACGGCGTGCGCTACGAGCTGGTCCCGACCCTCGTCCGCGGCCTCGACTACTACACGCGCACGACCTGGGAGTTCGTCGGCCCGGACGAGGGCGCGCAGTCCTCGATCTCCGGCGGCGGCCGGTACGACTACCTCGTCGAGGAGATCGGCGGCCCGCCGACGCCGGGCGTCGGGTTCGGCGCCGGGATCGAGCGGCTGCTGCTCGCCATGCCCGAGGGCGGGGACGAGGCTCCTCAGGTCGACGTCTTCTTCGCGTTCGAGGACGGCGCGCCGCGGGAGCAGGTGCTCGCGCTGATGGCCGAGCTCCGACACCAGGGGCAGAGCGCGGACACCGACTACGCGGGCCGCTCGCTGAAGGGCCAGCTGACCCAGGCCGGCCGGCTCGGCGCGCGGCTGACGGTGATCGTCGGCCCGAGCGGAGCGACGCTGCGCCGTCCCGGGTCCGAAGACGAGTCGGTGCCGCTCGACGAGCTACGCGAGAGGATTACCGCATGAGCTGGCGAGATCTCGGTTCCGGCGAGGTGCGTCCCGAGCACGTCGGGCAGCGCCTGAAGCTTGCGGGCTGGGTCGCGCGACGACGCGACCACGGCGGCCTGGTCTTCATCGACCTCCGCGACCAGACGGGCCTGTGCCAGCTGGTCGTCAACCCCGAGCGCTCGCCGGAAGCTGCCGCAGCCGCGCACGGGATCCGCAACGAGTTCGTGCTGCAGGCCGAGGGCGAGGTCGCCGCCCGCGACCCGGCGAACGTCAACCCGAACCTGCCGACCGGGGCCGTGGAGGTACAGGTCGACCGCCTCGAGATCATCTCGAGCTGCCCGCCGCTGCCCTTCCAGCTCGACGAGGAGAACGTCGACGAGACGCTCCGCCTTCGCTATCGCTGGATCGACCTGCGCCGGGAGAAGCTGCAGCGCAACATCCGGCTGCGCGCGCAGATGGTCTCGATCATCCGGCGCGTGATGGAAGGGGATGGGTTCCTGGAGATCGAGACGCCGATCCTCTTCAAGCCGACGCCCGAGGGCGCGCGCGACTTCCTCGTTCCCTCGCGGCTGCAGAAGGGGCGGTTTTTCGCCTTGCCGCAATCGCCGCAGATCCTCAAGCAGCTCCTCGTCATCTCCGGCTTCGAGCGCTACTTCCAGATCGCGCGCTGCTTCCGCGACGAGGACCTGCGCGCCGACCGCGTCGAACGAGCTCGACGCAACTCGACGTGGAGATGGCGTTCCCCGACGTCGAGTACATCATCGAGCTGATGGAGCGGATGATCGTCGAGATCTGGCGAGAGACGCTCGGCGTCCACCTGGAGACTCCGTTCGAGCGCCTGACCTATGCCGAGTCGATGGCCCGCTTCGGGACGGACAAGCCGGACCTGCGGTTCGGTCTCGAGATCGAGGACGCGACCGCGCTCACGCGCAGCTCTGAGTTCAAGGTCTTCTCCGGCGCGCCGGCCGTTCGCTTCCTGCGCGTGCCCCAGGAGCTCTCGCGCGCCGAGCTCGACCAGCTCGAGGCGTTCGCGAAGGAGTGGGGAGCGAAGGGGCTCGCGTACATCGTCTACGGCGAGGACGGAGAGCCGCGCTCGCCGATCGCGAAGTTCCTGTCCGAAGAGGAGCTGGCGCACTTCCGCTCCGACCCCGGCACCACGCGTGCTCTTCGGCGCCGACGAGCCGGCAAAGGTCGCCCGTGTGCTCGGCGCGCTGCGCTCGCGCCTGGGTCACGAGCTGGGCCTGATCGACCACGAAGCCTTCCGCTGGGTCTGGATCACCGACTTCCCGATGTTCGAGTGGTCGGAGGAGGACGGACGATGGTCGGCCGTCCACCATCCGTTCACGCGGCCGACTCCAGAGTCGGAGTCGCTGCTCGACACCGATCCCGGAGCGGCGCTCGCCGTCGCCTACGACCTGATCGCCAACGGGGAAGAGCTCGGCGGCGGCTCGGTCCGGATCCACGAGTCGAAGCTGCAGGCGAAGGTGTTCGAGATCCTCCAGCTGACTCCCGAGCAGCAGCAGGAGCGGTTCGGGTTCCTGCTCGAGGCGCTGCGCATGGGCGCACCGCCGCACGGCGGGATCGCGTTCGGCATCGACCGGATGGTGATGGTGCTCGCGCGCGAGCCCAACCTGCGCGACACGGTTGCCTTCCCGAAGAACCAGGCCGGCTTCGATCCGATGAGCGGGGCGCCGAGCGAAGTCCCACAGGAACAGCTGGTTGAGCTAGGGATTCGCGTCGTGACGCCGAACGACAAGAAGGAATAGAGCGCGCGGCCGAAGCCGCCGATGCAGCAGTCATACTTGAGGCAGGTCATTCGGAAGGAGCAAGCGACACCCGTGAGCGAAGGCCCGAGCGCAGCACGCGAGACCCCGACGGCAATGACGTCATTGCCGAGCATCGACGATCTCGTCATCGTCGAGCACGGCTACGAGGAAGTCCGTGTTCGCGAGGCGTTCGACTCCTTCCGTCGCCACGCCGTCCAGTTGCAGGCGCAGCTCCGGGTGCTGCAGGCCGCCGGTCGCACCGCCGCAGGTCGACCCGACCGGCCATGCGGTGCGCATGGACGCGCTCCACCTCATCCGCGAGGCCGCCGAGTTCGCCGACGTGCTCGAGCGCGATGCGCAGCGCGCTTCGGCAGCGCAGCTTCAGCGCACCGAGCAGGAAGTGCGCCAGCGCCAGCAGGACATCCAGGAGCGCGAGAGCGACATCCAGCGGTTCCGCGAGGAGAGCGAGCGCCAGCGGAACGAGATCCTGACCGCGGCCCGCAACGAGGCCCGGCAACTCGTCGCCGACGCGAACCGTGAGGCGAGCAAGGAGCTCCGCGAGGCCGAGGCGCGTGGCGCCCGGTTGCTCGAGCAGGCTCGCCACCAGGCCACCGAGCTGACGAACGCGACGCGGGCCGAGGTCGAGCAGACGCTCGAGTGGGCGCGCGCACAGGCTTCCGCCATCATCGCCCGCGCTCAGCAGGGAACCGAGCAGCTGCTGGCTGCGGCCGGGCTCGGCGAGGCCCGCGCGAACGAGGTCGCCGCCGAGATCGTCAAGTCGGCTGAAACCGCTGCCAACGCGACGCGAGCCGGTGAGCCCGAGCCCTCCGAGCCGGAAGCAGCCTCGGGCCCGCAGGGCGGTTCCGTCGCAGCCCGAGCCAATCCGAAACGCCGCCGCCTTCCTCGCCCGAGCCCGAAGAAGACTCCTCGCCGTCCGGCGAGAACGAAGACGCCAGCTAGCGCTCAGACACTCGCGTAATCTTCGCGAGCATGCCAGGAGCACTGGGGCCGAGATTTGCGCTGGAAGCAGGTTTTCTGATCCTGCTGGCCGTCGTGCTCGGGTTTGCAGACCTGAGCCCGCTCCTGATCATCCTGATCATGGCCCTCGCGTGGGTGCTCGTGTCGATGATCGAGTACTTCGCGTGGCGCCAGGGGCCACGGTTCCCCACGCGGTACGCAGCCGCCGTCGGCCCGCCACTCGAACAGGGCGAGCTCCTGGTCGAAGAGCCGGCAGTGCCTACGCCGCCGCCGCCCGCGCCGCCGCCGCCCGCGGCGCCCCCGATGGAGGAGGAGACCATGGTCAGGTCGTCGTCAGATGAACCACGGAAGCCGGAAGCCGGATCGGCGGAAGAGTCGGTGGAGCAGGCGGGCGAGCGAGTGGATGCGGCGCGCCTGGCCTTCGACGAGGTGGAGCGTTCGAGCCGGCACAGCCTCGCGCCGCTGCAGCCGCGCCCGCGGCGCCGCTTCGGCCTGTTCGGCCCCCGAACGCGCCCGGGCGAGAGTTCGCGTGCAGAGGAGAAATAGGGAAGGACCCCTGGCGGACATCCCGTCCGCACGCGTGCGATTCGCGGCCGAGGCGGGATTTCTCATTCTCGTCGCGGTCGGAGCAGCGCTGGCCGAGTTGCGGCCGCTCGCGATCATCATCCTCATGGCCTGCGCGTGGCTGCTCGTCGCGCTGATCGAGCGAGCGAGCTCGCGCGAGACCGGTCGGGTCGACGAGGTCGAGCCGGTTCCCGATTTCGCTCCGCAGCCTGCGTCCGAGCCGCTACCGGCGACCGAGCCCGGCGAGGCCTACCGCTGGCTCTTCTGGCGGCGGGGGAGGGCTCGGATGGAGGAGCTTCCGTCGCCGACCGCGTCGCTGGAAGAGCGCCCTGCGCGATCCCACGTGCGGCGGCTCGAGCCGGAGCCCGAGCCCGTCCAGGAGGCGTCCGCCGTGGTTGCCGAGCAGCCTCCCGAGCCCGCCGAGCGCGGCCCGGCCGTCACCACGCGCCCGCTCGATCTGCCCGGCCTCGAGGAGCCGGCTCCGGCCGAGGAGCCGGCTGCCGCACCGTCGCGCCCACGGTTTCTCCAGCGGCCGTCCCGCGCGGCTGCGCCGCCGGTCCCGCCGGCTCCACCGCCGCCGCCGCCGGCCAGGGAATGGAACCTTTGGGATCTCGAGCGGCGCGCACGCGAGCAGGCCGGCGACGCTCTACGTGACGAGGAGTGGTCGGCGCTCTTTACGCACCTTCGTGCCTACGCCAGCGCGGACGGCGTACTGCCCAAGGAGTTCGACGACCTCGTGCGTGAGTCGTTCGGGCAGTTGATCGAGGCCGCATGAGCCCGGACCTGGCGCAGCGGGAGGCGGCGATCGCGGCGATTGCGCTACTGGCGATCGTCCTCGGCCTCGCGCTCGGGTCGCAACGAGGCGACAGTTCTTCAGGCCCGCGCCTGCCCGAGCCGGTTCCCGCGCCCGGCGGTGGCTGGTACCACGCAAGTGCGGCGGCGACGGGACGCGATCTGACTCCGGGAGGGACGACTGCGTGCGGGCAGCGCGTGATGGGCTCGACGATCGGGATCGCGAATCCCGTCCTGCCCTGTGGCGTGAAGCTGTACGTCGGCCACGACGACACGGAGGTGCTGACGCAGGTGATCGGCCGCGGCCCGGAGGCGCCGAACGTCCAGTTCGGCCTGACCGATGCGCTCGCGCGCGCCCTCGGGGTGGACGGCCGGCAGACGGTTCGCTGGCGCTACGCACGCTAGAGTGAGTCGGTGCTCGACCCTGTGCGTGGCCCGGCGCACATTGTTGAACCAATGTGAAGGTAAAGGGAGCTTGCGTCCGGCAGGCCCGCAAGGGCTGGGTCGGCAGGGCACCCACCTGGTTAATCCAGGTTCGCACAGCGTCGGGACTATCGGCAGGGTGGGGCACTTTTTTTCCGGCGGCTACGCTGACTTCGTGATCGAGGTCCGAGGAGACGCAACGCGCGGCGACGAGTGGGCGTACGCGCGCGTGGTCATCGACGGGGAGCGCGTCGTCGAAGCTGATGTCGACGGCCTGGAGCGGCCGCTCGTCGGCCTGACGCTGCTCGAAGCCGCAGCCGTCGGCGGCGACGCACTAGCGCTCGACGCCCTCGCGGATGCGATCGGTCCCGCGTTTCGCGCTTCGCCCGACTCCGAGCCGCGTCGCGGTGGCGATGAGCGGAGGCGTCGACAGCGCCGTCGCCCTGCTGCGGGCGGGCCGAATGCGGTCGGCGTCACGCTCCGCCTCTGGATCGACCCGGCGGCGCCAGACGCGGAGCGCGCTTGCTGCTCCCCCGAGGCGGTCGTCGCAGCCCGTGAGACCTGCCACGGGCTCGGCATCCCGCATGTCACGATCGACGCCCGCGAGGCCTTCCGGCGCTCGATCGTCCAGCCGTTCATCCAGGACTACGCGCGCGGGGAGACGCCGAACCCCTGCACGCGCTGCAACGGGAGCTTTCGATTCGGCCGGCTGCTCTCGTTTGCGAAGCGCGCAGGCGCGGGGCGGCTCGCGACCGGCCACTACGCCCGGATCGTCGAGCATCGTGGACGGCTCCTGCTCGCACGCGCGGCGGACGAGGCGAAGGACCAGTCGTACATGCTCGCCCGCGTCGATCCCGGTGTGCTCGATCGCCTCTGGTTCCCTCTCGGAGACCAGACCAAGGAAGAGACCCGCGCCGAGGCCGCGCGTGCGGGACTGCGCGCCGCGCGGCGCCCCGAGAGCCAGGAGGCCTGCTTCCTGGGCGGCGACGACTACCGCTCCTTCCTCGAGCGGCACGGGCTCGAGGCCAAGGAAGGGCCGGTCGTCGATGCCGACGGCGAGCAGCTTGGAACGCACGCCGGGTTCTGGCGCTTCACGCCGGGGCAGCGGCGGGGGCTCGGGGTCGCGACGGGAGCGCCTGTTTTCGCCGTGGGCACGGTTCCGGAGTCGAACACGGTCGTCGTCGGCCCTCGTGAGGCACTTGCTCGGCGTCACGTGCACGCCACGGGTGAGCTGTTCGCCTCCGTGACCCGAGGGGACGTCAAGCTGCGCTACCGCTCGCCGGCGGTTCCGGCGGCCGTCGAAGCGTCGGCTGACGGGTTCGAACTGGAGCTCGACAGCCCGGTCTACGGTGTCGCACGAGGGGCAAACGGCAGTCGTCTACGAAGGCGACGTCGTGGTCGGTTCCGGGGTCGTCCGTGCCAGCTCCGAGTAACCGACGCACCTCGCGGGCCCTCTCGAGCGTTTATCCACAGAAGAAGGGGCTTTCTGGATGAGTGACGAGATCACGCTGACCATTCCGCGCGAGCGGGAGTTTCTGAGCGTCGCCCACCTCGTGTTGGGCGGCGTCGGCGTGCGGCTCAACCTGACGTACGAGATCCTCGAGGATCTCCAGCTCGCTCTGGACGCGATTCTCGAGCGCGACCGGGAGCCCGGCGACGTGACCATCGCGTTGCGCGTGGGCACGAACACGATCGAGGCCGAGGTCGGGCCGTTGCGCGACGGCGTGCGCGCCGAGCTGGCCCGGGAGGGCGGCGAGGAGGTCGGCCTGCGCCGGATCCTCGACACGCTCGTCGACAGCGTCGAGGTCGAGAGCCGGGACGGCGCCTCCTGGGTGAAGCTTCGGAAGACGGTCGAGGAGGGTCAGGCGTGACGTCAGTAGACGATCGCGCTCTCTTGCGGAGATACCACGTAGACGGCGACCTCTCCGCCCGCCAGCAGCTCATCGAGCAGTACATGTCACTCGTCCGCTCGCTGGCGCGCCGCTACTCGTACCGCGGCGAGCAGCTGGACGACCTCGTTCAGATCGGAGCGATCGGGTTGATCAAGGCGATCGACCGGTTCGACATCGACCGCGGGGTCGAGCTGACGACGTACGCGACGCCGAACATCATCGGCGAGATCAAGCGCCACTTCCGAGACAAGGGTTGGTCGGTCCGCGTCCCGCGTGGCTTGCAGGAGCTGAACGTGCAGCTCTCCAAGCTGATCGAGACCAAGACCGTCGAGCTCGGCCGCTCGCCGACGATCCCGGAGCTGGCCAAGGCGGCCGGGGTAGACGAGGAAGACGTGCTCGAGGCGCTCGAGTCGGGCCGTGCGTACAGCGCGGTGTCGCTCTCGACGAGTGGGGCGAGCGACGAGGACGGGGAGGTCGACCCGCTCGAGTCGCTCGGGGCCGAGGAGCCTGAGTACGAGATCTCGGAAGATCGCGCCGTGCTCGCGCCCGGGTTCCGGGTGCTGGACGAGCGCGAGCGGATGATCCTGCACCTGCGGTTCTTCAAGGGGCTCACCCAGTCGCAGATCGCGCAGCAGGTCGGCATCTCGCAGATGCACGTGTCGCGACTCATCCGGCGGGCGCTGGAGAAGATCCGCGATGAGATCGGGAGCGACGAAGTCGCGCCGCCGTCGCGAGTTGCCGACGGCTCCGGTCGCCCGTAACGCGACGACCCGGTATTAACCGGTACCCCCAACCTCCTCCCCGAGCCGATCGTAACGAGGAAATCCGCAGCGCTCTGCGCCGGATCTGTGGCGAAAGACGCGCCTCGTAGAATCAGCCTCAGGCCATGAAAACGACTGCCGAGCTGCGCGAAGGCTTCCTGTCCTTCTTCGAGTCGAAGGGGCACAAGCGGCACCCCTCCGGTTCGCTCGTCCCACCCGAGTGGGACCGCTCGACCCTGCTGAACAGCGCGGGCATGCAGCCGCTGATGCCGTACTTCCTCGGGCGCGAGCAGCCCCCGGCGCCGCTGCTCGTGACCGTGCAGAAGTGCTTCCGCACGCCGGACATCGACGAGGTCGGGCTCGACGGCCACCACCTCACGTTCTTCGAGATGCTCGGCAACTTCTCGTTCGGGCAGTACTTCAAGGAAGGCGCGATCGACCTCGCCTGGGAGTTCGTCTTCGACCACATGAAGATCGACTTCGACCGCTTCTGGGTGAGCGTGTTCGCCGGCGACCCCGAGCTCGGGCTGGGCGAGGACGAGGAAGCGATCCGGCTCTGGGAGGCGAAAGGGGTGCCGCCGGAGCGCATCGTGCCGGCTCGGCCGCGCCGACAACTTCTGGTCGGTCGGAGGCCCCGGCCCCTGTGGCCCGGACACGGAGCTCTTCTACGACCGGGGCGAAGGCGTCGGCTGCGGCCGGCCCGAGTGCGCACCCGGGTGCGACTGCGAGCGCTACCTCGAGTTCTGGAACCTCGTGTTCATGGAGTACGAGCTTCATCCCGACGGCCGGGTGACCCCGCTGCCCAAGCAGAACGTCGACACCGGTATGGGGCTCGAGCGCACCGCGTCGATTCTTCAGGACGTCCTGTCGGTGTACGAGACCGACGGCTACCAGGCGATCATGGAGTGGATCGCGTCCGAGAGCGGCGTCGCGTACGGCGAGTCGGAGACGGCCACGAAGGCGCACCGCGTTCTCGCCGACCACGGGCGCGGGATGACGTTCCTGATCGCCGACGGCGTGCGGCCGAGCAACGAGGGCCGCGGCTACGTCCTGCGCCGGATCATTCGGCGCACGATCGTCCACGGCCACGACATCGGCCTGCGCGACTTCCTGCCCGGGCTCGCCGACGTGGTCGTCGAGCAGATGGGCGACGCCTACCCCGAGCTGGTCGAGAACCGCCAGGTGATCCACGAGATGCTGGCGGCCGAGGAAGGGCGTTTTGGCAGGACGCTCGAGTTCGGCGAGGGGCTCTTCGAGGAGGAGGCCGAGTCGGGCGCCATCTCGGGCGAGGCGGCCTTCAAGCTCCACGACACGTACGGCTATCCGATCGAGGTGACGGTCGACCGCGCGCGCTCCCGGGGCTTGCCGGTCGACGAGGAGGGCTTCGAGCGTCTCATGGGTGAGCAGCGCGAGCGCTCGCGGGCCGGCGCGAAGGGCGAGGACGCGCGCGCGGCCGAGTTCGCCGCCGGCGCCGGCTTCACCTCGGATTTCGTCGGGTTCGAGAAGACGGACGTGCTCACGCAGATCGGTGCGCTCGAGGAGCTCGAGGACGGTCTCTTTCTCGCCAAGCTCCGCGAGTCGCCGTTCTACGCCGCCGGCGGCGGCCAGGTCACCGACCAGGGCTACCTCGAGCACGAGGGGACGGGCGCTCGCGCCGACCTCGTCGAGGCACACAGGTTCGGCGACGATCAGGCGCTCGTCTTCAAGGGCGAAGGGTTCTCCGCCGGGGACCGCGTGCGGGCCGTCGTCCCCTGGCTCGTCCGCTTCCCGACGATGGCAAATCACACGGCGACGCACCTGCTGCACAAGGCGCTCCGCGAGGTCCTCGGCGAGCATGTGCGCCAGGCGGGCTCGGCCGTTCGTCCCGACAAGCTGCGCTTCGACTTCACACACGAGCAGGCGCTCACGCTCGAGCAGCGGGCCGAGGTCGAGCGGATCGTGAACGCGAAGATCTTCGAGAACCTCCCGGTGCGCACGTTCATCACGCCGATCGACGAGGCGCGCAACCTCGGGGCGATGATGCTGTTCGGCGAGAAGTACGGCGACGAAGTGCGTGTCGTCGAGATCCCCGACTTCTCACGAGAGCTCTGCGGGGGCACGCATGTCCGGACGACGGCCGAGATCGGCCCGTTCGTGATCACGTCCGAGAGCTCGGTCGGCTCGGGGGCGCGCCGCATCGAAGCGCTCACCTCGGGCGAGGCGTTCAGCCATCTCACCGGCCGCGCGCACGAGGCACAGGAGCTGCGCGAGGAGCTCGAGCGCGTTCGGAAGGAATCGAAGAAGAAGGCGGGCAGCTCGGGGAGCGCGGAAGTCACCTTCCGCGACGAGTCCGACGGCATCGTCGTCGCCGAAGTGACGTCGATGAAGGGCTCCGAGCTCCGGGACCTCTCGGATCAGATCCGCCAGTCGAAGCAGGCGGACGCCGTGCTGCTCGGGTCGGTCGACAACGGGCGCGCGTACCTCGTGGTCAACCTCGACAGCGCGCTCGTCGAGCGCGGGGCCGACGCGGTCGCGGTCGTTCGCGAGGCGGCCAAGAAGATCGACGGCGGAGGAGGAGGACGGCCGACACTTGCGGAGGCGGGTGGGAAGAATCCCGAGGGGCTTGCGGAGGCCTACGAGGTCGGGAAGCGCGAGATAGCCTCGGCAATCGAGTGAAGGTCCTTGCTCTCGACTTCGGCTCGGCACGAACGGGCGTCGCGGTCTCGGACCCCACCGGCACCATCGCGAAGCCTGTCGGCGTCGTCGAGCGTGCCGCTACGGAGACAGGCCTGGCCCAGCTGGCAGCACTGGTACAGGCGGAGGAAGTCGAGCGGGTCGTCGTCGGGCTTCCGCTGACCTTGCGCGGCGTACATGGGGAACAGGCGGACGAGACCGAGCGCTTCGTGACCGCCCTGCGCGCTACCTTGCAGGTTCCCGTCGATACCTTTGACGAGCGTTTTACGACCGATCTCGCCGAGCAGACCTCGAACGGCGCCGGCTCGATCGACGCCGTCGCCGCCGCGCACCTCCTGTCGAGCTACCTGGAATGGTCCAGCAACAAGAGCCCGTAACCGGCCCGGCCCCACCGAGGCCGCCACGCCGTCACCGACCCTCGCGCACCCAGCTGCTGGTCCGGCGCGGGATCGCGCTCGGTCTGCTGCTCGCGGGGCTCGCTGTCGCGCTGTGGCTCGTGGCGCTTGCGGTCGGAGGGCTCCGCGACGACCCGGCCCCGACGCCGACGCCCGTCGCTGCCCCGCCGACGCTGAAGATCATCTTTCCGGAGGGGTTCACACGTGAGCAGATGGCCGAGCGCATCAGCGAGGTCAACGCCATCGCGCGCGAGAAGCGCAACATCAACCCGCGGCTGTCCTCGTCGGCGTATCTGAGAGCCACGGCGAGCTCGAAGATCCCGGGGAAGTTCGCCGAGGACGGGAAGCGGCGGCCGCTCGAAGGCTTCCTGTTCCCGAGCGCCTACCAGTTCGAGCCGAAAACGACCTCGCGGCAGCTCGTCAATCGCCAGCTGGAGGCGTTCGAGCGCGCCTGGGGGCAGGTCGACCTCTCGTATGCGAAGTCGCGAAACCTCACCCCGTACGACGTCTTGACCATCGCGTCCCTGATCGAGAAGGAGGTCATCGCCCCCGAGGAGCGCGGGCTCGTGGCGGCCGTGATCTACAACCGGCTTCGCCGTGGGATGACGCTGGGGATCGACGCCACGATTCGCTACGGCCTCAAGATCCCCGCCACGGAGTCGCTCCGTGAATCGCACCTTGCGGACCTGAACCCGTACAACACCCGAAAGCACACCGGGCTGACGCCGACCCCGATCGCGAACCCGGGCCTCGCTTCGATGCAGGCCGCGGCGCACCCGAAGAACGTCGACTACCTGTTCTTCGTCCGCAAGCCGGACAAGATCCATCACTTCTTCACGGCCAGCCAGGACGAGTTCGACGCGTACCTGGCGGCCAACGGCTACGGGTAGATGAACGACCGCGTCGAGCGCCTGCGCGCGAAGCTCGAGGAGCCGCTCCTCGTTTCCGACCCGGTGAACGTCCGCTATCTCTGCGGGCTCGACAGCTCGAACGCGGCGCTCCTCGTCGAGCCCGAGCGTGTGCGGCTGTTCACGGACTTCCGGTACGGGGAAAGCGCGCGGGCGGTCGAAGGCGTCGAGTTCGTCGAGACCAAGCGGGATCTCTTCCAGAGCCTCGCCGACGAGCTGACGGGGCGGATGGGCTTCGAAGCGACCTCGGTCACGTATGAGCGCCATGCCCGCCTCCACGCGGGCGGGCTGGACCTCGTGCCGACCTACGGCGCGGTGGAGGAGCTTCGCGCCGTGAAGGACGACGGCGAGCTCGAGGCTCTCCGCCGCGCGTCCGAGATCACGAGCAAGGCGATCGAGCGGTTCGCCGAGGAGCGCTTCATCGGCCGGACAGAGCGCGAGCTCGCGTGGCGCATGGAGCAGTTGCAGCGTGAGATCGGCGGCGAGGCGATGTCCTTCTCGGCGGTGGTTGCCTCCGGGCCCAACAGCGCTCGGCCCCACACCACGCCCGGTGACCGCGAAGTTCAGGCCGGCGAGATCGTTCTGGTGGACACGGGCTGCATCGTCGACGGCTACTGCTCGGACTGCACGCGAACGTTCGCCACAGGATCGCTCCCGGACGAGCTTCATCGCGCCTACGAGGTCTGCCTTGAAGCGCGAGCTCGAGGGCCTCGAGGCCGTGCGACCCGGCGCCTCCGGGCCCGGCGTCGACGCCGCTGCACGCGACCGGATCGAGGCGGCCGGCTTCGGAGACGCGTTCGGACACGGCCTGGGCCACGGCGTCGGTCTGCTCGTCCACGAGTCGCCGCGCCTCGCCCGCGAGTCGCGGGACACGCTCGAGGAGCGGATGGTCGTCACCGTCGAGCCCGGCATTTACCTCGCCGGCCTGGGCGGAATCAGGATCGAGGACCTCGTCGTCGTGCGTGACGGCGAGCCCGAGGTGCTCACCTCGTTCACCAAGGACCTGATCAGCGTCGACTAGATTGCGGTCGGTGGCAGAGGCAGTCAACACAAACCAGTTCAAGAACGGCATGCACGTCAAGGTCGACGGCGACGTCTGGCGGATCGTGGGGTTCCAGCACGTCAAGCCCGGCAAGGGCGGGGCGTTCGTGCGCACGAAGCTGAAGAACCTGGCCAGCGGCTCGGTCGTCGACCGCACCTTCCGAGCCGGCGAGAAGTTCGAGCGCATGCACACCGAGACGAAGAACGTCCAGTACCTCTACGACTCGGGTGACGAGGTCGTGTTCATGGAGGAGGACACGTACGAGCAGTTCTCGCTGTCGCGGGAGAGCGTCGCGGAGGACCTCGAGTTCCTCCCGCCTTCGACCTCCGTGCAGATCCTCACCGTGGACGGCAAGCCCGCCGGGCTGCAGCTGCCCTCGTCGATCGAGCTCGCCGTGACCGAGACGGAGCCCGGCGTCAAGGGCGACACGGTCTCGAACGTGACGAAGCCCGCAACGCTCGAGACCGGCGCGATCATCCAGGTCCCGCTCTTCGTGGTGAAGGGCGAGCGGATCAAGGTGGATCCGAAGGAACGTCGCTACATCTCGCGGGCGTAGCCCTCGCGGGCGAATCGCGAGTTACCCTCTCCGCGTGCCCGCGCTCATCGACACGACCATTCGCCTGCTCAGCCAGGCGCCTCTGGCCGGCCGGATCCCGACCGGCCAGCTGCTCGAGCTCGTCGAGATCCTCGACCGCGCGGGGTTCGCTGCGCTCGAGGTCTCGGGCGGTGGGGTGTTCGACAGCGCCGTGCGGCGTGGGGTGGAGAGCCCCTGGGAACAGATCCGAGCCATCAACTCGAGGACGAAGACGCCGCTCGGCCTGGCTCTTCGCGGGCGCTTCCTCGTCGGCTCGCAGCCGGTCGCCAGTGACTTCGTGCCCCGCTTCGTGGCCAGCGCGGCCGAGAACGGCATCGAGATCTTCCGTCTGCACGATCCGCTGAACGACGTCTCGAACCTGCGCGAGGCCGGCCAGGCGATCACGGCCGCCGGTCGGGAGTTCGATGCCGGCCTCATCTACAGCCCCGGTGTCACGGGAGGCACCGAGCAGCTCGTCGAACAGGCGAAGAAGCTGCCGGATCTCGGGGCCTCGCGCGTGCTTCTTCACGACGCGTCGGGTGCCCTGACGGCCCCGCGTGCGCACGAGCTGGTCTCGGCGCTCGCCGAGGCGAGTGGGCTGCCTGTCGGCATGTACGGCCAGGGCGCAGCCGGGAACGCGCTTGCAGCCAACCTCGAGGCGGCTCGCGCCGGAGCCGATCGGCTGGCCTGCGCCGTCTATCCGATCGCGCTCTTGCTCCACCGCGTGTCAGGTGAGGCCCTGGCCACCTCGCTGGCCGGGCTCAACCTCGACTCCGGCGTCGACGTGGACACGCTCTGGGAGGCCGCGGAGCTGATCGACGAGCACATCGGCGACGAGCCGGTGACACCTCTGCCGACGAGGGTCTCGGTTCGGGCGGCCCAGCACAAGCTGCCGGCCGGGCTCGTCGCGGCCATGGACGCGAGGCTCCGTACGCATGGCGCGGCCGACCGGCTCGACGAGGTCATCGACGAGCTGATTTTGATCCGCACAGAAGCCGGATCGCCGCCGCTCGCAGCGCCGATCGGGCAGATCCTCGCGTCCCAGGCGATCATCCACGTCCTGTCGGCGAGCCGCTACCAGACGGTCGTCGACGAGCTTCGAGACCTCCTCGAAGGGAGCTTCGGAACGCCGCCGGGCCCGATCGACCCGGCCGTCCGTCGCGCGAGCGAGCTCCTGGCGGAGCCCGAAGCGCCCGAGGAGCCGGCCGCGAATCTCGAAGAGCTGCGCGAGGACGCCGCCGGGTCTCGCCTCGAGCGAGGAGGAGCTGCTGCTGCTCGCGCTCTTCGGAGACGAGGCCGAGCCGCTGCTCCGTGGAATCCGCGAGCGCGGGACCGGAGAGGAGACGCTGCTCGGCGGCGGAGTCGACCAGTCGCGAGCCGAGCAGATCCGCGAGATCGTCCGCATCGTTCAGGAGAGCGGCGTCGCCGAGATCGCACTCGAGGAGGCCGGCACCCGGGTCTCGGTGCGCCGGACCGAGGATGCGTTGCCCGCGACAGCTGGCTGTGGCGCCAGCCGGGCCTCTGGAGGAGACCGAGCCGCGTCCTGGCCGAGCCCGAGCCGGCGACCGACGGTCTGCTTCGAATCGAGGCGCCGATGGTCGGAACGTTCTACCGCGCGTCGCAGCCGGGAGCGCCCTCCGTTCGTCGAGGAGGGCGACGCGGTCGCTGCAGGTCAGACGCTTTGCATCCTCGAGGCGATGAAGTTGATGAACGAGGTCAAGACCGAGGTCGAGGGAGTCGTCCGCGCGATTCACGCGCAGAACGGGCAGCCGGTCGAGTTCGGGCAGCCGCTGTTCGACCTCGAGCCCGCGATGAGCCGGCCGCTAGACGCCTTCTGATGTTCAACCGCGTCCTGATCGCGAACCGCGGCGAGGTGGCCGTCCGCGTCATCCGAACGCTGCACGAGCTCGGCATCGAGGCCGTCGTCGTCTACTCGACCGCGGACGAAGGCGCACTGCATACCCGGCTCGCCGACCGCGCCGTCTGTGTCGGGCCGCCGGCCGCCACGGAGAGCTATCTCAAGATCCCGTCGATCATCGCGGCGGCGACCACGACCCGCTGTGACGCCGTCCACCCGGGCTGGGGCTTCCTCGCCGAGAACCCCGCGTTTGCCGCGGCGTGCGACGACAACGAGCTCGTCTTTATCGGGCCCAGCGCCGAGACCATGGCGCGCATGGGCGACAAGGTCGATGCGAAGCGCGAGATGACCGCCGCCGGGGTCCCGGTCGTGCCGGGAACCGAGGAGCCGACGTCGATCGGCGACGCAGGGTCGGCCGCGGAGGAGACCGGCTACCCGGTGCTCCTGAAAGCCGTCGCCGGGGGCGGGGGCAAGGGCATGCGCTTCGTCGAGCATCCGGAGGACCTCGAGCAGCGCCTACCAGATGGCTGCCGCGGAGGCCGAGGCTGCATTCGGCGATCCCGGGATCTACATCGAGAAGGCCGTCGTGCCCGCGCGTCACGTCGAGATTCAGGTCATGGCCGACGGACAGGGCGGCGTGCTCACGCTGGGCGAGCGTGAATGCTCGATCCAGCGCCGGCACCAGAAGCTGATCGAGGAGTCGCCGTCACCGGCCCTGACGCCGGAGATCCGCGAAGAGATGGAGGCAGCAGCGGAACGGGCGTGCCACGCGATCGGCTACCGGAACGCGGGAACGTTCGAGTTCCTCCTCGGCCCGGACGGCTCGTTCTTCTTCATCGAGCTGAACGCACGACTCCAGGTCGAGCACCCGGTGACGGAGATGATCACCGGAGTCGATCTCGTCCGTGAGCAGCTTCGGGTTGCTAGCAGGCGAGCCGCTCTCGCGTACGGGCCGGGCAGAGCGGCGAGGTCACGCGATCGAGGTGCGCATCAATGCCGAAGATCCCTCGCGAGGCTTTCTCCCGATGCCGGGCCGGATCGAGCGCTTCAAGCCGCCGCTCGGTCCCGGCGTGCGCGTCGACACCCACATCGAGGACGGAGCGGACGTGCCTCCGTACTACGACTCGCTGCTCGGCAAGGTGATCGCCTGGGACGAGAATCGCGAGTCCGCGATCGCACGCGCGCTGAGGGCTCTCGCGGAAACGGAGGTCCGGGGCGTGCCGACGACGATTCCCGTGGCGATCGACATCTTGCGCAGCGAGCAGTTCGCGACCGGCCGCTACTCGACCAACTTCCTGGCCGAGGTGGGCTCGCAACTGCCGGCGCTGGCGGAGAGCTGATGTCGGGACGTCGCGCAGCGCGACGGACGGCGCTCTTCCTGCTCTACCAGTGGGACCTCACGCGCCAGCCACTCGCGTCGCTCTACGAGGGCGAGGTCGATCCGTTCGCGCGTGAGCTGGCCGAGGCCGTCATCGAGCAGGCCGAGGAGCTCGACCGCGAGATCACGGAGTCTGCGGACGACTGGAGCGCCGACCGGCTGGGCGCCCTCGAGCGCAACATCCTGCGGATCGGCGTGCACGAGCTCGCGAACGACGACGTTCCCGTCGAAGTCGCCATCAACGAGGCCGTCGAGCTCACCAAGCGCTACGCGTCCGACGATGCAGCGCGGCTCGTGAACGGGATCCTCGGCCGGATCGCGCGGGAGAAGGCGGTATGAGCACGCCGGCCGAAGACGCGCTGAAACGCGCCGAAGAGCTGCTCGAGCGCCTGGAGGAGACCCGCGCGCGCCTCGAGGCGACTGCCGACCCCGATCAGGCAATCGACGTGCTCACCGAGCTGGCCGAGATCGCCAAGCAGGTCGAGGTCGAGATCGAGCAGGCACGCCGCGAGGCCGACGCGTAGTGCGGACGCTGGACGAGCACCGCAGCCCTCGTCGAGGAGCACATCGGGCGCCTTGCTCTCGCCGGCGAGCTGGCCGGGTTGACCGACGCGATGCGCTATGCGCTGCAGGGCGGCGGCAAGCGGATCCGTCCGGTGCTGTGCCTGGCGACGGGCGAGGCGGCAGGCGCGGAGCCGGAGGAGCTGCTGCCGGCCGCAACTGCGATCGAGCTCGTCCATACGTTCTCCCTCGTCCACGACGACCTGCCTGCGCTCGACGACGACGCTCTCCGGCGCGGTCGTGCGAGCGCGCACATCGAGTACGGCGAGGCTGTCGCGATCCTCGCGGGCGATGCACTGCTCGCGCAGGCGCTCGACCTCGCCCTCTCCTACGGGCGAACCGAGGTCGCGCGCGAACTGGCCCGGGCGACGCTCGGCATGATCGGCGGCCAGTACCTCGACGTGACGGACGGCCGCGCGGAGCTGGCGCAGCTGCACGCGCTCAAGACCGGGCGATTGTTTTCCGCGGCCGTCGGGAGTGCGCTCTGGGTGGCGCGGCGTGCCGGAGGGAGAGCAAGCGCCGTGGCGGGACTTCGCGTCCGACTTCGGGCTCCTCTTCCAGATCGTGGACGACCTGCTCGACGGTGACGGGCTCGTCCAGGAGCGGGGTGTCGACGCTGCGTGGGCCCTCGCCGACGAGACGGAGGAGCGCGCCCGGGCCGCCCTGGCCGAGATTCCTGCCGACACGGCCCGCCTGGACGAGCTCGTTTCGGGCCTAAGCATGCGCGCTCGCGCGAGCTAGGCTCGAAGCGGTGAGAAAACGGCTGGACGTGCTGCTGGTCGAACGCGGGCTCGCGGAAAGTCGCGCCCAGGCGCAGGCTCTGGTGATGGCGGGCCGGGTGCCCGGCCATGCCAAAGCGGGCGAGCAGGTCGACGAGTCGATCGAGCTGGCCGTCGACCAGCCGCCGCCGTACGTCTCTCGGGGGGGCGAGAAGCTCGCGCACGGTCTCGATGCGCTGGGCGTCGAGGTAGCGGGTCGCGATGCGCTCGACGTGGGAGCTTCAACAGGCGGGTTCACAGACGTGCTCCTGCAGCGCGGCGCGGCCAGGGTGATCGCGCTCGACGTCGGCCACGGCCAGCTCCACCCCCGCATTCGCGACGACGACCGCGTGGTCGTGCTCGAACGGGTGAACGCGCGCGAGCTCTCGCAGTTGCCGTTCGCGCCGGATCTGGTGACGTGCGACGTGTCGTTCATCAGCGTGCGCGCCGCGCTGCCGCCCGCTCTGCGTCTCGCTGCAGCGGCTGGGAGTCGCTCGTGCTCGTCAAGCCCCAATTCGAGGCGGGGCGCAAGGAAGCGACCCGGGGCGGCGGCGTCATCCGTGATCCGGGAGGTGCACGCCCGTGTGCTCCGCGAAGTGGCCGAATCGGCCCTGGAATGGGATGCCGAGACGGTGGGCGTCGTAGACTCGGGGCTTCCCGGCCCGAAGGGAAACCGGGAGTTCTTCCTGCAACTGCGCCACCGCGAGCACCCGACCCTTGCCGATGAGCTCGAACGCTGGATCGATGACGCAACGCGCTGAGCCCGTCCGCCGCGCGAGGGTGGTCACGCGTGGCAAGGCCGAGCATGATCGGCGAGGGTCTCGCGCGCCTGCAACGGGTCGCGGACGAAGCCGGCGTCGAGCTGATCCTGGACAAGGACGAGGCCATCAAGCACGGCCTCGATGCGGGTGGGGACGACGACTCCGCCGACGTGACGATCGTCCTCGGCGGCGACGGCACGATGTTGCGCGGCCTGCAGCGTTGCCTTGGCAAGGGCATTCCCGTCGTCGGCGTCAACTTCGGCTCGATGGGCTTCTTGACGACGATTCCGGCCGACGAGCTCGAAGACGGTCTCA
The DNA here is from genome assembly GCA_963847955.1 of uncultured Actinomycetes bacterium. Lineage (GTDB taxonomy): Bacteria > Actinomycetota > Thermoleophilia > Gaiellales > Gaiellaceae > VAXT01. Next base: position 188,839 of record CAWKBW010000015.1, read on the forward strand.
AGCGTGTCTTCGCGGGCGAGTACGAGGTCGTCGAGCTGCCGACGCTCGAGGCCGAGCTCTGGGGCGAGCGCTACGTCGCCGTCAACGACGTCGTCGTCGCCAGCTCGGTGATCGGCCGCATGGCGTACCTCGCCTGGGCCATCGGAGGTGAGGAGCTGGGCGAGGTGTCGTGCGACGGCGTCATCTGCTCGACGCCCTCCGGATCGACCGGCTACAACCTCTCGAACGGCGGGCCCGTGCTCGTATGGGGCATGGACGCGATGACGGTGACGTTCATCGCGCCGCACGCGCTCGACGCTCGACCGCTCGTCGTCCCGCGCAGCCGCGAGCTCGCGATCGAGAACCGCACGGAGGGGCTGCCGATGGTCGTGCTCGCGGACGGCCGGCAGATCGGCGTGCTGGGGTACGAAGAGCGGTTGATCGTCCGGCTCGGCGAGCAGCGCACGCTGCTGGGCGTCCTGCCGGAAGCGACGTTCTTCAGGAGGTACAGGGAGACCTTTGCTTCGTAGGCTGCGCATCGAGAACCTCGTGCTGATCCGCGAGGCCGATCTCGCGCCCGCGGCCGGGCTGAACGCGATCACCGGCGAGACCGGCGCGGGCAAGACGATCCTCGCCCAGGCGATCGGCCTCCTGCTCGGAGCGAAGGGGGACGCGGCCTACCTCGGCCCCGGAGCGGAGGAGGCCTACGTCGAGGCGGAGTTCGACGTCCCGGCCGGCCTGCTCGAGGAGGAGGGGCTCGAGGCGCTGGCCGACCTACGGCCCGAGGGCGAGGACGGTCTGGTGCTGGCCCGGCGGGTGTTCGCCGACGGACGCACGCGTGCGTACGCCTGGGGGCGAAGCGCCGCTCGCGAGGATCTGGCCGCCGCAGGCGAGCGACTGCTGGCGATGTCGGGGCAGTTCGAGCAACGCCGGCTGGCGAGGCCGTCCTACCAGCTGGATGCGCTGGACGCATTCGTCGGCGACGAGCAGCGCAAACTGCGCGGCGAAGCTCGCGTGGCCTGGCGGGAGCAGGCCGCCGCGCGCCGCGCCTATGACGAGGTGGCGAGCGGCGCGGCTTCGACCGAGGCTCGCCTGGCCGAGCTTCATGCCCTCGTCGAGGACACCGAAGGGCTCGAGGTGGGAGCCGAGGATCGCCTGCGTGAGGAACGTGAGCGGCTCCGCCACGTCACCGAGCTTGCGGAAGCGGCCGGGGCCGCCGCCGCGGCGCTGGCGCCCGATGAAGGTGAGGGGGCCGCCGGCCTCGCAGCAGTCGCCGAGCGAGCGCTCGGGCCGGTGGAGCAGATCGCTCCGGAGCTGGCGCGCGCACGGAGCGAGTTGCGCGACGTGGAGGTCCGGCTCCGCGAGACGGCGTTGGAGCTGCGCGCGTTCCTCGAATCGCTCCAGGCCGAGCCGGACCGGGTGGAACAGATCGAGGCGGATCTCGACCGGATCGCGGAGGCCAAGCGCCGGTTCCGTTGCGCCTCCTACGAGGAGCTGCTGGCCCGGGCGGAGGACGCGCGCGCGGAGCTGGCCGCGCTCGACGCGGGCGCCGACCCGCTGCAGGCGGCCGCCGACGCGCTGGCTGCAGCGGAGAAGCGGTCCGCGGAGGTCGCCGATCGGCTACGGAAGGCCCGTCAGAAGGCGGCGGGCCCCTTCGCGAAAGCGGTCGCCGAGAACCTGCAAGGGATCGGCATGGGGGAGGGCGAGTTCGAGGTCGAGCTTCGCGAGCGCGATCCCGGGCGCGGCCGGCGCCGACGAGGCGGTCTTCCGCATTCGCCCGAACAGCGGGCTTCCGTTCGCGCCGGTCGCGGAGACGGCTTCCGGCGGGGAGCTCTCGCGCATCGCACTGGCGATCGCGGCCGTCGGCGGCGGCGAAACCATGGTCTTCGACGAGATCGACGCAGGGATCGGCGGCGAGACCGCGCACGCGGTCGGCGAGCTTCTGCGGCAACTGGGCGAGCGCGCCCAGGTGATCACGATCACGCACCTTCCGCAGATCGCGAGCGTCGCCGAGGGCCACTTCCGCGTCGAGAAAGTGCCGGGCGACCCGACGCACACGCGGATCGAGCGGCTCGAGGACGGCGAGCGGCGCGAAGAGCTCCAGCGCATGCTCGGCGGTCGCGAGTTCCTCTCGACGGTTCGATGAGCGCGCATCGCAACACCTTCGTCGAGCACACCGGCCCGGCTCGCCTCGACCGGCGGACCAAGCGTCTCGTTCGCCGGCTGAAGCCGGAGGACGTGGCGATCATCGACCACACGGATCTCGACCGCGTGTCGGCAGAAGAGCTCCTGGAGTCGGGAGTGCGGGTCGTCGTCAACGTGTCGCCGTCGCAGACGGGCCGCTTCCCGAATCCGGGCCCGCTGTTGCTCGTTCGTGGAGGCGTTCGCCTGATCGATGCGCCCGGGCGCGGAGCTCTTCGACGCGGTCTCCGACGGCGAGCTCGTGACCATCCGCGGCGCAAGCATCTTCCGGAACGGCGATTGCGTGGCCTCGGGGCAGATCCTCAAGCCGGAGGAGCTCGCCAACGCGCTCGCCGAGCAGCGCGGGCGCGTGACCGAAGCGCTCGAGTCGTTTGCCGAGAACACGATGCGCTATCTCCGCGAGGAGGGGCGGATCCTCGCCGAGGGGATCGACTTCCCGACGATCGAGACGCGGTTTCGCGACCGCCACGCGCTCGTCGTCGCGCGCGGCCCCGGTCACAAGCGCGATCTGCGGATCGTCAAGCCGTACATCCGCGACTTCAAGCCTGTTCTCGTCGGCATCGACGGTGGCGCCGACGCGCTCCTCGAGGCGGGCTACAAGCCCGATGTGATCGTCGGCGACATGGACTCGGTCTCCGACCGGGCTCTGCGGTCGGGGGCGGAGCTCCTGATCCACGCGTATCCGGGCGGCGAGGCTCCCGGCGCCGAGCGCGATCGAGCGCCTCGGGCTCGCGTATCAGGCGGTGCCGACGATGGGCATCAGCGAGGACCTGGCGCTCCTGCTCGCGCACGAGAAGGGCGCCGAGCTGATCGTGGCCGTGGGGACGCACTTCAACGTGATCGAGTTCCTCGAGCGCAACCGGTCGGGAATGTCGTCGACGTTCCTGACGCGTTTGAAGGTGGGGGAGATCCTCATCGACGCGAAAGGGGTCTCGCGGCTCGTCAGCCGGCAGGTCGGCCTGGGGCCGCTCCTGGCGTTTACCGTCGCCGGGGTGGGAGCGCTCGTCGTCGCGGTGCTCGTCTCGCCGGAGCTACGCGAGACGATCGACCTGCTCGGCACGCGGGTGCTCGAGATCATCGGCCTGGCCTGAGCGCGCGCCGCCTCCGCGCCTCTCCGCGCCGGCTCGCCGCCTTGTTTCAGGTACCCCCAACCTCCTCCCCAAGGCGAGCGTAACGAGGAATTCCGCACGCGTGGGTGACGCCTTCGCGCCGGAGTCGTGACAATCAACGGCGTGAGAGTGAAGGCCGCAACGGAACTGCTGGCGCCGCCCGGCGACGTCTGGGCGTTGCTCACAGAGCCGCGCCACCTCTCCGACTGGTGGCCGGGTTACAGAGCCATTCGCCCGGATCGCCGTGGGCTCGAGGTCGGAGCCCGCTGGGAGGTCGTCCGTAGCCAGGCGGGATTGCTTCGCCGGCCGGGCGAGGAAGGGCTGGTCGCAATCACGGCCGTCGAACAGAATCGCCGCCTCGCCTGGCAAGACGTGCAGCAGAGGTTCATCGCCACGGTCGACCTCGAAGGCGACGACGGCCAGACCCGAGCACGCGTGACCGTCGAAGCGTCCTGGTGGCGGCTCCTCGTCGAGGGGCTCCGTCTCGCCCCACAGGAAGCGCTCACTCGGCTGCATGACCTCTGCCAGACTGCGGCGGGGCTCCGCTGATGTTCGACCTCCGCTATCACGTCGCCTCGCTGGCGGCCGTCTTCGTCGCGCTCCTGATCGGGATCCTGGTCGGGGTCGGCCTCACCGGCAAGGTCGATGACGCCGAGAAGAACGAGCTGCGTCGACGCGCGGGAGCGGCCGAGAGCCAGCTGCAGTCAATCAACGAGCAGCAGGCGAACGCCCGCCGGGAAAGCAACGCGTTGCGCAGGCTCGGCGTGCTCGGATATCCGCTCTTGATGGAGGACCGGCTCCGCGATCGGCGCGTCGCCCTGCTCTTCGTCGGTCCGGTCGACGAGACCGTGCAATCGTCGGTTACGACCGCGCTCGAAGATGCTGGTGCACGCGGCCTCACCCGCATGCGGGCGGTGAAGCTGCCGGTGGACCAGGGGCGGATCGACAGCGCGCTGGCCGGTCAGGCGAGCCTCACCCGCTACCAGGGGCCGGAGCGCCTTCGCGAGCTGGGGCGATTGCTCGGGCACGAGTTCGTTGTCGGAGGTGACGCCGAGGCCTGGGACGAGCTTTCGTCCGATCTCGTCATCGGACAGAGCGGGCGCGCGCGGCCCCCGGTGGAAGGTGTGGTCGTGGTTCGGACCGTTGACCCTCAGGAGGGCGACACGGCGCGCTTTCTTCGCGGTCTCTACGAAGGCCTCGCCGACACGGGGGTGCCCGCAGTCGGTGTCGAGAAGACCTCTGACAACCCGTCTGCGGTCGAGGTCTTCGATCGCACCGGACTTTCGAGCGTCGACAACATCGAGACAGCTCCGGGTCGAGTGGCTCTGGCGCTCTTGCTTGCGGGCGGCGAGCCGGGGCACTACGGCGTGAAGGAGACCGCGGAGAGACCGCTTCCGGAGGAGCCCGCCGACGGTGGATGAGCCCGCCGCCGTGCTCGTCGCCGCGCGCGACGAGGAGCGGACGATCGGTCGTACGGTCAGCGCGCTGAAGGAGGCCTTCCCTGAAGCGGAGGTGATCGTCGCCGACGACGGCTCGCACGACCGGACCGCCGAGGAGGCGGAGCGGGCCGGCGCGCGCGTCGTTCGGCTGCCACGACTCGGCAAGGGTCAGGCGCTGACGCTCGGCGAGGCGGAGGCGCCGGCGGGGAGCTTGCTTCTCTGCGATGCGGACCTGCGGCGGTGACCTTCGCCCGCTGGTCGAGTCGGGCGCGGATCTGGCAATCGCCGTCTTCGCGGAGAAGCAGGGCGGTGGCTTCGGCATCGCCAAGCAAGCCGGCCGCGCGCTGATCCGCGCGCTCTCGGGGTTCGAGGCCCGGGAGCCACTCTCGGGCCAGCGGGCGCTCACGGCAGCAGCGCGCCGAAGCTGCTTTCCGCTCGCCGCCGGGTTCGGCTGCGAAGTGCGGATGACGGTCGACGCTGCCCGGGCCGGCCTCGAGATCGAAGAACGCGAGCTCGCACTGTCGCACCGCGCCACGGGACGCGATCCGGCGGGCTTCCTGCACCGCGGCCGCCAACTGCTCGACGCGCTCCTGGCCTGCGGGCCGCTCGGCGTCAACCATCGAGGGCTCCGGCTGCCGCTCGTCGGCTGGACTCTCGGCGACGAGGGGCGACGGCGCGGTCACGGCGATCGCGGCGCTCGGCCTGGCCGACGACCTGTGGTCGGGCCCGGAGCGTGGCTTTCGCGCTCACCTGCGGGCGGGCCGAACCACGGGAATGCTCAAGCTGGTCGGGATCCCGCTCGTCGGCTTGATCGCGACCCGCAAGCTGAGCGGCGCGCTGCTGGTGGGGCTCGCCGCGAACTTCCTGAACCAGCTCGACACGCGGCCCGGGCGGGCGCTCAAGGCCTACCTGATCGGCGCTCTCGTCGTCCGCGCTCCGCTCGGCACCGCCGTCCTCTTGCTTCCCTACGATCTTCGCGAGCAGACGATGTTGGGAGACAGTGGGTCAAACGCGCTGGGCGCGATGCTAGGCTTAAGTTCCGTGAGTCGACTCACGGGATCAGGCCGCTGGCTGGCGATCGGGGCGCTAGCCGCGCTGACGGCTCTCGGAGAACGACGCTCGCTCGGCGAGCTCATCGAGCGCACGCCGTTCCTGTCCGATCTCGACCGCCTCGGGCGGGGGTCACTCTGAGCCAGACGAAATACGTGTTCGTGACCGGCGGCGTCGTCTCGTCCCTCGGCAAGGGCATCACCGCGGCTTCGCTCGGGCGCCTGCTCAAGGCGCGGGGCCTGAGCGTGCAGGTGCAGAAGTTCGACCCCTACATCAATGTCGACCCCGGCACGATGAGCCCGTTCCAGCACGGCGAGGTCTTCGTCACCGAGGACGGCGCCGAAACCGACCTCGACATCGGCCACTACGAGCGATTCATCGACGAGAACCTCTCCCGCAACGCGAACCACACATCGGGCTCGGTCTGGTACTCGGTGCTGCGCAAGGAGCGCAGAGGGGAGTACCTCGGGTCGACCGTGCAGGTCATCCCGCACATCACGAACGAGATCAAAGAGCGCATTCGGCGCGCAGCAGAGTCAGAGCCGGCTGACGTCGTCATCAGCGAGATCGGCGGCACCGTCGGCGACATCGAGTCGCTGCCGTTCCTCGAGGCGATCCGCCAGTTTCGCCGCGAGGCCGGTGCCGAGAACGTGCTCTACCTCCATGTCACGTACGTCCCCTTCGTCGATTCGGCCGGCGAGCTGAAGACGAAGCCGACGCAGCACTCGGTCAACGAGCTGCGGCGGATCGGTATCCACCCGGACATCGTCGTGTGCAGGACGAAGGACGAGCTCTCGCACGAGCTGCGGGACAAGATCGCGCTCTTCGCCGACATCGAGCCGGGAGCCGTCGTGGTGAACCGCGACGTGCCCGACGTCTATCTCGTTCCGGAGGAGCTGCAGGCAGAAGGGCTCGACGAGCTCGTCGTCCAGAAGCTCGGGTTGCCTCCCGGCCGCGCCGAGCTCGGTGAGTGGGCGGAGCTCACGGAAAGGATCGGACGCCTCGAGGGTGAGGTGCAGATCGCGCTCGTCGGCAAGTACGTGAAGCTCCAGGACGCCTACCTCTCGGTGCACGAGGCGCTCAAGCACGCGGGCATCCATCACGGCTCGGGCGTGCGCGTGCGCTGGGTCGACGCCGAAGGCATGTCGCTCGAAGAGGCGCGCGCCGAGCTCGAGCAGGTCGACGGGGTGCTCGTGCCGGGCGGGTTCGGGTCGCGTGGCTGGGAGGGGAAGATCCTGGCCTGTCGCGTTGCGCGCGAGCAGGGAATCCCGTACCTCGGGATCTGCCTGGGCATGCACGTCGCGGTGTCCGAGTTCGCGCGCCACGTGGTCGGCCTCGAGGGTGCGAACTCGACGGAGATGGATCCCGAGACGCCGTACCCGGTGATCGACCTGCTGCCCGAACAGAAGGAGATCGAGGATCTGGGCGGGACGATGCGTCTCGGGGCGCAGGCAGTGGAGCTGACGGACGGGACCCGCACGCGGGAAACCTATGACGAGCCGATCGTCCACGAGCGGCACCGGCACCGGTACGAGGTGAACAACCACTACCGGCCGCGCCTCGTCGAGGCCGGGCTCGTCGTGTCGGGCACGTTCCAGGGAGGGCGCCTCGTCGAGATCGTCGAGCTGCCCGACCATCCGTGGTTCGTTGCCAGCCAGTTCCACCCGGAGTTCAAGTCGCGACCCACGCGACCGGCGCCGCTCTTCCGCGACTTCGTCGGCGCCGCCCTGGAGCGCTCGCGCGAGCGCGCGCGCAGGTCCGTTCTCGGCAGCCGTCGAGGCTTAGCGACACCACTAAGATCGGCGACGTGCCGCCGGACGTCGTCGAGCTGTTCACCGAGCTGGCTGCCATGCCGAGCCCGCCGGGCGACGAGCGGGAAGTAGCCGACCGGGTCACCGAGTACCTGCGCGACGTCGGGCTCTCGGTGGACGAGGACGATGCCGGGCGGCAGATCGGATCGAACGCGGGAAACCTCTTCAGCCGCATCGAGCCGACCGCCGAAGGCGAGCCGATCTTCCTCTGCGCGCACCTCGACACCGTCCCGCCGGAAGGTTCGATCGAGCCGGTGATCGACGAGGAGGGAATCGTGCGCAACGCGGCCGGGACGATCCTCGGCGCGGACAACAAGGCTGCTGTCGCGGCCATGCTCGAGGCGACCCGCCGTGTCGTGGCCGACGGCAGGCCGCATGCGGGCATCGAGCTTCTCTTCACGCCCAAGGAGGAGGTCGGCCTGCTGGGCGCGGCCGCCTTCGACGACTCGGCGTTGCATGCGAAGGTCGGGTACGTCTACGACCAGGCCGCGCCGATCGGCGACGTCATCCTCGGTGCGCCGTACGCCCACTCGATGCAGGTGCGCTTCCACGGTCGCGCCGCGCACTCGGGCATGTACCCGGAGGAAGGGCGCTCAGCCATCGCGGGCGCGGCCAAGGCGATCGCAGACCTACGGCTCGGTCGTCTCGACGAAGAGACGACGGCGAACGTCGGGCTCATCGAGGGCGGGACGGCGGCGAACATCGTTCCGGAGTGGTGCACGTTCCTGGCGGAGGCGCGATCGCACGACGAGCGGAAGCTCGCGGACGTGATCCAGGAGATGCTCGACGCGATCACGTTCGCAGCCGGCCTCAGCGAATGCGAGGTCGAGACCGAGGTGAAGAAGAGCTACCAGGGCTATCGCTTCCGTCGAGACGATCTCGCGGTCCGGATCGCCTCCGACGCGCTCCAGGCCTCCGGCTATGAGCCGCGGTTCGGGCTGAGCGGCGGCGCGGCCGACGCCAACGTCTTCAACGAGCGCGGCCGGGCGTGCGTCAACCTCGCGAACGGCATGACCGACATCCACACGGCCGACGAGCGGATCTCGGTCGCCGACCTCGAAGGCATGGTCGAGGTCACCCTCGCGCTGGTCGACGCCGCCCGCGATGCCGCTTAGCCTCCGCCGGGGCACGGTCTCGGCCGTCCTGGAAGAGCTCGACGGCCTGACGCGCATCGAGGTAGACGGCACGCCGTGCGTCGCGTACCCGCGGCTGACCGGTGAGGTCGTCGAGGGAGACGAGGTGCTCGTCAACGTCCAGGCGCGGGAGCTTGGCCTCGGGTCGGGCGGGTTCGACGTCGTCCACGCGAACCTGACTCGCGGCCTCGGGCTCGGTCCAGAGCCGGACGCGCACGTCATGGTGCTTCCGTACACGCCGCTGCAGTTTGCGACGCGGCACCTCGAGGAGGGCGGCGCGGCTCGGGGCTGATCTCGCCGGAATGCCTGTCGTGTGCTGCACGCTGCACTCGCAGCTGGCACCCGTGTGCGCCGGGCTCGGTGCAGCGCGAGTCGCGTACGTGCAACTGGAGGGCGGCGCTCTTCCGGTCTCGCTCTCGGACACCGTGCGCGCACTCAAAGCTCGGAAGCTCGTGGAGACGGCGATCGGGGTGGGCTCGTGCTTCGGCGGCGACGTGCAGGCGGTAGGGGTGCCCTCGGCGTCTCGCCTGGGCGGCCTCGGAGGGCTTCGCTGCGGTCGTGTGCGCGGTCGGCCCGGGAATCGTCGGGACGGGATCGGCGCTCGGACACGGAGGAGTCGCCACGGCCGAGGCGGCGAATGTTGCGCGCTCGCTGGGCGGAGCTCCGATCCTCGCGGTTCGCGTGTCGTTCGGCGACCCGCGCGAGCGGCATCAGGGCGTCTCGCATCACACGCGGGCGGTGCTCGACCTCTGTCTCGGCGCGCCCGGCAGTCGCGTGGCCTGCGGGCCTGGAGGCTCCCGAGGGCATCGCACCCGTCGAGGAAGTGGACGTCTCCGACTGGCGAGAGGCGTGCGAAGGACTGCCGCTGGAGCACATGGGCCGCGGGCCCGACGACGATCCGTGGTTTTTCGCGGCCGCGTTCGCTGCGGGCCGGCTCGCAGCCCGGCACCTCGGCTGATGGAAGAGCGGCGCCTCGGCCCGGTCGTCGGGCTCGGGACGTGGAACACGTTCGGCCGAGACGTCCCGTTGGCCCGCGAAGTCGTCGGCGCGGCGCTCGACGCAGGGTGCCGCGTCTTCGACTCGTCGCCGATGTACGGCTCGGAGGAAGCGCTCGGGATCGCGCTCGAGGAGCGGCGGGACGAGGCGACGGTGGCGACGAAGATCTGGGCGCAGAGCTGGGAAGAGGGGAGGACGCAGTTCGCCGAGCAGCTGAGCTGGTTCGGCGGGCGGGTGGACATCGAGCAGATCCACAACCTCGTCCTGTGGCGAGAGCATCTGCGCTGGCTGGAGGGCGAGCAAACGGAAGGCCGGATCGGCAAGCTCGGCGTGACGCACTACGACGCCGCTGCGTTCGGCGAGCTGGCGCGCGCGCTGGGGACCGGCAGCTTCGACACCGTCCAGCTTCCGTACAGCCCGGTCGAGCGCGAGTGTGAGCGCGAGCTGCTCCCGCTGGCGGCGGAGCGCGGAATCGCCGTCATCGTCATGCGCCCGCTCGGGGACAAGTCGCGCCTGCGGAATCCGCCCCCGCCAGAGGAGCTGGAGCCGCTGCGCGCCTTCGGCGTCGAAACCTGGGCTCAGGCGCTCTTGAAATGGGCGCTGTCGGACGAACGAGTCGACGTCGTCATCCCGGCGACGTCGAAGCCGGAGCGAACTGCCGAGAATGCGAGAGCCGGCTCACCGCCATGGCTGGGCCCGGAGGAGCGTGACCTGGTCGCACGCCTCGCCCGGACGTGACCCCGGTGGCGCGCGTTATCGCGACTGCCAGAGCAACGAGGGGTAGTACTCGTACGTCACGTGATCGAGGAGCCCGATCCGTACGCCGGCCCGGACCATTCGCTCGCCGCGGAAGACGTCGCCGGGTACGCCGAACGCGGAGGCGACGTGCTCACGCCCGAAGAACCGCAGGTGCGCATGCACGACCGCCCCTCCCGCGAGTCTGATCGTGTCGGGCGTGGTGACTATCTCTTTCGTTTGCCCGTGGGGCTCGTGCTGTCGGATTACACCCTGCACCGCTTCGAGTTTTCGGCCGCGGGCGTGGGCCAACAACGATTCGACGGCGTCGACGGGCACGGCGTCGTCATCGTCGACCTCGAACAACCAGCGCCCGCGGGCGAGCCGGTAACCCTCATTTCGCGACAAGGTTGACGCAGTCAACCAATGCCTATGTTCGTCCTGGTAGACGTACCGTCGCGTCAGGTTTACGAAGGTCAAGCGCGAGTCGCTGACCTCGCGCATCACTGCTTCCGTCTCGTCATCGGTCGCATCCCCGATCACGAGCAACTGGAGCCGCTCGTATGACTGCGCGAAAACAGAAGGCAGCGTCCTCGAGGTCAGCAACTCGAGGCGACGGTGCGTCGGCACGATCACCGTTACCAGAGGCTCGGGCTCCTCGAACGCGAGCTCGTAGTCTGGATCGCGCCGTGCGGCGTCGAGCAGCCTCCGATTCTCGGCGTCGTTGCCGGCCATGACCCGTAGGGCTGGCGCGATCTCGTTGACTGCGTTCCGCAGCTCAGCGTCTCGTACAGCCGCTGCTCGTGCGAGGTCCTCGACACGCGTCGACAGCTCTTCGACACGGTCGTGTAGCGCCAAGAAGCGCCGATCGAGCACGTGCGCGAGTCGCCTGCGGGCGCGACCGATCATCCGGGCGAGAAAACTCGTGCCGGAACGCCCTGAACGCGTGTCTCGGCTTCGACCTGCCGAATGACCACTGCGCCTGCGGCCACGACGGCTCCCGGGCCGACCTCGATGCTGTTGGTGATGACGGCACCCATGCCGATCATTGCCCCCTCGCCAATCACAACATTTCCGGCGATGTTCACGCCCGGGTTCAGCGTCGCACCTGCGCCGATGCGAACGTGGTGCCCGATGAGCGCTCCGCGGCCGACGAGGACGTGTGGGCCGAGCTCGCTTGCTGCACCCACGATCGCTCCGGGGCCGACAACCAACCCATCGCGAGCAACAGCGGAGGGGCTGATGTGCGCTTTCGGGTGGACGACCATCGCGGGCCTCCAGCCGTGCTCGGCCAGCGCTCCCCAGTAGCCGAGTCGATCGCCGCCAGTACCGATCACGACCTCGCCCCCGGCTCCGCGTTCGTCGCTCAACGCGACGACATCGAGCCCGTGAATCTCACTACCTACCCGCGCAGGGTCAACCAATTCGACCAAACCTGCCGCCGGGCGCCCGGCGGCCTGGGCGTACTCCGCTACCTCGAGCGCGAACGAGCCCGTGCCGGCGATATAGAGCTCCCGTGGGTGATCGGGCACGCCGCCGCACGATACTGCGTCACCTGATCTGGCATGCACCTGAAACCGTTGATGCAAGCGGGTTTTCGCCGCACCTGACCTAGCCACGCGAAGGTAAGGTTGCGCCGCCTGCGATGAGGATCGGCGTTGCCAAGGAAATCAAGTCAGACGAGTACCGGGTGGCGCTCACGCCTGCCGGGGCCCGCGAGCTGGTCCAGCACGGTCACGACGTGTTCATCGAGCACGGAGCCGGCGAGGGCAGCGCCTTCCCGGACTCGGCCTACGAGGCCGTAGGGGCCACCACCGTCTCGGTCGACGAGGTCTGGGGCGACGTCGAGCTGGTCCTCAAGGTCAAGGAGCCCGTTCAGTCGGAGTACGGCCGCCTGCGCGAGGGTCTCGTGCTCTTCACGTATCTCCACCTCGCCGCCGACGAGCCGTTGACGCGCGCGCTGGTCGAGAGCGGTACGACCGCCGTCGCCTACGAGACCGTGGAGACGGAGAACCGCGCGCTGCCCCTGCTGGCCCCGATGAGCGAGATCGCAGGCCGCCTGGCAGCTCAGGCCGGCGCCTACTTCCTCGAGAAGCCGCTCGGGGGCCGCGGCCTCCTCCTGGGCGGCATTCCCGGCGTGGCGGCCGGCCAGGTCGTGGTCATCGGCGGCGGCATGGTCGGCTACAACTCCGCGCTGATCGCCCTCGGGCTCGGCGCGAACGTGACGATCCTCGAGCGCTCGATCGATCGCATGCGCCACCTCGAGGAGGTCCTCGGGACGCGCGTGGGCCTGCTCATGTCGTCGAGCCTCCAGATCGAAGAGTCGGTGGCCGAGGCGGACGTGGTCATCGGCGCGGTTCTCATCCCGGGCGCGCTCGCGCCGAAGCTCGTCACGCGGGAGATGGTCGCGGGCATGAAGGAGGGCTCGGTCGTCTGCGACGTCGCCATCGACCAGGGTGGCTGCTTCGAGACCTCGCACGCGACGACCCATTCCGAGCCGGTCTACGTGGTCGACGGCGTGACTCACTATTGCGTCGCGAACATGCCCGGAGCGGTCCCGATCACGTCCACCAAGGCGCTCACCAACGCAACGCTTCCCTATGTCGAGGCGATCGCCGACATGGGCCTTCGAGAGGCGGTCGCGCGCGATCCGGCCCTCGCCCGCGGCGTCAACGTGCTCGAGGGCAAGGTCACCTACGAGGCGGTGGCCGAGGCTCACGGTCTCGACTACGGACCGCTCGAGGACGTCCTTCCGCTCTCGCCCGTCTAGGAGCTAGGACTCGGGTGCCGGCTCGGGCTTTTGTCGCATGCGGCGCAAGACGGCGTCGGCCTTGACGACCAGCCACGTGATCCCCGCCGCGAGCCCGACGACGCAGGCAACGAAGATGGCGAGTCCGATGAGACCGATGGCGGTGTCCACGACCGACCTAGAATAGCCTCATGCCCCGCGCCTGCGTCATCGTGCTTGACGCGGTCGGAGCGGGAGCGTTGCCCGACGCGGCGGAATTCGGAGACGAAGGCTCCGACACGCTCGGCAACGTCGCCCGCGCCGTCGGCGGTCTCGACCTGCCCAATCTCGAGGCGCTGGGGCTCGGGAATGTCGAGCCGCTGGAAGGTTGCCCGCCGCAGCCGGGCGCGCCCGCGGTCGCCGGCCGCCTCGTCGAGCGGTCAAAGGGCAAGGACACCAGCACCGGGCACTGGGAGCTGATGGGGATCGTGACGCCGACTGCGATGCCCACGTATCCGCACGGGTTCCCGTTCGAGGTCATCGACCCCTTCTCGCATCGCACGGGCCGGGGCGTGATCGGCAACAAGGCCGCCTCGGGCACGGAGATCATCGAGGAGCTCGGCGAGGAGCATCAGCGCACCGGCAAGTGGATCGTCTACACGTCGGCCGACTCGGTCTTCCAGATCGCGGCCCACGTCGACACGATCCCGCTCGACGAGCTCTACCGAGCCTGCGAGATCGCACGGGAGATCCTCACGGACAAGCACGCCGTCGGCCGCGTGATCGCGCGGCCCTTCGAGGGCGAGCCCGGGAATTACGAGCGCACGCCCGACCGTCACGACTGGTCGCTGAAGCCGCAAGCAGCCCAACTATCTGTCCTACGTCCGCGAGGCCGGCAAGGAGGTGCACGGCGTCGGGAAGATCCGCGACATCTTCGCGGGGTACGACATCGACCACTCGCACACGACGAAGTCGAACGTCGAGGGGATCACGAAGACCGCGGAGCTCCTGCGCGAGCTCGACGACGGTTTCGTGTTCACCAACCTCGTCGAGACGGACATGCTCTGGGGCCACCGCAACGACCCCGTGAACTTCCACCGCTGCCTGCAGGACTTCGACCGCCGGCTGCCCGACCTGCTCGACGCGCTGCGGCCGGGCGACATCCTGATCCTCACGTCCGATCACGGCTGCGACCCGACGACGCCGTCCACCGACCACTCGCGCGAGCACGCGCTGCTGCTCTCGTACGTCGAGGGTCGCAACGCCGCGGGCCAGATCCACGAGGGCGAGTTCGCGGATGTGGGCGCCACGGTCAACGCGTGGCTCGGTGGCAAGGCGCCGGGGCGCAAGCTGCCGGGCCTACCGATCGTCGAGTCGTGAGGCTGCGCACGACCGTGATCCGCCCTGCCGAGCTGATCGAGCGGAAGCGCGACGGCGGCGAGCTCGCGCGCCGAGGAGCTGACGGAGCTCATCCTCGGGCATGCGAGCGGTGAGATCCCCGACTACCAGCTGGCGGCTTTCTGCATGGCCGTGTACTTCCGCGGAATGACGACCTCCGAGACGTTCGCGATGACCGACGCGATGGTGCGGAGCGGCGCCACGCTCGACCTGCACGGAGAGCTCGGCCGCCGCGTCGTCGACAAGCATTCGACCGGGGGAGTGGGGGACAAGACCTCGATCCTCGTCGCGCCGGTCGTCGCGGCTTGCGGCGTTCCCTTCGGGAAGATGAGCGGACGCGGCCTGGGTCACACGGGCGGCACGCTCGACAAGCTCGAGTCGATCCCCGGCTTCCGGGTCGAGCTCTCGAAGGAGGAGTTCGTCGCCCAGGTTCGGGACGTCGGACTTGCGATCGTCGGCCAGTCACCCGACCTCGTGCCCGCGGACAAGCGCCTCTACGCGCTTCGCGACGTGACCGGGACCGTGGACAGCATCCCGCTGATCGCCGCGAGCATCATGTCCAAGAAGATCGCGGCGGGCGCCGACGCAATCGTGCTCGACGTCAAGGTCGGTGACGGCGCCTTCATGAAGTCGATCGACGATGCGCGCAAGCTCGCAGAGGCCATGGCCCAGCTCGGGGAGCGCGCGAACCGGCAGGTCGTCGCCCTGCTGACGGACATGGACCAGCCGCTCGGTTGGGCGATCGGGAACGCGCTGGAGGTGGAGGAGGCGCGGCAGACGCTGGCGGGCGCAGAGGCGCCCACCGACCTGTTCTCGCTCACCGTTCAGGCCGCCGGCCGCCTGATCTCGCTCTCCGACCTCGGCGTCGACGAGCAAGAGGGCATGCGTCGCGCCGAGCAGGCGATCGAGAACGGCTCCGCGCTCGAGGCCTACGAGCGCTGGATCAAAGCGCAGGGCGGGGACCCTTCACTCGACGTGCTTCCTCGCGCGCCGATCGTCCGGGACGTCACAGCCGAGGGCGAGGGCTATGTCACCGAGGTCTCTGCGATCGGGCTCGGGCGCGCGGCGCTCGAGCTCGGCGCCGGGCGCCGCACGAAGGACGACGTCGATCGACCACGCGGTCGGCATCCGCTGCTTCGCCAAGCGCGGCGACTCCGTGACCCCGGGTCAGCTCCTCGCCGAGCTTCACGTCCGCGACGAGGATGCCGCCGACTGGGCCGCCGGCCAGGTGGAGGCGCACATCGTCGCTTTCCGCCGAGCCGCCCGCCGCTGAGGTCGATCGTCCTCGAGACCATCGGGTAGCGCGTGCCCGAGCTGCCTGAGGTCGAGACGATCCGCGTCGGGCTCGAGCCGAAGCTCGTGGGGCGGCAGCTTCGACCATGTCGAGATCAACGACTTCCGCCTCACCCGTCCACACGATCCGCTGGAGGTCGCTGCCGAGCTCCAGGGAGAACGCATCGCAGCCGTCGAACGCCGCGGCAAGTATCTGGTTTTTCGGTTCGAGAGCGGTCGAGTGCTCCTGGTTCACCTCCGGATGACGGGGGGCTTTCGGCACGCGCAGCACGGAGTCGAGGGCGACGATCCGTACCGGCGAGCTGTTGTCAGATTTAGACGACGGCTCGGATGTCGCCTACCGTGACGTCCGCCGCTTCGGCACCTGGCTGCTGCTGGAGCCGGGCGAGCTCGAGCCGTACCTCGCGTCCCGCGTGGGCGAGGAGCTGCTCGACCGCAGGCTCTCCGCAAAGGCGATCCAGCCTCTCCTCGCCCGGCGCCGGGCTCCGATCAAAGCCGTCCTGCTCGACCAGCGCGTCTTTGCAGGTGTCGGGAACATCTATGCGGACGAGGCGCTGTGGTGGGCGCGGATCCATCCCCTGCGCCCGGCGGCGAGCCTCGACCTCACAGAGATCAAGCGCCTTCTGCAGGGCATCCGCAAGTCGCTCACGCACGGGATCGCCCGTCAGGGCGCGACCTTGAGCGACTACCGCGACGCCGACGGGCGCTCCGGCTCCATGCAGCGCGAGTTCCGCGTGTACGGCCAGGCAGGCGAGCCGTGCAGCCGTTGCGGCACGCCGATCGAGAAGACCCGCGCCGGCGGGCGCGGCACCTGGTACTGCCCGAGCTGCCAGCGGTAACGGGGGATTGCCTCGGCGGAAAGCGAAGCTACGCTCTGCAGGGAGGTACGCCCTTGGCGGCTGACGCATCCGTAACCGCGGTCGACCGGATTCGATCGCTTCGCAGCCTCGCCGTAGGCGCCGGGGCGGCGTCGTCGATCGCGATCTTCGGCTTCGCGAGCGGCGGCTACTACCCCACTGCCTGGGGCTGGGGAGCGCTCGTCGCGCTGTGGCTCGCCGCGACCTATCTCGTGATGGGCACGGCCACGCGGCCGGCGCCGCTCGCCCTGACGATGCTCGGCGGCCTGGCGCTCCTGGCCGCCTGGACGTGGCTCTCGCTCCTCTGGTCGGACGACGTCGACCAGACCGTGCTCGAGGGTCAGAGAACCTTGCTGTACGTCGCCGTCGCCGCCGCGCTCGTTCTCGTCGTCCGCCGGGTGGACGTGGAGCCGCTCCTCGGCGGCACGCTGATCGGAATCTTCTTGCCCGCGGGCTACGGCCTGCTGACTCGGCTCTTCCCCGATCGGATCGGCGTCTTCGACCCGATCGCGGGCTATCGCCTCCAGGAGCCGATCGGCTACTGGAACGCGCTCGGGCTCTTCGCAGCCATGGGCGCCGCGCTTGCACTGGGCTTCGCCGCCCGGGGCAGCCTGCTCGTCCGCGCCCTCGCCGGAGCATCCCTGCCGATCCTGCTGGCCACGACGTACTTCACGTTCAGCCGCGGAGCATGGCTCGCGCTCGGAGTGGGCCTCGTCGTCGCTGTTGCCATCGACCCGCGGCGACTGCACCTGCTCGCCGTGGCGCTCGTCCTGGCGCCTGCGTCGGGCCTCGCCGTCTGGCTCGCATCCCGACAGGACGCGCTCACCCGCACCGACGCGCCGCTGTCGGCCGCCGACGGACGAGGGGCATCGCCTGGCTCTCTATCTCCTCGTGCTCGCAGGCGTGAGCGCACTGGCGGCTGCGGCCTTCGGCTTTGCCGAGCGTCGGGTCACCCTGCCGCGGGCCGTGCCGCTTGCCTTCGCCGGCGCCCTGGCGCTGCTCGTCGTCGCCGGCTCGATCACCGTCTTCGCGCGCTACGGCGGGCCGCACACGATCGTCCAGAAGGGCTGGGACTCCTTCGCCGCGACGCCACAGCCGAACGAGGCTGACCTCCGGAAGCGCCTCTTCACCTTCACCGGCAGCTACCGCGTGGATCTCTGGCGCACGGCCCTCGACGAATACGAGGACCACCCAGTCGTCGGCTCCGGCGCGGGGAGCTACGAGCACTACTGGAACGAGCACCGTCCGTTCGTGCACAAGGTTCGCGACGCGCACAGCTTGTACCTCGAGGTGCTCGCAGAGCTCGGGCCGCTCGGGCTCGCGCTGCTCGCCGTCGCCCTGGGCGTGCCGCTGGTCGGGGCGTTCTTCGCGCGCGGCCATCCGCTCGTTCCGGCGGCGGCCGCGGCGTACGTCGCCTATCTCGTCCATGCCGGCGTGGACTGGGACTGGGAGTTGCCCGCGGTCACGATCGCCGCGCTCGACGTGCGGGATCGGCATCGTCGCGGCCGCGGCGCGCGACGAGGGCCGGTGGCTCGCGACGCCCGTGCGGTGGGCCGCGGTCGCAGCAGCGCTCGCCGTGGCTTCCGTGGCCTTCGTCGGGCTCGTCGGCGCCAGTGCGCTCTCGGCCAGCCAGGATGCTCTCGACCGCGGCCGTTGGGCGAAGGCCGAGGACGAGGCGCGGAAGGCAGCTCGCTGGTGGCGCTGGTCGCCGGAGCCGTGGCAGCGACTCGGCGAGGCGCAGCTCGGTGCAGGCGACACGAGCTCCGCAGCGCGCGAGCTTCCGCAAGGCCGTCTCGAAGGACCGCCACGATTGGCTCCTCTGGTACCAGCTCGCCTCGGTCACCGAGGGCGCCGAGTCCCGACAGGCGACCGCGGAGGCGGCGCGGCTCAACCCGTTCTACCGCAGCGATGTGGAGGAGGGAACGGCCAGTGCTTCGGGTTGATCCCCTACGGAATCCCGAGCCGCTGATCCGCCGCGTCTACGGGTACGTGGCCTACCGCATCGGCGACGGGCCCGACGCGGAGGACATCACGAGCGAGACGTTCGAGCGCGCCCTGCGCTACCAGAAGAGCTTCGATCCCCAGAAAGGCGAGCCGCTCGCATGGCTGATCGGAATCGCGCGCAGGCTGATCGAGGGACGGCCGCCGACGCTCGAGCTCGCAATCGAGGTGCCGGACCGCGCGGACGCAGGCGATCTGGAGGACGACACCTTGCGCCGGCTCGCGCTCTCGGGCGCGGTTGCCCGCCTCGAGCCGCGCGATCGCGATCTGATCGCACTCCGCTTCGGAGCCGATCTCACCGCGCGTCAGATCGCCGAAGAGCTCGATCTGCGCACGAATGCCGTCGAAGTGGCTTTGCACCGTGCTCTCGGCAGGCTCCGGGACACGATCGGAGAGCCCGGAGATCCGCCTGTAAGGAAACAAGGCACCGGGCGGTAATAGGAGTGCAAGCAAAGAATCGGGGAGGATTTCCATCAATGCGCCATAAGCGAACCAATCTCGAGACCGAGCTAAGGGCCAACCGGCCCGAGCCGAGTCACGAGCTCGTGAATCGGCTCGAGGGGCGCGTCCGCGAGGGCCGCCGCTCACGCGCCGGTTCGTTCCGCGTCGCATTTGCCGGCGCGCTCGCAGCAGGCGTCCTGGCTGCGCTGGCCTCGGTCGGCGGGCTCGGATATGCGGCTACGGCGACCGGCGACGCGGTCGACAAGGCCAAGCGGACCGTCAAGTCGCACGGCGTGCTCGTCGTGCACAAGTCGCCTTCGCGCGACCAGTACGGGAAGCCGAAGGTCAAGAAGGCCAAGAAGAAGGCCAAGAAGAAGGCCAAGGGTCGTCGCTTCGCACGGCCACCCTTCACTGGGTAACCCCCAGTAAGCACGAGCCTGGACGGGGCGGCCGCAAAGCCGCCCCGTTCGCTATTCGGCACACTTTGAGGAGCCATGACGGGGGTCTGGACAAGGAATCGATGGGTCAAGCGCACGGTCGCCGTAGCGGTCGGGGCGCTTGCGCTGCTCACCCTCGCGGGCGCCGGTTCGGCTGCCCGCGGCCCGAAGCTCGCGCTCAGCCTGGCAGGCGCCGACGCCCCGCGACGGAGCCGCCTTCACCGTCAACGCGGGGTCGCCGCTGACGATCTCGCTCTCCGCGTCCAGCTCCCGCGCGGGAGAGCTCGTGCTCCTCGGAGCTCGCAAGCTGCCGGCCGGAGCGAACTTCACCTCCGCCTACAGCGCTCCCGGCGTGGGGAGCCTCACGTGGACACCGTCGGCCCAGCAGGCCGGCGAGCACGTGCTCACCTTCTCGGGCCAGACCCACGATCTGCCTCGTAGCTACGCGCAGCCGCGATCGTTCGTCGTCTACGTCCAGAGGTCGGGGACGCCGGCGCCGGACGACGAGTTCGCGCTCAGCGGCCCCGGCGGCGTCTCACGTTGGGCCTATGTCTCCGACCCGGTGCGCGCACGCGCGGAGCCTCGATCGTCGGCGCGAGTGGTCGGCCGTCTGCCGGCGATCACGCCCGAGCTCGTGCAGAACATCACGCTCGTGTTGAGCGGCAAGATCGACGAGAAGGGCCGGTACTGGGTGCGCGTGCGGCTGCCCATGCTCCCGAACGGCTCGACCGGCTGGGTGCCTCGCGACACGCTCGGCGCGTTCCGCAAGATCACGACGCGACTCGTGGTCGACCGCAGGCTCTTGAGCGCAACGCTCTACCGCCGCGGCGTTGCGATCTTCCGCACCCGCATCGGAGTGGGGAAGCCTCAGTGGCCGACGCCTGCCGGCGAGTTCCACATCCGGGAAAAGCTCTCCGGGTTCAAGGACCCGATCTACGGGCCGCTTGCGTTCGGCCTGAACGCACGTTCGGCGGTCCTCACCGACTGGCTGAACGGGGGCTTCATCGGCATTCACGGCACGAACCAGCCGGGGATCCTGCCGGGGCAGGTTTCTCACGGCTGTATCCGAATGCCTAACCATGCGATCCTCCGACTGGCGCGCCTGATGCCTCTCGGCACGCCCGTAACGATTCACTAGCGGTTTGCCGATAGACGGCTACAATGCGGCACCCGTATCGCCCCGCGGGCTGGGTTCTCTGATGGTCTCTCTCCGACACACGTCGATGTACGTCCTCGCGCTTGCGCTGCTTCTGCCGGCCACTGCCCAGGCGGGGCCCGAGCGGACGCAGGAGGCCGCGGTCGTCGAATGGACGGCGCCGACGCCGGCAGGCAACTCGGTGCTGGCCGTGCCGGCCGACTCCCAGCTGACGATCCTGCTCGGAGCCCAGGCAGCCGGAGGCAGCGCCGTTCGTGTCCAGATTCGGGCCACCAAGATGCCCGGGGGCACCTTCACTGCCCAGGATGGCAATCCCGGAGGTGCGAAGTACACGTGGACACCCGCGACCTCGAGGGTCGGCGACCACACGGTGACGTTCACGGCAGTGGCGGCGGGCTTGCCCGTCGGCGCGGCCGAGCCGCGAACGATGACCATCCGCGTCACCAAGGCCGGCACCCCGCCGCCGCCTCCGCCGCCAGGGCATCCGCCCCAGAAGAGGATCTGGCCGAAGACGACCGTTCTCAGCGACTACAAGGCGGAGAGCTACAAGTGGGCTTTCGTCACGCGCCGGACCTCGGTTCGCCGCGGGCCGTCTCGTGGCGCGCGTGCGTTCAGCACGCTGAAATCGACGACACCGGAGTACTTCCCGAACCTCGTCCAGACCCTGTACCAGAGGAAGTTCCGCAACGGGCAGATCTGGGTCCAGGTCCGCCTCGCCATCCTGCCGAACAGCTCGACCGGCTGGGTCCCGCGGAAGTCGCTGGGGCGGTACCGGACGGTCCGCACGCGGCTCTTCATCTCTCGCAGCGGGCTGCGGGCGACTCTGTACCGTCGCGGGAGGAAGGTCTTCACGACGCGTGTCGGCGTCGGGCAGAACCACTGGCCGACACCGCGCGGCGACTTCTACACGCGTGAGGTGCTGACCGGTTACAGCATGCCGGTCTACGGGCCGATCGCGATCGGGCTCAGTGCCCGCTCGCCGGTGCTCACCGATTGGCCCGGCGGCGGCTTCATCGGGCTCCACGGGACGAACCAGCCGGGGATCCTGCCCGGGCGCGTCTCGCACGGCTGCGTCCGCATGAACAACGGTGCGATCATGCGCCTGAACCGGCTGATGCCGCTCGGCACGCCCGTTCAGGTCCGCTAGCGCGGACGAACGGGCGCGAAAGCGGCCACGCCGGCGAAGCCGGCATGGCCTTACTGGTCGGCATCGCAAGCGATGCCCTTGGGTCCATGTCCGCTAGCTAAGCGGCGAGCTTCCCGTCCTTGTCGAGCTGCCAGAGCTCGACGTAGCCGCCGATCGGCTGGTCGTCGATCAGGATCTGGGGAACCGTCCAGCCGCCGGTGAGCTCGAACACGCGCTGCCGGAAGTGCGGATCGTCGTCGAGGTTGATCTCCTCGTAGGCCAGCCCGCGCTGTTCGAGCAGCACTTTCGCGCGGACGCAGTAGCTGCACCAGGTGGTCGTGTACATGGTGATCTTTGGCATGCGGAGCGTCCGTTCCCGACGAGGCTGCTCTCTACACTAGAGACGTGGGGCGGACCTACCGGACCGAGGCTGTCGTGCTGCGCTCGATCCGCCTCGGCGAAGCCGATCGCGTGCTGCACGTCTACACGCAGGATCGCGGGCGCGTGGGCGCTGTCGCAAAGGGCGTCCGCCGGACGAAATCGCGCTTCGGTGCGCGGCTGGAGCCGCTCAGCCATGTCGAGCTGATGCTCCACCAGGGCAGCGGGGAGCTGCAGACGGTGACCGGCGTCGAGCTGATCCGGCCGCACAGCGCCGTGCGGGAGGACTCGTACCGCCTCGGCGTCGGGCTCGTCGGGTCGGAGGCGATGCTGCGGCTCTTCGTCGAGCAGGAGGCGAACCCGCGCGCATTCGAGGCGCTGACGCGCTTCCTGGACGCTCTGGACGAGTGGCCGGGGAACGGTGCGGAGCGGCCTGCGCTCGACGCGCTGGCGCTCTCCTTCCAGTTGAAGCTGCTCTGGCTCTCCGGCTACCTGCCGCACCTGACGAGCTGTGCGGAGTGCGGTGCGACCGATGCGCTTGCCGGCTACTCGCCGCGTGCGGGTGGAGCCGTGTGCGTCCGGTGCGCAGCGGGTGCGCTGCCGCTCTCCGGGGACGGGATCCGTGGCATCGAGGGGCTCCTCGGCGCGCCGCTGGCGGACGCGCAGATCGACAAGGGGCCGGCGCGCGAGGCGCTCGGCGTCGTCACCGCGTCGTACGAGTACCACGGCGGCTTCCGCCTGAAGACCCTGGCCAGCTAGCCGTGTCCGGTGCCTGGCACCGGCCAGGGCCAGTTGCGACTAGGGAGTTAGTCGCTGCACGGAGTCTCCAGTGGCCCGCTGGGATGGCGACGAGCCGTGTCCGGTGCCTGGCACCGGTCATGTCTCGATGCGACACTCGCCGTGAAGCGCGAGCTGCCAGGAGGCCTCGAGCTCGACGACGATCCGGGACGCGTCGATGTCGATGCCGTCTTCGCGTTCCTGTCGACCGAGGCGTACTGGGCCAAAGGGCGGCCACGCGAGACCGTCGAGCGCCTGATCCGCGAGGCCTCTCGCGTTGTCGGGCTTTACGAAGGCGAGCGGCTGATCGGCTTCGCGCGAACGGTCTCGGACGACGCGTCCTTCGCGTATCTGGCGGACGTCTACGTGCTCCCGGAGTACCGCGGTCGCGGGCTCGGCGTCGAGCTCGTCACCGAAGCAGTCGAGAACAGGCCGTACTGCGAAGCGGCGCTGGCTGCTGCACACGCAGGACGCCCACTCGCTGTACGAGCGGTTCGGCTTCGAGCGAGCGAACGAGAAGCTCATGGAGCGAAATCCGTAGCGGGCCGAGTCACCTCGTAGGATCACGGCCGTGAACTTCCAGGACATGATCGCTGCGCTGCAGAGCTACTGGGCCGAGCGCGGCTGCGTGATCATGCAGCCGTACCACACCGAGCTCGGCGCGGGCACGTCGAATCCCGCCACCTTCCTCCGCGTGCTCGACCCGAGCCAGAAGGAGTGGCGCGCCGCCTACGTCGAGCCGGTGATCCGCCCGACCGACGGCCGCTACGGCGAGAACCCGTTCCGCTTCCAGCACTACTTCCAGTACCAGGTGATCCTCAAGCCGGCGCCCGAGGACGTGCTCGACCAGTACTTCGGCTCGCTCGAGGCGCTCGGGATCGACCTCCGCAAGCACGACATCAGGCTCGTCGAGGACGACTGGGAGCAGCCGACGCTCGGCGCCTGGGGCCTGGGCTGGGAAGTCTGGTCGGACGGGATGGAGGTCACGCAGTTCACGTACTTCCAGCAGCTCGGCGGCATCGACCTGGAGATCATCCCGGCCGAGATGACCTATGGGCTCGAGCGGCTCGCGCTCTTCCTCCAGGGCAAGGAGTCCGTGTTCGACCTGGAGTGGGCGCCCGGCGTCACATGGGGCGACGTCTATCGCGAGAACGAGCGGCAGTGGTCGCAGTACAACTACGAGGAGGCGCCGGTGGACGTCCTGCAGCGGCGCTTCGACGAGCACGAGGCGGAGGCCGACCAGCTCCTCGACAAGGGCCTGCCGCTGCCGGCGTACGACCAGGTGCTGAAGTCGTCTCACGCCTTCAACCTGCTCGACGCGCGCGGCGCGGTGTCCGTCACGGAGCGCGCCGCGTACATCGGCCGCGTTCGCAAGCTTGCGCGCCGCTTCGCCCAGCTCTACGTAGGAGCCGATGGCGACGCTCCTGGTTGAGATCGGCTGCGAGGAGCTGCCGGCGGGGGCTTGCCGCGAGGCTCTGGCGCAGTTGCCGGCGGCTCGCAGAGCAGGCTCTGGGCGTCGCGCCGACGCAGGTCCTGGTCACGCCGCGACGGCTCGCGGTCCTCGTCGACGACATGCCGGCCAGGACTCCGGATCACTGGGTCAAGGGGCCTCCCGTGAACATGGCCGAGAAGGCTGCGGCCGGCTTTGCGAAGCGCCACGGGGTCGCAGTCGAGGAGCTCCAGGAGCGGGACGGCTTCCTCGGCGTCGAGGTGCCCGGGAAGGCGCTGGAGGAGGTGTTGCCCGAGCAGGTGGACGCGCTCGTGCACGGCCTCTCCTTCTCGAAGACGATGCGCTGGGACGACAGCGGCCTGCGCTTTCCGCGCCCGGTGCGCTGGCGGCTCGCCATGGTCGACGCCCAGACGATCGTCGGCGACACGACGTATGGGCACAGGTTCACCTCCGGCCCAGTGGAGATGCCGGACGCGTCGGCGTATCTCGAAACGTTGCGTGCCGCCGACGTCGAGCCCGACCAGGACGCGCGTCGGGCGCAGATCGTCGCAGTCACTGGACGAGCTCGGCGGCTGGAGCGACCCGAACGGCGTCCTCGAAGAGGTCGTCTTCCTGGTCGAGCACCCCGTCGTCATCGACGGGCGGTTCGACGAGCGCTATCTGCAGCTT
Organism: uncultured Actinomycetes bacterium; assembly: GCA_963847955.1. Classification (GTDB taxonomy): domain Bacteria; phylum Actinomycetota; class Thermoleophilia; order Gaiellales; family Gaiellaceae; genus VAXT01. Next base: position 214,004 of record CAWKBW010000015.1, read on the forward strand.
CCGCGCCGGGTCATCGAGACCACGATCCAGCACCACATCCGCGCCTTCCCGCTCGGGGAGAACCGCTTTGCGTTCGTCGCGAACGGCGGCGACCCGGAGACGGTGCGCGGCGGTCTCGAGAACGTCGTCGGTGGGCGGCTGGAGGACGCGTCGTTCACGTTCGAGCGTGACCTCAAGGTGGGGCTCGACGGTCTCGCGGAGCGGCTCGGCGCGATCACGTTCTTCGCCGGCGGCGGACAGCTATGCCGACAAGACGGGGCGGCTCGCGAAGCTCGTCGAGGCGCTCGGTGGTGGTGAGGCGGCGCTCGAGGCTGCGCGACTGGCCAAGGCGGACCAGGCGTCCGAGCTCGTTCGTGAGTTCCCGGAGCTCGAGGGTCACGTCGGCGCCGAGTACGCGCGGCTCGCCGGTTACCCGGAGGCGGTCTCGGCTGCGATCGACGAGCAGTACCTGCCGGACGCGGCGGACGCTCCGCTCCCGCAGACGGAGGCGGGGCGTGTCCTGTCGGCGGCGGACAAGATCGACACGTTGAACGTCTCGTTCGGGCTCGGGCACAAGCCCACCGGCTCTCGCGATCCCTACGGGCTGCGGCGGGCCGCGATCGGTCTCTGCCGGCTCGCGGCCGAGGGCCATGTTGACGATTCCCCGCGCACAGCTCGATCCGGAGGTTCGGGAGTTCGTCGAGGAGCGGTTCGAAGGGCTCGTCGACGTGCCGGTCGAGTACGTGCGCGCAGCCCGGCGCTCGGAAGTGCGCGACCTCGGATCGGTCGCCCGGCTCGCACGTGCGCTGGCGGCGCTTCCGGACGAGCGCTTCGGGCCGATCCACACCGCCTACACCCGGTCGGAGCGGCTCGCGGAGAAGGAGCAGGGCGCGGCGGCGGCGGTCGACCCGGCGCTCCTCGTCGAGCCGGCCGAGCTCGAGGTCGCACAGGCGATCGAGCGGCTGGACACGCAGCTCGAGGGCTCGCTCGAGGCGGGCGACTTCGACGCGGCCGTCGAGTCCGCCGCCGAGATCGGCCCGGCGCTCGACCGCTTCTTCGAGGACGTGCTCGTCATGGCCGAGGACAGCGCCGTTCGGGCCAATCGCCTGCGCCTGCTTCTCAACGTGCGCGACACGCTCGGCAAGCTGGGCGAGCTTTCGCAGATCCCGCGCTAGGGTCCAGGCATGGCCAAGCAAGCGGTGGAGCTCCACGTCGTCTCCGACTCGACGGGGGAGACCGCCACGCGGCTCGTGCACGCTCTCGAGGCGCAGTTTCCGGATCAGCCGTTCGAAGAGGTGCGCCACCCGCGCGTGGAGACGCCCGCCGACCTCGATCAGGCCGTGCAGCGAGCCCGAGGCCGGCCCGCAGTCGTCGTCTACACGCTCGTCGCGCCCGAGCTCCGCGACGAGATGCGCAGGCTGTGCCGCCGCGCACGCCTGCACTACTGCGACCTGCTCGGCCACCCGATCGAGGCCGTCGCCAAGGTCTCGGGCATGGCCGCGAAGATGGAGCCCGGGTCGCGTCACGCCCTCGACGAGTCGTACTTCAAGCGCATGGAGGCGATCGAGTTCGCCGTCAAGTACGACGACGGCATGGGCAGCGGCCTCCACGACGCGGACGTCGTGCTCGTCGGCGTCTCCCGCACGTCGAAGACCCCGCTCTCGATGTACCTCGGCTACCTCGGCTGGAAGGCGGCGAACGTCCCCATCGTGAAGGGCATCAAGCCGCCGCCCGACCTCTTCGAAATCGAGCAGACCAAGATCGTCGGACTGACCATCGACGCCCAGCGCCTGGAGGAGATCCGGACCGACCGGGCCCGCCGGATGGGCGGCAACAACAAGAACTACGCGAAGCTGCTCGAGATCTACGACGAGCTGGAGCAGGCGGACGCGATCCACCGCCGGCTCAGCTGCCCGGTCATCGACACGACGGAGCTGTCGATCGAGGAGACGGCCGCGCGCGTCATCCGGCTCGTCGAGCAGCGGCGCGCCGAGCTGGCCCCGACGCCCTGACTACCAGGTCTCGAAGGTCCTCCAGCCGGGGTTGAAGGCGGCGCCGGGGAGCTGCGGCGCGCACCACGTGTAGGCACCCTCCGGGCTGCAGGCCTTCGCCGCGGTGCCGCCGTCTCCGTAGGCGCCCTGGATCGCCTGCGCAAGACGCGTCGCCAGCTGCATGCGTCTCCGCGGGCTGCGCCCCTCGCGGTGACTGGTTCCAGGCGAACCCGATGCGCCCGTCCGGGTACGGCCTCGGCCCGGCCCACGCTCGAGCCGCGTACACCTCGAGCGAGACGAACGCCATCATCGTGTCCAGCGGGATCCGGTTGATGCCGTAGCCCTTGGCGTCGCGCCAGAAAGCGGTCATCACCGGCGTCCACGCCTTGTCGAAGAACGCACGCGCCGCAGCCGTCGCCGGCGGGCCTGCGTAGGCGAGCTTCGCCGTGTGCTGCGTGAAGTCGTTGATCGCCGTCGAGCGCTGCGCGATCCTGATCGGCTGGAGGCCAGTCTGAGGTACGCAGACGCGGGAGCAGCTGGCGTAGGTCTCCTGGCCCCACCAGGCAACGTGCGGCGTGATCGCCGACCAGAACGCCGCAGTCCTGCAGCCAGCCGCGGAGCGACGCCTTGTACGGCCCGAAGTTCCGCATCTCCTGGCCGACGCCGACGATGAACACCGCCCCGCCGAGGGCACCGACCTGGGCGGGCCCGTATAGAGCCCTCTGATCAAATCGCGTGCGCGCTGCCGAGTGTCGGTGCGGGAGCGAATGGTCGACGGCAGCTCGTTGATCGCCCAGGTCTCACCGCGGCGCGGGTCGTACCCGGCAGCGGCCATCTTCCGCCGGAAGGAGACGCCCTTCGAGTACCAGCTGCCGGGCTTGCCGTACCAGCCCTTCCAGCTGAACTCCGCAACCGGGTGGAAGTTCGGGCCCTTGCTGCGGACGGCCTCGACGAGCCGGCGGCCGCGCGGCGTGACCTTGTCCTCGAGCGGGGGCAGGACGACGTAGTACTGCGCGCACGGCGTCTGGTTGGCGGCCAGCGAGTCGAGCAGAGGCTGCCAGCCGCGCGGGTTGTACGTGATGACCTGCGCCTGGTACGGGCACGCCGTCCGCGCGCTCTCGGCCGAGGGGAGGGCGAGGGCAGCGGCGAGGACGGAGATCACCGCCGCGAATGCAGCGAGCGCTCTCACGATGACGTTGTCCCCGCCATCGGGATACTGCAAACCATGGCCGCTCCCAAGGAACCGGTTCCGCTCTGGCGCTGGGCGATCTGGTGGTCGATCCTCGGCGCCGCGATGGTCACCTTCTACGTGCTGCTCACGCCGATCTGGCTCGGGCTCCGCGGGCTCGCGCGCCTCGCCGACCTGCGGGCTCGACACCGCTCTTCCTGACCTCGCGAAGCGCAGGCCCGAGCGCCTGCGTCCCGTGCAGGACCGGCTCGAAGAGGTCGCCGTGCTTCTTCACCCGCTTCAGCACGACGTCCATCGTGAAGTCGCGGAAGTCCAGGTCGGGCTTCAGCTCCTTCCAGCGGAGCGGGGTCGAGACCGGCGCGCCAGGCCGCGGCCGCACCGAGTACGCCGAGGCGATCGTCTTGCCCCAGCCGTTCTGCCGGTGATCGACGAGCACGCCGCGCCGCTTCTTCTTCAGCCACTCGACGGTGATCAGCCCGTCGTGCTCCTCGGCCAGGCCGCGCGAGACGAGCTCGGCGAAGTCGTACGTGTCCTCGAAGGTCGAACGCCGCGCAATCGGAACGAGGACGTGGATCCCCGTCGAGCCGCTCGTCTTCACGTGCGACTCCAGGCCCAGCTCGTCGAGCCGACCGCGAATCAGGTGGGCGACCTCGATCGCCTCCCGCCAGAGGCCCTCCGGCGGGTCGAGGTCGAAGAGCACGAAGTCGGGCCGGTGCGGCTTGTCGACTCGTGAGTACCAGGCGTTCATGTCGACGCAGTTCAGCTGCACCATCGAGAGCAGCGTGCGCTCGTCGTTCACGAGCACGAAGTCGACGAGCCGCGAGCCACCCTCGCGCGGATGAGTGCGGAATTGCTTCGTCTTCACCCAGTCTGGAAGCCCTTTCGGCGCCTGCTTCTGGAAGTACGACTCCGCGCGAATGCCCCTGGGCCAGCGCTTCATGGTGAACGGCCGGTTCTTCAGGTGCGGCACGAGCACCGGCGCGACCTTGCCGTAGTACTCGAAGAGATCGCCCTTGGTGACCCCGTCCTCCGGGAAGAGCACGCGGTCGGCACTCGTCAGGCGAACTTCTGTCATGACGGGAGTATTGCCGTCAGGCTGTGGGAAGATTTCGCATGGCCGTGACCGCGACCCGATTCGTCTACGACTTCGACGAGCCCTCGGAGGGCGGGCGCAGCCTGCTGGGCGGCAAGGGCATCGGCCTGGCCGAGATGACGCAGCTCGGGATTCCCGTTCCGGCCGGCTTCACGATCACGACGGACGCCTGCCGGGGGTACATGTCGGCGGGAGGCGAGTTCCCGGACGGGCTCGACGAGGAGATCGACGGGCACATGCGCGCCCTCGAGGAGAAGACGGGCAAGCGCTTCGGCGACTCCGAGGATCCGCTCCTCGTCTCCGTGCGCTCGGGCGCCGCCGTCTCGATGCCCGGGATGATGGACACGATCCTCAACCTCGGCCTGAACGACGAGGCCGCCGCGGGCCTCGCGAGCGCGACGGGCAACCCGCGCTTCGCGAACGACTCGTACCGCCGCCTGATCCAGATGTACGGCGGCGTCGTGGACGGCATCGACGGCCACCGCTTCGAGGACGCCCTCGCCAAGCTCAAGAAGGACCGCGGAGCTGCGCAGGACGTCGACCTGTCCGCGGACGACCTGGCCGTACTCATCGAGACCTACAAGGCCATCTACCTCGAGGAGACGAGTGACGCCTTCCCGCAGGACGCACGCGACCAGCTGACCCGTGCCGTTCGTGCCGTCTTCGAGTCGTGGGACAACCCCCGCGCGCAGGTCTACCGGCGCGCCCACCACATCGCCGACGATCTCGGGACCGCGGTCAACGTCGTCCAGATGGTCTTCGGCAACAAGGGCGACGGCTCCGGGACGGGCGTCTGCTTCACGCGCGACCCTTCGACGGGCGAGCCCGGCCTCTACGGCGAGTTCCTGGCCGACGCGCAAGGCGAGGACGTGGTCGCCGGGATCCGCACCCCGGAGCCGCTCGCGCACATGAAGGAATCCGTGCCCAAGGCTTTCGACGAGCTGCTGGAGACCATGCGCCGGCTCGAGGACCACTACCACGACATGCAGGACATCGAGTTCACGGTCGAGGACGGCCGGCTCTACCTGCTCCAGACCCGCGGCGCCAAGCGAACGGCTGCCGCGGCGTTGAAGGCCGCCGTGGACATGGTCGAGGAGGGCTTGATCTCGCGCGAGGACGCCGTCATTCGCATCGACCCGGATCAGCTCGACCAGCTGCTGCACCCGATGATCGACCCGAAGGCCGAGTTCGAGGTCGCTGCGACCGGTCTCAACGCGTCGCCCGGAGCCGCGTCCGGCAAGGCCGTGTTCGACGCCGACACGGCAGTCGAGTGGACCGAGAACGGCGAAGACGTCATCCTCGTCCGCTGGGAGACGACGCCCGACGACATCCACGGGATGATCGCCGCCAAGGGCATCCTCACCGCGCACGGCGGGATGACCTCACACGCCGCGGTCGTGGCCCGGGGCATGGGCACGCCGTGCGTTGCGGGCTGCGAGGCGCTCTCGGTGGACTCGAAGGGGAGGACGGCCTCTCTCCACGGCAAGCAGATCGCCGAGGGCGACGTGCTCACGCTCGACGGCGGCACGGGCCGCGTGATCCTGGGCCCGGTCGACCTCGTCCCGCCGCAGATCAACGAGGACTTCGAGACGATTCTCGGCTGGGCCGACTCGATGCGGCGCCTGAAGGTCCGGGCCAACGCGGATACCCCGGAGGACGCCGCCAAGGCCCGCGAGTTCGGCGCGCAGGGCATCGGTCTCTGCCGCACCGAGCACATGTTCATGGCCGACGACCGGCTGCCCGTCGTGCGCGAGATGATCATGGCCCGCAGCGAGGAGGAGCGTCGCGCTGCGCTCGAGAAGCTCCTTCCGCACCAGCAGGCCGACTTCGAAGGCATCTTCGAGGCCATGGCGGGGCTCCCGGTCACGATCCGCCTGCTCGACCCGCCGCTGCACGAGTTCCTGCCCCCGCTGGACGAGGCGGAGGACGAGCGGATGCGCGAGCGGATCCGTGCGCTCCAGGAGTCGAACCCGATGCTCGGCACGCGTGGGTGCCGGCTCGGTCTCATGTGGCCCGAGATCTACGAGATGCAGGTGCGCGCGATCGTGCGCGCGGCCGTGGCCGTGGAGAAGCGGACGGGCGCAGCGCCGCTCGTCGAGATCATGCACCCGCTCGTCGGCTTCGCCGAGGAGCTCCACCGGCTACGCGCGATCACCATCGCCACCGCCGCCGAGGAAGAGGAGATCGAGTACCTCGTCGGCACGATGATCGAGCTCCCGCGCGCGTGCATGCGCGCCGACGAGATCGCGGAGCACGCCGACTTCTTCTCCTTCGGGACGAACGACCTCACGCAGACCGCGCTCGGCTTCTCGCGCGACGACGCGGAGGGCAAGTTCCTCACGCGCTACCTCGAGGACGGCGTGCTCGAGCGGAACCCGTTCGAGATCCTCGACCAGGCCGGGGTGGGCGACCTGATGAAGATCGCAGTCGAACGCGGCCGCTCGACCAGGCCCGACATCAAGCTCGGCATCTGCGGCGAGCACGGGGGCGAGCCGTCGTCGGTCGCCTTCTGCCACGGGCTCGGGCTCGACTACGTGTCGTGCTCGCCGTACCGGGTTCCGCTCGCGCGCCTCGCCGCCGCTCAGGCGGCGCTGGCCGAAGCCGGCATCGAAGCGGTCTCGGTCGGCGGCTAGGCCTTGATCGCGGTCGAGGGGCTCACCAAGCGCTACGGCAAGACCCTCGCGGTCGACGACCTGAGCTTCAAGATCGAGCCCGGCCAGGTGACCGGGTTCCTGGGGCCGAACGGAGCGGGGAAGACGACGACGCTGCGCATCCTGCTCGACCTCGTCAAGGCGACGAGCGGGACGGCCACGATCGACGGCAAGCGCTACCGCGAACTCGCCGATCCGGCCAAGCGAGTCGGCTCGGTGCTGGAGGCGACCAACTTCCACCCGGGCCGCAAGGGCCGAAACCACCTGCGAGTCCTCGCCCAGCCGCAGGGCATCCCGGAGTCGCGCGTGAACGAGCTGCTCGAGCTGGTCGACCTCGCCGGCGCGGCCAAGAAGCGCGTGAAGACGTACTCGCTCGGCATGCGCCAGCGCCTGACGATCGCCGGCGCGCTCCTGGGCGACCCGGAGGTGCTGATCCTCGACGAGCCGGCCAACGGCCTCGACCCCGAGGGGATCCGCTGGCTGCGCGGCTTCCTGCGCGGGCTCGCCGAGCAGGGGAGAACCGTGCTCGTCTCCAGCCACGTGCTCTCGGAGATGGCGCAGCTCGCCGACCGCGTCGTGATCATCCATCGCGGACGGCTGATCTCGCATACGTCGCTCGCTGAGATCCTCGCGCGGGCGGAAGGCGGCGTGCGCGTGCGTAGCCCGCAGGCGGAGCAGCTCCGCGCCGTCCTCTCCTCAGCAGGCTTCGAGTCGGCCGAGACCTCGCCGGGCACGCTCGCGGTCAAGGACGCGCCGATCGAGCGCGTCGGCGAGCTGGCCGCTCACAACCAGATCGTGCTCCATGAGCTCTCGCCGGAGTCGGCCTCGCTCGAGGAGATCTTCCTCGAGCTGACCGGAGACGCGACGTGATCGACCTGATCAGAGGCGAGCTCCTCAAGCTGAGGACGACGCGCATGCTCTACGGGTTCGTCGGCGGGCTGCTCGTGATCATCGGCATCCTCGTCGTCGTCACGGTGATCGATACGCCGGCGGCCGATCTCGCCCGCGAAGAGGATCAGGCCGGGATGTACGGCGCGGCCGCGACGGGAATCATCTTCATCCTGTTGCTCGGCGTGATGATCATGTCGGGCGAGTTTCGGCACGGAACGATCACGCAGACGCTGCTGATCACGCCCAACCGCTGGAAGGTGCTCGCGGCGAAGCTCATCGCCGCCGCGATCGGCGGCTTCGTCATCGGCGTCATCGCCGAGGTCTTCACGTTCGTCCTGTTCGTGCCCTTGCTGAAGCTCAAGGGAGTCGACATCGTCTTCGAAGACGAAGCCCGGTCGTACGTCATCGGCTCGATCCTGGCGACGACGCTCTGGGGCCCGTTAGGCGTTGCGGTGGGTTCGCTGATGCGGAACCAGGTGGCGGCGATCATCGTCGTCTTCGCCACGCTTCTGATCGTGGAGCCGATCTTCACCGGCGTGACGGAAAGCCGGTGGCCGGAGATCCCGAAGTACTTCCCGGTTCACCTGATCACCGGCGTGATCGGTGACGATCCAGAAACGCTCTCGCGAGGAGCGAGCGTCGCGGTCGTTCTGGCATATGTGCTCGTGCTGTCTGCGCTCGGCGGGCGCTTCGTCCTCCAGCGCGACGTGAACTCGATCCAGGCTTGACCTCTTCTTCGCCGCGCGACTGAAACGAAATCGCGTCCAGGCGCATAGAAGGGGTAAGCCCGTGAAGACCGATGCCCAGCTGATCAAGGACGCACGGACGAACGCCGACGCGTTCGCCGAGCTTTACGAGCGGCATGTCCGCTCGGTGCACGCATGGTTTCGGGCACACGTCGAGCCCGGGGCGGCGATGGATCTCACCGCCGAGACCTTCGCGCAGGCGGCCTGCGGGCTGCGGCGTTTCAGAGACGAGGCGGAAGGCTCCGCGGGGCCCTGGCTCTTCGGGATCGCAAAGAACCTGCATCGCCGCTACCTGGAACGGCGCCGTGTCGAGACAGCCGGCCGGCGTCGTCTGGGAATGCCGCTCGTCACCTACACGAGCGAGTTCGACGAGACCGACGAGCGTGTCTCGGCGGAAACGCTGACTCCAGACCTGCATGCGGCCGTCAACGGGCTTCCAAAGGGCCAACGGGAGGCGCTCGAGCTGCGCGTGCCGGCGACGAGGCAATTCCGCCGACGAGCTCACGCGCGCCGAGGGCGTGGCGCTCGAGACGCTCGCCGGAATCGGGCCGGCCGGTCTAGCGAAGGACGCCGCGACTGCTCGAGTGGACGCAGCGACGCGTGCGGCCTTCGGGAATCACCCCTGCCAGGGCCTGCAGTACGCCGGAGAGCGAGCGCGCTGGGTTTACGCGGGTGAGGAGCCTGAGTCGATGCTCATGCCCGGGGCCCGCTAGCCGGCGAGGACCAGGTCAAATCAGGCTCTCCACGCGCCAGTACGCGAGGGCGACGCTGGCGACGCCGACGCCGACGAGCGCCGGCGGCGCCCAGCAGCCCGGGTCGTCCGTAGATCACGTGCGTCCGGCCGAAGCGCGAGAGAGCCAGCGTTCCGAGCACGCCTCCGACGAGACCGCCCAGGTGGCCCCCGATCGAAATGATGTTGGGAAACGCGAACGTGATGATCAGGTTGATGACGAGAAACGAGAGAGCGCTGCCGCCGAGCACGTAGTTCCGCTGCCGCTCGAGGACCAACGCGGCGCCGAGGATCCCGAAGATCGCTCCGGAAGCGCCGACCGTGATCGCATTCGGGTCGAACAGAAGCGCGCCGGCGGAGCCGGCGAGCCCCGAGATCAGGTAGAGCGCGAGGAAGCGACCGCGGCCGAGCGCCTCTTCGACGGGCGCGCCGATGATCCAGAGCACGACCATGTTCATGGCGATGTGGAGGAGGCTGCCGTGCAGGAAGGCGGCGGTGATGAGCCGCCACCACTCGCCGTCGGCGAGGCCGCCCCACGGCGACAGGATGACGAGGGCCCCTTCTTCGAAGAGCCACCCCGAGGTGCGGTTGAGGCTCGAGCCCTGCGCCAGGTTGATCGCGTAGACGGCCAGGTTGATCCCGATCAGGATCTTGGTCACGAGCGCACCGGTGCCTTCGTAGACCGCGCGGCGCACCCCTTTCGTCACTCTCTGAGCGCCCTGGGCCACGCCGGCGTGGTCGGGACAACGGATCCCGACGGGCGCGAAGACCATGCAATCCGGGCAGATTCCGCGGCCGCACTCGGAGCACGAGACCCTCGTCTCGCGGTCGGGGTGCCGGTAGCAGTGCATCACCTCGTCCACGTCGCAGTAGCGTAGTGCGCCAATGCGAGTTGACGTCGCGTTCACGCCTGCGGAGACGATCTCCGCGCCGGTCGGCATCGTCGTCGACGTTCTGCGGGCCACGTCGACCATCGCCCAGGCGCTCGGCGCCGGGTACGAGCGCGTTTTCTGCTGCCGGGAAGTGGAGGACGCCGTGGCCCTGCGCAAGGAGCTCGGCACGGGACTGCTGGGCGGCGAGCGGAGCGCGGTCAAGATCGAGGGCTTCGACGTGGGCGCCTCGCCGCGCGAGTTCCTCGAGGCGCGTGACGAGCCGGTCATCTTCTCGACGACGAACGGGACACGCGCGATCCTGGCTGCGGCCGGCCGCTGCGACGAGGTCTATCTCGGGAGCCTGCTGAACCTGACCGCCGTTGCGAAGGCTGCTCGGGAGCGTGGGGAGGACGTGGCCGTGCTGTGCGCCGGGTTCCAGGGCGCGTTCGCGCTGGACGACGCCTATTGCGCCGGCCGGATCGTGCAGCTGCTCGACGCCGAGCAAGGCGACGCGGCGAAGGCATCCGTCGCGATCGCGGACGCGTGGCCCGATCCCCACGAGGCTTTGCTGGCTCGCACGTACGGGCCGCCGGGGCTCGAGGAGGACATCGCGTTCTGCGCTCAGGTGGACGTGCTGGACGTCGTGCCGCGCTTCGAGCGCATGCACGGCCGCGCCGCCGAGATCAGCTCCTAGGTCTGCGGGAAATCCGCAGGCGCTATGCGGGCGCGCACGGAGCTCCGGCGGGCGGTTTTTCTCGATCCTTGATCTCAGACATCCGTTCAAGGAGGCATTTCATGACAGTCCATCCCGTTTCGTCGTCCCAGCCCGTACTCGAGAGCGACTCGAGCGTGTTCTTCAAGATCGCCACGATCCTGCTCGGGCTCACCGTGCCGATCGTTTGCTTCTTCGCGCTCATGCTCTGGGCCGACGCGCGTGGCGAGCACCAGGCAGTTGCCGCCCAGCCAGCCGCCGAGACCCATGCGGCCGGGCACAACACTGCGTTGCCGCTGAACAGCTTCGCGGGCATCGTGCCACCGAACGCACAGGCGCTCGCCGAAGCGCACAAGGCATACAACGCGGCGCTGCCGCCCGTGCTCGCCGGCGACGTTGCGAAGGTCAAGATGACCCTGAAGGACATGGTCGTCCAGGTAGCCCCGGGCGTGAGCTACAACACCTGGGCGTTCGACGGCCATGGCGCCCCTGGGCCGATCGTCCACGTGCGCGAGGGCCAGACCGTAGAGATGACGCTCGTGAACGGCGGCGCCATCCCGCACTCGATCGACTTCCACGCTGCGCGCATCGCCCCGGAACACGCGTTCCGCGACGTCGCTCCCGGAGAGTCGTTCACATTCCGCTTCAAGGCGACAGACCCCGGCGTCTACATGTACCACTGCGGTACGAAGCCGGTGCTGGCGCACATCGCGAACGGGATGTACGGCGCCATCGTCGTCGATCCGGCCAAGCCGCTCCCCGCGGTCGATCGCGAGTACGTGCTCGTCGCCAGCGAGTGGTACATGGACGCCGACGGCATCAAGGAGCCGGCGAACCTGAGCATGGAAAAGGCTCGGACGGTCCAGCCGGACTGGACGACGTTCAACGGCTACGCCAACCAGTACGTGACGCATCCGCTGACGGCAAAGCCGGGCGAGACGACTCGCTTCTACGTGGTCGCGGCCGGCCCGACCCTGGATACCAATTTCCACGTCGTCGGCACCATCTTCGACCGTGCGTGGGTCAACGCCGACATGAAGAGCCCACCCCAGCAGGGAGTGCAGACGGTGCTCGTTCCGGCCGGCGGCGGCGGGATCTTCGACGTGAAGATCGACCAACCTGGCCTCTATCCCTTCGTCAGCCACGCCTTCGCGCACGTGGACCTCGGACAGGTCGGCCTCCTCAAGGTCGGCAATCCGAAGGGAACGATGTCTCACTGACGGATGTCTCACGCCGGGCGGCCGATCGGCGGCCCGGCGTGCCGTCTGGGCAGCGTCGCTCGCGGCCATGTTTGTCGTTCCAGCAAAGACTTGACAGGGGAACAGGTGTTCGTGTAGAACATACGTTCCCATGGTCGCCTGCATCCTCGTCCCGGGCTTCGAACTGCGGGCCGCGCTGCGCGCTCGGCCGAGCCTTGTGCTCCGGCCGGCTGCCCTCGCGCCCGTAGAGGGCGAGGAGCCGCTGATCGGCCCGGTGACTGCCGCGGCCGACGCGAAGGGCGTCAAGCCGGGCATGCGCATGGGGGAGGCCCTGGCGACCTGTCCCGAGCTCGTGCTCGTCGAGCCCGACCCGGCGGCGGCCGAGCAGGCCTGGGAGGAGATCGTCCGGCGGCTCGAGGACTGCGGGTTCTCGGTCGAGTCCGCCGAGCTCGGCTGCGCGTTCTTCGAGACGCGCGGCGTCGAACGACTCTACGGCGGCGTTGAGGCAGCCATGAAGCGCGCCCTCGCCGCCGTCGGCTCTGCCTGGGATCCACGCGCTGGCGCGGCCGGGCGCCGGTTTGCCGCACTTGCTGCGGCGAACGTTGCGCGGCCCGGGCAGGTTTTGATCGTTGCCGACGAGCGCACGCGCGAGTTTCTCGCGCCGCTTCCACTCGCGCTGCTCCCCCTCGCTGGGCAGCGGCGACGCGAGCTCGGGGAGCTCGGCGTGCGCAGTGTCGGTGAGCTTGCTGGGCTGCCAGGCAGCGCCGTAGCCGAACGACTGGGGCCGGACGGGCGGCGCGCCTGGAGCCTGGCGAGAGGAAAGGGAAGAGGAAAGGTTCGCGGTCGCCGGCAGGTCGAGGAGCTGGCGCAGACGCTCGAGTTCCCGGAGGCGATCGGGAACGAGCTGACGCTCCGCCGAGCGCTCGCCGTCCTCGTCGACGGCTTGCTCGCGAATCCGGAGCGGGCCGACCGCTTCCTGCGCAAGGTCGCGCTCTCCGCGACGCTCGCCGCGCGGCGGTTCCTGGCGCCGAACGCTGACGCTGCGCGATCCGTGCGCCGAGGGCCCTCGCCTGCGCGTCGCCCTCGGCCCGAAGCTCGCAGAGCTTCCAGCGCCGGTGACCAGGCTGAAGCTCGAAGCGGTCGAGCTCACCGAGTCCACCGGCCGGCAGCTGGCGCTCGTCCAACCGGAGGGCGACGAGCTGCGCGACCGCCTGCGGGACGGTCTCCGCCAGGTGAGAGCGAGCGCCGGAGATGGAGGGGTCTGCACGGTCGTCGAGGTCGCACCCTGGTCGCGAATACCGGAGCAGCGAGCACTGCTCGTCGCGCGGGACGACTAAACGCGCCTCGAGCCGCGCTCGTGGAGACACGAGTGGACGGCTCGCCGCGGAAGGTCAACCGCCAGCCCGTCGCGCTCGTCCGCGAGGAATGGCGCGTCGTCGACCGCTGGTGGACCGAGGATCCGGTGAGCCGGCGCTACTTCGAAGTCGTGCTCGACAGCGGGCAGAACGCGGTCGTCTTCAGGGACGAGGAGGCCGGCTGCTGGTTCACCCAGCGCGGAGCCTGATGGCTTCGTCCGCGTACTTCGGCCAGTCGCTCATGTGAGCGGCCGGCAGCTGGACCCACTCCTTGAAGGCCCGACCTCGTTCGCCGGAGGGTCGAAGAGGTGCGCGCCGTCGAGGGCGAGCGCCTGCTCCCGCACGGACTCGTCGGGAAGCTTGAAGACCATCTCCTCCTCCCAGATGCCCATGATCATCTTGCCGCCGACCTTGATGCAGGGCATGCCCATCATCTGGCCGAGCTGGACGTCGGGGTTCTCGGCGACGAGCTCGTCGGCGATGGCGTCGTAGCGGGCTTTCGGGTCGTCCATTTAGCCGCGACGCAATCGCCCGATGAAGCCGGGGCCCGGCGCGTGGACGTTGAGGAAGCGCGTGCGGTCAGGGCCGGGGATCGAGAAGCCGTGGCGCGCGCCGGGAGGCGCGGCGACGAAGGTCCCGGGGCCGGCGCGCACGATCTCGTCGCCGAGCGTGAACTCGATCTCTCCTTCGAGGACGTAGAACGAGTCGATGTGGTCGTCGTGGACGTGCGGGTCGACAGGGCCGAACCCGGGCTCGCAGTCGAACTCGAGGGCCTCGAGCTCGGCGCCCTCGTACCTGACGTAGATCTCGCGACCCGGCCGGCGAGCAACTCGCCCTCGCCCGGGCCGAGCGACGACCGCGTCTGCCGGTCCGCCTTGCTCCGCGTCCCACATGTCGAAGCGCTCGGGATCGACGTCCTCGCCGCTGTCGACGCGCGCGGATGTAGTCCGTGAAGCCACAGGCGGGCGCGTGGGCGTTGAGGAAGCGCACCGATCCTGGCCCCGGATTCGTGAAGGCATGGATGGTGCCCGGAGGCACGGCGACGAAAGTTCCCGGGCCGGCGCGATGGGTCTCGTCGCCGACCTGGAACTGCGAGCTCGCCCTCGAGGACGTAGAACGAATCGACGTGCAGCTTGTGGAAGTGCGGCCCAGCACCTTGGTACTCGGGCCCGCCCTCGTACTCGAGGAAGTCCATCTGCTCCCAGGAGCCCTTGACGAAGAGCTTGCGGTGCTCCGTTCTCGATCAGCTCACCCTCGCCGGGCCCGGAGAAGATCGGCTCCATGCCGGCGAACTATGAGCTACGTCGAGCTGCACTGCCATTCGGCGTATTCGTTCCTCGACGGCGCCTCGCATCCGGAGGAACTGGCTGCGCGCGCCGCCGAGCTGGGGTACGAGGCGCTCGCGCTGACCGACCACGACGGGGTCTACGGCTCGCTCGAGTTCGCGCACGCGGCGAAGGCCTTCGGCGTGCGGCCGATCACGGGCGCGGAGGTGACGCTCGCGGACGGGTCGCACGTGACGCTCCTCGTCGAGACGCCGCAGGGCTACTCGAACCTCTGCCGGCTGCTGACCGCGGCGCACGCCGGCACCCGGCCCAAGGTAACCGAGTTGCTTCCGCCGAGCCTCGACCGGCACCTGTTCGCGAAGTACAACGAGGGCCTGATCTGCCTTTCGGGCTGCGCGCGGCACGGGCTCGGCACCCGCAATCCGAACGGCGCCGCCGAGCTGGCCGCGGTGTTCGGGCGAGACCGGTTCTTCGTCGAGCTGCAGAGGCCCTACGAACGCGGCGACGCACAGCGGAACGCGAGGCTGCGCAACCTGGCGGAAACGATCGGCGTGCAGACGATCGCCACGGGCGACGCACACGCGCATGTGTCGAAGCGAGCACTGCTCCAGGACGCGATGGTGGCGATCAAGCACCGCACCTCGCTCGAAGGCGCCGAGCGCGAGCGGCGGGGAAACCACGAGTCCGTGCTGCTCGCGCCGGAGGCAGCCGCCGAGCGCTTCCCGGACGACCTCGACGCCGTCGCGCGCACCGCCGAGCTCGCAGAGCGGCTCGAGTTCGATCTCACCGAGGAGCTCGGCTACCGCTACCCGGACTTCTCCGATCGCGACGAGCCTGCCATCGCGCAGCTGACCGAAGTCTGCGACCACGCCTTCGCAGCGCGTTACAGCGGCGCCAACGGCCACAAGCGCAAGGCGCGGGCGCGGCTCGACGAGGAGCTGGCGCTGATCGCCGACCTCGGCCTCGCCGGCTTCTTCCTCCTGCACTGGGAGGTGCTCGAGCTGGCCAAGGAGGTCGCGCGCGAGGTGCGCGGCCGCGATTCGCCACGCCATGCCCTGCCGCCGGGTCGCGGCCGGGGCAGCTCGGTCGGCTCGATCGTCTGTTATCTGACCGGCCTCTCGCACGTGGATCCCGTCACCGCCGACCTGTCGCTCGGCAGGTTCATCAACCGCGAGCTGGAGTCGGTGCCCGACATCGACCTCGACTTCCCGCGCGACATCCGGGAGAAGCTGATCGTCGCCGTCACCGAGCGCTACGGGCACGAGCACGCCTCGCTCGTCGCCAGCTTCTCGACGTACCGCTCGCGCGGCGCGATTCGTGACCTCGGCAAGGCGCTCGGCCTCCCGTTCGCCGAGCTCGAGCGCCTGGCCCGCGTGACCGAAGGCAGCCCGAAGCGAGTCGCTCAGGAGATCGGGCTCCTGCCCGACGGGGAGGCGCGCCTCCGCTCGCCGCGCTGGCGCGCACTGGCCGAGCTCTCAGCCGAGATCGCCGGCCTCCCGCGCCACATCTCGCAGCACCCGGGCGGGATGGTCATCTCGACCCGCCCGCTCATCGAGCTCGTCCCCGTCCAGCCTGCAGCCATGGCCGGGCGCCAGATCTGCCAGTGGGACAAGGACTCGTGCGCCGACGCGGGCTTCCTCAAGATCGACCTCCTCGGCCTCGGCATGCTCTCGGCGGTCGAGGACTGCGTCGTGCAGATCGCGAACCTGCGCGGCGAGACGATCGACCTCTCGCGGATCCCGCTCGACGATCCGGCCGTCTACGAGGAGATCCAGCGCGCCGACACGATCGGCACGTTCCAGATCGAGAGCCGCGCGCAGATGCAGAGCCTGCTCCGAACGCGTCCGGAGTCGATCGACGACCTGACCGTGCAGGTCGCGCTCGTCCGTCCGGGGCCGATCCAGGGCAAGGCGGTGCACCCGTACATCAATCACCGGCAGAAGCTGCGGGAGGACCCGAGCTTCGTGCCGCCGGTCGACCATCCCAGCCTGGCCGGAGCCGCTGCGGGAGACGCTCGGGGTCGTCGTCTTCCAGGACCAGGTGCTCGAGGTGGCGATGGCGCTGGCCGGTTTCAGCGTGGGGGAGGCGGAGGGCCTGCGCCGGGCGATGAGCCGCAAGCGGAGCGAGGCCGCCATCGAGGCGTTTCGCGAGCGGTTCATCGAGGGCGCGGCGGCCAAGGGCGTCAGCGCGGAGCTGGCGAACCACGTCTACGACAAGCTCGTCGGCTTCTCGGGCTTCGGCTTCCCGAAGTCGCATGCGGCCGCGTTCGGCCTGCTCGCCTACCAGTCGGCCTGGCTGCGCCACCACTATCCGGCCGAGTTCCTGTGCGCGCTCCTCAACGAGCAGCCGATGGGCTTCTACCCGCCGGCGAGCCTGGTGCGCGATGCGCAGCGGCGCGACGTGGAGGTCCGGCCGCCGCACCTGAACCGCAGCGAGGCCAAGTGCTCGGTCGAGGACGGTGCGGTGCGGGTCGGCCTCGAGTACGTGGAGAGCATCGGCGACGACGAGGCAGAGGAGCTGGCGGCGGAACGCGCTCGAAACGGCCCCTTCCGCACGGTCGTCGAGCTCGCCCAGCGCGCGCCGCTCACGCGTGACGGGCTCGAGAGCCTGATCGCCTCCGGGGCGTGCGACTCACTCGGTGAGCGGCGCACGCTGCTGTGGGAGCTCGGCCTCGTCCCGCGCTCGCAGAGCGTGCCCGGCTCGGGCGGCGAGGAGCGCCAGCTCGCGCTGCCGTTCGAACCGACTGCAGACACGCCCCACCTGCGCGCGCAGACCGAGTGGGAGCGGATGCTGGCCGACTACCGGCGAACAAGTCTCTCCGTCGGCACACATCCGATGCAATTGCTCCGCCAACATCTGCCCAAGGGCGTCCTCTCCAGCCATGACCTGTGCCAGGCACCGGACAGGGCTCAGGTGGTCGTGGCGGGGATGGCTATCGCTCGGCAGCGGCCCGCGACCGCGAAAGGTGTCGTCTTCATGCTCCTCGAGGACGAGCTCGGCCAGATCAACCTGATCGTCCCGCCGGCGGTCTACGAGCGTCACCGGGCGCTCGTTCGCGGCGAGCCGCTCATTCTCGCGCGGGGTCGCTTCGAGCGCGTCCAGCGCAACCAGAACGTCCTCGTCAGCGACCTGGAGACGCTGGCGCCGCTCGCGCGGCAGATCTCGGGCGCGCCGGATCTCGTGGACGCGCTGCCGGAGGCGCATCACTTCGGCCATAGGTAGCTACGCTTTGTGACATGAGCATCTTCGATCGTAGATGGTTCCGTCGCGGCGGCAAAGAGCCTGATCCGACGATCGGCCTGCAGATCGGTCTCCTGGCCGGTGCTGTCGGCAGTGAACGAAGCCCGCGACGACAACGGACAACGATTCCGCGGCCCGACTACGGCTGGAGCGGCGACCACATGAGTGGCGGCGGCTCCGACTACGGCGGCGGTGGGGACTTCGGCGGCGGCGGCTTCGACGGCGGTGGCGGCGGCGGAGACGGTGGCGGCGGCTACTAGCCCCCGCTAGGTGTCCTCGATCTCCAGCGCGAAGCGCGGTAGGCGCTGGGCCACGGCGCGGTTGAACTCGGCTTCGTACTCCTCGGCAGACTCTTCGTCCATGGCGGACGCGAAGTTGTCTCGCATCGCAGCGAGCTCCTCGGTCCCCGTCTCGACGAGCTCGAGGTAGTCGGCGTACTTCTCCTCCGCTTCGTCCCGGCCGGCCTGGTCGTACTTCAGCTCGGCCGTGTCGCAGTCCTCGATCAGCGCGGCCTGCTCACGCTCGAAGAGCTCGAGTTGGCGGCCGATGACGTCGGAGAAGCGGGTCACAGGAGCTCCTTGTACAGGTCGAGGTGCGCCTGTGCGGCCGCTTCCCACGTGAGCTCCTGTCGCGCGCGCTCGGCGCCGGCGCGTGCCTGCTCCAGACGCCTCGGGATCATCGAGCAGCTCGCGCACTCGCCTCGGCCAGCGCGTCGACGTCGCCGGCCGGCACGACGCGCCCGGCGCCGAAGCGCCGAACGGGCTCACCGATGCCGCCGACGTCGTAGGCGACGACGGGCACTCCTGCCCCGAGGGCGCGGAGCAGCGCCGCGCTCTGATCGATCTCGGGCCGGTACGGGAAAGAGCGCCACGGTCGCGTCGCCGAGCGCGCGGTCGACCTCGCTCTCGGAGAGGTACCCGAGGCGCCACTCGGCGCGGTCGCCGGCCTGCTCTCGGTAGGCGTCGACCGGCTCGAGCGGGTCGCCTGCGACGAGGAGCCGAGCTCCGTCCACACGTTTCGTCGCCTCGATCGCGTCCGCGATGCCCTTGTAGGGCCGGATGATCCCGACGCACAGCAACGTATGGCCGTCGTCGTTTCTCGTCGGGTTGCTCGGAAAGACAGGCATCGGGATCACGCGGAGGCGGTCGGGCTCCACGCCCAGCTCCGTCAGGGTGTCGCGGCCGCGCTCGCTGTGGACGACGATGCGCTCGAAACGCGACATCAGCCGTCGCCACAGGACCTCGCGCTTGGCCGTGCGTCGTGGCAGCAGGTCGTGCGCCGTGAAGACCGACGGCGCGCGCAAGCGGAGGAGCCGCTCGTCGATCTCCGGCGCCGCCAGCCACTGAATGTGCGCCACGTCCGCCTGTGCGACGCGCCAGCCGCGCGAGCCCGATCGGATGCTCGACGACCTTCAACGGCAGGCGCAGCCGCGAGCGCCGGAAGAGTCGCGAGCTGAGGGGGTAGAAGAGCTGGCTGCGCTTGTAGCCGTCCGGTTCCGGCACGTCTCCGAAGCGAAAACGCGACGTGACGAGCTCGACCTCGTTGCCGGCGTGCGCGAGGGCGGACGCGAGCTCGTGGTCGTACTGCGGAGTGAAGGCCGGCGGGTCGGCCAGGAGGATGCGCATCCCGCTCCTACACTAGTGCGCCTTGCTCGTCAGAACGTGGAACCTCTTTCACGGCAACGCCGTGCCGCCGGAGCCGGACTCGCACCTCGAGGCGGCCGTCCGGCTCGCGACCTCGGACGGCCCGGACATCCTCTGCCTGCAGGAGGTTCCCCCGTGGGGACTGGAGCGGCTCGGCGAGTGGAGCGGCATGGCCGTGTACGGGGAGATCGCGGCGCCGCCGCGCCTGGGGCCGTTCCCCTCGACCGTCGAGCTCGGCTACCGGTTGACCCGCCTGCAATCACGGCTTCCTGCGATCCGCCTTCAGCGGACAGGCGAACGCGATCCTCCTCGGGCCCTCGCTTGACCGGGCTCGAGACTCAGGCGCTGCACTTGAACAGCCGTCGCTTCAGGAAGGCACAGGAACGGATGCTCGAGCTCGACACGGTGACCCGGCTCGCGTGGGCGAAGGAACGGAGGATCTGCCAGGTCGTACGGGCGCGGGCCGCCGACGGGCGCGGGTTCGTGATCGCCAACCTGCATGCGACCGGGCTGCCCGACGACAGGGTTTCCGACGCGGAAGTCATGCGGGCCGCAAGCCTCGCGGACGGGCTCGCGCGACCCAACGAGGTGTGCATCCTGGCCGGCGACTTCAACGTTCGGCCCGAGCGATCCCGCACGCTTGGCGACCTGAACGGGCCGGAGTGGGGCTTCTCGATGGCGAGCCCCAACATCGACCATGTCCTCGTTCGAGGCGCGCGGGCCGGATCGCCGGCGGTGTGGCCCATTGAGCGCAGGCGTGTCGACGGCCGCGTGCTTTCGGACCATGCGCCCGTGGAGGTCGAGATCACGTGACGTTCGAGGAAGCCCGTGCGTTGTTCCCTGCGCTCGAGCGAGTCGCGTACCTGAACGCCGGCTCGATGGGGCCGCTGGCGATCCCGACGTTCGAGACGATTCAGGGCGAGCTCCGCCGGCAACTGGAGGAGGGGCGCGGTGGCCTGCCGTTCTTCGAGCGGATGGTCGAGCTTCGCGCCGGGGTGCGGGAGCAGCTGGCGGGGCTACTCGGAGTGGCCTCGGAGAATCTGGCGCTGACGACGTCGACGACGGAGGCCTGCAACATCGTCCTCTCGGGCCTCGATCTCGGCCCGCAGGACGAGATCGTCACGAGCGAGACCGAGCACTTCGGGTTGCTGGGCGCGTTGCAAGTCTCCGGCGCCTCGATCCGCGTGGCGCCCGACGACGGGATCGTCGAGGCAGTCACCGATCGCACCCGGCTGATCGCCATCTCGCACGTGAGCTGGGTGACCGGCAACTCGCTCGAGCCCGCGCGGGTCAAGGAGCAGACGGGGCTGCCGATCCTCGTCGACGGAGCCCAGTCCGTCGGCGCGATCCCGGTCGACGCGAGCCCGTTCGACTACTACACGGTCTCCTGTCAGAAGTGGCTGTGCGGGCCCGACGCAATGGGCGGGTTGTACGTCCGCGACCCGGAGGCGCTGCGCATCGCCTGGCCGAGCTACTTCTCACAGGAGAAGCACGAGCGCGACGGGACCTTCCAGCCCTGGCCCACGGCAGCGCGCTTCGACCCGGCCTGGATCCCACCGGCTTCACTCGCCGGCCTCCTCGCCGCTCTCGGCCTGGCGCCGGACTGGCGCTACGACCGCATTGCCGAGCTGGCAGCGGCGTGCCGGGATCGTTTGGCGGAGCGCTTCGAGGTCGTGACCGCTCCCGGGCAGGCCGGTCTGGTCTCGTTCCGCCCCGGAGAGGATCCAGAAGAGGTGTCCGCGCGCCTCTACGAGGCGGGGGTCGTCGTCCGCTTCCTCCCCGGCACCGATCTCGTGCGCGTGTCCTGCGGCTGGTGGAACAGCGAGGACGACCTGGAGCGACTACTCGCCGCTCTTTAGGCCCAGCTCGGCAGCGATCGGGCGCATGGCCTCCGTCACGAACCGGATGTGGTCGTCGAGCTCGACCCCGAGCGCCTCTGCGCTCGAGTAGACGTCGTCGCGGTTGACGCCGGACGCGAACGACGGCTGCTTGAGCTTCTTCTTGACCGACTTCGGCTCCAGGGTCGCGATGCCGTCCGGCCGCACGAGACCACAGGCGTGGATGAACCCCGACAGCTCGTCGCACGCGAACAGGGTCTTCTTGAGCTGCGTGTCACGCGGCATCGAGAGGTGCTCGGCGTGGGAGAGGATCGCCTCGATCATCTCCTCGGGGTAGCCCTCCTCGCGCAGGATCGGGGCTCCGTCCTGCGGATGCTGCTCGAGCGTGGGGTGGATCTCCCAGTCGAAATCGTGGAGCAGCGCCGTCGTGCCCCAGAACTCCTCGTCCTCGCCGAACTTCCTCGCGTAAGCGCGCACGGACGCTTCGACCGCGAGCGCATGGCGGCGCAGCCCCTCGCTTTGCGTATAGCGGGTGAGGGTCTCCCAGGCGCGCTCGCGAGTCGGCTCCAAGCGAGGGGTACCATAGCCGCCGCCGTGTCGCACACCTTGCTCTCCGAGACTGTGACGGAGTCCTTCGTCATCGAGGGCGGCCGCCCGCTGGACGGCCGCGTGAAAGCCGCCGGGAACAAGAACGGGGCGCTGCCGATCCTGGCCGCATGCCTGCTCACCACCGAGCCGGTGCTCCTGCAGAACGTGCCGCGGATCCTCGACGTGGAAACGATGATCGCGCTGATCCGCGACCTCGGCGTCGAGGTGGAGTGGACCGGGCTGAACGAGGTTCGCGTGCACGCAGCAGAGCTGGACAAGGTGGAGCTCGACCCAGAGCTCGCGAGCCGGATCCGAGCATCGTTCCTCCTGGCCGGGCCTCTGCTGGCGCGGGCCGGACGCGCCGTGGTGCCACCGCCCGGCGGCGACGTGATCGGCCGCCGGAGGCTCGACCCGCACATCCATGCGTTCGTCGAGCTCGGGGCCAAGGTCTCGATCGAGGACAAGTACGAGCTGAGCGCCGATGCGCTCACCGGCAGGCACATCCATCTCGACGAGGCCTCGGTCATGGCGACGGAGAACGCGGTCATGGCAGCGTCGCTGACTTCGGGGCGGACGACGATCTCGAATGCCGCCTGCGAGCCGCACGTTCAGGATCTCTGCCGCTTCGTCGGCTCGCTGGGCGCGCAGATCGAGGGCCTGGGCTCGAACGTGCTGCACGTCAACGGTGTCGAGCGCCTTGGGGGCGGCACGTACCGCATTGCCGCAGATCACATCGAGGTTGGCAGCTTCATCGGCATGGCGGCTCTGACCGGCGGCGACCTGACGATCGAGGACGCGGTCGCCGAAGACCTGCTGCCGATCCTGCCGGCCTTCGAGCGCCTCGGCGTCTACGTCGAGGTCCAGGAGACATCGGTGCGTGTCCCGCCCGGCCAGGAGCTCGTCGTTCGCGACGACCTGGGCGGGGCGATCCCCAAGATCGAGGACGGGCCCTGGCCCTCGTTTCCCGCCGACCTGACCTCGATCGCCGTCATGCTCGCGACCCAGGCGCGCGGCACGATCCTCATCTTCGAAAAGATGTTCGAGAGCCGGCTGTTCTTCGTCGACAAGCTCGTCTCGATGGGGGCGAGGATCATCCTCTGCGACCCGCATCGAGTCGTGATCACCGGGCCGGCCAAGCTCTACGGGCAGCGCATGTCGAGCCCGGACATCCGCGCCGGCATGGCGATGCTGCTCGCGGCGCTCTGCGCTGAGGGGACGTCGACGATCGGCGACGCGTACCAGATCGACAAGGGGTACGAGCGCATCGACGAGCGACTGCGCTCGGTCGGCGCTGCTATCGAGCGGGTTCCTTCCTAGCGAAACGCGCAGCCGCAGGATGCGGCTCTGGGCGCCCGTGAGATCCCAGCGGCCGCCGTAGAACACGCGGAGGCGGTGCTTGCCGGGCCGGAGACCGACCGTCCAGCGAACGTGGCCTGCGGCCGTGGTCGTCGTGCGGTCGAGCCGATGCCAGCTGTTGTCCCGGCGTATCTCCAGCGTGACGATTCGGTGCGCGGGCGTGACCGCCGGTGTCGAGGTGCGGAGCCACGCGCTCGACGCGCACGGGGCGGAGGCGGCTCTTGGTGAGCTTTCGCGTGCGAACGCTCTTCGCCCGCCAGACGCCGAGCTTGAGGGTCGCATTCCCCTGCACCGCGCTCTCGGATGACCTGGCCGGTCGCAGCGCCGACGGCCGAGGCGACGTCGATGACGCCGTAGCCGAGCGACCGATTCCAGCGCCCGCGGCCCGAGG
Organism: uncultured Actinomycetes bacterium; assembly: GCA_963847955.1. Classification (GTDB taxonomy): domain Bacteria; phylum Actinomycetota; class Thermoleophilia; order Gaiellales; family Gaiellaceae; genus VAXT01. Next base: position 237,754 of record CAWKBW010000015.1, read on the forward strand.
CTGTGGACTTCAGCACGCCGGCGACTTGCTGCGCCGTCAAGTTGGGGTTCGCCGCCCAGACCAGTGCGGCGGCGCCGGCGACCTGAGGCGTCGAGAACGAAGTGCCGCTCGACCAGCCGTAGAGGCCGGACCTGGAGCCGGGAAGCGCGTACCGCGGCCAGTCGCGGGCGGCGGAGGTGGTGGCTACGGCGCCGAACACGCTGTCTCCCGGCGCGGCCAGCGAGATGTGACTCCCGGTGTTCGAGAAGTAGGCGCGCTTGCCGGCCATCGTGGTCGCGGCGACGACGAGGCCGACTCCACCCTGACCCCTGGAGCCCGGTGGCTGCAGGAGGGCGGCGGGGTACTCGATGGGATTGCCGTCCTCGTACTCGTTCCCACCGGCGGCGACGAGCAAGACGTTCCGGTTGGCCGCATAGTCGACGGCGCGCTTCTCGATGATCGAGGTGCCCTCGCCGCCGATGCTGAGATTGATGACCTTGGCGCCGTGATCGACTGCGTAGACGATCGCGGCCGCCTCGTCGACCTCGGTGAACATGCCGTCCTGGCCGCTCGCCTTGATGATGAGGAGCTTCGCGTCTCCGCCGAACCCTGCGATGCCCTCGTCGTTGGAGACAGAGCCCGCGGCGAGCGTGGAGACGAAGGTCCCGTGGCCGTCCAGGTCACGGACGTCGGTCCGCTTGCGCACGATGTCCCAGGTCTCGGGGCTCTTGGCGGCGAGATCGGGATGGCGCAGGTCGGCGCCGGTGTCGATGACCGCGATCTTGACGCCGGCAGCTGCGCGCAGAACGGGGTCGGGCACTTCGTTCGTTCGGGTCGCCACGTACTGCCACTCGTAGGGAAGGCCCGGCCGGAAGAGGACGACTAGTGCCGGCTCGGAGTGAAAGCTGCGCGCCCGAAGGCCGTTGACGAAGGTGATCCCGGGAAGTGCGGAGACGCCTGCCGCGAAATGGTCGCGGTGCATCTCGGGGTCGACGGAGACCGCGCCCAGCTGGGGCATGCGCTGCACGATTCGTGCGGGGAATTTCGCCAGCGCCTGGCTCAGGGCCTGCTGCGAGCTGTAACCGACCACGACCTGGCGCCGTACGGGCTCGGGCTTGAGGACGTGGTCGGCGGGGCGGGGCGTAGCAGCCGCGGAGGATGCGGCGGCAACCGCAATCGCTGCTCCGGAAAGGAGCGCGACGACGAGCCGGAATCGGTTGCGTTGATCTGTGAGCAAGGGGGCCGCGCGGGAGCCAGAGGAGACCCGCGTACAAGCTGTTTCGGCCTAGATCCACGGCTGAGGCACCCTTGACCGAGGGATGAAGGGGGCCCCGCTGGGGTACCCTCATCCGAGGGATGGCCGGGAAAGTCGGGGAGATCGGGCGGGCGCGTGTCGCGGTGACGCTCGACGGATCTGGAGAGAGCAACGTGACGACCGGCTTGCCGGTGCTCGATCACTTGCTCGGACTGCTGGCTGTCTACGGGTCGCTCGACATCACGTTGCGGGTCGCGCCGACCGGCGCGGACGAGGAAGTCGCGTCTGCGGGCAAAGCCCTGGGCGAGGAGCTCCGAAGCGCTCTCCATGCGACCGGCGTCCGAGGGCACGGCTCGGCTGCGATCCCTGCTGACGAGGCTCTGGCTCACGTTGCCCTCGACGCCTCGGGCCGGCCGCTCGTCGTCATGAACGTCGATCTCTCGGAGGCGCGCGTCGGCGGGCTTCGCACCGATCTCGTTTCCAGCTTCCTCCGCGAGCTTGCGGAAGGTGCGGGCATCACCCTGCACGTCCGGCTGATCGGCGGCGACGACCCACAGCATGTGCTGGAGGCGATCTTCAAGGCACTCGGCGTCGCGGTCGCTCAGGCCTGCCGGCCGCGCCGGGGAAAGGAGTGACATGAACGAAAAGACGGCGGTTCGGACCGAGAAGGCACCCGCGCCATTCCAGGGCGCGCCGTACTCGCAGGCGATCAAGACGGAGGGGCTCGTGTTCGTCTCGGGGCAGGTCTCGCTACGGCCGGACCACAGCGAGATCGTCGGCTCGACGATTCAGGAGCAGACCGAGCAGATCATGCAGAACCTCGGCGCCATTCTCGAGGAGGCGGGAAGCGGGCTCGACCGGCTGGTCAAGACGACCGTCTTCCTGACGAACCTCGACGACTTCCAGGGCATGAACGAGGTCTACGCGCAGCATGTGGGGGAGACGCCGCCCGCCCGCGCCACGATCGAGGTGGGCCGGCTCCCGGCCGGCGCGCTGGTGGAGATCGACGCCGTCGCGACCGTCTGAGCCTGTCCCGGGTCAATCGTCGCCGGCGACGAGCCAGTCGACCGCCTCACGGGCGATCTTCGCGGGTACCTCGTGGCCGCCGTTGAACTCGCGATACCGCACGCGATAGCCCGCGGCACGGAGCCGCGGCACACCGCCCCGGCTCGTCCGGCCGATGGGGAGGACCAGGTCCTGCGTGCCGTGCGAGATGAAGAGGCGCGGGGAGCCGTGTTCCTTCGCCACCGAGATGAAGCCGGGCGAGAAGCCGACGACCGAGTGGAAGAGGTCGCCGTTCGTGAGCCCCAGCGAGAGGGCATAGCCCGCGCCGTCGGAGAAGCCTGCGACCGCGACCCGATCCGGATCGATGTCATAGCGCGCGAACACGTGCTCCAGCAGCCGGTCGATCGCAGCGACGTCCGGCCCCCAGCGGCCGCTCACGATGTCCCACGTTGCGCCCTTCGAGCGCGGAGCGAGCAGGATCAGGCCGGCCCGGTCCGCGAGCTCGAGGAATGGCGCGACGCCTTCGCCCGGCGAGCCGCCGGCGCCGTGGAGCATGACGACCAGACCGTTGTCGTCGGCCTCGCGGGCACCTGGCGGTACGTAGAGGAGCTCGTCGCCGGATCCGATCCGGATCAGTCCGTCTTGCTCGTCCGGATCTCGGGTCGGCGTGCTCGGTCGCGCAGTCAGGCGACCCGGAGCTCGCGTCTATGACCGTCGTCTGCGGAGCCGCTCGTTCGTCGTCCGCGCCGCCACCGCACGACGATGCGAGGAGCGCGCAGGCCACGACTACGAAAAAACGCGCCATCCCGATATACGACGACGAGAAGGGCTCGCTCGGCTAAAACGGGGTGTGCTCGGCGCCTGCACCCCAGGTACCCCCAACCTCCTCCCCAAGGCGAGCGTAGCGGGGAAAACCGCACCCGTGTAGAACCGAACTGTGCCGGAATTGCACCACTTGCAGCCAAAACGAGAGGCAGAATGAGGCGAGAGAGATGCGCGCGACGGAAGTCATCGCCACCCACGGCAACACCGATTTCGACGCTTTCGCGGCGATGCTCGCTGCGCGCCGGCTCTATCCGGACGCGGTCGTCTGCGTTCCCGGCACCCTGAACAAGAACGTCAAGGAGTTCTATCGCCTCCACGCGGACGAGCTCGACGCCGTCGAGGCTTCCCGGCTGGCGCTCGATGCGGTGCGCCGCCTGATCGTCGTCGAGACCCAGCACGCGTCGCGGCTGGGCGAGCTGGAGCAGGTCGCTCTCGACCCCGACGTCGAGAAGGCGGTCTTCGACCACCACACCGGCGAGCCGCTCCCGGAGTGGGTGGCGCCCGAGAACGCGGTCCTCTCGGAGGACGGAGCGCTCACCACGACCTTGGTCGGCATCCTGGCCGAGCGTGAGATCGCGGTGTCGCCGCTCGAGGCGACCGCCTTCGCGCTCGGCATCCACGAGGACACCGGCTCACTCACCTATGCGAGTGCCACCCAGCGCGACGCCGACGCGCTCGCCTGGTGCCTGCGCCACGGTGCGCGCCAGGCCGAGATCGCCACCTATCTCCACGTTCCGCTCGCGGAGGGCGAACGTGACCTGCTGAGCGCTCTGCTCGCCGCCCTCGAAAGCCACCGGGTAGCCGGCATCGAGCTGCTGGTCGCCGCCGTGCGCTGGCCCGAGCACGTGGACGGCATCTCCAACCTGGCCCACAAGATCGTCGACCTCACCGATTGCAAAGGCCTCGTGCTGCTCGTCGAGATGGACGAGCGCGTGTTCTGCGTGACGCGCAGCCGAACGCCGGAGCTCGACGCGGCGGAGCTGGCCCGAGTCCTGGGCGGGGGAGGCCACGCACAGGCGGCTTCGGCGATCTTCCGCGGGAGCCCTCGACCAGGCACGCGAGACACTCTTCGCCGGGCTCGACTCCGCGGTCCGCGAGCCGCTCCATGCCAAGGACGTCATGTCGAGCCCGGCCAGGTCCGTTGATCCGGACGATCCGGTCTCGGCGGCGATGGTCGCCTGCCAGCGCTACGGCCAGAGCGGGATCCTCGTCGTCGACGACGGGCGCCTGGCGGGCACCGTCTCTCGCGAGGATCTCGACAAGGCGATCTCGCACGGCCTCGCGCACGCGCCCGTCAAGGGCATCATGAGCTCGAAGGTCGACACGGCGGAGGAGGAAACGCCGCTCGGCGAGCTGCAGCGCCTCCTCTCGGCTTCCGACGACGGACGGGTCGCCGTGCTCGGCGGAGACCAGGTCGTCGGCGTCGTCACCAGGAGCGATCTCCTGCGGGCCGCCGGCGCGCGGGAAGACGCTCACGCCGAGCCTGCTCCGATCCTCGCCGACGAGCTGGATCGGCTCGAGCACCTGACGAAGGTCTTCGATGCCGTCTCCGCGATCAGCGAGGGCTATGACGGCGTCTACCTCGTCGGCGGAACCGTGCGCGACATCCTGCTCGGCGAGCCCAACTTCGACGTCGACATCGCCGTCGAGGGCGATGCGATCGCACTGGCCGGCTCGCTCGCCGACGCGCTCGACGGCCGCGCCCGCGTGCACGAGAAGTTCGGCACCGCGGTCGTCCTCTACGGAGACGACGAGCGAGTGGACGTGGTGACGGCCCGCACCGAGTTCTACGACGCGCCCGCGGCCCTCCCGACGGTCGAGCACGCGTCGATCCGCGAGGATCTCTTCCGGCGCGACTTCACGATCAACGCGATGGCCGTCTCGCTGAAGGGGGAGGATCGAGGCCGGTTGGTCGACCCCTTCGGCGGACGGCGCGATCTGCAGACCGGAACGATCCGCGTCCTCCACAACCTGTCGTTCATCGACGACCCCACGCGCATCTTCCGGGCCGTCCGCTACGAGAACCGCTACGGGTTCCGAATGGACGACCACACGGTCCGGCTCGCCCGCGGCTGCATCGAGATGGGCCTCGTCGGCGACCTCTCGTCCACCCGCCTCCGCGAAGAGCTCGTCGCGCTGCTCGAGGAAGGGGACGTCCATCACTCGATCCCGCGACTCGCCGAGCTGGGCGCCGGCCGGGCGATTCATCCTCACCTCGCCGCCGACGAGGAGGCCGTCCACCTCATCGACCGCATGCGTGAGCTCAACGATCGCTACGGGCTCGGAGTGCCCACCTGGAGACTGGGCTTCATCGCGCTCGCGCGCGAGCTGCCGGCCGACGAGGCCTTTCAGTGGCTCGAAGGGCTCAAGGTGCGCCGCCGCGACACGGAGCAGATTGCCGCCGCCGTCACCGTCGGGCCGAGGATCGTCGAGCGCCTGCGCGGGACGGTGTCACCGGCGGAGGTCGTTGCGCTCGCGGAGCCCTATGCGCCGGACGCTCCGCTCTACGCCCTGGCGCTGGCGGACGTGCCGGCGGTTCACGACTACTTCGAGCGGCTCGGCGACGTCCGTCTCGAGATCACCGGATCCGACGTGGCCGAGCTGGGCCTGGCCGAATCGCCGCGTGTGGGCGAGGTGCTCTCCGAGTTGAGGCGCCGCAAGCTGAACGGAGAGCTCGACGGGCGCGAGTCCGAGCTGGCCGCCGCCCGCGAGCTGATCGAGACCACGTGATCCCTGTCTTTCGCTGGGAGTCGCCCGGCCCGTACGAGGTTGCGTTCTCGACCCGCATCGGCGGCGTCAGCGACGGGGCGTTCGAGTCGCTGAACCTCGGCATTCTCACGGGAGACGAGCCGGAGCATGTGATCGAGAATCGCCGCCTCCTGTGTGAGAAGGCCGGGGGCGACCCGGATCGAGCGACGATGTTGTGGCAGCAGCACGGCCCGGGCGTCGTCAAGGCGACCGCCGACCGCGGCGTGATGACCGCCGGGTTCGACCATCCACCCGGGGACGCCCTCTGGACCGACGAGCCCGGCCTCACGATGATGCTGATCACCGCCGACTGCCTGCCCGTCGCGATTGCGAAACAGAACGGTGCCGGCACTGCGCTGGCTGTGCTCCACGTCGGCTGGCGCGGTCTCCTCGCCGGCATCGCCACAGCGGCAGTCGGCGAGCTCGGCGAAGGGCCGCTCAACGCCGTCATCGGCCCTGGAATCGGGCCGTGCTGCTACGAGGTGGGGGAGGAGGTGGCCGGTCCGTTCAGGGATCGCTACGGGCCGGAGGTGCTCGTCGGGCGGAACCTCGATCTGTACACGGCGACCGAGAAGGCGCTGTACGGCGCAGGCTGCACGAGCGTCGAGCGCGTCGAGATGTGCACCTCGTGCCACCCGGACCTCTTCTTCTCACACCGCCGCGACGGAGCCCGCACCGGGCGGCAAGGGATCGTTGCTCGCATCCGCTGACGAAGTTCGCGCCCGTTACGAGCGGGTGCGGGAGGAGGTCGGCCCGAGCGTGACCGTCGTCGCCGCGACGAAATACGTCTCGCTCGAGGACATGGCCGTGCTTGCGGAGGCCGGGATCGAGGTCGTGGGCGAGAACAGGGCCCAGGACCTCGAAGCGAAGCACGCGGAGTACGGCGACGCGTTCCGCTGGCATTTCATCGGGCACCTGCAGAGTCGCAAGGCAAAGGTCGTGAACGGTCTCTGCGAGCTCGTCCATTCCCTCGACTCCGAGTCGGCGGCGAAACGGCTGGAGGTGCCTGCGCTCGTCCAGGTCAACCTCGGCGGGGAGGCGACCAAGTCAGGAGTGGCGCCGGCCGAGCTGGGCAGCTTCCTCGAGTTGTACGCGGGAGTGCGCGGGCTGGCGACGATGCCGCCGGCTGCCGGCGACCCCGAGGATTCCCGGCCTCTGTTCCGAAAACTGCGTGTGCTGGCCGAAGAACACGGCCTGCACGAGCTTTCAATGGGCACCAGCCAGGACTACAAAGTGGCAGCTGAGGAGGGAGCGACCTATGTCCGAGTAGGCGCTCGCCTCTTCAGCGGTTAGCATTTTCCCTGCAATGGGCTTCGCAGACGTCTGGAATCGCACGCTCGTCTACTTCGGAATCGCCGAGGAGGACGAAGACTGGGACGAGGACGGCTACGTCACGAACGAGGAGCTCGAGCGCTCCTACAGCGAGCGACCGAACGTTCGGCGCCTGTCATCGCGCCGCCGCAGCCGAAACGATCCCGACGACTGGACCGAGCCCGAGGAGTCCCAAGGCGCCCGTACTGCAGTCCTGCGCCCGACCGGCGGTCGGCGTGGCTCCGTGGCGGCGGTGCCGAGCACGTCACCGTCGCGCGTCCACCTCGTCGTTCCCCGCAGCTTCAACGACGCCCAGCAGATCGCGGACAAGTTCAAGGAAGGAACCCCCGTGATCCTGAATCTCCAGGGCTCCGACCAGGACCTCTCCAAGCGCCTGATCGACTTCGCCAGCGGGCTCACCTACGCGATGGACGGAAACATGCAGCGCGTCGCCGACAAGGTCTTCCTCCTGACGCCCCGCAACGTCGAAGTCTCCGCCGAAGAGCGTGCCCGCATGCTCGAGGGCGGCGGCTTCTTCAACCAGGCCTGATTCCCTAGAGGAAGCGGGGTTCACGAGCCGAAAACGGCTCCGTGGGCGTGTACGCCATTTTCGCGCTACCGCTGGCCGACGCCATCGACTCGGTCCAGAGCTTCGTGAACATCTTCATCTCCGTCTACATCCTCTTGATCTTCGCGCTACATCCTCACCTCCTGGATCCGTCTCCCGTACTCGATCTGGATGAGCCGGATCCAGCGTTTCCTCTACGACGTGTGCGAGCCGTACCTGCGGATCTTCCGCCGGCTGCTCCCGACCTTCGGGCCGCTCGACCTGTCGCCGATCGTCGCCGTCATCTCGCTGTTCCTGATCAATTCGATCATCCAGACCGTTCTCGAACAACTGCACTGAGAGGAGGTACGACCATGGCACTGTCACCTGTCGAAATCCGTCACGTGAACCTGGGCCAAAGCTTCTTCGGCTACCGCAAGGGAGCGGTGGACACGCTGCTGGACGAGGTCGTCCAGAGCTTCGAGGAAACATGGCGCGAGCGCGGTGAGCTGCAGGACAAGCTCGAGCAGATGGAGAGCGACATCGCGCGCTACCGGGACCTCGAGACGCTTCTGCGCAAGACGCTCGTCTCGGCGGAGCGGAGTGCGCTGGAGCTCAAGGACCAGGCACGTCGCGAGGCCGAGATCGTCATGACCGAGGCGCACTCGGAGGCGCGGCTGATCAAGCAGGCGGCGCTCACCGAGCGTGAGCACCTGCGAGGGGAAGCAAGCCGGATTCGGAGCTTGTTGCGCTCCGCGCTGGCGATCGTCGACGACGGCCAAAGCGAGGAACGGGCCGAAGCGGCCTAGCGGGTCTCTAAGATGGGCGGATGGCGGTCGACACCATGCGCTTCCGTGACCTCCTCCAGGGGGAGCGTCAGAAGGTCCTCGAGGCGATCGAGTACTTGCACGCGGAGAATCCCGGGTCGCTCAAGGAGGAGACCGAGGAGTCGACTGTCGACAATCACCTCGCCGACACGGCGACGGTCACGCTCGACCGTGAGATCGACTACACGCTCGAGGAGAACTCCGAGCACGTCCTGAAGGCCATCGACCGGGCCCTCGCGAAGATCGAGGCCGGCACCTTCGGGATCTGCGAGACCTGCGGCCAGCCGATCGCGGAGGAGCGCCTGTTGGCGATTCCCTACGCGACGCAGTGCATCGACTGCAAGCGCCGCGAGGAGCGGGGTTGACCGAGCCCGCCCAGCGGGCGCTAGACGTGCGAGTGGGGTCGGCGACCGATGGGCTGGCGCCTATCTCCGGGGCCGAGCGCTCACTCGCCGCTACCACGGTCCAGTGGATCTCCCTGGGCGCGATTGCGCTGTCGGCCCTCGGCGGCGACCAGCTGACGAAGTATTTCGCGTCGACCCGCCTGGCTCTGGACGAGCAGGTGCACGTCGCCGGGCCGCTCTCCATCCACCACGTGCACAACTCGGGGATCGCCTTCGGGTTCTTCTCGAACGCGACCGCGATCGTGACCGCGCTGACGGCCATCGCCGTCGGTTGGATGCTCCTCTTCTTCGCCCGCTCCGGCGCGCGGCACCCGATTCTTCCGATCGCGCTCGGCCTCCTCATCGGAGGCAGCGCGTCGAATCTGATCGATCGCGTGCGGCTGGGGCACGTCACGGACTTCATCGACCTCGAGTTCTGGCCGGCCTTCAACCTCGCGGATAGCTTCATCGTGCTCGGCGTCCTCATCCTGCTCGCGGCGCTGCTCCTGCCTCAGCGCCAGCGGCCGCGACCGCGGCCGGTGACCGACGCTTCACGTCGACGTCCCTGACGCCGCCGCCGGGACGCGGCTCGACCGTTTCCTCGCCGAGCTGCCCGAGATCGGGTCGCGTGGTACCGCCGAGCGCCTGATCGCCACGGGAGCCGTGCGGCTCGACGGCCAAGCGGCTGTCAAAAGCCGGAAGCTGGAGGGCGGGGAGGCGATCGAGGTCGAGCTCCCCGAGCCGAAGCCGGCCGAGCTCGTTCCGGAGGACGTCGACCTGCGCGTCGCCTACAAGGACGAGCATCTGCTCGTCGTGGACAAGCCGGCCGGTGTCGTCGTGCATCCGGCTCCCGGGCACGGTCAGGGCACGCTCGTCCACGGGTTGCTCGAGCTCGGGGCTGCGGGAGGGGAGGACAGCGACCGGCCCGGAATCGTGCATCGGCTCGACCGCGGCACGTCGGGCCTCCTCGTCGTCGCTCGCTCCGACGAGGCGTACGGGCGGCTGCAGGACCTGGTCCGCGAGCGCGCCCTCGAGCGGATCTACCTGGCGCTCGTGCGCGGCCGGCCTCGTTCCTGGCAAGGGAGGATCGACGCGCCGATCGGGCGCGACCGTGAGGATCCGACGCGCCGGTCGCTCGACACGGACGCGCCGCGCGAGGCGATCACCCACTTCGAGGTCGAAGAGCTGCTCGGCGCGCACGCCCTGTTGCGCGTGGGGCTGGAGACGGGGCGGACCCACCAGATTCGCGTGCACCTGGCCGCGATCGACCTGCCGGTGGTCGGCGACCCCGTCTACGGGGTTCCCCACCCGCGCCTGAACCGCCAGTTCCTCCACGCGGCGCGCCTCGCCTTCACCCACCCGTTCACGGGTCAAACGGTCGAAGTCGAGTCGCCCCTTCCTCAGGATCTGCAGGGCTTTCTCGCCCAGATCAAGAGGTAGCGGCTACAATCCACGTGCTTCTGTCACCGTCCCGGCGGTGATGACGGGTGGGGGTGCCGGCGTTTGCACGCCGGTCCACTCGCAGGCCGCCGGCTGTTTTGCAACCGAACCACGAAGGGGGACCATTGTCCGTCGTTTCCATGCGAGAACTCCTGGAGGCCGGTGTCCATTTCGGCCACCAGACCCGCCGCTGGGACCCGAAGATGAAGCGATTCATCTTCAACGAGCGCGGTGGGATCTACATCATCGATCTCCAACAGACACTCGCCCTGCTCGAGGAGGCTGCAGCATTCGCGCGCAACCTCGCGGAGCGGGGCGGCACGATCCTGTTCGTCGGCACGAAGAAGCAGGCACAGGACGCAATCGAAGAGCAGGCGACGCGCGTCGGCATGCCGTACGTGAATCACCGCTGGCTCGGAGGCCTGCTCACGAACTGGCGAACGATCTCCGCCCGCATCGAGCGGCTGCACGAGCTGCGCAGGCTGAAGGAGGACGGCCAGCTGGAGCTCCTGCCTGCGAAAGAGCGCATCTCGATGATTGCCGAGCTCGAGCGGCTCGACAACCACCTCGGCGGTGTCGCCGACATGAAGCGGCAGCCTGACGCCGTCGTCATCCTCGATCTGCGCAAGGAGCAGATCGCGGTGCGCGAGGCGAAGCGGCTCGGCCTGCCGGTGATCGCGCTCGTCGACACGAACTGCGATCCGGACGACGCGGATTTCGTCGTGCCGGGCAACGACGATGCAATCCGCGCGTGCAGCCTGATCGTCAGGGTGATCGCCGACGCGGTCGACCAGGGCAGGCAGAAGGTCCGCGAGGAAGACTTCCGGAAGGCGGCGGAGAAGGCTGCTGCTGCTGAAGTGGCAGCCGCCGAGACTGCGGCGGCGGAGGCAGCTGCGGCCGCTGCAGAGCCCGCCGAGCCGAGCGCCCCAGAGGAGCCGGTGTCAGACACCGAAGAGCCGGTGTCAGACACCGAGACCAAGCCTGCGGCGGCGGAGGTGACCGCCGAATGAGCGACATCCCGGCGGCCCTCGTCAAAGAGCTCCGCGAGCGCACCGGCGCGGGGATGATGGATTGCAAGCGCGCGCTCCAGGAGGCCGGAGGCGACATCGAAGCGGCGAACAAGCTGCTGCGCGAATGGGGCGCGGCTCAGGCCGGCAAGCGCGCGGGCCGGGAGACGACCGAAGGCGTCGTCCTCTCGCGGATCAACGACGGCGTCGGCACCCTCGTTGCGGTTGGCTCCGAGACGGAGCCGGTCTCGCAGAACGAGGAGTTCCAGGCGTTCGCCAACCGCGTGCTCGAGAGCGTCGAGAGCGAGGGGCCCGAGGCGGTCTCGAAGCTGGACGACGAGCGCACCGAGCTGATCGCGAGGATCGGCGAGAACGTGGTCGTGCGAGGCGCTGCGCGCCTCGAGGCCACGAACGGCGAGCGGCTCGCCGAGTACGTCCACCGGCCCGCTAGCAAGATCGGCGTCCTGCTCAAGGCCGAGGGCGGCAGCGACGAAGCCGCTCGGCGCGTCGCCATGCACATTGCGTCGGCCGCTCCGCGCTGGGTCGAGCGGGCCGAGGTCCCGGCCGAAGAGGTCGAGGCGGAGCGCCAGATCTACGCCGGCTCGGACGAGGTGCAGTCGAAGCCCGAGCAAGCTCGTGAGAAGATCGTCGAAGGCATGGTCAACAAGCGCTTCTTCGCCGCGTATCCGGGCGGCGTCCTGCTCGAGCAGGCCTGGATCCACGACACCGGCAAGACCGTGGCGCAGGCGTTGGAGGAGGAAGGGATGCGAGTCCTCGCCTTCGAGCGCTTCGACGTCGCCGAATGACGGTGCAGCCAGAGGCAGTCCCGGCCAAGACCGGCGCGGCGCGCCCGGTCTTCGATCGTGTTCTGCTGAAGGTCTCCGGCGAGGCGCTCATGGGCGGGCAGGAGTACGGCATCGAGCTCGCCCGCGCAGAGCTGATCGCCAAGGAGATCGTCGAGGTCCAGCAGAGCGGGGTGGAGGTCGCGATCGTCGTCGGAGGCGGGAACATCTACCGCGGGATGGCGGCGGCGGCCGAGGGCATGGACCGCGCGACGGCCGACTACGCGGGAATGCTCGCCACGCTGCTGAACGCGCTCGCCCTCCAGGACGCGCTGGAACGTCTCGGGGCGCATACGCGCGTCCTGTCTGCGATCGGAGTAGCCGAGGTCGCCGAGCCCTATATCCGGCGGCGGGCGATCCGCCACCTCGAGAAGAAGCGCGTCGTCATCTTCGCGGCCGGCACGGGGAACCCGTTCTTCACGACCGACACGGCCGCGGCGCTGCGTGCGCTCGAGATCGGCGCCCAGGCGATCCTGATGGCGAAGAACCGCGTCGAGGGCGTGCTCGACGGCGATCCGCGCGTCGAGCCCGACGCCGAGCTCGTCCCGGCACTCACCCATCTGCAGGCCATCGAGCGCGGTCTCAAGGTGATGGACACGACGGCTCTGTCCCTGTGCATGGACAACCGGGTCCCGATCCACGTCTTCGGGCTCGCCGACGGGAACATCAAGCGCGTGATTTTCGGCGAGCGGGTCGGCACAATCATCGCGACCCCGAGCGAGGAGGGCACTTGATCGACGATCTGATTGCCGACGCGAGCCGGCGCATGGACAAGTCGGTGGAGTCGACCCAGACCGAGTTCAACACGGTCCGCACCGGGCGGGCATCGGCCGCGCTGCTCGATCGCATCACGGTCGACTACTACGGCCAGCCGACGCCGCTCCAGCAGCTCGCGACGATCAACGTCCCCGAGCCGCGCATGCTGACGATCCAGCCCTTCGATCCCAACTCCGTGAAGGAGATCGAGCGCGCGATCCTGGAGTCCGAGCTCGGCCTGACGCCTTCGAACGACGGCAAGGTCATCCGGCTCCCGATCCCGCAGCTGACCGAAGAACGGCGCAAGGACCTGGTCAAGATCGTCCGGCAGATCGCAGAGGACGGGAAGATCGCGATTCGCAACGTGCGGCGCGACGCGGACAAGCACCTGAAGGATCTGAAGACGAAAGGTGAGGTCGGCGAGGACGACGAGCGTCGCGCGGAGGATCGCGTTCAGAAGCTGACGGACGAGCACACCGCCAAGATCGACGACCACCTGAAGCGCAAGGAAGCCGAGATCACCGAAGTCTGAGCGGCGTGCTGGACGCAGCTCACCGGCTCGCGCTTCGCATCGACACCCGCCGGCTGGCGCTGATCGTGGGCGCGCTGATCGCCGTCCTCGGCGTCATGGGCATCCTTCGCTACGGCAACAAGGAGCAGCTCGGCGCCTTCAACCTGGACGGTGAGCGAAACGTGCCGGCGGTCTTCTCGGCGGCTCTCTGGACGGTCGTCTCCGGGCTGGCGGTGCTGGTCGGGCGCGCGGACCGGTGGCGTGCCTGGTACGCCTTCGCCGTTGTCACCCTGGTCGTGGCCGCCGACGAGTTCGGCGAGATCCACGAGCGCCTGGAGAACAAGACGGGGATCGATTGGCAGCTCCTGTATCTACCGGTCGGGATCCTGGCGGCGATCCTCTTCGTGGCGATCGGCCGACGGTTATGGCGGCTGGGAGCCGGCTTCACGCCGTTCGCGGTCGCGGCCGGAGCAGGAGTCGTGTCGCAACTGCTCGAGCAGGTTCAGTACGGGGAGAACGACGAGCCGGTTCGCGGCTACAGGGTCATGGTCGTCAGCGAGGAAGTTCTCGAGATGACCGCAGCGCTGCTGATCGGCCTCGCATTGCTCGCCGCGCTGCGTAGGATCGACGACTCCTCTTGAACTTCCTGAGCAGACTCTTGCGCCGCGGGCCCCCGACCCTCGAGCCTGGGGAGGTCCCGCGGTCCGTGGCGATCATCATGGACGGCAACGGTCGCTGGGCGGATGCGCGCGGGTTGCCCGTCGAGGCGGGCCATCGTGAGGGCACGCGCGCTCTGCGGCGCACGGTCGAGGCCGCGCTCGAGCTCGGAATCGAGTCGCTCACCGTCTACGCCTTCTCGACCGAGAACTGGCTCCGGCCGCCGGCCGAGGTGGACTCGCTGATGGAGATCTTCACCGAGACGATCGACCGGGAGCTGCCCGATCTTGCGAAGCAGGGCGTGCGCACGAGATTCATCGGACGGCGGGACCGCGCGCCTCTGGAGCTGCAAGAGCGGATGGCCGATCTGGAGCTGGGCACGGCCGCCCGCGAGCGCCTGCAGCTCTGGATCGCCTTCGATTACGGGGGCCGCGCGGAGCTCGCGGACGCGGCCAAGGCTCTGATCGCGTCGGGAGTCTCGGCGGAGGAGGTGGACGAGGACGTCTTCGCCGTCTATCTGTACGCACCTGAGATGCCCGACCCGGATCTCCTCATTCGCGCCTCGGGTGAGCTGCGGATCTCCAACTTCCTGCTCTGGCAGCTCGCCTACGCCGAGCTCGTGTTCGTCGACCGGCTCTGGCCCGACTTCGGAGAGGAAGACTTGCGGCGGGCGGTGACCGAGTACGCGCAGCGGCATCGTCGGTTCGGCGGGCGATGAGCGGTCTCCTGTCGCGGATCATGGTCACGGTCGTCGGGCTGCCGGTTGTCCTCGGCCTCGTCTACCTCGGCGGCTGGTGGCTCTTCGGGCTGGTCGCGATCGCCGCGGTGATCGCGCTGCACGAGCTCTTCTGGATGGCTCGGACCCTGCGGCCGGTCGTGCTGGCCGGCTATCTCGGTGCGCTGGCCTGCCTCCTGGGAGCTGCGTTCGGAGAGCTCGACTGGGCCGTGGCCGGCTTCCTGGGGACGCTGCCCCTGGCCTTCCTGATCAAGGGCTTCGGCGGCACGCGGCAGTCGACGACGGTCTCCGTCGCGGTCACCGTGCTCGGCGCCGGGTGGATCGGGCTCGGGCTCGCGCATCTCCTGCTGTTGCGGGACATCCCGGCCGACGGGCGGATGGCGGCGTTCACGGTGCTGCTCGCGGTATTCGCCGGGGATGCGGCCGCGTACGGCGCAGGGAGGCTCCTGGGGCGTCACAAGATGGCTCCCACGGTCTCCCCGGGCAAGACGTGGGAGGGATTCGTGGCCGGTTCCGCGGTCGTGATCTTCGTCACGTGGATCGCGCTCTACGAGACGGGGTTCGTCGACTGGATGGCGCTCGCTCGTCCTGGGCGGGGTGATCGCGGTCGTCGGCGCCGCTCGGCGACCTGTTCGAATCGGCCGTGAAACGGGACATGGACGTCAAGGACTCCGGGCGACTCCTGCTCGGTCACGGCGGGATGCTCGACCGGATCGACGCGAACCTCTTCGCAGTCGTGGCGGCGTACTACGTGATTGCCGCCTTCGGCGCTACGTAGCGCCCATACTTCGAGTTGTGACAAAGCGCATCGCCGTTCTGGGCGCAACGGGCTCGATCGGCCGTCAGGCGCTGGAGATCATCGACGGGCACCCCGACCTCGAGGTCTGCGCGCTCGCAGCCGGGTCGAGCGAGCTCGGGTCGCTCGCCGCCGAGCACGGTGTCGAGCACGTCCAGACGGGAGGCGACCTGACTGCGCTGCTGGACGACTCGTCGCCCGACGTCGTCCTGAACGCGGTCGTCGGCTTTGCCGGTCTGCCTGCGACTCTCTGGGCGCTGGAGCGGGGCGTCACGCTCGCGCTGGCGAACAAGGAGAGCCTCGTCGCGGCCGGTGAGCTCGCGCTCGCTGCGCGAGAGCGGGGTGGAGGGCTCCTCCTTCCGGTCGACAGCGAGCACTCCGCTGCGTTCCAGTGCCTCGAGGGACGGGAGCCGGAGACCATCCACTCGCTCGTGCTGACCGCCTCGGGCGGCCCGTTTCGCGGCCGGTCGCAGGAGGAGCTCGCCGCCGTGACCCGTGGCCGACGCGCTGGCCCATCCGACCTGGCGCATGGGGCCGAAGATCACGATCGACTCGGCGACCCTCGCCAACAAGGGGCTGGAGCTGATCGAGGCCCACTTCCTCTTCGGCCTGCCGTACGAGCAGATCGAGGTCGTCGTCCACCCGACGTCGGTCGTGCACGCGCTCGTCCGCCTTCGCGACGGCGCTTCGCTCGCGCACCTCGGCTATCCCGACATGCGGGTTCCGATCTCGTTCGCGCTCACCTATCCCGACCGTGCGGAGACGCCGGTCGAGCCGCTCGACTTCACGTCCGGCCTGACGCTCGAGTTCGAGCCGCCCGACCTGGAGACGTTCCCGATGCTCGGCCTCGCACGCGACGCGGGAGAGCGAGGCGGCACGTACCCCTGCGCGTACAACGCAGCCAACGAGGTCGCAGTCGCAGCGTTTCTCGCCGGCCGGCTGCCCTTCCTCGGCATCGCCGAGGTCGTCGAGGAGACGCTCGGCGCGGTGGAAGGAGCGCCCGCACGTACCCTGGAGGAGCTCGTCGCCGCCGACGCCGAAGCACGGCAGCTCGCCGAGCGGCGGGCGGAACGGACAGCGGCATGAACATCTTCGTCTCCATCCTCGGGCTCGGCTTCCTGGTCCTCGTGCACGAGGCGGGTCACTTCTTCACGGCTCGCGCCGTCGGCATGAGCCCGCGGAAGTTCTACATCGGGTTCCCGCCGGCGCTGATCAAGACGAGCCGCCGGGGCATCGAGTACGGAATCGGGACGATCCCACTCGGCGGCTACGTGAAGATTCCGGGGATGCACAGGCCCGCGCCGTCGGACGTGGACATGTACTTCGCGCCGGCGCTGGCCGAGGCCCCGCATTTGCTGACCCCAGCCGAGCGGATCAAGCAGGCCCTCGTCGAGGGGGACATGGCCGGCGCTCGCGCTCACCTGCCGGAAATCGAAGGGTCGATCGACGCCACGAAGCTCTCGCCCCGGGCGGAGAAGGCTGCCCGACGCGGCCTGCGCGAGCTCGACGACGGGCTCGGCGAAGACGCCTACTGGCGGCAGAGGGCCTGGCGGAAGGTCGTGGTCATCTTCGCGGGCCCAGGCGCGAACCTTCTGCTGTCCATCGTGCTCTTCTTCGCGCTCTTCCTGATCGTCGGCGGGACCGCGACCCGGACCGTGGAGATGGTCTCTTCTGACCGGCCGGCGGCCGAAGCCGGGCTCATGCCCGGGGACGAGATCATCAGGATCAACGGCGTTCCGGTCCAGGCGGACGAAATCTCCAGCCACATCACCTCGTCGAACGGGAAGCCGGTGCGGCTCACCGTTCGCCGACAGGGGCAGACCATTCTTCTGCGGCCGGTAGCGCCTCGCCAGGACCAGGGCGCTTACCGCCTCGGTTTCCGCCTGGACGCCGAGTCGCTCGGGCCCGCAGCTGCCCTGTGGCAATCGGTCCGCCTGACCGGCCTCGTCACGAAGGAGATCGGAGCCTCGCTCACCCGTCTCGTCCGCGGGGAAGGGCGCGAGGACGTGTCCAGCCCGGTGGGGATCGTCCAGGGCTCCTCGAACGCCCTCGACCAGGGCGTGGAGACCTACCTCTGGGTGCTCGGCCTGCTCAGCCTGTCGCTGGCGCTGCTCAACCTGCTGCCGCTGCTGCCGCTCGACGGCGGTCACATCGCGTTCTCGATCGTCGAGGGCATCCGCGGCCGCGCGGTCGGCCGGGAGGTCTACGAACGTGTCTCGGCGGTCGGCATCGCGCTCGTGTTGCTCCTGTTCTTCGTCGGGCTGTCGAACGACGTCGGCCGCCTGGGGGACTGATGGCGAGCGAGCGCGGAATACGAGTCGGCAACGTGCCGATCGGCGGGGGAGCACCTGTCGTCGTCCAGTCGATGACGCTGACCCCGACGAGGGACGTCCCGGCGACGACGGCCCAGATCGCTGCCCTCGCCTCTGCCGGCTGCGAGGTCGTGCGGTGCGCCGTGCCGAAGATCGAGGACGCCGAGGCGCTGCGGAAGATCGTGCGCCTCTCTCCGATCCCGGTCATCGCCGACATCCACTTCAACGCGAGCCTGGCGCTGCGCGCGATCGACGCCGGCGTCGCGGCCGTGCGCATCAACCCGGGCAACATCGGCGGCCCGGACAAGGTCGCCCAGGTGGTCGAAGCCGCAAAGCGCGCCGGGTATTCCGATGCGAATCGGCGCGAACTCCGGATCGCTGCCGAAGCATCTCCAGGACCTCGCTCAGCAAGACCAGGCCGAGGCGCTCGTCGCAGCCGCCCTCGAGGAAGTCGAGCTCCTCGAAGCGGCTGGACTACCGCGACTTCAAGATCTCGGTCAAGTCGACGCACGTGCCGACGATGATCCGCGCCTACCGGCTCCTCTCCGAAAAGGTGCCGTACCCGCTCCATCTGGGCGTCACCGAGGCCGGTACCGAGCTGACGGGCTCGATCAAGAGCTCGATCGGCATCGGGTCGCTCCTCGCGGACGGCATCGGCGACACGATCCGCGTCTCACTCACCGCCGACCCCGTGAAGGAAGTGGGCGTGGCCTGGGAGATCCTGAAAGCGCTCGGGCTGCGCGAGCGTGGGCCGGTGATGATCGCGTGCCCATCGTGCGGCCGCGACAACGTGGGGGTGGAGAATCTCGCGGTCAAGGTCGAGGAGCGCCTCCGCGACTACCCGCAGGCGTTCGAGGTCGCGGTCATGGGTTGCGCCGTCAACGGGCCGGGGGAGGCAGGGGACGCGGACTTCGGGATCGCCGGCGGCCGCGACGTCGGGTTCATCTACGCGCACGGCCGCGTGCTGAAGAAGGTCGAGTCCGATCAGCTCGTCGATCAGCTCTTCACCGAGATCGACGAGTGGATCGCGGAAGGCATGCGCCGGCCGAAGCGGTTGAAGATGGCGAAGCCCGCGGCGCTCGCCATGGCCGAGGCTTCAGAGATTCCGCTCGACTAATCTCTCGCGGGTGGTCCGGCGAGCCTCCCAGCTCTTCCTGCCGACGCTGCGCGACGATCCTGCGGACGCCGAATCGGCGAGTCACAAGCTCCTCGTCAGGGGAGCCTTCATCCGCCAGGTCAGCGCCGGCGTCTGGACGTTCCTGCCCCTGGGCTGGAGGGTTCACGAGAAGATCGTTCAGATCATCCGCGAGGAGATGGACGCGATCGGCTCCCAGGAGATGCTGATGCCGGTCCTGACGCCGGCGGAGCTCTGGCAGGCGACGGGCCGGTACGACATCCCGGAGGTCTTCAAGCTGAAGGACCGCAACGGGCGCGAGTTCGTGCTCCCCATGACGCACGAGGAGACCGTGGGGTTCCACGCTCGAGAGATCCAGTCGTACCGCGAGCTCCCGCAGATGCTCTACCACTTCCAGACGAAGGAGCGGGACGAGCCCCGGCCGCGGGCCGGCCTGATCCGCGTCCGCGAGTTCATCATGAAGGACTCGTACTCGTTCGACCGCGACGAGGAGGGGCTCGAGAAGAGCTTCCGCCTGCACGCCGACGCGTACGACCGCATCTTCGAGCGCTGCGGCCTCGAGGTGTACGCCGTGCAGGCGGAGTCGGGAATGATGGGCGGCAGCGAGAGCCGCGACTACCTGGCCCCGTCAGAGGCGGGCGAGAACACGCTCGTCACCTGCGAGAACGGCGACTACGCGGCCGACCAGGAGATCGCGCACGGCGTGCCACGTGCTCCCGACTTTCCGGAGCAGCTGTCGTCTCCAGAAGAAGTGGAGACGCCGAACGTCGGAACGATCGAGGGCGTCGCGACTCTCCTCGGCGTGGACGAGGCGGCGACCGCGAAGGCGATGCCCGTCGTGGTCGACGGGCGTCCCGTCCTCGCTCTCGTTCGAGGGGACGACCGGCTCGACGAGGCGAAGCTGATGGCGATGGTCGGACGGAACCGTGCGCCCGGCTCAGCCCGAGGAGATCCGCGAGACGTTCGGCGCCGACGGCGGCTCGATCGGGCCCGTGGGCACGAAGGTGGAGATCGTCGCCGACGAGACTCTGCGCGAAGGGCAGTTCGTGGCGGGCGCGAACCGCACCGGCTGGCACCTGCGCGGCGTCCAGGCGGGACGGGACTACGACGCACGGTTCGCCGACATCCGCGAGACTCGCGAGGGCGACAAGTGCCCGAAGTGCGGCGGCGCGTTGCGCCTGCAGTCGGCGATCGAGGTCGGACACATCTTCAAGCTGGAAACCCGCTATTCCGAACCGCTCGACGCGACCTTCCTCGACGAGGACGGCCAGGAGAAGCCGCTCATGATGGGGAGCTACGGGATCGGCCCGGCCAGGACGATGGCGGCCGTCATCGAGCAGCACCACGACGAGCACGGGATCAAGTGGCCGGCCGCTGTCTCACCGTACGACGTCCACGTCGTGGTCTTGCCCGGCCTCGAGGAACAGGCCGAGCAGGTGGCGAGCACGCTCGAGCAGGCGGGCGACGACGTCCTCCTGGACGACCGCGACCAGCGGGCCGGCGAGAAGTTCGCCGACGCCGACCTGATCGGCATCCCCGTCCGGGTGACCGTGGGCAAGAAGACGCTCGACGACAACGCGGTCGACGTGCGCGACCGAGGGACCGGCGAGGAGCGCCGTGTGGTCATCGACGAGCTCGGAAGCCTGCGCTGATGCCGCGGAGGCGCCGGTTCAGCGAGGACCCTTTCGGCCCGACGCTCGAACGGCTGATGACGGAGACGGGCATCACCTATCGAGCCCTCGCCTCGCAGACGAAGCTCTCGGCCGGGTACCTGAACCATCTGGTGCACGGCAACCGTCCCGTGCCGTCGAACGACATCGTGCGCAAGCTCGCCGATGCGCTCGGCGTGGAGCCGGAGCATTTCCGCGAGTACAGGCTGAGGGTGATCACGGAGCGGCTCGAGGAGATGCCGGACCTGATCGACCGGCTGTATAAGCGGCTCGGCGGCCGCGCTAGTCTCGCGCCCACGGGGCGTGGCGCAGCCTGGTTAGCGCGCTTGTCTGGGGGACAAGAGGTCCCCGGTTCAAATCCGGGCGCCCCGACTGGAATCCGGTCAAGGGCGTGCCCAATAGTGGCCTAAACTTCCGCCTCGATCCATCATCGAGGCGCGGCACCTCCTTGACGAAGAACATGGCGAAACGCTAAAGCGGCTGACGCTCGGCCTGTCGCTGCTTTCGGGGACTCGGGTGTGTAGATCCAGCTCTCGTCGGTGGCGCAGGGGCCTCTCCTGCACCCCCGCGTGCGGAGGAGCGAGATTCCATTGATTCCCTATGTCGCGTCCATGGATCAGCGCGATCGTCGTGCTCAGACTCCCTGCGAGCAAGACTGTAGACCTAGTAGGAGGAAGGACCGTGAAAAAGGTCGTGTGCCTGGTGAGCTTGCTGGTTCTCGTCGGCACGGCCGGCGCAGCGGAACTGACGAGCGGCACGGCGCCGTCGTTCAAGGCCCCGAGAGACTACGACACCGCCAAGGCCGGCCAGTCAGTTGCGATCGGGGACCTGAACGGCGACGGCAAGCTCGACGTCGTCTCAGCGCACGGCACGGAGGTCCCGAACCACCTCAGCAAGCTGCGCGCCGTCTCGGTGCTCTTGAATCGAGGCGGCGGCCGCCTGGGCCCCTCGCATACCTATCCAACCGGAAAGGACGGGGACGAGCAGGGCGCCTGGTCGGTCGCGATCGGCGATCTTACGGGTGACGGCAAGGCCGACCTGGCGACTGCCAACCCCGGCGGGCGATCTGTCTCGGTGCTCGCAACCGCGGAGGCGGCGTTTTCGACGCCCCGGTCAACTACCCGATCGACCGTGAGCCCTGGGACGTGGCGATCGCCGACCTCGACAGGGACGGCAAGCTGGACATCGCGACCGCGAACCCGAACACTGTCTCCGTTCTCCTCAACAGGGGCGACGGCACTTTCGGGGACAAAGTCGACTACCCCACCGGACTGGGACACGGGGGCATTCGTGGTCGGAGACCTGAATGCCGACGGCAAGCTGGATCTCGCGACCGTGAACTACAAGCCGAGCACGGTCTCCGTGCACATCAATCGAGGTGACGGCAGCTTCAAGCCCAAAGTCGTCTATCCGACCGGGCCGGGTCCAATTGCGAATCGCGATCGGCGACCTCAACGGCGACCGCAAGCTGGACCTCGTGAGCGCGAACGGCACTTCCGGCTCTGGCGACAGATGCCTCTGGCTGGACAGCGTCTCGGTGCTGCGGCAACAAGGGCGACGGCAGCGTTTCGACCCAAGCGTGACTATCGGGTCGAGCGCCGACGACGTAAGCGCCCCCCTTCAATTCAATTCGGTCGCGATCCGCGATCTGAACGGCGACCGGAGGCCGGACATCGTGACCGCCGACGGCCACCGCTGGACGATATCGGTGCTCATCAACAAAGGCGGCGGGAGACTCGGTGCTCGATGGGACTACGGGCCGCTGGACGAGGACGCGGGGCTTGGAGCCGAAGTGGTTGCATTGGGCGACCTGAGCGGCGACGGAAGGTTCGACGTGGTCACTGCGAAGTGGGACTACGTGTCGGTCTTCGTCAACAGGCCGGGCCTGTGCACGGTGCAGGATGTCGAACTCATCAAATTCGCGGCCGCAAGGCGGAAGCTTGCACGCGCGCACTGCCGGGTCGGGAAGATCCGGCACACCTACGGTGTCAGCATGACTCGCGGCACTGGTGTTCTCGCAGAGCCCAGCTGCTGGGACGGTGCTACCCAGGGGCGGCAAGGTCAATCTCGTCGTCAGTCGGGGGCCGAAGCGATGACGATGCGCCGGCAAGTCGCCGGCTGCGTCGCGGTTCTCGCCGGCTTCATGCTGCCGATTTCCGCGGACGGCGGCGGGGCTGCGGCTGGGCTCACGCTCACGGCGGAGTCGAGCGGAATCATCGTCTTCGAGAGCAATCGCGACGGCGACCTGGAGATTTATGCCGTCAACCCCGACGGAACCGGCCTCATCCAGTTGACGCACAACGAGGACGAGGACTCCTCGCCTCGCCCGTCCCCGAACGGGACGCTGATCGCCTTCGCCTCCGTGGGTGGCCTGACGCTGATGGAGCCTGACGGGAGGGGCCGCCGTCTCCTTCCAGGCTGCTTTGGGCTGGCCGCGTGGTCGCCGGACTCGACGCGGCTCGTGTGCGACGCCGACGGCGAGAAGCTGCTCGTCGCCGACGTCGCAAGCGGCGCCGTTACAACCCTGGCCGAGAGCGGCCGCCACGCGAGCTGGTCTCCCGATGGGCGCACGGTCGCGTTCGTCGACGGACAGAGGCTTTACGTGATCCCCGCTGGAGGCGGGGAGCCCCGACGGGTAGGTCTACGCCGGGTCGTTGATTGGGAAACGCCCTCCTGGTCGCCGGATTCGCGGCGGCTTGCGTACTCCGTGTGTCGTCGGGGACGGCAAGACCTGTTCACGGTCGCGGCCAACGGCTCGGGCAATAGGCGTCTGGCGCGAGCGGCTGACTCTCCTCAGTGGTCTCCGAGTGGCTCCCGGATCGCCTTCGCCAAGTGGCTACCGCACGAGGTGCACGCCGTCTACACGGCTCGAACCAATGGCACCGGGCTCAAGCGGGTCAGCGTGAGCCGGGGAGGCGAATCCTCCAACGAGCCAACATGGTCGGCTGACGGCGCCGCGCTCCTCTATACCCGCGGGCGCTATCGCGAGTCGCAGGAAGAGGATGTGTTCGTGGCCACGCTCGGCACAGGGCGGAATCGCGCCGTCACGCAGCCATTTCCAGCAGGCGGCTCGAATGCGGAGCCGCGCTGGATGATCGGCCCACGCCTGTCGGGTCGAGAGCCCGTTCCCCACACCATCACGTTGCCGCTGGCGCGGAAGCGCACGTTTGCCTCTCCGCTTGGGGGCGTGGCTACAGACGGCAGCCGGGCGATTCCCTACATCAATTCCGAGAGCTCCCGCGGCGGACGTGCAGTCGTCTGGAACGCGGGCGCTCGACGCACTGTGCGCACACCTCGGCTTGTGCGCTTCGAGCGGCCTCGTCCTTGCTGGTAAGCGCTCGCGTGGCTGTGTTACGAGAGCGGCAACACGTTCGTTGCGACCGCGCTCGAGACCCTTCGCCTCGGCGCCCGACGCCCGACCTTCGTGACCGAGACCCTTGCCGACCAAGAAGGGGGCGGCGACACCATCGGCAACCTAGTCGGCCGCGGAAGCACGATCGCGTTCACGACCTACCACGGCAAGCAGAGGACGCCCAGGGCCTGGCTTCTGCTCCCGCGCCCGCATCGAGGGAGGAAGTGCCCGCGGAACTCGGACCTCCGTGGCTCGCCTTCCCGACCCGTCTGTCTCCGCCTGGCCGGGGCCGCGGGTGGAATCACGACTTCCGTCGACGCCGGAAGGGTGCTCACAGTCGCGCCAGCGGGCTCGTGCGGCTGCTCTCGACAAGCGGCCGTGTGCTCCGAGGCTGGAGCCTCGGCCCGGGCATCGTCAACGCGAGGCTTCGCGGCAGGACACTCGCGGTGCAGCAGGGCGTTTCTCTCGACGTCTACGACGCCGCGACCGGAGAGAAGAAGCAGACGCTTCCGCTCGCCGCCAACGAGGGGTTGCCCCCGTACCTCCTCGATGTCCAGGGTGACCTCGCCGCGTACGCGACCGGCGGCGCGATCCATCTGTTGCGGCTCTCGAGCGGCCGGGACGCCGCTCTCGCCATCTCCCGGTGCAGCGCCGTGGCTGGACGCCGGACTCGAGCCAAGCGGCCTGTTCGTGACGTGGAACCAGATGTACCGCCGCCGCCGAGGCCGCCTCGCCTTCGTTCCCTTGCGGATCGTCAATACGCGGCTGAAGGGTTAGCAGCGCGATCGTTAGACCGCCCAAGCGAAATTCCATTTTGCCCGGCATCCGGCGGGTCGTTACGGGGATGACGATAACCCCGCGCTTAGTAAGCTGGACAGCGACGCGCGCAATACTCCTCAAGGAGGTGAGGACTATGAAACGACCGATCGTTTCGGTCATGGTCGTCTCGCTCGTTGCGGCGGCCGCCGCCCTGATCCTGACCACGATGGCATTTGCGACGGGCCCCGTCGTGCACCGGGTGAACGTTGGCTCGCCGGATGCGTGCCTAGCGCTGGTCGGCGCACACACCCCGGCTGCGACGGGAATTTCTCTCTCAGTGCGAGAGAGTACGCCGATGGGAGCGTGTCCGGCCAATACACGGACCGATTCGCTCACGGGGATGGCTTTCATGCTGTCGTTGACTGCTTGGTCGTCGACGGTGACCGAGCGTGGATCAGCGGCGTGATCACCACTGGGAGATTTACTGATCCAGATACCGGAGAGGTGTTCGACCTTGCCGGCCTATCCGTCATTACAAGCGTTCAAGACAATGGCACCTCAGCGAACGATCCAGCCGATCAAATCAGCTTTTCGTTTATCGGCATTGACGTTCCCTGCACGGAACAGCCAGATCTGGACCTTCTCGACGCACCTGAGGGACAGGTCACGGTGAACTAGCCACCCCGCGCAACCTGCGACGAAGACACCCCGTCCCTATGGCGGGGTCTCTTCGTTTGTACACGCTCTCTCGGCACTAACCTTCTGAGCCATGCCGGCTGAACGCGACCTCGACCGTCTGTACGGCTTGCCGCGCGAAGAGTTCACGGGCGCACGGAACGCGCTCGTCCGCGAGCTGCAGAAGGCGGGACGCAAGGACGAGGCGGAGGAAGTGCGCGCGCTCAAGAAGCCGTCCGTCTCGGCCTGGGCCGTGAACCAGCTCGCCCGGCAGCATCCACAGGAAGTCGCCGAGCTCGTGAAGGCCGGCGATGCGCTGCGGAAGGCGCAGCGCGACGTGCTCGCCGGCAAGAAGGGTGCCGATGTTCGCGAGGCGAGTCGCGCCCAGCACGAGCTCGCCGGTGAGCTGGTCGACGCCGCGCGCGAAATCCTCGAGCACGCGGGTGCCAAGGCCACACCGACCACGGCCCAGAGGATCTCGGCAACGCTACGGGCCGCATCCTCGGACCCGGCGGCGGCGAAGCTCTTGCGCAAGGGTCGTCTGAGCGAGGACGTGGAGTCGGTCGGCTTCGGGCCCCTGTTACACGTCGCCCCGCAGCGGAAGGGGCGTGCGCGACCGCAGCGCAACCGCGCACGCGAGCGGGCCGCGGCACAGAAGAAGCGCAAGCGAGAGGCCGTCGCCGAGGCGAGGAAGGAGTCCGCTGCCGCTCGGAAGGCGGCCGACAAGGCTGCGCGTGAGGCCAAGCGAGCACAGGAGCGGGCAGAAGCGGCCGAGAGGCGAGCCGCCTCGCTCGAGGGCTGAGCTAGGCTGAGAGCGTGCGGAGCTGGGATCGGGCCTCGTTCGAGCTCAACACGCGGCCAGCGAGGGTGCCGCGGCGGGTCAAGCAGCGAGACCTGCTGCTCCCGGCGGATCACAACCCCTTCAGGCTCCTCGGCGCCTGCGTGGTCTGTGGCGTCTGCGCTTCGATCCTCTACGTCTGGATGCCCCTGCTGCTCGTGACGATCGGTCTGAGTCGGCCGATCGGGCCGCGGATCTGGCTGATCGTCCTCGCGGCCGCAGTCCTCGTCAGCTTGGTGCTGTACGTATTCGCTCTCAAGCAGATGGCGCGGTACCGGGAATGGGCGACCGAGATCTAACGGCGTGCCGCAGCGCGTCGCCATCCTCGGAGCAGCTCTCGACCTCGGCGCGGGGCGCCGCGGTGTCGACATGGGGCCGTCGGCGATTCGTTATGCGGGGCTCCGTGAGCGGCTAGTCAGGTCGGGGCTGGACGTCGAGGACTGGGGGAACGTCCAGGCCGAGCTCGCCGAGACGCGCCCTCGCGGCTCCGAGCGCGCGCGCTTCCTCGAAGAGATCCTGGAGACGTGCTCGCGCGTGGCCGAGCAGGTCGAGTGGGCGCGGGCGGCGGGATTCCTGCCGCTCGTCCTCGGCGGCGACCACTCGATCGCGCTCGGCACGATGAGCGGGCTCGCGTCCTCCGGGCTCGGCGGAGCTCTCTGGCTCGACGCTCACGGGGACATGAACACCCCGCTCACGAGTCCGAGTGGGAACGTGCACGGGATGCCGCTCGCTGCGGCGATGGGGCTCTGCGGCGAGGAGTTCGCCCGCGACGGCGTCCGCCTGCCGTCGCTCGCTCCCGAGCATGTCGCGCTCGTGGGGGTTCGCTCGCTCGACCCTGGTGAGCAGGAGCTCGTGCGGGAGCTCGACATCGCCGTCTACACGATCAGCGACATCGACCGGCGCGGCGTGGAGCCGATCCTGCGCGAGGCGATCGCACGCGTCAGCGGAGGAGCCTTCTTCCACGTCTCGGTCGACCTCGACGTCGTCGATCCGGAATTCGCTCCAGGGGTGGGCAACCCCGTGCGCGGCGGCCTCTCCTACCGAGAGGCGCATCTGGCGCTGGAGCTCGTCGCCGAGAATGCGAGCCTGGACTCGCTCGAGATCGTCGAGGTGAACCCGATCCGCGACCACGAGAACACGACTGCGGGTCTGGCGGTCGAGCTGGCCGCGAGCGCACTCGGCGCGCGGATCATCTAGTCCTAGGACAGCACGTCGGCCGAGCAGCTCATGACGAGCGCCGCGAAGACGTCGCCCGTGATGCCGTCAAAAGCTGGATGTGAGACGTCGACGACGACGTCGTCCCAGCTGTCGATGCCGAGTGACGCCGCGCCCTCGTCGGACCCGAAGCACAGGAGGGTGCTCGCGGAGATGACACCGCGGGCGAGCTTCCGGCGGCGGGCAATTCCTTCGAGCTCCCGCAATTCCTCGAGCGGATCGACGCGGACGTTCGAGTCCGAGCCGATGCACAGCCCGATGCCGCGCTCGCACACCGCTTCGACGCGGAGGAAGCCGTCGCCGAGGTTCGCCTCGGTCGTCGGGCAGACGCAGATCCGAGCGCCGCTGTCGGCCACCAGGTCGAGCTCGGCGTCGTCGGCGTGTGTGGCGTGGACGATGGTGGTGCGCGCGCCGAGGCATCCGGTTCGGGCGAGGAGCTCGATGGGGCGGATTCCATGCTCGGCGAGGCACTCTTCGATCTCGCGCGGCTGCTCGTCGGCGTGGACGTGGAGGACGAGCTTCTCCTGGTCGGCGTAGCGAGCGATCGCCTCGAGCCAGTCCGACGGGCAGGTGCGGACGGAGTGGGGGGCAACGCCGACCGTCAGGCCACGCGCGCGCAAGTCGTCGACCTGGCGGAGGTACTCGTCGACCGAGGCCTGACGGAAGCGGTCGGTGCCGCCGCGGCCGTAGGCGGCGTAGAGGAGCACGAAGCCGACGCCTGCGGCCTCGGCTGCCTCCGACGCAGCGAGCGCCTCGTCGAAGCCGAGATAGTGGAACTCGCCCACAGCGGTGTAGCCCGCGGCGCGCATCTCTCGGTAGGCGACCTCGTACTCGCGGCGGACGGTTTCCGGAGTCTGCTGATCGGCGTGGGCGATCATGCGGTCCCGCCAGCCCCAGAAGTCCGGGCCTTCCTCTTGCCCACGAAGCACACGCTGGAACGCGTGGCTGTGAGCGTTGACGAAGCCGGGAATCGTCAGAGGCTCCGCCACAGCGCCCATTAAATAGGTTCCCCCGGCCTCCTCCCGTTGACGATCGTATCGGGGAAAAGCGCACCCGTCTGTCACGAAATACGAGCAAATCGCGCACACTGGGCCGGGGCGCGCGCTCTATCCTTGCGCTATGTCCGCCTCCGCGGTGCCGGCGCCGCTCGCAGCTCTTCCGAACGCGCTCACCCTGCTGCGGCTGCTCCTCATCCCGCTGTTCATCGTGCTGCTCGTGCCCGCCGACGACGGGTACAGCGTGGCGGCAGCGGTCGTCTTCGGCGTTGCCGGGGTCAGCGACTATCTGGACGGCTGGCTCGCGCGGCGCCTGAACGTCCAGTCCGACTTCGGACGCGTGGCCGATCCACTCGCCGACCGGCTGATGATCGATGCGGCGGTCATCCTGCTCGTCCTCGTCCACGACCGGCTCCCGTGGGCCGCCCTCGCGATCATCATCGCGCGGGACGTTCTGCTCATCGCCGGGTACAAGCTGCTCATGCCGCGTGGCTACGAGCTGAACGTCAACTTCCTGGGGAAGGCGGCGACGTGGGTCCTCTACTGCGCGCTCTTCTTCGTTCTCCTCACCGAGCCCAGCGCGGACTGGCCGCTCTGGGTCTTCTGGTTCGGGGTCGCGCTCGCGGTCGCGGCCGGGGCTCAGTATCTCCTGACCGCAGTCCGGGGGAGTGACACATGAAGGCCGTCGTCATGGCCGGCGGCGAGGGCACGCGGCTCCGGCCGCTGACCTCGAACCAGCCGAAGCCGATGGTCCCGATCGTCGGCAAGCCCTGCATGGAGCACATCGTCGAGCTGCTCCGCGAACATGGCTTCGAGGACGTGATCGTGACCGTCGCGTTCCTGCCGCAGGCAATCCGCTCGTACTTCGGAGACGGCGAGACCCTCGGGCTGAACATGGAGTACTCCGTCGAGGAGACGCCGCTCGGCACGGCGGGCTCGGTCCGCCTGGCCTCGGACAGGCTCGACGACACCTTCCTCGTCATCTCGGGCGACGCGCTCTGCGACTTCGACCTGACGAAGCTCGTCGAATTCCACAAGGAGAAAGAAGCGGCGGTGACGATCGGGCTCAAGTCGGTCGAGAATCCCCTCGAGTTCGGGATCGTCGTCACCGACGACGACGGACGGGTCGAGCGCTTCCTGGAGAAGCCCTCGTGGAGCCAGGTCTTCTCGGACACGATCAACACCGGCGTCTATGTCCTGGAGCCTGAGGTCCTGCGGCACATACCGACCGACCGGCCGTACGACTTCTCCAAGGAGCTCTTCCCGCTTCTGCTCGAGATGGGTCGCCCCATCTACGGCCAGCCCATGGAGGGCTACTGGCAGGACATCGGCAACCTCGATCAGTACCGGCAGGCCAATTTCGACGCGCTCGACGAGAGCGTCCGCCTGAATGTCCCCGGCGTCCGCCTGCGGGGCAACATCTGGGTGGGGGAGAGCGTCGACCTCGACGACATCGACCGGCTCGAGGGACCGGCCTTCCTCGGGAACTACTGCCGCGTCGCGCGCGAGGCGACCGTCGGCCCGTACTCGGTCCTCGGCACGAACGTCACGCTCAGGGAGCGGGCACGGACGGCGCGATCCGTGATCGACGCCTCCACGCACATCGGTCGCGGTGGGCTCGTCGAAGGCGCCATCGTCGGCCGCTCCTGTGACATCCGCGCCCATGCGCGCCTGCACGAGGGCGTGGCGCTGGGGGACGAAGTGACGATCGGCGAGGAGAGCGTCCTCATGCCCGGTGTGAAGGTCTATCCGCACAAGGAGGTCGAGACCGGCACCCAGATCTACGAGAGCCTGATCTGGGAGTCCCGCGCCTCGTCGAGCCTCTTCGGCAAGGACGGCGTCTCGGGGCTCGTGAACGTCGATCTCACGCCCGAGGTCGTCACGCGTCTCGCCGTCGCGCTGGGCACAGCTCTGCCGCGCGGCGCACAGGTGGTCGCGAGCCGCGAGGCCGATGCCGCTTGCCGGCTCGTGGAGCGGGCCATGATCGCCGGCCTCAACTCAACGGGCGTGAACGTGGCCGACCTGCGCGTGCTGCCGAGCGCGGTAGGGCGCCACCTGTTGAAGAAGCACGACTACGACGCCGGCTTCCACGTCGGCCTCAGCTCGGCCGACCAGGAGGTCGTCACCATCCGCTTCTTCGAGCAGCCGGGGATCCAGCTCACGCCGGGAATGCAGAAGGAGATCGAGAAGCACTACTCCCGTCAAGAACTGCGACGTGCAGCGGCCGCCGACGTGGGGACGGTGGACTACCCGGTGCAGGCCCGCGAGAGCTACGCCGCGGATCTCCTGGCGACCCTCGACGCCGAAGCGATTCGCAGCCGGGGGTTCCGCATCGTCGTCGACTACGGGTACTCGGCAGCGTCGCTCGTGCTCCCACTCGTCCTCGGGCCGTTGGGAGTGGAGGCCGTCTCCGCGCACGCGTTCTCCCCGGCGCAGGCCGGCAGCGGCGACACGTCCCTCCGGAGCCTGATCGGCCAGACGAAGAAGCTGGTCGCCGCAGTCGGGGCGGACTTCGGCGCCGTGTTCGACCGCTCTGCAGAGCGGCTCTACTTGATCGACGAGGAGGGCCATGAGATCCCCGTCGAGCAGACGCTCCTGCTCTTCCTGCGCCTCCTCGGCTCGAACGGCCGGCGCGGCAAGCTGGCCTTCCCGGTGACGGTCACGAGCCAGGTGGATCGCATCGTGAAGAAGAGCGACCTGGAGATCATCCGCACCCCGGCCTCTCTGAGCGAGCTGACCAAGGCGGCGGCCGCGGACGGTGTGATCTTCGCCGGCGCGGTCGGCGGGGGATACGTGTTTCCGAGCTTCCTGCCCGCCTATGACGCAACGGCCAGCCTCTGCAACCTGCTCGAGCTCCTGGCCCCGGTCGAGGAGCCGCTCTCGTCTCTTGTCGGAGACCTTCCGGTGTCGACCCTCGTCCACCGGCAGCTGCCCTGCCCGTGGTCGCAGAAGGGGCTCGTCATGCGCGTGCTCACCGAGCGTCTGAAGGATCGAAAACTGGATCTCCTCGACGGAATCAAGGTGACCGACCGCCGCGGCTGGGCGCAGGTGCTGCCCGACGCCGACGAGCCTCTGATCCACATCTACGCGGAAGGCTCGACCGACGAGGTGTCGAAGGAATTGGAGGAGGAGCTCCGCTCCCTCGTCGAGGACGTCCTGCAACGTGAAGTGGGGGAGACCGAGGCTCAAATCTCAAGCTGAGGTTGAACCTTGCCGCCGCTGCTGCTTTACTGCCACCGGCCCAACAACGACAGAAAGGCGCCGCTTCCGTGGAACCGTTTCCCGATCTCGCTGCAATGGACGACTCCGACCTCAAGGAGCTCATCGACAAGCTGACCCACGAGGAGCAGGAGATCTCGTACCGGCGGCGCCTTTTGCACGGCCGTATCGACATGCTGCGCACCGAGCTCGTCGCCAGGCTCCAGAAGTCCGAGGGGCGGAGCGTGCTCGAAGAGGTCGACGTCGACCGCCTCGCAAACATCCTCGCCGGCAAGGCCGCGCCGCCGACCGAGGCCTGACTTGAGCCACGTGTACTGCCCGGAGTGCGGTTTTCAGAACCCCGAGACCGCCAACTACTGCACGAAGTGCGGAGCGTTGCTCGTCCGTGACGAGTCGGGCGCGGACACGACGATGAGCTTTACGCCCGAAGACGGCGACGAGGAATCGGCGGACATCTTGGACGAGATCAAGACCGAGGGCCCCGCCCTCGTCGTGCGTTCCGGAGGCGGTCGCGCCGGTGAGCACTTCCTCCTCGAGCAGGAGAGCACGACGGTGGGCCGCTCGCCCGACTGCGACATCTTCCTCGACGACGTGACCGTGTCCCGCCGGCACGCCCTCGTCAAGCGCTCGAACGATCAGTTCCTCATCGAGGACCAGGGGAGCCTGAACGGCACGTTCCTGAACCGCCGGCGAATCGAGTCCGGGGGGCTGGAGGACGGCGACGAAGTGCAGATCGGCAAGTACAAGCTCACCTTCCTGACAGCATGAGCGCGCTGCCGAAAGCCGAGCCGGCCGAGGGCCTGCTGCACATCGGGGCCGTCTGCCGCGCCTTGCAGGACGAGTTTCCGGACGTCGCGATCTCGAAGATCCGCTACCTGGAGGACCAGGGGCTGCTCAAGCCGAAGCGGACGAAGGGCCGCTACCGGCTCTTCGACCAGGACGACGTCGAGCGCCTGCGAACGATCCTGCGACTGCAGCGGGACGAATTCCTCCCGCTCCGGGTGATCCGGCAGGAGCTGGCCGATCCGGGGGCGGCGAAGGGGAAGCGCAAGCGGCGCGCCGCGGGCCTGGTGGGGCTGGAGGAAGAGATCGACGCTCGCGAGCTGGCCGAGCGCTCGGGTGCAACTCCCGCCCTGGTGCGGGAGCTCGAGGAGTACGGGCTGCTCTCGCCGCGAACCGACGGCCGCGAGAAGCGCTACGGAGCGGCGGACGCTGACGTGGCGGCAGCCTGCGTCAAGCTCTCGGCCTACGGGATCGATCCCCGGCACCTGCGCGCGTTCCGCACGGCAGCGGAGCGCGAGGCGAGCCTGCTCGAGCAGTTGCTCGCGCCTGCGCTGCGCTCGCGCAATCCCGAGCGGCGCCAGGCTGCGCTCGACGACCTGCAGACCCTCTCGGAGGTCGCTCAGGAACTGGGGCAGGTGCTGTTCGCCCGCGCGCTGCGTAGAGTTGCCGCGCACTGATGGGCGTCGACGAGCTGAAGGCCAAGATCAGGGACGTTCCGGACTGGCCCGTGGAGGGCGTCATCTTCCGGGACATCATGCCCCTGCTGGCCGACCGCGAGGCGCTGAAGGAGACGATCGACCTCATGGCCGAATGGGCTGAGCCGAAGAAGCCCGACATCGTCGTCGGCGGCGAGGCCCGAGGGTTCTTCATCGGCTCGGCGGTGGCCTACAGCCTGGGCTGCGGCTTCGTCCCCGCGCGCCGGCCGGGAAAGCTGCCCCTGGCCACGATCGGCGCCGAATATGCGCTCGAGTACGGAACGAACGCACTGGAGCTGCAGGCCGATGCCTTCAAGGGCGGCTCGCGCGTCCTCATCCACGACGACGTACTGGCCACCGGAGGCACGTCCAAGGCGATGGCAGGCCTCGTGGAGCAGCTCGGAGGCGAAGTCATCGGGATGGCCTTCATCATCGAGCTCGACTTTCTGAAGGGCCGAGAGCAGATCTCGGACTACGACGTCTTCTCGCTCATTCACTATTGAGGAGGTCTAGGGCCTCATGAACGAGGCCGATGGAACGTCGTAGGAGCCCTAGGTGTACGACGCGCTCACCACTCACTACACCTTCCCGTGCCCTTCGCGGGGGGAGACCAAGGTGCGCCTGTCCTCGTTCCGCACGCTCGAACGGCTCCCGGGTGCGAGTCACCCCGCCGTGTACCGCGTGCTCTTCGAGTGCGGGTGCGGAGACGAGCACCTGGGCCTGGTGTCGGACGACGAGCTCGACTGGGCGCCGCTCGGCCTGGGGGAGGGGCAGTTCGTCAACCTGATGACCGCTCGACTCGAGCCCGCCGCAACCGAGCTGGGCGACCTCGCGGCTCGGCAGATCCAGGCCGGAGAGTGGCCGTGGAGCTTCTTCTGCTACCCGGAGGGTCGGCCGCGCCCGGTGTTTCCATCCTCATTCTTCGTGCTCGCCCCCGGCGACGGGTCGCTCGGCCTGGCCGTGCACTGCCCGGCCTGCAGCAAGGTGTCGGTCAACCTCGTCTCGCCGGAGCACGTCGACCTGCCGTTCCACAACGATGCAGAGGTGGGCGTGGTGCCGTTCGTCTTTCCCGAGGACGCCGAGGCGATCGTCTCGGAGTTTCGATCGGAGCTCGACTCGGCGAGCTTCGACGCACGTCGGCTGTTCCTGGACTAGGAAGCGCCTAAGCGGGGCAAGGACCCCGTATGGAGGTGGTTCTCTGATGTATGGCCTGACTCGCGGAGCAATAACCCTCGTCGGCGTGATCGTCGCGGGCGTCCTGATCTGGTTGGGCGTCGATCCGCTCTCCGGTGAGTCCACCGGACGAGGGGAGTTCTGGTGGGCGGTCCTGATGTGTGCCCTGGCGGGCCTGGTCATGGCCCTGTCACAGGTGCTCGGCGGCTGGACGAAGTGGGGCTGGCCCCGGCTCTCGCTCAACGTCTTTCTCTTCGCCTTTCTCCCGGCGCTGATCGCCGGCGGGTGGGTCCTTCTGTACGCCCAGCCGGGAGAGGGGCTCCTGGGCGGAGACGTGCGCGACTGGTCGAACGATCTCGGAATCGACGGCGTCGTCGGAGATCTGGCAATCGCCACGCTCGCGATCGCATTCGGCCTCGGGCTCGTGTTCGGCCTCACATTCGACACCACCGGCCCTCGGGTCCGCCGGAAGGCCGAGCCTGTCGCCGAGGAGCCGCCGGCAGAGGCTCCACCGCCGGACGAAGACGACCGTCGCGTGCGGATCCACGAGGGCGGCCCAGCGCCGCGCTCCGGCGATCCCGACGGCTGACCGCTAGCTAGCGGGCATCCGCTCACTCCCGTCAGGGATCGAGCGGGTGCCTGCGTCATGCCGATAAGAAGGC
Organism: uncultured Actinomycetes bacterium; assembly: GCA_963847955.1. Taxonomy (GTDB): domain Bacteria; phylum Actinomycetota; class Thermoleophilia; order Gaiellales; family Gaiellaceae; genus VAXT01. The sequence continues at coordinate 272,862 of CAWKBW010000015.1, forward strand.
CAGAACAATGGACGCCGCCACGTCGAATCCCAGCCGCGGGCTCGGCTTGATCCTCGAGCACTGCACCCGACTCGCGCCGCGCTACGACGGCCGGCCTCCGGTCGCCTCCCGCCTCGAGCAACGCCTCGGCCAAGAGCTCTCACGCCGCCTGCTCAGCGCGCTGGCCGGCGACCATCGCTCTCGCGCGCGCTTCGTCTAGACCCGGCGCCGCTCCTCTTCGCCGTTGATGCGGACGAAGAGGAAGATCGCCGCACCGCTCAGTGCAGCGAGGACGAACGCGATCCCCCGCGACACGTCGACGGACAGCATCCCGAAGAAGAGAAAGAGCCCGAAGCCGATGCCCCAAGCGCCGGCGGTGACCCCTTTGTCGATGCTAGGCGGGCGCAGGTGCATGCGAGAGAAATGCTACTGCCACACGAAGGACCGTACGGGACCATAAAAATTCGCCGAGCCGGTTGCGCTTTCGTCTGCGGCTCCCACCAACTTTCGGCTTCCGCCTACAGTCGCCAGGTGTCGCTTCGACCTACTTGCGCTCCGTGCTCGGCGCAATGGGGACAATAGGGGCCTGTCCAGTCCGATTCAAGGGCGCCGAAAACACTTCTCCCGCAATTTGCAGAAAGTTCAGTTTTCCACATTGTCCACAGCAGATCTTCCAATCTGTTCACATGCTGTGGAGAGTAGGAGACAATCCCTGCGTGGAACCACAAACAGTCTCGGTTCGGCCTGTTGAAGACTCCGACCGGGATTGGCTTCGCGAGACCCTAGCGCAGGCCGGGCACCTGCGCATTTTGAGCCGCGGGCGCCTGACCGAGGACGCGTCGAAGCTGGACGGCTTCCTCGCCGAGCACGCAGGAGCGACGGTCGGTTACGCGCTCGTGCGCATCGAAAACGACGAGCTCGAGGTCGTCGCCCTGGAGGCTCTGACGCGCCGGCAGGGGATAGGCACCGCTCTGCTCGCGGCTGCAGCGGACGAGGCCCGAAAGGCCGGCTGCGCCCGTGCGTGGCTCATAACGACCAACGACAACCTCGACGCCGTGCGCTTCTACCAGCGCCGCGGCTGGGATCTCGTCGCGCTGCACCGCGACGCGGTCACCGCCGGCAGGCAGCTGAAGCCCGAGATCCCCGAGGTAGGGGACTACGGGCTTCCGATCAGGCACGAGCTCGAGTTCGAGCTTCTTCTGCCAACTTGACATAACGCGCGTTATCGTGCGTCGGCTTTTGGGCTGAGAACTGGATTGACGCGAGAACTGCGGGTATGGTGTTTGGTCTGCCGGGAGCCCAGGAATAAGAGGACGGCGAGCATGACTGTTGAGATCGACCACGTCCTCGCGACTGAGGACGTAAAACAGCTGATCGAAACGGCTGAGCAACATGGCTCAGTGCGCGTCAGCGAGCTCACAGACCTGATCGAGACGCATGAACTGGCGCCGCTCGAGGCCGAAGCGCTTCAGCGAGAGCTCGAACAGCGCGGAGTCGACCTCATCGACGACGAAAAGGCTCCGCAGCCTCCTCCGCAGCCGCAGGTCTACGAGACGACGACCGATGCGCTGCAGCTCTTCCTGCGCGAGGCCGGCCGGCACGCTCTGCTGACGGCGGCCCAGGAAGTCGAGCTCGCCAAGAAGATCGAGCGCGGCGACATGGCAGGCCAAGCAGCGGATGATCCAGTCGAACCTCCGCCTCGTCGTCTCGATCGCCAAGAACTACCGCAACCAGGGCCTGCCGTTCCTCGACCTGATCCAGGAAGGCACGCTCGGGCTCATCCGCGCCGTCGAGAAGTTCGACTGGCGCCGAGGGTTCAAGTTCTCGACCTACGCGACCTGGTGGATCCGCCAGGCCGTCGCCCGCGCGCTGGCCGACAAGGCGCGCACGATCCGGATGCCGGTGCACATCGTCGAGCGCCTGCAGAAGATGAACAAGGCCGAGCGAATCCTCTGGACGCAGCTCGGCCGCGAGCCGACGCTCGCAGAGATAGCCGAGGAAGCGAGCCTCCCGATCGACCAGGCGCGCGAGGTGCGGGCAGCCGCTCGTGCGTCGACCAGCCTCGATCAGCCGGTCGGCGAGCAGGAAGACGCGGTCTTCGGTGACTTCGTGGCCGGCGACGGGCCGTCTCCCGAGGACGAGGTCGAAATCTCGCTACGCAGCCAGGCGCTGCTCCGCGGGCTGGCCGCTCTCTCCGACCGCGAGCGCAAGGTGCTCGCCCTCCGCTATGGGCTGGGCGAAGCCGAGCCGAAGACGCTAGAGGAGATCGGCCGCCGCCTCGGGCTGACGCGCGAGCGCGTCCGCCAGATCGAGGTGCACGCCCTCAGGCGCCTGTCGAAACTGCGCGAGATGGAGTCTGTTGCCGGCTGAGGCCGAGCGCGGACCCGTCGAAGAAACGCACCGCTTCCTCCCCTAGCCTCTCGCTGGCCTTCTCGTAGGCCTCGTCGAGGTGCGGCGGTCGAGTCGCGCGATGACCGTCCGACGCCACGAGCGAAGCCTGGCCGTTCTCCAGAAAGCGCCACGCGAGCTCCTCGGGGCCCGGCCCGTGCAACCCGAGCAGGCTCGTTCCGTTCAATTGCAGCGCCCAGCCGCGGCCGGCCAGCTCCTCCGCCACTCCCGGATCGTCCAGGACGGTCTCGGTGCGCTCGGGGTGTCCGATGACGGGCCGAAACCCGCTGGACTCGATGTGCTCCCCCACTCGGAAGAGGACCTCTGGCCCGCCGGTGAACGGGACCTCGACCAGCACGCAACCGGTGCCCTCGAGCTCGTAGCGCGCCATGTCCTCGCGCAGGAGCCGGGGATGCGGCGTCAACTCGAACCCGAGCCGCAACTCCAGGCCTGCGTGCGGGCGCATCTCCTCGTAGGCCTTGCGAATGGCGACCTCGCGCTCGGGAGTCAGCGTCAGGTGCGGCCAGACGTGCGGCGTCGCAAAGAGGATCGCCGTGCCGTGGGCAGCCGCCTCGCGACAGAGCTCGATGCCCCTGACGCACGGACGAAGCGCCGTCGTCACCGGATGGGACGACATGCGAATGGCAGTCGACGAAGAAGGCCCTGTCCTCCACGCTGTCCAGGGTACCGATCGGTACTCCTGTCACAGGGGCGGGGTTTCCTAGGTCTCGTCGAGGTAGAGCTGCAAGCCCGGGAGCGACGTTGCGCAGTTCCCGCAGAGCGCGAGACTCGAGCTGGCGAACCCGCTCGCGGGTGATGCCGAGACCGACACCGACCTGCTCGAGCGTCTGGGGATGGTGCCCGTCGAGGCCGAAGCGCAGAGCCAGCACCCGGCGCATGCGCGGGTTGAGCCGCTCGAGCGCGCCGGCGAGCTCCTTCGAGCGCAGAGCCTTGGCGGTCGCCGCGTCCGGACGATCGGTCTTCGTGTCCTCGATCAGGTCGCCGTAGAGGCTCTCGCCGTCGCCGACAGGAGTCTCGAGGCTGACCGGGTCCTCGACGAGGTCGAGGAGCTCCTGGACGCGCTCGGGCGTGAAGCCGCTCTCTTTCGCGATCTCGGGGACGAGTGGATCACGGTTCAATTTCTGGGTGAGGACGCGCCGTGCGCGCAGGACCTTGCGCGTCTGCTCGGCGACGTGGACGGGAAGCCGGATCGTGCGGCCCTGGTCGGCAAGGGCGCGGGTCACGGCCTGGCGAATCCACCAGGTGGCGTACGTGGAGAGCTTGAACCCGAGCTTGTAGTCGAACTTCTCGACGGCTCGGATCAGACCGAGGTTTCCCTCCTGGATCAGGTCGAGGAGAGGGACGCCGGCTTTCGTGTAGTTCCGGGTGATCGACATCACGAGCCGCAGGTTCGACTCGATCAGCTTGGCCTTGGCAGCCTCGTCGCCTTCGTCCTTGCGCCTGGCGAGCTCACGCTCTTCGACCGGAGTGAGCAGTCGGCCGTCGCCGATCTGGCGCACGTAGAGCTTGAGTGGATCCTGGGTCGCCCCGGCGACGTGCTTCTTCTCGGGCGCGTCCTCTTTCTCCTCGGCCTCCTCGGCCTCTTCGACCTCCTCGTTCGGGTCGTCGAGAGCACCCGGAACGACCGCGAGCTTGGGCTCGAAGTGTTCGGGGTCGGGAGGTTGCTGAGGGAGTGGCCGCGCCATTCGAGCGGTTTATCGGCGCACCCTCCCCCATTCGGGAACCCTCAAATGAGGGACGCCAGCCGTCCCGGTTCCGGCCGAACGAACGTAAGGATGCTGTAAGCGGACCTAACTAGACGTTAAGTCTCGCGTCGATAGTAGGTAGGAGCCTTCCATGCCGTCTGGAAGGACACCTAGCATCGATTGATATGTGTGGAATCGCCGGATACAGCCTGCATCGCTCGAGCCCCGTCTCGCGGACTCTTGCTGCTCAGGCGCTTCTCGCTGCGATCGCCGAGCGTGGCGCCGACGCCGTCGGCTATGCCCTTCGTGGCGCCGACGGACGAACGATCACCGTCGACAAGCAGCAAACCGGCGCCAGCGCGCTGATGGACCGCATCTCGGTCGTCGCCCAAGACGACACAGGCGCTCATCCACGTGCGCGACTACACCAAGGGTCACCCGACGATCGAGGCCAACAACCATCCCATCCGCCACGGGAGCGTCGTCGGCATCCACAACGGCATCATCCTGAACGACGAGGAGATCTTCACCCGCCACGGGTTCGAGCGCGCCGCCCCGCGCATGACCGTCGACAGCGAGGCGATCTTTGCGGTCGCCGAGGAGGCGGACTCGAGCGCCAAGGCGCTGGAAGAGCTCTGCGGCTCCATGGCAACGGCCTGGCTCGACGAGCGCCGCCCTGACACGCTCTTCGTAGCGCGCGGCGTCGGCCGGCCGCTCTGGCTCGGCGTCGGGTCGCGTGAGACCTTCTTCGCGTCCACGCGAGCTCGGGCTCGAGCTGCTCGAGAAGTACCTGAACGTCCGCCTGCGCAAGCGCGAGGTTGCAGAGGGCACGCTGCTCGCCCTCGAGAACGGCAAGGTTGCCCGCTCCAAGGGGTTCAAGCCGAACCGCGAGTTCGAGGAGAGCGACCTCCCCGCCGTGCGCGCACCGCAAGAGGGCGTCCTCTGTCTGCGCCGCCTAGCCGCGATTGCGGCTGCGCTTGGCTAGTCGCCCTTCCGGCGACACCTTCACTCCCTGTTCGCCCAGACGCTCCGACACCAGGAACTGGAACGTCGACCACGCCCCGGCGCCAGGTTCGAGCATCCGGTAGACCTGCCATTCGGTGAGCATCTCGCCGTCTCCCCCACGCCGTGCCTCGGCCCAGTCGGCGAACTTCGGCAGCCGGCCGAGACTCTTCGCCAGCGCGGCGCCCTGATCGATCGCCCGCTCGAGGCGCTCCTCGCCGACCGGCACGTCGAAGCCTGCCTCGCGTAGCGCCGCCGTCAGCGAGCCGAAGGTGTGCCAGTAGAGCGACTTGGACGGCATCGACGCGCGGTGCTCGTCGAGGTCGCGGGCCGTCGGCGTCCGCCCCAGCTCCTCGCCGAGCTCTCGCAGGAGCCGGACGAGGTCCTCTCGCGTGGCGAAGCGGCGAGGGACGAGCCCGGCCTTGCGCTTCGCCTTGTTCCAGCTCCCGAAGTGCTGGATGACCGTCTGCGGGTGCACGGTGGTCTCCGCGTCCTCTTCGAACTCGCGCATCGTCGGCGAGCGGCCGAGCCGCTCGGCGCAATCTGCGAGCTGCTCGAGGATCTGCTCGTCCGAGTAGCGGCGCCGAATCCCTGACTGGAACTCGGCCAACCGCTCACGATCGATCTTTGCGAGGGCGCGGTAGGCCCTCTTCCGGGGCATGGCAATAAGAATAGAGCAGACTACGCGTTTTGCAAGGGGACCCTAGAACGTTGGCTCAGGAAGCCGCTACGGCGAGCAGCTCGAGCCGTGCGGTCTCGTCCGCCAGGATCTCCGGCGGCAGCACGCTCTCGAGAGCGCCCACGCAGCGCGGGCAGAACTGGGTTCCCGCAGCCCGCTTGAGCTCGTCCATGGCCTCCATCGCCGGCCTGGCCGCTCGGTAGATACGGGTCGTCAGCATGGAGTCGAGCGCATCGGCGACGTGGATGATCCGTGCGCCGAGAGGGATCTCCTCCCCCTTCAGCCCATCTGGATAGCCGGTGCCGTCGAAACGCTCGTGGTGGTGGCGGATCGCAGGCACGGCGTCGTTCAGGAAACCAAGACGGTCGATGATGCGCGCGCCCTCGTCCGAGTGTCGCTGCATGAGCGTCCACTCCTCTTCCGTGAGGACGGCGGGCTTGAGCAGGATCGCGTCCGGGACGGCGAGCTTGCCGATGTCGTGGAAGAGCGCTGCGTGGCCGAGCAGGTCGAGCTCGGCCTGCGACAGCTTCAGCTCGCGTCCGATCGCCAGAGCGAGTTGCTGCACGCGGCGCGAGTGACCAGCCGTGTAGGCGTCGCGCGCGTCGACGGTGGCCGAGAGGCTCTCCATGGCGGCCGTCGAGCGTTCCTTGAGGAGCTTGTTCGCTCGCTCCAGGGACACGTTCTGGTTCTGGATCGTCTCCGCAGCCTCGCGTAGCTTGTGTGCGCTCTTCTGCGTGTGCCGGAGGTACGCCTCCTGCGTCTTGCGCATGAGGAGGAGCGGCACCGCGAACACGGCGAGGGCGTAGAGACCCGCGGCGTGGTAGGCGATCGCCATCACGCCGCCGACGAAGCCGTAGACGACCCAGTGCGGCGCCAGCCAGGCGAAGCGTTCGTGCCAGGCAGACCACCAGCGCTGGTGGCCCTCCATGGCCATCGCCAGGCTCGTCAGGCCCGTGTTGACGGCGAAGTACGTCAGGCCGGCGGCGAGACCTGCCGCAACGGTCACGAACTCGCCGAGCGTCCCCTCGAAGCCGATGGCGAAAACTCCCGCGGCCGCGAGTGAGGCCAGACAGAGCGAGCCGATGTTGAAGAGGACGTAGTGGCCCGGGTAGCGTCGCGCGCTCCAGTGGACCGCTGCCGTGGTTACCGCGAGCGGAAGCGCAGCTCGAGGCCCGAAGAGGGCCGCTCCGGCCAGGGCTCCCACGGCGCTGACCGAGATCGAGCCGTCGTCCACCTCGAGGGCCAGGGCCTCGCCGAGGCCGACGAGCACGACGAGCGCGAGCAGGGCGAAGAAATGTTGGCTGCTGCCGAAGGCGAGCCCGAAGGCGCCGACGCCGATTCCGATCGCCGTGACGAGCGAGACGACGGCCGCCAAAGGACGCGAAAGCTGTAGGAAGCTCGGGCCGTGCACGACGTGCGGCCGCGGATGACGCCGCTCCTCGGGCGGAATCGCCTCGACGGCCGGTGGCAGCGGCGAGGTGTGGTCGGTCGCCTCCGGCACCACGACGAGCTGCGGCTTGCGGTCGACCGGGACCGCCAGAGGCTCCGAGCTCGCGTCGAGGACGCGGTTTCGGCCCTGGAGCTTCGCCCGGTAGACGGCCAGGTCAGCCTGGTGGATGAGCTCGTTGGAGTCGGTCCCGTCCCGTGGGAAGGTGGCGACGCCGAGCGAAATGGTCGCGCGAATCGGCTGGCTCGACGTTTCGACGTCGAAGGCCCGAGCCGCAACGGCCGCACGGATGCGCTCCGCGATCTCCAGCGCCTCCTCCGTGTCCGTCTCGGGCAGCAGGATGCTGAACTCCTCGCCGCCGAACCGCGCCGGGACGTCGTAGTGGCGCAGTTGCAGGCGGAACACCTCGGCGATGCCCTTGAGCACGGCGTCGCCGGCGAGGTGGCCGTACGAGTTGTTGATGTCACGGAGCAGGTCGAGGTCGGCCATGATCAGGGCGAAAGGCCGGTCGAAGCGGTGTGCGCGTGCGATCTCCTCCGCCAGCGCGACACCGAAGTGGCGCGCGTTGAAGAGGCCGGTCTTGGGGTCGACCCGCGCCTCGGCCTCGAGCTGAGGCACGCTGAGCGACCGGTGGATGAGGAGCACCGGGGCGATCGCGAAGGGGATCAGCCACGGGTTGAGGTTCCAGAACGTGGCGAGGACGACACCGAGGGCCGACAGCACGAGCTCCGTGGAGAGCCCGTGGAACGAGAAGAGGCCCGAATCCTTGATCGAGTGGCCGCGCGCGAGCATGAGCATCGGAGCGAGCAGCGCGTGGTTCAGTCCGACGAGCACGAGTGAGGCCGCGCAGCCGGCGAGTGCGAAGCGCAGGTCAGGGTTCGAGACGATCCCGTCTCCCTGCAGGACGAGTTGCGCACTCCCCCACGCCGCCAGCGTGGCGAGGATGTGGTTGCAGATGTTGAACGACTCGATGTACCAGGCCGTTCGGTTCTTCAGCCAGGCCGGGATGTGCTGAGCGATTGCGACCAGCACGACCAGCTCCGGCGGCAGCAGGAGGACAGCCGGGAGCAGGAACACCATCGTTGCGTGGTACGACTGGTTCCGCGGCGTCTTCACGAGCAGCACCTGCGCGAGCGCCGTCGCCGTCGCCAGCAGGATGAACGTCAACCACAGGCGCACGGTCTGCTCCTCGTGCTGGAGCCGACCCATCACCGGGATGGCTGCGGCTCCGGCCGCCAGCGCGGTCACGACCAGGTAGACGAGAGCCGGTGTCGAGAGGCGGGTTCTTCCCCCGTCGGCGCGAGCTGGGGCCACGGCCGAACGCGAGCTCGCTTGGAATCGCGCTCACGAAGCCTCACTGGTACTCGCTCAGACCGCATGTGTTCAATGTCTCCTTGTGCCTGCAGGGGGCCGCAGTAGTGAGACCCGGTCTCAAGGTAGGTAGACGGCATGTGGCTGGCATCCCCCATCCGAGTGACGGCGGGGCCGGCCGCAAGGGCCGGCCCCGGGTCACGTGGTCCGGATTAAGGGAGTGGAAGGTTCCGGGATGTCGAGATCCGGATCGGCAGCAGCAGCCGCCTCTTGCTCCGGAGTCAGGAGGTAGTCACCGACCGGGGAGACGACTTCGCCCTCGGCGTTGTCCTCATGGGCGAGATCCTCCGCCGCGAGCACGTCGCTCCAGGTCACGTCGCTCCAGGTCACGTCACTCCAGGTGACGTCGCTCCAGGTCACGGACGACCAGGACGCGTCGCTCCAGGTGACGTCTGCCCAGGACGCTGAGTCCCAGGAAGCGTTGCCCTTGGCGACATCAGTCCAGCTCGCCGCGTCGAACACGGGCGCCTTGATGCCGGCGATATCGGGGACGACGAACCGGTTGAGCGCCAGGTTCGGGTTGCCGGGCCTCCCGAGCATGGCGGAGCGTGAAGCGTTGACCTCGCCCACGCCGGCCGCTCCGGTCAGGCCCTCCTCGGGCACGTAGCGTGCCCGCTGCATGAGCGCGCCCTTCACCTGGTCAGGAGTCCAGCTCGGCTTCCTGGCGAGGATCTGAGCCGCTGCGCCTGCGACGACCGGCGCCGCGAACGACGTTCCCGAGAGCCGCATGTAGGTCGGGGCAACGACGTTCTCGGGCTTCGCCGTCTTCAGCGTCCGTCCCATCGGGACCGGGCCGATCATGTAGCGCCCAGCCGCCGAGATCTCGGGCTTACGGAAGCCGTCCAGCGTCATGCCGTAGGCCGACCAGGACGGAACCTCGTGCCTCCAGACGCTCGTCGAGCCCTCGAGGTCGATGGCGCCGACCGTGATCACGAACGGGTCGTTGCCGGGGGCGAACGGTACGCCGCTCGGCCCATCTGCCCTGCCGTAGTTCCCGGCAGCCACGACGACGACCACGTTGCTGAACCACAGCTTCTCGACGGCCCGATCGAGCGGGTCCTTCGTGAAGTTGCTCGGCGTCGTCGAGTGCAGCGAGAAGTTGGCAACGCGGATGTTGTACTGCGAGCGGTTGTTGAAGATCCACTCGGCAGCCGCGATCACGTCGCTTGTCCTCGCCATGCCGTTGTCGTCCATGACGTCGAGCGAGACGATCTTCGCCTGGGGAGCGGAGCCGGCAAAGTTCGGCGCGCTACCCGCGGCGATGCCTGCCACGAAGGTTCCGTGGCCACGGCCGTCGCCGGGCGAGTTGTTTGCGAGGGTCGTCAGGTTGACCTCTTTGATCACCCTGGCGCCCATATCGAAGTCGGCTCCGGTTCTTGTCGATGCCGGAGTCGACGATCGCGATCGCCGGCGTGTTCGCCGTCGTAAACGCTCCTCGTCCGACCAGAACGGACGGACGCCCGAAGCAGTCGGCCACAGCTGGCCCGAGCTCGGAACAGCGGAGAGCTCGACCGTCGAGTCGTGCGTGATCGTCAGGCCCGGCTTCTTCGCGATGACCAGAATCTTCTTCGCCTTCACGGTCACAGCGACCGAGCTGACGAACTTGTACGAATCCTTGACGCCTTCGGATCAGCAGCTGTCCATCCGGCCGGCGTGCTTGAAAGCATCTTGAGCTTCGCCCACGCCTTCAGTGCTCTGAATGATCGCCTTGACGAGCGTGTTCGGATGGTTCTCCGCCATGCCGGTCAAGTACGCGTCGACATAGCTCGGCGTCGACGAAGGCTTGTTGCTGCCCTTGCCGGCACCTGCGAGCGGCACAGCCGTCGCAACGAGAACGAGCATGAACGCAGCGAAGCCACGCCCGCCCTTGCCCCAGAGGGCATTGGCGCGGGAGTCACCTCCGCGGTTCCCCGTTCCCCAAAGGGCACTCGAGCGCACTTGGCCGCCCGTGCCGTTGTTATCTCTAGACATTCCACTCCCTTTCCGCGCCACAGCGCGCAAATCCGCAGTTACCCATTTGAAATCCGGGCTGACCGTAGATTCGTGCTGGGGGTCACTCATCACCCTTTAAGGGGAGAACCCGGGCCCAAGCAGGCAAAGATCACTCGATTCAGGGATCCGGCGCCCTCCCTGAGATTCGGGATACGCTGAATCGGTGCGTCCGCGCGTCCCTCTGGTTGCGGGAATTGCCGCTGCGCGCGCCGCTGCGGGACTCTCCAGGCTCGTCGGTGCGGGTGGCGGCACGACGGTGCCCGGGAAGCTGCTCGCGATGCTCGACCCGAGCGCAGTCGACCGGCTCGCGGCCCGGCTCCCGCTCGGGACGGCGCTGATCTCGGCCACGAACGGCAAGACGACGACCGCGGCGATGACCGCGGAGATCCTCGCGCCGCGCACGCGACTCGCGCACAACCGCTCCGGCGCCAACCTCGTCTCGGGAGTCGCCTCGACGCTGCTCGCCGAGAGCGGCGCGGAGCTCGGCCTCTTCGAGGTGGACGAGGGCGCCTTCCCCGAGGTCGCCCAACGTGTCCGGCCGCGCGCGGTTTGCCTGGGGAACCTGTTTCGGGACCAGCTCGACCGCTACGGCGAGCTGGAGCTGATCGCAGAGCGCTGGCGCTCTGCAGTGCGCGAGCTCCCGGGCTCCACGGTTCTCGTGGTGAACGGCGACGACCCCCAGGTCGGCGATCTGGCTCGCGAGCGGGACGGCGCGGTCGTCTTCGGCCTCGACGATCCCAGGCACGGCGCCTCTGGGCTCTCTCATGCCGCCGACTCCAAGTGGTGTCTCGTCTGCGGCCGGCCGTACCGGTACGCGGCTGCCTATGTCGGCCACCTCGGCGACTACCGCTGCGACAACTGCGGGCATGCGAGGCCGCCCCTCGACGTGGCCGCCCGCAACATCGAGCTCGACGGCCTGGAGGGCGTGACGTTCGATCTGGTCACGCGCGAGGCGACTCGCAGCATCCGCTTGCGGCTGCCAGGCCTCTACAACGTCTACAACGCGGTCGCGGCTGCCACCCTCTCGACCACGCTCGGCGCCACACTGGACGAGGTCGAGGCAGGCCTCGAGCGCTTCAGCGCCGCCTTCGGCCGCTTCGAGCGCATCGAGGTCGGTGACAAGCGCCTCCTCGTGCTCCTGATCAAGAACCCGGCCGGAGCCAACGAGGCGGTCCGGACGCTGGTCGCCGGCGGCCCGCCGCGCCTGGCCGTCATCGCCCTGAACGATGCGATCGCCGACGGCCGCGACGTGTCCTGGATCTGGGACGTGGACTTCGAGCCGCTCTTCGACGGCCTGGAGCGGCTCGTCGCGACCGGGGATCGGGCCGCCGAGCTCGCTCTGCGCGCCAAGTACGGCGGGTTCCCGGCCGAAGCGGTGGAGCTGGAGACAGACCTCGCGCGCGCTCTCGACCGCGGCCTCGCGCTGACCGAGCCGGGCGGAGAGCTCGTCGTCCTGCCCACGTACACCGCGATGCTGGCTCTGCGCAAGATCGTCGCCGAGCGCGGCTTCGTGCGCCCCTACTGGGAGCGCGCCGCATGAAAGTCGTCATCGGGCACCTCTATCCGGACTACCTGAACATCTACGCCGACCGGGGCAACATCGCCGTCTTCGAGCGGCGTGCCGCCTGGCGCGGGATCGAGCTCGAGGTCGAGGAGATCGGCCCGGGAGACGAGGTGCGCGCCGGTGCTCACGACCTGCTCTACATCGGCGGCGGGCAGGACCGGGAGCAGGCGCTGATCGCACCGGACCTCGCCGCCAAGGGCGAGAGCGTCAAGGCAGCCGTGGAGGCAGGAGCCGCTCTGCTCGCGGTCTGCGGCGGGTACCAGCTGCTCGGGCAGTTCTACCGCGACCGCTCCGGAGCCGAGCTGCCCGGCGTCGGCCTCTTTCCGTTGCACACGGTGGCCGGCGAGCGGCGCATGATCGGGGACGTCCTGCTCGAGTGCGAGCTGGAGCCTGGAGTGAGCCGAACGCTCGCCGGCTTCGAGAACCACGCGGGCCGCACGTACCTCGACGACGGCGCCGTACCGCTGGGACGGGTCGTCGCAGGCTTCGGCAACGACGGCGAGAGCGGCTTCGAGGGCTGCCGCGTCGGGACGGGCGCTCGGGACGTACCTGCACGGCCCGCTGCTCCCGCGCAACCCGTGGCTCGCGGACTGGCTGCTCGCGCAGGCTCTCGCCCATCGCCTGGGCGAGGCGCCGGCTCTCGAGGAGCTACCCGATGAGCTGGAAGCCGAGGCGCACGCCGTCTCGTCCGGCCGCGCGCACGAGCGCGGCGGCAGGTCCTCCTAAGGCGCCCAGAGCGGACCGAGGTACACGACCGGGTCGCCCGGCCGCCAGCGCTTCAGGAACCGCTGGATCGGCGGATGGAGCACCACGTCGTCGAGCTCGCCGACCGCGAAGAGCCGGTGGCCGCGAACGGCTGCGTCCTGCGAGGTCACCTGCTCCAGCGAGCGGCCTTCCAGGTCGCCCGAGAAGATGATGTGCACGACGTGCTTCTGCGCGAAGCTGCGCTGCGGCGCGATCGAGTCCACGATCGCCACCGGGCCCTCGACCGGGATCCCGTCCGAGATGCCGACCTCCTCGGCCAGCTCACGGTGCAGCGCGCGGGTCAGGCTCTCGCCGGAGTTGACGCCCCCGCCGGGCAGGAGCCAGTACTCACGCTCGCCCTTCTCGTGCCGGCACAGCAGGATGCGACCGCCCCACCGGAGGATGGCGGAGACCCGGATGCGGGGCTCGGTCGACATCTAGACGCGTGACGAGCCGAACCCGCGAGCGCCACGCTCGCTCTCCGCGAGCTCTCCGACCTCGTCCGGCTCGACGGGCTCCACCGCCTGCACGACGAGCTGCGCGATTCGCATCCCGGGCTCGACGACGAACGTCTCCGCCCGATCGGTGTTGAGCAGGATGACGCGCACCTCGCCGCGATAGCCGGAGTCGACGAGGCCGGGGCTGTTGAGGATCGTGATCCCGTGCTTGGCGGCGAGCCCGGACCGCGGCTGGACGAAGCCTGCGTAGCCGGCCGGAATCTCGACCGCCAACCCGGTTCCGACGACCGCCCTCTCCCCCGGCCCGAGCTCGTGCCGCTCGCAGGCGGCGAGATCCAGCCCCGCGTCTCCCTCGTACGCACGATCCGGCACCACGGCGTCCTCGCGCAGCCGCCGGATCCCGAGGCGCGTCAAGGCGTTGCCCCGTTCGGTGTGTGCTCCGAGTCGGCCACCAGGTACGGGGCGAAGCGCAGCAGCGCGCGCCGCGGGAGCCGCGCTCGCACCAGGACTCCGTCAGGGCCGTCCTCCCGCTCGTCGATCGGCGCGCCGAGCTCGTACAGCTCCGCGAGCTTGCCGCCGTCCTCGTAGGGCAGGAGCAGCCGCACCATCTCGAAGCGCTCGGCGAACTGGTCGGCGATCTGAGCCTTCAGCTCGTCGATTCCCTCTCCAGTCTCCGCCGAGACCTGCATGGCCCCTGAGAAGCGATTGGAGAGCCTGCGACGGCCGATGGGGTCGACGCGGTCGATCTTGTTGAGCACGTGCAGGATGGGCAGCTCGTCGGCGCCGATCTCCGCCAGCACGGAGGCCACGGCCTCTGCCATCGCCTCGAGCTGCTCGTCGGGCGCGGAGGCGTCGACGACGTGCAGGATGAGATCGGCCGTCAGCGTCTCCTCCAGGGTGGCGGCGAAGCCCTCGACCAACTGGTGAGGGAGACGGCGGATGAAGCCCACCGTGTCGGTCACGAGGTACTTCCGGCCGTCGTATTCGAACCCCCTGGTCGTCGGATCGAGCGTCTCGAAGAGCCTGTTGTTCACGGACGCGTCCGCATCGGTGAGGCGATTGAGGAGCGTCGACTTGCCCACGTTCGTGTAGCCGGCCAGGGCGACCGTCGGCGTCTCCGAGCGCTCGCGCTCCTTCCGCCTCGTCGCGCGCTGCTTGCTGAGCTCCTTCAGCCGGCGGCGCAGGAGCGTGATGCGCCGGCCGGCCAGGCGCCGGTCGGTCTCGAGCTGCGACTCACCAGGGCCGCGTGTGCCCACGCCGCCGCCGACGTTGCCCAGGCCGCCGCCGAGCCGTTCGAGGTGCTGCCACATCCCGCGCATGCGCGGCAGGTTGTATTCGAGCTGTGCGAGCTCCACCTGGAGCTTGCCCTCGGCGCTGCGCGCATGCTGGGCGAAGATGTCGAGGATCAGCTGGGTGCGATCGACGACGCGCGTCGTCAGCGCGTCTTCGAGCCGGCGCTGCTGGGCGGGGCTGAGCTCGTCGTCGACGAGCAGGGACTCGGCCCGGGCCTCCTTGAACTGCGCCTGCAGCTCGTCGAGCTTCCCCTTCCCCACGTAGCTGCGCTGATCGGGCTTCGGGCGCCGCTGGACGAGCTCGCCGACCGGCTCGACGCCGGCGGCGCGCGAGAGCTCGCGCAACTCTCCGAGCTCGTCGGCTTCGTCGACCCCAGGAGCCAGCACGGCGACGATGAATCCCCGCTCAGGCTCCGCGCCCGGGGCGGGATCCGGCTGGCGTGTCACGACTGAATTATGGCCAGCGACGTAGCGATGCGGTCAACCGCCTCTTCGAGGCGGTCGTCGGCGACGGTGAGGGAGATGCGGACGAAGCCCTCGCCGCTCGGGCCGTACGCGCCACCAGGGGAGATGACGACGTTGGCGCGATCGAGAACGAGCTCCGCAAACGAGGCCGACGTGTGGCCATCGGGAACGCGGGCCCAGAAATACGGCGTCGCTCGCGGCGGCTCGACGTGCAGCCCGATCGCCCGCAACCCTTCGGCCACGAGGTCACGGCGCCGCTGGTAGACCTGCGACATCTCGCGCGGGAAGCCGCGCGCCTCGGTGAGCGCTGCGATCGCTGCGCGCTGGACGGCGTCGAACATGCCGGAGTCGAGGTTCGTCTTCAGGTGGCGGTAGCGCTCGACGACCTCGGCGTTCCCGGCGATCCACCCGGCGCGCCAGCCGGTCATGTTCCAGCCCTTCGACAGCGAGAAGATCTCGACGCCGACGTCCTTCGCCCCCTCGGCCTCGAGGAAGCTCGGCGCCTGGTAGCCGTCGAACGTGATCTCCGAGTAGGCGTTGTCGTGCACGACGATCAGGCCGCGCTCGCGCCCGAACGCGACGGCGCGCTCGAAGAAGTCGACCTCGACAGTCGCTCCGGTCGGGTTGTTCGGGTAGTTGAGGAACAGGAGCCTCGGCCTCGGGCGCGCTCTCGAGGTCGGGCAGGAACCCGTTCTCCTCCGCCAGCGGCAGGTAGTGGACGTTGGCTCCGGAGAAGACCGGGCCGGACGTGTAGGGCGGGTACCCCGGGTCCGGCGCCAGCGCCGTGTCGCCGGGGTCGAGGCGTCGCCAGGGCGACGTGAGCGACGCCCTCCTTGCCTCCGAGCACGGGGATGACCTCGGTCTCGGGATCGATCGTCACGCCGAACCGCTCGGCGTAGAAGCCGGCCACGGCCTCCCGGAAGGCCGCCGTCCCGCGGTTCGAGGGGTACTGATGGGTCGCCGAGTCGCGGACCGCTTCCGCCATCGCCTCGATCACCGCTGCCGGGTGTCGGGAGGTCGGGGTCGCCGATGCCCAGGCTGATGACATCGATTCCGGCCTGTTCGCGCTCCTCGATCTTGCGCTCGAGCTCGGCGAAGAGGTACGGCGGGACCGCGTCCAGTCGGCGTGCGAACTTCACAGCTCGAGCTCCTCCGAGAGCTGGATGCGGCAGATCTCTTCCGCGGGCCCGATCAGGCGGGCGTTCATGTCCTCGTCGAGCGCGACCTCGAGGTCGCCGCCGGCCAGGTGGACGGTGACGGGGCTCGTGCACCAGCCGTGTCGCACGGCGGCGCCGGCGACCGCGACCGCGCTCGTTCCCGAGGAGAGCGTCTCCCCCGCTCCGCGCTCCCAGACGCGCGACCCGCACGTCGTGCGGCCCGTCGACGCGAACCAGCTGGACGTTCGTGCGAAAGGGGAAGCGCTCGTGGTTCTCGACCAGCGGGCCCAGGCGGAGGAGCTCGTGGCGCTCCGGCTCGCGGCGGATGACTGCATGCGGGTTGCCGACCGAGACCGGGACGAACTCGACGGGCTCGTCGCCGACGTCGATCGTCTCCGGCTCCCCCACCTCGACCGGGCCGACGTCCATCTCGACCTGCTTGCCGTCGCGCATCGTGGCGACGACCTCGCGCGGCCCGACGGCAATCCGCGACCTCGCCGGAGCCGCTGCGGCGGGCGAGCCAGCGCGCAGCGATCCGCGTTCCGTTGCCGGAGAGCTCGGCGGTCGAGCCGTCCGGGTTCCAGATCACGACCTCGGCGCGGTCGCCGTTCGCAGCCGTCACCTCGACGATGCCGTCCGAGCCGACGCCGAAGTGGTAGTCGCACAGCTTCTGGACACGCTCGGGCGTCAGCGGGAAGGCAAGCTCAGCCCGCTCGACCAGCAGGTAATCGTTGCCGAGCCCGTGCCACTTGGAGAAGTTCATCGGCGATCTCGCCAGAGGGGCGATCCGCGTTCAGGCTAACAAGGCCCGGAATGCGCCGCATCCATTTGCGCTGGTAGGACGCGTAGCGCCTCGTCCGGCGAATCGAGGGCCTCGAGCGCGACGTCGTCGTCGGGGTGCTCTGCCAGCTCCGCCAGCCCCAGGGCGTAACGCGCCGTGTCCGAGACGTCGGCCTGCAGCGCGCGCTCCACCTCGGCGCGTGCGCCCGCCGCGAACATCTCCTGCGCCCGCTCCTCGATGCGGCGGTCGAGCTCCTCTCTGGGCAGGTCGAGCCCGAAGACGACGGTCGGGTGTCGTGTCTCCTCCGTCCAGAGGCGGTTCCGCCCCGAGCGCAGGGAGGCTCCGCTCTCGGCCAGCTCGAGTGCCCGCACGACCCGGCGCCGGTCGTTCGGATGGACGGCTGCCGCCGCTTCCGGATCGCGCTCGGCGAGCAGCTCGTGCGCACGCTCGCCGCCCTCGTCGTCGTAGACCGACTCCCAGCGCTCGCGGGCACCCGGGCTGCGGCGCAGGAGGCAAGTCGAGGTCGGCCAGCGCAGCTCGAAAGTACAGCCCGGTTCCGCCGACCACGACCGGAGTCTTGCCTGCGGCGAGCAGCTCGTCGATCGCCTCGTGGGCCAGGCGCTGGTACTCACCCAGCGACGCCAGGTGCTCGAGCTCCCAGATCGCCACGAGCCGGGTCGGCTCCTTCGGTTGGGCGGTCAGGATCGGCAGGCCGCGGTAGACCTGCATCGAGTCGGCGGAGACGACTTCGGCGGGGATCCGCTCCGCCAGCGCTTCCGCCACCGCCGTCTTGCCCGAGGCGGTCGGCCCGAAGAGGGCCAGCACCGCGTTAGTCACGCAGTCGCGCGCGTGCGCGCGCGAGGTCCTCGTCGCCGAGGCCGCCCGAGCGCAGGTAGCCCTCGACGCTGCCGTAGCGCCTTTCCAGCTCTTCGAACACGCCGACGATCGACTCGGCCGGCGTCTGCGCGATGCGGCGCAGCCGCTCGAGCTCGGCTTCTGTCTCGGCCTGCGCGAACCATTCTTCGTGCCGGGGCTTGAGCCGCTCCTCGCTGAGCGCGTAGTCGGCTGCGATCTGCTCGGTGTCGACGCCGGCGATGTGGAGCAGGAATGCAGTGATCAGGCCGGTTCGGTCCTTGCCGCCCATGCAGTGCACGACGACTCCGCCCTCCGGGGCCTGAGCGACTGCGCGGATCGCTGCCGCCACGTTGTGCTTGAAGCTCTCCAGGAAGATGAGGTAGACCTCGCGCGTCGCAGCCGCGGCGTCCGGCGCGGCCGTGGCGACAGACTCCACCTTCATGAAGACGAGCGGATCCTCGTCGAACATCGAGATGTGCTGGATCTCGAGCGGCATCTCGGCGGGCGGATCGGCCTCGAGCTCCTGGTCCGTCCGGAGGTCGATGATCGTCTTGATCCCGTAGTCGATCAGCGCCTGCCAGCCTGCGTCGGTCAGCCTGCGGATGCTGTCGGCTCGGACGACGCGGCCGTATCGCGTCTCGGAGCCGTCCTCCGTGCTGTGGCCGCCGAGGTCGCGAACGTTGAGGAGTCCCTCCCAGGCGAGGTCGCGCTGGTGCAGGGTCACGCTGCGACTGCGGCTTGCTCGGTGCCGCGAAGGGTCGTGGACGTCGCGCCCTCGATCTGCACGTCGACCAGCTCGCCCGGCGGCTGCCGAGCCGGTGAAGTTCACGCTCGTGTTGCGCCGGGTGCGGCCGCGCAGGCGAGAGGAGTCCGTGCGGCTCCGGCCCTCGACGAGAACCTGCTCGACGCGTCCCACGCGCGCCTGGTTGCGGTCGTGCGCGACGCGCTGGACGAGCTCGACGAGCTGCTCGATGCGCTGTTGCTTGACGTCTTCCGGCACCTGGTCGGGCATGGTCGCCGCCTCGGTCCCGCTGCGAGGCGAGAAGACGAACGTGAACGCGCTGTCGTAGCCGACTTCCTCGACGACCTCGAGCGTCTCCTCGAAGTCCCGATCGGTCTCGCCCGGGAAGCCGACGATGATGTCCGTCGTCAGGGCGAGGTCGGGGATCCCTCGCGCGCATCTCGTCCGACGAGCCTGAGGTAGCGCTCCCGGCTGTACGTCCGCTTCATCGCCTTCAGGATGCGTGTCGAGCCTGACTGGAGCGGCAGGTGTGCGTGCTCGCAAACCGCATCGCACTCGGCCATGGCGGCGATCAGCTCGCGCCGAAAGTCCTTGGGGTGCGGGCTCGTGAAGCGGATGCGCTCGATCCCCGGAACGGCGTCGCAGGCCCGCAGCAACTCGGCGAAGTCCGTCTCGAGGTCGGGTCGCAGGTCTCGGCCCCAGGAGTTGACGTTCTGCCCCAGGAGGGTGAGCTCGCGGACGCCCTGCTCCGCGAGTTGGGTCACCTCGGCCAGGATCTCTCCGGGCCGGCGGCTGACCTCCTTCCCGCGCACCTTCGGGACGATGCAGTACGAGCACACGGAGTTGCAGCCCATCGAGACCTGCACCCACGCCTGAAAGCGCCGCTCGCGGTGCGCAGCGAGGCCGGCGGCGAACGACCGCTCCTCGCCGATGCCGAAGCTCGAGCGCGGCGCCTCTCCCCCGGCCCCCAGCCACTCGCCGAGGTGCGCGATCGAGCCGGGCCCGAAGGCGACGTCGACGAACGGGTAGAGGTCGAACAGGCGCTCGCGCTGCGCCTCCGCGTAGCAGCCGCCGACGGCGATCACCTTCTCGCCGTCGCTCTCCTTGAGGGCGCGCGCCTGGGCGATGCGCGCGGCGAAGCGCAGATCGGGCTTCTCGCGGATCGTGCACGTGTTGAAGACGATCACGTCGGCCTCGTCCTGCGACGGCGCCTCGCCCAGCCCGAGCTCCTCGAGCATGCCCTTGATGCGCTCGGAGTCGTGGGCGTTCATCTGGCAGCCGAACGTCGTGACGTGGTACCGCTTCACGGCCGAAACTGTACCGCCGCTATTTGGCGAACTCGACCGCGCGCGATTCGCGGATGACCGTGACCTTGATCTGGCCCGGGTACTCCAGCTCCGCCTCGATGTCGCGGGCGATCTCGTGTGACAGGAGCGCTGCCTGGTCGTCGTCGATCTCCGTCGGCTTGACGATGACGCGGATCTCGCGGCCCGCCTGTAGCGCGTAGGCCTTCTCGACGCCTTCCCGCTTCGTCGCGAGGTCCTCGAGCGCCGTGAGACGCTTGATGTAGTTCTCGAGGCTGTCGCCGCGCGCACCGGGCCGCGCGCCCGAGACCGCGTCGGCCGCGATCAGCAGCACAGCCTCGACCGTCTGTGGCTGCACCTCGTAGTGGTGAGCCTCCACGGCATGGATGACGCCCGGCGACTCGCCGTAGCGTCGCGCGTACTGGGTCGAGATCGCCGCGTGTGAGCCCTCGACCTCGTGCGTCAACGCCTTGCCGACGTCATGCAGCACGGCCGCTCGCTTCGCCGTCTTCACGTTGGCCTGCAGCTCGGTGGCCATCAGGCCGGCGAGGTGCACCACCTCCAGCGTGTGCTTGAGCACGTTCTGCCCGTAGCTCGTCCGGAAGTTGAGGCGGCCGAGGAGCTTGACGATCTCGTCGTTGAACTCACCGCAGTTCGCCTCGAACACGGCCTGCTCGCCGGCATGGCGGATGTGATCGTCGATCTCCGCCTTGGACAGGTAGTACATCTCCTCGATCCGGGCCGGGTGGATGCGGCCGTCCTCGACGAGCTTCAGGAGGGTCATCTTGGCGATCTCACGGCGGATGGGGTCGAACGAGGAGAGCACGACGGCCTGGGGCGTGTCGTCGACGATCACGTCGACGCCGGTCAGGTGCTCCAGCGCCCGGATGTTCCGCCCCTCGCGGCCGATGATCCGGCCCTTCATGTCGTCCGAGGGCAGCTCGATGAGCGACGAGGTCGTCTCCGCAGCGTGGCTTGCCGCCACGCGCTGAAGCGCATCGGCGACGAGGTTGCGGGCTCGGCGCTTCGCTTCCGTCTGGGCTTCTTCCTCGAGCTGGCGGACCCGGCGGGCGAGGTCGTGCTTGACGAGCTCCTCCGAGCGCTCGAGCAGCGTCGCCTTCGCCTCGTTGACGGTCATGCCGGCGACCCGCTCCAGCTCGGCGAGCTGCTCGTCCTTCGCAGTCTTCAGGTCCTCCTGCAGCTCCCGGATGTGCGTCTCGCGGTCGCTCAGCCCCTGCTCGCGACGGTCCAGCTCCTTCAGCCGCGTCCCGACCTCGTCCTCCCGGACCAGCGCACGCTCTTCGATCTTCGTGATGCGGGCCCGCTGCTCCTGGACCTCGCGCTGGACCTCGGAGCGCAGCGCAGTGACCTCCTCGCGCGCGGCGATTCCCGCCTCCCGCTTGATCGTCTCGGCCTCGCGGTTGGCTTCCGTGAGCAGGAGCTCGCGCTCCCTGTGGGCCGCACCCAGGCGCGACGCGCCCACGAGGCGCAGGGCGAGAACGGCGGCCGCGGCGGCGACGAGGAGTCCGATCAGAAGTGCCGCGACGATGAGCATGCGCGCTCCCGGTTGGGGTCGGTTGGCCCGCTCGAAACCGAGCGGGGCTTATCCGCCACCCTTGCCTACGGGGCGTTTCTTCCGAATCGGCAGACGGCCCCAGGGACCGCCGCGAGCACGGCTACGTCCTCGCCGTCAGCGCGCCTGTGGAGCTCCTCTTTCGTCTGCCATGAGTGGTTGTTGGTTGGTTCGTTCGCTCAATTAGATTCAGAAAATGCGCTTGTAGCAGGCAAAAAGTTTCGAATGAAGCCTCCACATAGTAACTCGCGTCAACCGCTCTCTGCAACGTAACCGCCGAACGCGGTCTCGACTGCGTCCTCGCCGAACCCCTTGCGGGCGAGATAGCGGGCGGTCGCGGGGCCCTCGCCTCGGGCGGAGACGATCCTGCGGGCCCGCTCGTCCTCGTGGTCGAGCCCTTCGAGTGCCCGGTCGACGAGACGCGGATCCAGGCCCCGGGCCTCGAGGTCGGCGCGGATCAGCGCGTCGCCCCCTCCCCGGGCTGCGAGCAGCTCGGCACGGTGCGTCGCCAGGCGCTCGTCGTCGACCGCACCCGCTGCGAGCAGCCTCGAGATCGTCTCGCGCCGCGCCGCGGGCGCAATCCGGCGCCGCTCCAGCTCGTCGCCGAGGCCCTGCTCGGAGAGGTCGCGCCTGGCGAGGAGCCTCGCTGCCTTCGTCAGCGCCTCTCGCGAGCGCAGCTCTCGTCGCACGATTCGCAGCCGCTCGCGATCCAGCGTCAATCCGACATGAAGGCCCGCGGCCAGAACGACGTCGACGGGAACGGTCCGCCACGGAGCGCCGTCGAGCTCGACCTTCACCCGTCCCCGAGGTGCGCCCCGCAGCGCGGTCACCTCGGGCCCGCTGCCGTTAGCCGGTGGCAGCGACCTCAGCGACGACAGCTTCCTTCTCCTTCGCTTTTTCCTTCTTTTCCGCCGGGCTGGGCTCGGCCACCGGCAGCAGCCGCGCGGAGGCGATGTTGTCCGGCCCGAGCTGCGCCTGGATGCCGTGCACGATGTTGTCCGACACGTCGGGATGCTCACGCAGGAACGCCGCTGCGTTCTGGCGCCCCTGGCCGAGCCGCTCGTCGCCGAAGCTGAAGTACGAGCCCGACTTCTGGACGATCTTCCGTTCGAGCGCGGCCTCGAGGACCGTGCCCTCCCAGGAGATCCCGGAGCCGTAGATGATGTCGAACTCGGCCTGCTTGAAGGGCGGCGCCACCTTGTTCTTCACGACCTTCACGCGGACGCGGTTGCCGTACGCCTCGACGCCGTCCTTCAGCGTCTCGATGCGGCGCATGTCGAGCCGGACCGAGGAGTAGAACTTGAGCGCGCGGCCGCCGGGAGTGGTCTCGGGCGAGCCGAACATGACCCCGATCTTCTCGCGAAGCTGGTTCGTGAAGAGGCAGATCGTGTCGGTGCGGTTGAGCGTTCCGGCCAGCTTGCGCAGGGCCTGGCTCATCAGCCGCGCCTGGAGGCCGACGTGGCTGTCCCCCATCTCGCCCTCGATCTCGGCCTTCGGCGTGAGCGCGGCAACGGAGTCGATCGCGACGACGTCGAGCGCGCCCGAGCGAATGAGGAGCTCCGTGATCTCGAGCGCCTGCTCGCCGTGGTCGGGCTGGGAGACCAGCAGCTCGTCGATGTTGACGCCGATGCGGCGCGCGTACTGCGGGTCCATCGCGTGCTCGGCGTCGATGAACGCGCAGATACCGCCTCGGCGCTGCGCCTCGGCGATCACGTGGTAGGTGAGCGTGGTCTTCCCCGACGACTCCGGGCCGAAGACCTCGACGACACGCCCACGAGGCAGGCCGCCGACCCCGAGCGCGAGGTCGAGCGAGAGTGAGCCGGTCGACACCGACCCGGTAGTGACATGCGCCTGGTCGTTCATGCGCATGACCGATCCCTTGCCGTACTGGCGCTCGATCTGGCCGAGTGCCATGTCCAGGGCTTGCTCGCGCTCCACTCCCATCAACCTCCTAGGGCAACCGATTCGAGGACGTCGTACTGAGCCCCTGTCGGGCGCAGCTCCGATATATAAACAGCAGCCTCGGACAGCTTGATCGGTCCGAGCTCGGGAAGCGGCGGGTCGAGCCGCGGTCGCTCGCGGAACCGCAGGACGGTGATGTGCGGGAGCCAGCGCCGCCGCTCGCGCTCGTAGACGCCGAGTTGCTCGAGCCGCTCGAACACATCCTCCGCGATCGTCGTCGCTCGGCCCTCCTCGTCGCTGCAGGTCACCATGCCGACCGACCGCGTCTCCCGATAACCCTCCGGCGTGAGCACGGGCTGCTCATCCGCTCCGGCCGTGGCCTCTCGCAGTGCGCCGGCGATCGCGTCGAGCTCCTCGGCCGGCCGTGCTCCGAGGAAGGCGAGCGTGACGTGCAGGTTCTCGGGCGGGACGATCCGGCCCGCCCGTGAGCTCACGTCGCTGCCACTCTGCGAGCCGCTCGACGGCGTCGCGAGGCAGCGAGAAGGCAAGGAACAGCCGAGGGCGTTCACGACCGCCCACGCTAGCCGGGGAGCTCACGCGTCTTCGTGACTGCTTTGTGCCAAGAGGCGCCTGACGAGATGGAGCGCGGCCGCCGTCGCGCGGCGGCGAACCGCTTCCCGGTCGCCGGGGAACTGGATCTCGAGGTGCTTGTCTCCGTCAGGCGCCTGCGCGTGCAGGAAGACGAGCCCGACGGGCTTCTCCGGCGTGCCGCCGCCCGGGCCGGCGATCCCCGTGACCGAAACCGCCACGTCGGCTCCGAAGCGTCGTCCGAGCACCCGCAGCCATGGCCTCGGCGGTCTCCGCCGAGACGGCGCCGTGCGCGGCGAGGATCTCCTCCGGAACGCCGAGCTGCTCCACCTTGACCCGGTCGTCGTAGGCGACGACGCCGCCTCGAAAGACCTCGCTGGAGCCGGGGACGGACGGTCAGGCCTGCAGCCACGAGCCCGCCGGTGCACGACTCGGCGGCCGCCAGCGAGAGGCCGCGCGCACGGCAGGCGTCCAGCACGATCTCCGACACGGAGCGCTCGTCCTCGGCGAAGAGGTGGCGCGCCAGTGTCTCCCGCAGCGGCTGGGCGAGCCGTTCGCCGTCGCCGAGCAGCAGCATCTCGATCTCGCCGTCGTGGGCGCAGATCGTGACCTCGACACCCTCGCCCTCGCCTCCGGCCTCGGCGAGCGCGCGGGCCACCGCGGACTCGCTGACGCCGTAGAAGCGCAGAACGCGCCGCGCAGGAGCCTCCGCACGCTCGAAAACGGCCTTGACCGGCGGCTGCCTCCACCGCCATCGCCCAGAGGCGGCGCAGCTCGCCAGGAGGGCCCGGGAAGCACGATCGCCACGGAGCCGTCGACCTCGAGCACCAGGCCCGGAGCCGTGCCCGCGAGCCCGAGCACGAGCGCACCCTCGGGCAGCGAGGCCTGCTTGCGGACGCCTTCCTCGAACTCCGAGTACGGACGGCGGAAGCGCTCGGCCAGCGAGCGCGAGAACTGCTCGATGCGAGCCTCGAGCTCCTCGTCCACGACCACGGCGCGACCCGCTACACGGGCGAGCGTCTCGACGGTCCGGTCGTCATGGGTCGGCCCCAGTCCGCCGGACGTGACCAGCAGGTCGGCCTGGAGACCCTCCTCGAGCGCAGCCTCCAATTCTTCCGGCCGGTCTCCGACCACGATGATGCGCGCCGGCTCGAGCCCGCGCGCCGCCAGCTCGCGCGCGAGAAAAGGCCCGTTGGCGTCCTGACGCCCTCCCCGCGTCAGCTCGCTGCCGGTGACGACGACCGCTGCTCGGGGGCTCAACGGGGGTTCGGCGCAACCGTGACGCTGCTCGGCGTCACGAGCAACCAGCGCTGCCCGCCGGTGCCCCGTCCCGGGACGGCGACGGAGCGGCCGTTCAGCTTCAGCCGCAGGTTGGCCGGCGCAAAGACGTAGACCCAGAGCTTTCCGCCCGTGAACAGGCGCGACTGTCCGCCTTCGAGCGTGCCCTCGTAGATCGGCTTGCCGATGCGCGAGCCGCGGTACACGGCCAGGAGCGCGTTCTTGCGGGCGCCGCGGAGGCAACCAGGCGTGCAACCGGTGCCGCCTGCTTCTTCGCGGGAGGCGGGGTCAACGCGTTTCCCGGGAGCGGCACGTTCGGCGTCGGCTCGGCGCCGAAGCGCCAGGCGACGATCACGAGCGCAGCGGCGACTCCGATGATCCCGAGCACGACGAGCACCGCACTCGTGGCCATCGGGCTCTGGCGGCCGCCCCGCCCCAACCAGCGCCCCCGCCGCGTGGCGCGAGCGGCGCCTCCTCCTCGACTTCTCCGCGCACGTAGCGGGAGTTGAACTCGTCCACGTAGAGCTGGCCGTCGAGGCCGAGATACTCGGCGTAGGAGCGCAGGAAGCCCTTGACGTAGGTCTGGGCCGGGAGCACCTCGAACTGCTCCTCCTCGAGCGCGCGCAGGTACTTGCTGCGGATCTTCGTGGCCTGCTCGATCTGCGGAAAGTCGAGTGCCTGGCGCAGTCGCGCCTCACGGAGGCTGTTACCAATCTCGAACAAGGGTTTCGATTGTAGGCGGTATTAGTTTGCGGCTACGTACTCCAGATAGGCATACACGCCCATCGACACCGCCGCAGTCAGGGAAATATAGACGCCCAGCCATCCGAGGACTCGGCCGGCGCGGGCGGTCTTCTCCCCGCCGACCCGCCCCAGCGTGCGGTCCAGTGAGCGGCGGGCCCGCCTGGCCAGGCGGACGGCGACGGCCGAGAGGAGAAACGCGACCGGAATCGCGTACGCGGCATCGACGAGCTCGAGATCGGGACGCCACTCCGTGATCGCCACGGCCACCGGGAGCACCGCCGCGCCGAGGAAGCCGAAGAACAGCGAGGCGCGCGCAGCCCGGTTGCGCCGGGGGCGGGCCCCGTTACTGCTTTCGGTAAGGGCGACCAATGGCTGCCGGTGGGATCGAGCGGCCGATGAACCCGGCGACCGCGATGAGCGTGAGCACGTACGGGAGGGTCTGGAAGAGGGTCGCGCCCGACTCCGAGTACTCCGGCAACCGCTGGGCGAGCGCGCTCGAGAAGCCGAACAGGAGCGCGGCGGCCAGGGTCGGGAACGGGCGCCAGTTTCCGAAGATGAGCGCTGCGAGCGCGATGAAGCCGCGGCCCTTCGTCATGTTCTCGGCGAACGCGCCCGAGAAGCCGAACGAGAGGTAGGCGCCGCCGAGCGCGGCGAGCATGCCCGAGGCGATGACGCAGGCATAGCGGACACCGTACACAGAGATCCCGACCGAGTCGGCGGCCCTCGGTTGCTCTCCGACGGCCCGGATCCGCAGGCCGATCGGCGTCTTGAAGAGCACGACGTGCGCAACGACCACGAGCAGCAGGCCCAGCCAGATCATCAGGTTGAGATCTCCGAGCACCGGCCCGAGGAAGTACAGATCCTCGAGCAGGGGCAGTGACACATCGGGGATGCGCGGGACGTCGGTGGGCACGCCTTGCGTCCCGTAGATGTCGATGTACAGGTAGCCCGTGATGCCCAGTGCGAGGAAGTTCAACGCCACCCCGGTGACGATCTGGTCGGCCCGCAGGTGAATCGAGAAGAAGGCAAGGACGAGGGCGAGGAGCCCACCGGTGAGCATCGCGAACAGAAGGCCCGAGCACCCACGAGCCGGCCTTGTCCGCAGCCAGGATCCCGAAGAAAGCCCCGGTCAGCATCATCCCTTCGAGACCGATGTTGACGACGCCCGAGCGCTCGGAGAACAGACCGCCGATGGCTGCGAAGACGAGTGGCGTCGCAAAGCGGAGCATCGCGGCGAGGAGCGCCGACCAGACGAAGACGGTGTCCAGGTTCCCGACGCTCGACTGCGTCGCCAGGGCACCGATCCCGGTTCCCGCAACGCCCGCGGCAACCGCCCCCCAGCCCAGTCGCCGTTGTCCTCGCGACGTCGCCCAGATGCCCGCTGCGAGCGCCAGGAGCCCCACAGCGACAGGAATCAGCGGGCTCCGCGCATTGACGGGCGGCAGAGCGATCCAGAGGGCGAGGAGGCCGAGCACGACTCCGGCCGCGCCCACCGCACGAGGCGACCCCGACACGCCCGGCTGGCGCCAGTCGAAGACGCTCACGCCGGGCTCCGTCTGAGCTTCCGCCGCGCCTGCCAGAGATAGAGAACGAGCACGTCGACCCCCACGAGCAGGACGACGAGGCCCTGGATGATGAGCGTCAGGTTCCCGGCGAGCTCCGGTGGGAACGAGGCTTCATCCAGGTTGCGCGACGACGTGCCGGTGAAGAGCGCACCGAAGAGGAGCGCCGAGAGAAAGACTCCGACAGCGGTGTTCCGGCCCGAGGAGCGCGACGGCGATGCCGATGAACCCGACCTGGGACGCCTGGATCCCGTCCACGTCCAGGCGGTACTGCCAGCCGAGCACGTCGATCGCCCCCGCCAGACCGGCGAACACTCCGGCGATCGCCATGGCGAGGAAGTAGCTCCGTGCCACGCTGATCCCGCCGTAGCGAGCCGCCTCGGGATTGAAGCCGACGGCCCGCACCTCGTAGCCGAGCGTCGTGCGGTTGAGGACGATCGAGAACACGACGAGCGCCGCGAGAGCGATGAAGAACCCGAGGTGCAGCCCCTGGAAGTCGGGGTCGCCCCAGATCACCGGCAGCTTCGCCTCGTCGAGCACGTCGTTCGAGACCGGGCTGCCCCGGGTCGCGGTCGTTGACGAGCGGGCCGCCGCGTCCGACGAGGAAGCTCCCGACCCACAGCGCGATCCAGTTGAGCATGATCGTCGTGATCACCTCGTGGGCGCCGAGAGTCGCCTTGAGGAGGCCCGCAATGCCCGCCAGCGCGGCGCCTGCCAACGCGGCGATGACCACCGCCAGAATCACGTGCAGCGCCGTCGGGAGCCCGCTGAGCGACGACCCGATCCAGACCGCCGCGATCGCGCCGGCGATGTACTGGCCCTGCCCGCCGATGTTGAACAGGCCGCACCGGAAGGCGAACGCCACGGCGAGGCCGGTGAGGATGAGCGCGGTCGTCGCGATCCCGGTCTGCTGCAGGTTCGCGGACGCGACCTCCAGATCCTGACCCGTGAGCCAGAGATACGGCCAGTTCAGGCCCGTGCCTTCCCAGATGGCCCTGTAGGTCGAAAGCGGGTTGTTCCCCGTCGCCAGGACGATCAGGCCCGCCACCACGAAGGCCGCGAGGGCAGTCACCACCGGCACGACGGCTCCCCCTGCGCGCTGGTAGAAGGCCAGCCGCGCCGCAGTGCTCGGCACGCCCTCGTCCCCTACGGGCGCGCCGCTATTGCTTGACGTAGGGGCGGCCAATGGCGGCCGGCGGAATCGACCGGCCGATGACGCCGGCGACCGCGACCAGTGTGAGGACGTACGGCAGGGTCGAGATCAGGTTCTCGGACACGTCGGCCTCGCGCTGCAGCGGGATCGCGAGCGCGAAGCCGAAGCCGAACAGCAGCGTCGCCACGAACGCCCAGCCCGGCCTCCACTTGCCGAAGATGACTGCCGCGAGCGCGATGTACCCGCGCCCGCTGGTCATGTTCTCGGAGAACGTGCCCACGAAGCCGATGGACAGGAAGGCTCCGCCGAGGGCCGCCAGCACGCCGGACGTGATCACTGCCGCATAGCGCACCACGTAGACGGAGATGCCCACCGTGTCGGCAGCGCGCGGGTGCTCGCCCACCGAGCGGATTCGGAGCCCGATCGGCGTCTTGAAGAGCACGACGTAGGAGAGGATCACGGCGACGAACATCAGCCAGACGAGCAGGCTCAGGTCGCCGAAGACGGTCTCGAGGAAATCTCCAACCGCAGGAATGGAGTCGAGGAAATCGATCGTCACCTTCGGCACGGGGTCGACGTCGCCGGTCGGGATCCCACCCGGGTAGAGCGAGCTGAACAGGTAGCCGGTCACGCCGAGCGCAAGGAGGTTGACGGCGAACCCGCTCACGATCTGATCGGCCCGCAGGTGGATCGAGAAGATGCCGTGGATGAGCGCCATGAGCCCGCCGAAGATCATGGCCATCACCAGGCCCACGAACCAGCTGCCGCTCCAGATCGCGCCCCAGACCGCGAAGAAGGCGCCCATCAGCATCATCCCCTCGAGCCCGATGTTCACGACGCCGGAGCGCTCGCAGAAGATGCCGCCCATCGCGGCGAAGGCGAGCGGTGTCGCGAAGCGGAGCGTCGAGGCGATGAGCCCGCCGGTGAGGACCGCTTCCAGCGTTTCCTTCTCGACGCCCTGGGCCCAGAGACCTGCGACGGCTCCGAGCAATCCCGCCGCGATCGCCCACCCGCCGTAGCGACGCTCGCCTTGCGCGAACGCCGCGAGGCCCCACGTCACGGCCAGCAGCCCGATCCCAATCGGATACGCGACGCCCCGCACCGTCCAGGGCGGGAGCGCGACCCAGAACGCGAGGAGCCCGATGAGGATGCCGAAAATCGCGATCGGCCGCGGCCGGGCGACCGTGCGAACGTTGTCGATCACGGGGCCGCCTTCTCCGGCGCGGCCGGCCCGAGGCCGACATAACGCCTCGCACCCCAGATGTAGTGGATCAGGAGCTCGGCGCCCACGAAGAAGATGACCAGCGCCTGGATCATCGTCGACAGGTCGCTGGCGAGGGCGGGCTCGAACACGTCCGGGTCGAGCTGGCGCGAGGACGTCCCGGTGTTCAGCGCCGCGAACAGGATGCCCGCAAAGAAGATGCCGACCGGCTTGTTTCGTCCGAGCAGCGCGACGGCGATCCCCGTGAAGCCGACCGCGTTCGTCGTGAAGTCGCTCGTGTCGACCGAGTACTTGTAGCCGATGACGTCGATCGCTCCTGCGACTCCTGCAAACGCGCCGGAGATCGCGAGGGCGAGGAAGTAGCTCCTCCGCACCCCGATTCCGCTGTAGCGAGCGGCCTCGGGGTTGAAGCCGACGGCGCGCACCTCGTACCCCAAGGTCGTCCGGTTGAGAATCACGTGGTAGACGAGCAGGGCGCCCACCGCGAACAGGAGACCGGCGTGCAGGTACGGCGACCAGAGGATCCACAGCTTCGAGGAGTCGAAGACCACCTCGGAGCGAGGCAAACCGGGCAGCGCGCCCTGTAACGGCCCGCCCAGCTCGAATAAGTATGTGCCGCCGAAGATGGCGATCCAGTTGAGCATGATCGTCGTGATCACCTCGTGGGCGCCGACGGTCGCGCGCAACGCCCCTGCGATGCCGCCCCAGATCGCACCGCCGAGGATGCCCGCGCCGATGGCGAGCAGGACATGGGTCGGCCGGTTCAGGTCGGGCAGATTCGTCCCGACGTAGACCGCCGCGATGAACCCGACCCAGTACTGGCCCTGTCCGCCGATGTTGAAGAGGCCGCAGCGGAAGGAGAACGCGACCGCGAGTGCGGCGAGGATGAGCGGCGTGGCCTGACGGAGCGTCTGCTGGAGGTCGCGGGCCGCCGCGTCGCGCTCGTCCCCCGTCACCCATGGCAGGAACCAGTTGAAGCCCGCTCCCTCGAAGATCGCCTTGTAGGCCGTTATCGGGTTGTGCCCGGTGATCAGCACGACCAGGCCGCCGATCAGGAAGGCGAGGACCGTGGCCGCGACCGGAACGAGGATGCCTCCGGCGCGCTCGTACAGCCCCGCCCGCAGCGAGTAGACCTCGTCTTTCTCCGGCGGAGGCGCCGGGGGCGTAACCGTCACGCAGCCGCCTCGCGCGTGCCGCCTGTCATCGCGACGCCCAGCTCCTCCTCCGTGACGTCGGCGCCGTACTCGCCCACGATCTGCCCCTCGAAGATGACCAGAATCCGATCGGAGAGCGACATGATCTCCTCGAGCTCGAGCGAGACGAGCAGGACTGCGCGGCCCTCGTCCCGCTCCTCGACGAGCCGGCGGTGCACGAACTCGATCGCGCCCACGTCGAGCCCCCTCGTGGGCTGGCCTGCCACGAGCACGCGCGGGTCGCGCTCCACCTCGCGGGCGATGACGACCTTCTGTTGATTGCCGCCCGAGAGCGCCGAGGCGAGCGTGGTCGGGGTACCGCCGCGCACGTCGAATTCCTTGAGCAGCCTGCGCGCGAGCGCGATCAGCCGGTTCGGCCGGAGCCAGCCGAACCGGGAGTTCGGCTCCTTGCGGTAGTCGTGCAGGCCGACGTTCTCGGCCAGTGTGAAGTCGAGGACGAGGCCGCGCCGCTGGCGGTCCTCCGGGATGTGCCCGATGCCCTCGTCCAGGCGCTCGCGCGCGGACTCACGCGTCACGTCGTGCCCGCCGACGCGGATCACGCCGCTCTCGATCCTGGTCAGGCCTGTCAGGGCGTCGATCAGCTCGGTCTGACCGTTGCCGTCGACGCCGGCCAGGCCGACGATCTCGCCCGGCCCTGACGTCGAACGAAACGCCTCGCACGGCGGGCAGCCCGCGCTCGTCGATGACCTGCAGGTCGTCCACCTGCAGCAGCGGCTCGCCCGGCTCGGCCGGCTTCTTGTCGACGCGAAGCAGCACCTCGCGCCCGACCATGGACTTGGCCAGCTGCGCCTGGGTCGCGCCTTCCCGCGGCAGCGTCTCGATCTGCTTGCCGCGCCGCAGGACGGTCACGCGGTCTGCGATGTCGAGCACCTCGTGGAGCTTGTGGCTGATGAAGATGACCGACATGCCCTCCCTGGTGAGCGAGCGCAGGATCCCGAAGAGCTCCTTGGCCTCCTGCGGCGTCAGCACCCCCGTCGGCTCGTCGAGGATCAGGATCTCGGCGCCGCGATAGAGAGCCTTCAGGATCTCCACGCGCTGCTGCTGGCCGACGCTGATGTTCTCGACACGCGCGCGCGGATCGATGGCGAAGTTGAACGTGCGGGCGATCTGCTCCACGCGCTCGACGGCCGCGTCGTAGTCGAGCAGCAGCTTCGCGTGGGTGGGCTCGATCGCGAGCACGATGTTCTCGGCGACCGTCATCACCGGGATGAGCATGAAGTGCTGGTGCACCATGCCGATGCCCAGGTCGATGGCGTCCTTGGGGCTCCGGATCGAGACCGCCTTGCCCTTCACGCGAATCTCCCCCTCGTCCGGGCCGTACAACCCGTAGAGGACGTTCATGAGCGTCGACTTGCCGGCGCCGTTCTCTCCGAGCAGCGCGTGCACCTCTCCACGCCGCAAGTCGAAGTCGACGCCGTCGTTGGCGACCACCCCCGGGAATCGCTTGGTGATTCCCTGCATCTCGAGGACGGGGGTCTTAGTCGCGCTCATGCCGCCGGCAGATCGTACGGGGGCGAGCCCTATGCTCGCCCCCGTACCTGTTCATCTGTCCTACTTGACGTCTTCCGGCTTCGCCGGTGGATCGATCGTGCCGTCCTCCAGCTTCGCCTTCGCTGCATCGACGGCGTCCTTCACGTTCTGTGGGACGACCGACGTGAACTCGGTCAGGAGCTGGGCGTCAGGCAGATCCGCGATTCCGTAGAACGCGTTCGTCCCGCCCTTGAACTCGCCGTCCTTGAACGTCTGGATGACGTCGAAGACGGAGGACTCG
Organism: uncultured Actinomycetes bacterium; assembly: GCA_963847955.1. Taxonomy (GTDB): domain Bacteria; phylum Actinomycetota; class Thermoleophilia; order Gaiellales; family Gaiellaceae; genus VAXT01. The sequence continues at coordinate 305,795 of CAWKBW010000015.1, forward strand.
AGGGGCTTCAGCGCGCTCGTGATCACGCACTTGCCCTGGCTGGACTGGTCGACGTCGACGCCGATCGCGTAGACGTTCTTCTCGCACGCCGCGCCGATCGCGCCGAGGCCGCACTTGCCGGCGACCTGGAACACGACGTCGGAGCCCTGGCCGATCTGGTCGAGTGCGATCTCCTTGCACTTGGCCAGGTCGTCGAAGTTGTCCGAATACGCGTTCAGGAACTTCACGCTCGGCTTCGTGTCCTTGACCGCCTGCTGGAAGCCGCCGATCCAGTTGTCGACCGGCGGGATCTTGATGCCGCCGACCGTGGACACGGTGCCGGTCTTCGTCATGAGGGCGGCCACGACTCCTGCGAGGTAGCCCGACTCCTCCGACGGGTACTGCATGCCCAGCGCGTTCGCAACCGCACACGTGCCGGCCTTCTCACACCCGTCGCCTTCCTTGCCGTAGAAGTGGTCGACGCCGGCAAACGAGACGTCGGGGTTCGCTGTCGCCACCTTGATCGTCGCCGGAGCGAGCAGGAACCCGACTGCAATGACCAGCTCGTTCCCGTCGTCCGCGGCGGCCGTCAGGTTCGGCTCGTAGTCGTCGGCCGATTCCGAGACATAGATGCGCTTCTCGATGTCGAGGTCCGTCTCGGCCTTCTCGAGGCCGTTGATGGAGAACTCGTTGAAGCCGCGGTCGTCGACACCGCCCGTGTCGGTGACGAGGGCGACCTTGATCTTGTCGCCGCTGTCCCCACCGCCGTCATCGTCGCCGCCGCAAGCGGCCGCTCCGAAAGCCAGCAAGAGCGTCGTCAGCACCATCAGGAGCCACGACACCCATCGTTTCTTTGTCACTAACGCCTCCTCTGACCCGCTTTGTTTCGAAACGCGATGCTAAACGAGTCGAGCGGCAGCTAGCTGAGCGACGCGGTCGAGCTGGGCTTCGTCCACGAGCACCCGCCTGGGCTTCGACCCCTCGTACCCGCTGATGATTCCGCGGCGCTCGAGCATGTCGATCAGGCGTCCGGCACGCGTGTAGCCGACGCGCAGGCGCCGCTGGAGCAGTGACGTCGATGCCGTCTGGGCCTGCACGACGACCTCGATTGCCCGCTCGAGCAGCGGGTCCTGGTCCGGATCGAACTCACCGTCGTCACCGCCGGCCTCGCCGGACGAGGCCTCCGGCGCCTCGAGCAGCGACTCGTCGAGCTGCTGCTCGCGCTGGCCCTTGCACTGCTCGACGATGAGCGCGATCTCCTCCTCGCTGACGTACGCGCCCTGCAGCCGCTGCAGGCGTGAGGTGCCGAGCGGCTTGAAGAGCATGTCGCCCTGCCCGAGGAGGCTCTCGGCGCCGGCCTGGTCGAGGATGACGCGGGAATCCGTCTGGCTGGAGACGGCGAACGCGATTCGCGACGGGACGTTCGCCTTGATCATCCCCGTGATCACGTCCACCGACGGCCGCTGCGTCGCGAGCACGAGGTGGATGCCCACCGCGCGGGACTTCTGCGCGAGCCGGATGATCGCGTCCTCGACCTGCTGCGGGGAGATCATCATCAGGTCGGCGAGCTCGTCGATGACGACGAGCAGGTACGGGAGCGTCTCCTCCCCGCGCTTGCGGAAGGCGCGGTTCGCCTCCGGCAGGTTGCGCGCGCGCACCGCGCTCAGCCGCTCGTAGCGCTTCTCCATCTCGGCGATCAGGTTGGCCAGCACGATCGCGGCCTCCTTGGGGCTGGAGACGACGGGCGTCAGCAGGTGCGGGATCGACTCGTAGTACGAGAGCTCGATGCGCTTGGGGTCGATCAGGATCATGCGAACGTCGTCCGGCCCGGCTCGCAGGAGCGTCGACGTGAGGATGGTGTTGATGCAGCCCGACTTGCCCGAGCCGGTGGTGCCCGCGATCAGGAGGTGCGGCATGCGCGCCAGGTCGGTCCAGACCGCGTTGCCGGAGATGTCCTTGCCGAGCCAGACGGAGAGCGGGCTCGCCGTCTGCGGGAAGGTCGTCGTAGACGTCCCCGAGGGTGACCAGGTTCGGGCTCAGGTTCGGGACCTCGACGCCGACCGCCTGCTTGCCCGGGATCGGCGCGAGGATGCGGATCTCGGTCGTCGCGAGCGCGTACGAGAGGTCGTCCTTGAGAGCCGAGACCTTGGACATCTTCGTCCCGGGCGCGAGCTGGAGCTCGTAGCGCGTCACGCGCGGGCCGACGATCTGGCCGACGATGCTCGACTGGACGCCGAACTCGCCGAGCGCCTGCGTCAGGGACTGGGCGACCTGCGAGCTGGCCTCGGCCGGTGCGCCGTTCGACGTTCCGGTGCGGAGGAGCGTGCGGTCCGGCAGGCGGTAGTCCTTCGCGATCGGCGTGGCGTCGAAGAGGCTCGGCTCGTCCGGCTCTTCTTCTGCCTGACGTAGAACCGACTCCTCGGTGGGGAACGGGATGAGCGCTGCAGGCTCGGCCCGGCCGACGACGTCGGGGAAGGCAGATGCCCCGTCGACCGGCGGGTGCGCGAGCGGGGCCGTGGAGATGATCTCGGGCGGCTCGCCCGCGTCGAAGGCGGCGCGGGCAGCGTGCGCTGTGGCGCGGACCGCCGTGCCGGAGCGGCGCAGCATGGCGCCAACGGAGGCGCCCGTGAGCAGCAGGATCCCTGCGACCAGAGCGGTGACGCCGGCGATCGCGGCCCCGGTCTCGCCGAGCAGCGTCGCGAGGGTGCCGGCGAGGGCAGCGCCGATCCAGCCTCCGTGCTTGCCGAGCGTGAGCATCAGGCCGAGAGCGGAGACGGCGATCCCCGTGCGGAACGGGCGCAGCTCGACGAGAGCGCTCCGCGTCAGCATCAGCCCGCCCACCACCATGAGCGCGAGCGGCAGCGCGTAGACAGCCTCGCCGATGACCGTGCGCACCGCATCGACGACCCACGCGCCGACCGTGCCGCCGTTCCAGCCGAAGTAGACGACGGTCGACAGGAAGAAGCCGAAGGCCGACGAGGCCGAGCCCCACCAGCTCGGGGTGCTGGTGGTGGCCCTTGGCGCGCTTCCGTTTCGTCTTCTTGACGCGGGAGGGCGTGCGGGGCTTCGGCCTCGGGGTCGCGCGTTTTCGGCGCTTGGTCGCCATGGCGGCCGAGTTCGCCTCGGCGCCTGGGCGGCTTCCTGCTAGGCGGCTAGGGCTTTGAGGTCTTCAGCTGCGCGGCCGAGCAGGTTCTCGCGCAGGTCGAACAATCCGGCCCACAGGGACGAGCGGTCGGGTGCCGACCGGATCCTCGCGGCGCTCTCCAGCCCTTCCAGCGCCCTGACGAGGACTGCGAGCTCCAGATACGCCTGGGTCACGCGCACCGGCGACGCGTGCACGCCGGCCTTGCGCAGGACGGGCGCCCACTCGACGAGCTCGGCTCGACCGGGCTCGCCGTACCAGGAGCGACCCTCCGCGCGGTCTGCCTCCAGCTCGACGAGGTAGCGGCCCAACGGATGCTCGAGGCCGACGAGAGCCGTCTCGCAGCGCTCCGCGGCCCTTCTCAGTGCGGCTTCACGCTTGCCCGGCGTCGATCGGATCGGCGTCTCCACGCGACCAGCGCTCGAGCAGGCGGCAGAACGCGAGCGCCGAGACCTGGCAGGCGCGCAGCTGCGCGACGAGGCGCTGGCCGGTCGCCGGCTCAGCCGCTTCGTCCATCAGGACATCTGCCCAACCGGGCTCTGCTCGAGTTGCGCTCATACTTCCACTATGACTGGAAGGATCATCGGCCGCCGCTGCGTTCTGTCGTAGATCACTTGACCGAGTGAGTCGTGCAGATGCTCCTGAATGAGCTTGATCTCGCTGATGTCCTTCTCGAGGCAGTCGTCGAGGACGCGGGCCGCCTCGCTCCGGAGCTCGTCCAGTAGCGGCCCCGTGTCGCCGAAGCCGCGTGCGATCAGCTCCGGCTGACCGCTGCTCGCTGCACCGTTCTCGCTGACCGTCGCCACGACGATCAGGACACCGTCCTCCGAGAGATGGCGCCGGTCGCGGATCGCCACATCCTTCACGTCCCCCACTCCCAGCCCGTCGACGAACGTCATGCCGGTCTCGACCTCGCCCACGATGCGCGGCGGGCGGCCCTTGGCGAGCTCGACGACCGAGCCGTTCTCCGCGAGGACGATCGAATCTGCGGGCACACCGCCGTCGCGGGCGAGCTGCGCGTGCGCGGCCAGCATCCGGAACTCGCCGTGGACCGGCATCAGCGCCTTCGGCCTGACGAGCCCGATGATCGTCCGGATCTCCTCCGAGTTGCCGTGGCCCGACACGTGGACGTTGGCGATCTCCTGGTGCAGCACCTCGGCGCCGGCCTTCGCCAGCCGGTTGATCGTGTCGTGTACCCGCAGCTCGTTGCCGGGAACCGGTTTCGCCGAGAGGATCACGGTGTCCCCGCGCTCGACGAAGACTGCCGGGTGGTCGTTGTACGCGACCCGGGTCAGAGCCGACATCGGCTCGCCCTGGCTGCCGGTGCAGAGGATGAGCACCTCGTGCGGCGCCAGGTGCTCGAGCTCCGCGGGGCGGATGATCGCGTCGTCGGGCGCGTCGAGGTAGCCGAGGTTGCGCGAGATGTTCATGTTCTTGCGCATCGAGCGACCGACGACGGCGACCTTTCGGCCCGCTTCGACGGCGACGTTCACCGCCTGCTGCATGCGGTGCACGTTCGACGCGAAGCAGGCGATCAGGATGCGCCCCTCGCGGACCGGGATGATGTGGCGGAAAGCCTCGCCGACGAGCCGCTCCGAGCCGGTGACGCCCGGGCCGCTCCGCGTTCGTCGAGTCCCCGAGCAGGAGGTCGATGCCGCGGTTTCCGAGCTCGGCGAGCTTCCCGACGTCGGTGCGGAGGCCGTCGACCGGCGTGTGGTCGAGCTTGTAGTCGCCCGTGTGCAGGATCCGGCCGGCCGCGCTCTCGAGCATGATCGCCACGCAGTCCGGAACCGAGTGCGCCATGCGCACGAACTCGGCGCGGAAGGGCCCGATCTGCACGGGCTCGGCGATCCGGATCGATCTCCTTCAGCTCCGCGACGTTCAGGAGCCCGTGCTCGTCGAGCTTCGACTGGATGAGCCCGAGCGTCAGCTTCGTCCCCCAGATCTCCGGGATGCGGACGGCCCGCATCAGGTACGGCAGCGCGCCTACGTGGTCCTCGTGCGCATGCGTGAGGAGCAGGGCGCGGATCTGGCCGTCGTGCTCCTTCAGGTACCCGAAGTCCGGGAGGATCAGGTCGACCCCGAGGTGCTCGTCCCGCGGGAAAGCGAGCCCTGCGTCGACGATGACGATCTCGCCGCCGATCTCGTAGACCATCATGTTCTTGCCCACTTCGCCGAGGCCGCCGAGCGGGATGATTCGCAGTGTCTGGTCGGTCACACGGGCAGTATCGCTGCTCGCGCGGAGCCGCTGCTAAAGCGGTGTTTGCAGCGGGCCGATGCAGCTAGGGGCCATGCCTTCCTTGGGCACCCTTGCCCTGCTCACCGCTGCTTTTCTCCTCGCCGAGCTCTTTCAGCGCTCGGACGATGAGCTCCTGCCTGAGCTCGATGGCGAGCGCTTCTCCCTGTCCGCGCCGGTCCAGGTCGCGTCGATCATCGTGCTCGGCGCCTGGCCCGCTGCGCTGATCGGCTTGGTCGGCACGCTCGCCGTTCGCCCGTTCAAGGGCGAGCCCTGGCGCAAGAGCCTCGTGCGCGCTGCAGGCCTGGGGATCGCGGCGCTGGCCGGCGGCTTGGCGTTCCAGCTCGCGGGCTCGACCCCGGGCGAGATCCACGTCTCGGAGGATCTCCTGGCGATCGCCGTCCTCGGCATGGTCTACGGCGCGATCAGAAGCCTGGCAACAGCGCTCGTCGGCGGACGGCTCCTGCCTCAGGCCGACGTCCTCACGACCGCCGCCGAAGTGGGCCTCGGCCTCCTGCTCGCGTTCGCCGCCCTGGAGAACCTCTGGCTCGTCGCCGCCCTCGCTCCCAGTCTTGCTCCTGCTCGACCAGATCTACGGGCGCCTCGGCCGGCTGAGGCGCGAGATGGCGATGGCGCTGGAAACGTTCGCCAACATCGTCGACGAGCGCGACCCGACGCACCCATGGGCATTCCGTGCGCGTCGCCCAGTACGTGCGCGAGCTGGCCGACGGGCTGGGCCTCCCCCGCGCCGAGGCTTCGCGCCTCTGGTGGGCCGGACGGCTCCACGACCTCGGCAAGGTCGCGGTCGACGCGTCCGTCCTCCGCAAGCCCGGCCAGCTGGACGACGCCGAGTGGGCCGCCGTCCGTCGGGCTCCGCGCCTCTCCGCGCGCCTCCTGCAGCGCTTCCGTTTCGCGGCTGCGCAGGCGCAGGCGGTCGAGTACCACCGGGAGCGCTACGACGGCTCGGGCTATTACGGCGCGCAGCTCACCGACCTTCCCCTCGCCGCGCACTTCCTGATCGTGGCCGACAGCTTCGACGCGATGACCACGGAGCGTCCGTTCAAGCGCCGCCGCCTCACGCACGTCGAGGCGCTCGAGGAGATCGAGCGCGGGAGCGGCACTCAGTTTCATCCCGCGATCGCGAAGGCCTTCGTGGCCGTTCGACGCGGGATCGACCCGGCCGAGGTCCTCACCGCCGAGGAGCTAGGCGCGCTGCGCGACGCCGGTGCGGCCGAGCATTTCCGTCTTCCCCGCCGCAGCGAGCTGAGCCGGAGGCCGGAGCTGCTGGCTCTCGGTGGCGTCACCGTCGTACTGGGCGGGCTCGGCATGGGGTTGCTACCGGTCACCGTGGTCGGTGCCGCCGCTGCGCTCCTCGGGCTGAGAATGTGGACGATCATGCGCCTGCGCACGCGCCGGCTGTCCGCAGCGGTCGACGAGGCGCTCGCGGGCGGCGAGAATCGCACCGAAGTCTTCGGCCGGGTCGTCGACGCTGTCGGCGAAGCCTGGCGTGTCGACTACGCAGCGCTGGTCGAGTGGCGCGAGGACGGCGCGGGCGGGACACTCGTCCTCGAGCGCGGACAGGAGGCTGGACCTCCGGAAACGGTTCTGGTCAGCTGGCTCCTCCGCGAGGCGGAGTCGGGGAACGACATCTCCATCGACCTCGGCGCCGAGCTGAGCGGCGGCCACGTCTCCCTCGCCTTGCCGCTCAGGCGGGACAACAGCGCGCTGGTCGGATTCCTAGTCCTCCGAGGGCTCGATCGTCCAGCGTCGCACGTCTGGCCGGCCCTCCGCGCTTCGGTCGACCGGATCGGGCTCACCTTCGCCGAAGCGCCCGAGGCTGCCGTCGTACGGTCGGCCGGGCTGCTAGACGCGGACGGACGCGAGCACGCCGGCGCGCTCGAGGCCTGACCGGATCTCGATCTGCTCCTCGTCGGTCGCCTCGACGAGCGGCAGCCGCAGCCCGCCGACATCGTGGCCGAGCATGTTGAGCGCGGCCTTCACCGGGATCGGGTTGATCGTCACCCCGAGCGCCTCGACGACGGGCTTGAGCTCCTCGTCGATCACACGGGCGGCTTCCGTGTCCCCGGCTTTGTAGAGACGGATCATCTCCTTCACCTGCGTGCCGGCGATGTGAGCCGTGCACGCATACCCCGCCGACACCGCCGACCTCGAGGAACGGGTACACGAGGTGGTCGCTGCCTGCGTAGAGGTCGAGCCCCGTCTCGGTCACGATCCGCTGCGCCTGGTCGATCTCCTCGGTCGCCTGCTTGACGGCCTTGACGGTCGGGATCTCGGCCAGCTCGGCGATCGTCTCCGGCTCGATGTTGATCACGACCCGCTGCGGGATGTTGTAGACGATGATCGGCCTGTCGCTCACCGCCGCGATGGCCTTGAAGTGCTCGACGATCCCGCGCGGCGTCGGCTTGTTGTAGTACGGCGTGACGACGAGGAACCCGTCGACGCCGAGCTCGTGCGCCCGCTCGGTCAGGTGGACGGAGTGCGCCGTCGAGTACGTGCCTGTGCTGCCGATGACGGTTGCGCCGTCGCCGACCGCGTCGACGGCTGCTGAGAACAGCTCGAAGCGCTCGTCGTCCGTGAGGGTCGGCGATTCACCCGTCGTCGCCGCGACGACGAGCCCGTCGGAGCCGTTCTCGACGCAGTGGCGCGCCAGGTCGCGGAACCGCTCGTAGTCGACCGCGCCGTCGCGTGTTGAACGGCGTCACGATCGCCGTCAGCAATTCGCCCAGCACGTCATTCATTCTAGAGCAGGCTCTCGAGGCCGACCGTGAGCCCGGGCGGGAGGCTGGGTAGCCGCTCGAGAGCCAGCAGCACCCCCGGGACGTACGCCTCGCGCGAGTACGCGTCGTGGCGGATCGTCAGCAGGGCTCCCGGCTCGCCGAAGAGCACTTCCTGGTGAGCGACGAGCCCCGGCAGGCGCACCGAGTGGATCGGGGTGTCGCCGACCAGCAAGTCGGCTGTCGCCTTCGCCGTGCCCGAGGGGGCGTCGTGCTTCGATTCGTTGTGCAGCTCGATGATCTCGGAGCGCGGCAGTACCCGTCCCGCCTCGGCCGCGAAGCGCATCATCAGCACCGCGCCCACGGCGAAGTTCGGCGCCACGAACAGCTGCACGCCCTGCTCACGAGCGAGGTCGCCGAGAGCCGTCTGCTCTTCCCGGCCGAGCCCCGTTGTCCCGACGATGTTCGCGACGCCCTGCTCCAGGCTCCGCTTGACCGTGACGAAGACGACGTCGGGCCGCGTGAAGTTGACGGCCGCATCGTGGCCCTCGATCTGGATCGGGTCCTCGCGGCCGATGGGAGTGACTTGATGGCCGGCCGCCTCGAGCGCCGGGTGCAGGACGGAGCCGACCTTCCCCCGATAACCGACGAGCGCGACCTTCACGCCGCTGCGGCCCGAGAGGCCGGCGTCAGGTCGATCCGCCTCAGCGCCTGCCGGAAGCGCTCCTCGCTGGGCCCGATGCCGGAAGCCGAGAGCTTCTCGGGTGCGAGCAGCATCCCGGCGAGCTCCGAGACGGCTTCGGCCGGCACCGCGTCGATCTCGGCGGCGATGCGGTCGATCGAGAGCAGCTCGGTATCCGTGATCAAGGACTTGCCGAGCCGGCTCATGCGGTTCGAGGTCGCCTCCATCGAGAGCAGGATCCGCCCCTTCAGGTTCTCCTTCGCGCGCTCGAGCTCGGTCTCGCTCACGTTGCCCGCGGCCACGTCGGCGATCTCCCCGAGGGCGATCTCGAGGCACTCACCGAGGTTCTCCTCGCGCGTGCCGACGTAGAAGCCGATCAGGCCCGTGTCGGTGTACTGCGCGCCGAAGGTGTAGACGGCGTACGCCATGCCTCGCTTCTCGCGGATCTCCTGGAAGAGGCGCGACGAGGCGGAGCCTCCGAGCAGCCCGTCGAGCAGCGAGGCGGCAAAACGCCTCCGGTCGGAGCGTGCGATGCCCGGGGCGCCGATGCACACGTGGTACTGCTCGGTCTTCTTCCGCAGGAAGCGGGTGCTCGGGGACGGAGGCTTCACGAGCGGCGAGCGCACGCGCCGTTGACGGGCCGGAGGGTCTGTGACCTTTTGCTCGGTGCGCTCGAGCAGCGAGAGCAGCTCCTCGTGGTGGAGATTGCCCGCCGCGGCGAACACGATGTTGCCCGGGACGTACATCGTCCGGTGATACGTGGCCAGCGTGCGGCGGCCGACCGTCGAGATCACGTCCGCGGTGCCGATGACCGGCCGGCCCAGCGGATGGTCGCCGAACACCGCCTGGGAGAAGAGGTCGTGCACGAGCTCGTGCGGCGCGTCCTCGTACATGGCGATCTCCTCGAGGACGACCTCGCGCTCGGAGTCGATGTCAGCCAGCTGAGGCGCGAAGACCATGTCGCTCATGACATCGAGCGCCTGCTCGAGGTGGCGGTCGGTGACGCGCACGTAGACGACCGTGTGCTCGCGCGAAGTGGCCGCGTTCAGCTCGCCGCCCATGGCGTCGAAGATCTCTGCGATCTCCTGCGCCGAGTACTGCTCGGTGCCCTTGAAGAGGAGGTGCTCGAGGAAGTGCGAGACCCCCGCCCTGGCCGGCGTCTCGTCACGTGACCCGGCTCCGATCCAGAAACCGAGCGCGACCGAGCGCACGCTGGTCAGCCGCTCGGTGATGACGCGCTGGCCCGAGTCGAGCTCCGAGATGACGTACTTCTGCACGGGTCAGGATCGTAAGTGCCCCGCAGCAAGTGCGGGGCGTCAGTACCTAACGCGGGTCAATGCAGCCGGCCTTGACCAATGCGGGCTCTTAGTCGCCGAAAGCGTTGCGCTTTCGGCGAGTCCGGGCCCGTGCCCGGGACTTAGCGACGACCGCGGTCGCGGCCGCCACCGCCGTCACGGCGTGGCGGACGCTCGGTCCGCTCGCGCGGCGGTGCGTCCTTCGCCCGCTCGATCAGCTCCTCGGGCTGGACGAGCGATCCGTTCTCGTGCTTGGCGACGAGCTTCAGGCCGATCCGGCCGCGCGCTTTGTCGACCTCCTGCACGATCACGTCGAGCACGTCTCCGCGCTCGACCACGTCCTCGATGTGGCCGACCCGGCCCGGGCCCACGTTCGAGACGTGGAGCAGCCCGTCCGTGCCCTTCTTCAGCTCGACGAAGGCGCCGAAGTCGGTCGTCTTGACGACCTTGCCCGTGTAGGTGTCCCCCACCTCGGGCTCTTTGGTCAGCCCCTCGATGGCCTCGATGGCCGCGTTGGCCTTCGTGCCCTCCGTGGCGTAGATGAGGATCGTGCCGTCCTCCTCGATGTCGATCTGCACCTCGTAGTCGCCCTCGAGCGCGCGGATCGTCTCGCCGCCCTTGCCGATGATCATCCCGATCTTCTCGGGGTCGATCTTGACGGTCGAGATGCGCGGTGCGTGCTCGGCCAGCTGCGTGCGGGTCTCCGGCAGCGCCTCCGCCATCTTGTCGAGGATGAACTCGCGCGCCCGCTTCGCCTGCTCGAGCGCGTTTCTCATGATCTCCTGCGTGACGCCGGTGATCTTGATGTCCATCTGCAGGGCGGTGATGCCGTCCCGCGAGCCGGCGACCTTGAAGTCCATGTCGCCCAGGTGATCCTCAGCGCCCTGGATGTCCGTCAGGATCACGTGCTCGTCGCCTTCCTTGACGAGGCCCATGGCGATGCCGCTGACGGGCGCCTTGATCGGCACGCCCGCGTCCATGAGCGCGAGCGTCGAGCCGCAGACCGAGCCCATCGACGAGGAGCCGTTCGACTCCAGCGTCTCCGAGACGATGCGGATCGTGTACGGGAAGTCCTCGAGCGACGGGATCATCGGCTCGAGCGCCCGCTGGGCGAGCGCACCGTGGCCGATGTCACGGCGCTTCGGCCCCCGCATGAACCCGGTCTCGCCGACCGAGAAGGGCGGGAAGTTGTAGTGGTGCATGAAGCGCCGGTCGGACTCGAGTGAGAGGTCGTCTATCCGCTGCCCCTCCTTCGCGGTTCCGAGCGTGAGCAGGCTCATGATCTGCGTCTGCCCGCGCTGGAAGAGCGCCGAGCCGTGCGTGCGCGCAGCCACGGACACCTCGCACGTCACGTCGCGGATGTCCTCCGCGGCGCGGCCGTCCGGGCGCCGCTTGTCAACGGCGATCTTCTGCCGCACGAGCTTCTTGTAGATCGCCTCGGACGCCTTCTTGACGAACTGCTTCGTCAGCGAGTCCTTGACGACCGGGCCCTCGCCCTCGACCGTGGCCGGCCCAACCGGGAACGGCAGCTCGACGGACTCGATGATGCGGTCGAAGAGAAGCTGGCGTTTCGCCGACTTCAGCGCCTTCGAATCCTGCTCGGCTTCGGTCAACGCGCGCAGGTCGTCCTCGAACTGCTCGCGGACGTACTGCTCGACGACCTGGAGACGAACGCTCTCGAGAATCGTGTCCAGCGACGCTCGAACCTGGATCTGGCGAAGGATGTCCTCTTCCCCGGAGTCCATGTTCAGCTCGGGTGCGAGCTCGGTCGTGAGCTCCTCGACGGCGCCTGCTGCCTCACGGAGGCCGTCGGCCGCGATCCGCTCGCGGATCCGGTCCGCGTGCTGCGACTCCAGCTCGGCGGTGAGCTCCGGGTCGAGGTACTTGGGCTTGCCGGCCTGGCGCCTGAGGTCTTCCTGCGCGTCGCAGATCTTGACGATCTCGGCGTGCGCGATCTCGAAGGCCTCGAGGATCTCGTCCTCGGGGATCTCCTCGGCGCCGGCCTCGATCATCGTCAGCGCGTCTCTCGTGCCGACGACGATCAGGTCGAGGGTGCTCTCCTCCTCGACGACCTGCAGGGACGGGTTGAGGACGAACTCGCCGTTGACGCGTCCGACGCGGACGGCGCCCACCGGGCCCAGGAAGGGCAACGGGGACATCATCAGCGCGGCCGAGGCCCCGTTGATGCAGAGAATGTCGTGCGCGGTGACGAGGTCGGCCGACAGGGTCGTGCAGACGACGTGCACCTCGTTCTTGTAGCCCGACGGCCAGAGTGGCCTGATCGGGCGGTCGATCATGCGCGCGGTCAGGATTGCGCGCTCGGTCGGTCGTCCTTCGCGCTTGAAGAAACCGCCGGGGATCTTCCCGGCGGCATACATGCGCTCTTCGACGTCGACGGTGAGCGGGAAGAAGTCGGCGCCTTCGCGGGCCTCCATCTTCCCCTGGGCGGTCGCCAGGACCATCGTGTCCCCGGCGCGCACGAGCACGGAGCCGTCCGCCTGCTTGGCGAGCTTCCCGGTCTCGAACGTCATTTCTTGCTCGCCGACGGTGACGGACACCGTCGCGAGCTGTTCAGTCGTGGTAGTCATCGTTCCTCCACTCGATCGTGGAAGGTGGAGGTTGAGTCAGCGTCCTGCCGGGCGCTCGCTCAACTCCCACCCTCCGATTACGAGGAGCTAGCGCCTAAGGCCCAGCTCCTTGATGAGGGCGCGGTATCCCTCGAGATTGCGCTTCTGGAAGTAGTCCAGGAGCCGCCGTCGCTGCCCGACGAGCTTGAGCAGGCCGCGCCGCGAATGGTGGTCCTTCGAGTGCGCGCGCAGATGCTCGGTCAGCTCGTTGATGCGCGTTGTGAGCAACGCGATCTGAACCTCCGGCGAGCCCGTGTCCGCCTGTGTGCGGCCGTGCTTGCCGATGATTTCCAGCTTCGCTTCCTTCGTAAGGGTCACAGCACCTCCTAAAACAACAAGACTCCGCAGTCCAAGCCGCCGTAGGAAGCGCCACGCACGGCTGAGGCTGCGGTCGGCGCCTAGGGTAGCAGCTTGATGATTTACGACCTCGGCGACGTGGCTGAGGATGTGCACGTACCGCAGAGCCATGGCCGCTGCGAGGATCAGAGGCACCGTGAGCAGGTAGACGACACCCGGAGGCCCGAGGGCGGTGATGAGCGTCCGCACGGGGCCGGCGCCGGGCTCTGCGGCCGTCTGCGGCCGGAGCGTGCGCATGAGCAGCATCGTCCCCGTGACGAGCAGCACGACGAAGAGCGCCAGCTTGAAGAGCAGGATCGTCTCGTACGTGCGCCCGTAGGGGATGTTCGAGAGGTCGTCGATCGCGCTCGGGGTCACGGCCAGCTCGAACGGCGTGACGTAGACCATGTTGTAGATCCCGGTGGCGACGATGAGCGGCACCGGCCGACCAGTGCACCCAGGCGCCCCACGACCGGTACCACTGCGAGATCCCGGCGCGCGCGCCCTCCGTGAGCAGCGGCGGGACGGACAACGCGATCCCCATCACGATCACGCCGACGATCCAGCCGAGCGAGGCCAGGCCGTGCACCCAGAGGACGCCCATCGACACCCAGTCGCGCTCGCTGATCGAGGTCTCGAGCCGCGTCGGCAGGACGGTGGGCGTGTTCGTCGTCGGCGGCGGCGGCGCCGTGACCGCGACCGGGACATCGAGGTCGGCCTTGGCGGTGACCACCTTCGGCCCGGTGACCTCGAACTCGGCATTCCAGTCGCCGGGCATCACGAACGTGTACGGAATGCTGTAGGTGCCCGGACGCTTCGTCTCGGGGATCGTCCTCGGGATCAGCGTCATCACGTGCGGACGGGTCATCTGCGCGCGCAACTTCACGTTGGCGCCCGAGATCGGATCGCCGCTGTCGAGGTCGTTCAGCCGAACGACGATCGTGCGGTTGAAGCCGTTGCCGCGAGCCTGCGCGGAGATGCGCGGCTCGGCCTTCCCGCCTTCGTGCGCAGCGGCCGGCCCCGGCAAGAGTCCGGCGAGAGCCAGGGCGCAGACAAGGATGGAAAGACCGCGAATCAGGCTCAAAACGATAGCCCTACGGGTCTTCGTCAGAACGGTCGCGTCGGTTTCCGACCCAGACCGCCAGCCCCAGGGCGATGATCGCGATCGCGCTCGCCAGCTCGACGGCGAGGCCCCCCACTCCTCCGTGCGCCAGCAGCCCGCTCACGGGCGGGACAGGATCCACATCCCGCCGACCGTGTACACGCACCATCAACCCCAGCATGGCGTACTGGGCGCGGAGCGCGGAGCGAACCGACGAGAACAGCGACAGCGCGCGGTCGTGCGCGATCACCAGCCCGAGCACGTGCCCGACGATGAGAGCGCCGACCTGGACGTACCAGATCGTCGCCGGCTCGAGGATCGTCAGGTCCGGGACGTAGTCCTTCGTCCCGAAGAGATCCCACCCGTCGCCGAATGGGTCGGAGGCCAGCGGGAACACGTACTGGCCCTGCAGCACGAAGAGGGAGAAGTAGTGCGCGACGAGGTAGGCGAAGCCGATCGGCACGAGGCTGCCGACGAACGCCGTTCTCAGGTCTGTTTGCGTGCCCGCCAGGCGCCGGGCGAGGGCGACAGCGGCCAGGTACGTGCTCGCGGCGAAGAAGATGCAGCCCAGCAGCCCGAGGAGGTTGATCGAGACCACGGTCACCTTGGCAGCCGTGTGCGTCCGGTCCTCCCACCAGTTCGTCCTGCTCAGGCCGTCGAAGGCGACCGAGCCGAGGACGACAGCGACGAGCGCGACCGTCCCGGCCTTCTCGAATCCCTTGGCGAGCGCGCTGAAGGGCGCGCGCAGGACGACCTCTCCCTTCCGAACGCCGAAAGCCGCCATGCGCGCGAAGAGCCCGAAGTAGGCGCTGAAGCCGTCGCCGTTCTCGAACCACGCCGTGCGGCCGAACGCGGCGGCGCCGGACCACGTGATCCAGCTGTAGACGAGCGCCGCGACCGCGACCGCCCTCGGGTCGTCAGGCGGCTTGTAGGCGAGCTCGAGCGCAACAAATGAGATCAGGAGCGCGGCTGCGGGCCAGACCCCGAGCCGTTCCGGATACGCGAACGGCGGGCGCCAGGCCCCTCCCGCGCGAGCGCTCAGGTACGCGACCCCGTCGCCGCTGCCCGCCACGGGTTCAGCACCCGCCACACGTCGCCCAGCAGCACGGAGAGCAGCGGCATCCCCAGCCAGAAGACGACGTAGACGAAGGTCGGCGCCAGGTTCAGGGTCGGCGAGTCGGTCTCCGACGAGGCCGGCGGCGACCACCAGCACGAGCAACGCCACGCTGATCGCGCCGACGACGACCCGCAGAACGGGCGACAGCAGCACACGCTGCAATCCGGGAGGCAAGCGGGCGCTCTCTCGCCCGCTCGAGGCGCGGCTCCTTCCACAGCACGCCGAGCGCGACGAACGACGCGACGAGGACGAGCGCCGCTCCGTAGTAGAAGAGCCATGCCGGGACAGGCAGGTCTTGAATCGCCCCGATCCCGTGGGCGAGCACAGCCGATGCGTCCAGGCTCACGGAAGCACCGAGAGGTCGGCGATCTGCCGGCCTTCCTCCTCGAGCTCGACCTCGAAGCGGCCGGGGATCGTCGCGCGAAACGGAATTCTGGCCGGCCCGTTCGCGGGGATCCGCCTCAGCACGTCATAGCCGTGGAGGTGGATCTCGGCGCCCGGCTCGCCGGTGACGAGGAGCACGACCTGACGCCCACGAGGGACGCTGATGCGCGTCAGGCCCGGCGACCTCGAGTTGATGCGCACGGTGAGCGGAGCCGGCGGTTTTGGCTGTGTCTCCACAGTCGTCGTCGCCTTCGGCTGCGTCGCGGTCGGCGGGGGTGGCTGCGGCTCCTCGTCTTGGTTCTCGCCGCGGAGCACGAGGAAGAGGACGACGGCGACGGCGACACCCGCCGAGAGCAGTGCTATCCGCCAGCCACCTCTCACTAGGCGAAACGGTAACGAGGAAGCGAAACTCCCGGGATGCAAGCAGTGGCTGCAGGCCATCCGGCTACCGCGGCGGCCGGCGCCGAGATCCTGGCCGAGGGCGGAAGCGCCGCCGACGCGGCGGTTGCGGCGTCGCTCGCCTCGTGCGTGGGCGAGTCCGTGATGACCGGTCTACTGGGCGGCGGCCACGGCATCTACCACGACGGTCGGAACCGGTACGACGGCGAACCTCGATTGCTTCGTCGCCGTCCCCGGGCTCGGCGGCGAACGCCGGGACGCCCAGCTCCTCGAGCTGCAGGTGCCGTTCGGCCAGGAGCTGGTGCACTACGCCGTCGGCATCGCCTCGTGCGGAGTTCCCGGCCTCCCTGCAGGTCTCGGCGCGCTCTGGGCCGCGCACGGCCGCCTCCCCTGGGCTCGGCTCGTCGAGCCTGCCATGCGACTCGCGGCAGAAGGCGTGGCGATGCCGGCCGCGCAGGCGTCGTGCCTGCAGATGCTCGCCACGGTGATGACGATGAACGAAGGGGCTCGCATCTACTCGCCCGGCGGCTCGCTCCTCGAGGAGGGCGACCTCCTGCACCAGCCGGGCCTCGTCTCTGTGCTCGAGGCGCTGGCCGAAGAGGGCGCGGCAGCCTTCTACTCCGGAACGATCGCCGACGCGCTGCTGGAGCTGATGGACGAGCGAGGCGGGCTCGTCACCCGCGAGGACCTCGCAACCTACGAGCCTCGCTGGAGCGAACCGGTCGAGGTCGAGTTCCGTGGCCACACCGTCCGCACGCGAGCCGGGCTCGGCGACTTTCCGGGGGCGCTTGCGAGCCTCCCTCCCCTACGCGGGCTGGACGAGCCGGCGCGTGTCCTGGCCCTCGTCGGAGCTCTTGGCGGCGAGGCGGCCGGAACGGGAACGACGAACCTGGCCGTCCTCGACGCGGACGGCAACGCGTGCGTCCTGACCACGAGCCTCGGGCTCGGCTCGGGTGACTTCCTGCCCGGCTTCGACCTGCATCTGAACAGCATGCTCGGCGAGGCCGACCTCGTTCAGGAGCCGCTCGAGCCCGGCCGGCGGATGGCCAGCATGATGTCTCCGACGATCGCTCTCGAGAGCGGCACGGTGCAGTTGGCCGCCGGCGCTGCAGGGGGGACACGCCTGCGTAGCGCCCTCCTGCAGGTCGTGGCGGGCGTGCTCGACGAAGGCCTGGAGCCGCAGGCGGCCGTCGATCGGGCCCGCCTCCATCCGGTCGGCTCGGCGGTCCAGCTCGAGCCGGGCTTCGCGGCGGAAACGCTGGCAGCACTCGAGGCCGGCGGATTCGACCCGCGCGTCTGGCCGACGCAGCACCACTACTTCGGAGGTGTGAGCGTCGTTACGCCGACCGGCGCCGCGGGGGATCCGAGGAGAAGCGGCGATGTGCAAGTCCTCCCGTGAAGACTTGGCTCTCGGCCAGAACCCACCCGACGTAGCCGCAGTCCGGGCAACCCGGATTCGTCTGCACCGTCCCGCCTCCGGTGGGCTTCGTGTAGGCCTCCCCGCAGGACAGGCAGCGCACGGTCTTGATTCTGCTGGGCTCTTTTGACTCCACGGTCATAGAGATTCCGCAATAGACCGGGTTCTTGCGGCTCTCCGTCAGAGCTTCGTTACGCCGGCCGCACCACGTTTCGAGTCTTTTCCACGTCTCGAGCGATCTCGGCGATCAATTCCTGCTCCGATTCGAATGCGCGTTCGTCCCGCAAGCGCTGCCAGAGCTCGACGAGCAGGCGCTGTCCGTAGAGGTCGCCGTCGAAGTCCAGGAGGTGTGGCTCGACGCGCCGTTCCCGGCCTCCGTAGTGCGGATTCGTCCCGATCGAGATCGCAGCCCGGTGTCCGAGCGCGCTGCCCGCGTAGATGCCGAAGGCGGGCACGAGCAAGTTCGGCGGTACGGCGAGGTTCGCTGTGGGGAAGCCCAGCGTCCCTCCGCGCGCATCGCCCGCGACGACTATCCCCTCCACCTCGAACGGGCGTCCAAGCAGATGCGCGGCCTCGTCGACGCGCCCTTCGTGGAGCACCTCGCGAATGCGGGTCGACGACACGCCCTCGAGGAGCTCGACCGGTCGAACCTCGAACCCGTGGGCGAGCAGCGTGTCGAGGTCGCCTCGCCGGCCGCGCCCGAAGCGGAAGTCCTCGCCCGCGACGACGATCTCCGCGTCGATCGGCCGCAGCACTTCGTCCGCGAACTCGACCGGGTCGAGCCTGGCCAGATCGAGCGTGAAGTCGACGACGAGCGTTTCGTCGACGCCGAGGTCTGCGAGCAGCTCCAGCCGGCGCTCGAGCGTCGAGAGCAGATCGACCTGGTTTCCGAGGGCGGCTCGCGGATGTGGGTCGAAAGTGACGACCGTCGACCTGAGGCCGGTGTCGCGTGCGGTCTCGATGACCCGGCGATGGCCCAGGTGCACCCCGTCGAAGGTGCCCAGGGCAACGGCGCGCGGCGCCGGCTCGAGCTCGGACGGGGCGCGGGCGACCTTCACAGCTCGGCCAACGCCTCCTCGGGCGGGATCACGCGCTGCTCGTCGGCATCCTCGATCCTGAACGGCCCGACGGTCGTGCGCCGGAGCGACACACAGTGGCCGCCGAGAGCCTCGGCCAGGGAGCGAACGTAGCCGCCCGAGCTCAGGTGCGTCCGCAGTTGCGCGATCCGGCCGTCGTAGTCGAGCACCTCGAGCTCGTGGACGGTCGTACGCCGAAGGGGCATGTCCACCTCCACCCCACGCCGCATGAGCTTGTACGCGCGCTCGCCGCCGATCTTGATGGCCGACGCGGCCGGGATCTGCAGGTCGACCTCGCCGCGGAGCGCGGCGATGCGCTCCTGGAGCTCCTCCTCCGACGGCGGTTCGTGGTCCTCGACGATCTCGCCCTCCGGATCCCCGGTGGTCGTCGTCGCCGAGAGGTTCACGGCCGTCTCGTACTCCTTCGTCAGCCCGACGAATTGCTGCGCCTGCTTGGTGAAAGCGCCGAGCAGGACGAGCAGCAGGCCCGTGGCGAAGGGGTCGAGCGTGCCGGCGTGCCCGGCCCGCGCGCCGGTCCTGTCGCGCAGGTCGCGGACGATCGCGAACGACGAGGGGCCGGCCGGCTTGTCGACGAGCACCAGGCCGCTCGGAGTCAGGCCTCGCTTAGGAGGCATTCGTCGCGGTGGCGAACTCCCGCCGGATCGTCTCGGTGATCTCGTCGATCGAGGCTTCGCTCGAGAAACCGGCCGCCTGGCGGTGGCCCCCGCCGTCGCCCGAGCGGCGCGCGATCTCGGAGACGTCGAGCTCGTCCGTCGAGGCCCGCAGGCTGACCCGTCTGGGCACGTTCCCGCGTGGTGGCTCGCGGATCAAGGCAGCCATGTCTGCTCCCTCGACGGCCCGCAGGTAGTCGATGATGCCCTCCGAGTAGGGCTCGGCCGCGCCGACCTCCTTGAAGTCGTCCCGCAGCAGGTAGGAGATGACGAGCCGGCCTCCCTCGTACACCTGCGCGCGTTCGAGCGCCCGTGCGAGGAGCTTCAGCTTCGCGAACTGGACGCTCTCGTACACGCCCTGGAAGATCTTGTGCACGTCCGCTCCCGCCTCGACGAGCTCGGCCGCGAGCCGCAGGGCCTTCGGCGTCGTGTTCGCATACTGGAAGCGACCCGTGTCCGTGACGAGCGCGATGTAGAGCGCCTCGGCGAGGTCCGGCGTCAGCTCCACCCCGAGCCGCTCGATGACGTCACGGATGATCTCGCCGGTCGAGGACGCGTCTGCGACGACGAGATTGATCCCGCCGAAGCGGGAGTTGTCGTGGTGGTGGTCGACGTTGACGACGAGCTGCGCCGTGACGAGCACTTCCGGGTCGGGGCCGAGACGGCTCTCGTTCGCGCAGTCGAGCGCCAGCAGGACGCGCTCGGAGGCGTCGTCCGGTGGTTGCCGCCGCAGATCGCCGAAGGGCATCCACGCGTACTCGCGCGGGAGCGGAGCCTCGCCGGCGAGGTACATCACGGAGTCCTTGCCGAGGTGGTCGAGCGTCAGCTTCATCGCCAGGAGCGAGCCGAGCGCGTCGCCGTCCGGGTTCTCGTGCGTGGTGACGAGGAAGCGGTCGTGCGAGCGGATCGCCTCCGCGACCGCGTCGACGTCAGCTCGGGTCGTCTGGGGCGAGCTCATCGATGAGTTGAGACATCTGGACCCCGCGTTCGACGGAGGGATCGTATTCGAAGGCCAGCTGCGGAGTTCGTTTCATTCGAAGCTGGTCGGCGAGCTTCGCCTGGAGGACGCCGTGGGCGGAGGCCAGGCCCTCCAGGCTGCGTTCTCGCTTGCGCTCGTTGCCGAGGACGCTGACGAAGACGCGCGCGTGCCGCAGATCGGGCGAGGTCTCGACGCCGGTCACGGTGACGAAGCCGATGCGCGGGTCGAGCAGCCCGCCGATCGCCTCGGAGAGCACCTCCCGGACCGCCTCGTTCACCTTTCGCATGCGTTCAGTCATCCGGCGCCACCACCTGTCTTTCCGCCTGCACGAGCTCGAACTCCTGCCCGTGCAGGTAGCGAACGGCGTCGTCGAGCAGCCCCTCCAGCTCCCGGTGATCCCGCGCCACGCAGGCGACGGTCAGCCGCGCCCGCTGCCAGAGGTCGTGGTGGTCGACCTCGGCGACCGACGCGCCGAAGCGGTTCTGGAGCTGAGCCTTCGCGGACTTGACGTGCTTGCGCTTGCCCTTCAGCGACCCCGCTTCGGGAAAGTGCAACTCGACGGACAGGATTCCCACGTAGCCGGCGCTCATAGGCCTCCATTCTTGACGAAGCGCGTCGCACGCACGAGGATCGCCCCGTCAGATGTCCCTGCGCGTAACACGGTGGATCCCGGCGACCGGCATCGCGTTCGTCGTCCTCGTCGTCGTCGCCGCTCTCCTGACGCGCGACTCGCCCGGCGGTGACACCTCCGAGGCGGAGATCGCTTCGTACTACGCCGACCCGGACAATCTCGACTCGGAACGGATCTCGTTCTTCCTCATCGGGCTCGCGGCTTTCTTCTTCCTGTTGTTCCTCGGCAGCCTCCGAGGCGCGCTGGCCCGCGCCGAAGGCGATCCCGCGCGCCTGACGACGGCGACGATCGCGGCGGCGAGCGTCTTCATCGCGCTCGCGGTCGCAGCGCACGTCCTCGAGACCGGACTCAGCCTCGGAGAGGGGATCTACGGCGAGACGTTCGCGGTCGACCCGAACGTGGCGCGGCTGATGCTCGCGCTCAGCTTCGGGTTCTTCGTCATGGCGATGTTCGCGGCCGGCGCCATGGTGCTGGCGGCGTCGGTCCTGGCGCTGCACTCGCGGGTGTTCCCGAACTGGCTGGCCGTCTTCGGGTTCCCGGCTGCGCTGGCCGGACTGATCAGCGCACTGGTGTGGCCGTCGGTGCTCGTGCTCGCGTGGATCCTGGCGGTCAGCGTCGTACTGCTGTTGCCGCAGCGCCCGCCGCCGGCGCCCGCGCCGCCTGCTTAAGCGACGTCGACCGTGCTGAGGTCGGTCCGCTCGACCTGCTTGACCTCGTACGCCTCGAGGATGTCGCCTTCCTTCACGTCGTTGAAGCCCTCGAGCAGGATCCCGCACTCGAACCCTTCCTCCACCTCGCGGACGTCGTCCTTGAAGCGCTTGAGCTGCGCGATCGACGTGTCGTAGATGACCGTGCCGTCGCGGACGACGCGCACCTGCGCGCTCCGGCGGATGACACCGCTGGTCACGTAGCAGCCGGCAATCGTGCCGAGCCGCGACACGCGGAAGAGCTGGCGCACTTCCGCCTCGCCGAGGGTCTCCTCGGTCGTGACCGGCTTCAGCATGCCGACGAGCGCCTGCTCGATGTCCTCGGTCAGCCGGTAGATGACGCTGTAGGAGCGAATCTCGACGCCCTCGCGCTCGGCCGAGGCCCGCGCCTCTGCGTTCGGCCGGACGTTGAAGCCGACGACCATGCCGCCCGAGGCGGCCGCGAGCATGACGTCGTTCTCGGAGATCCCGCCGACGCCGGTGTGGATGACGTTGACGCGCACCTCGGGGTGCTGAATCTTCTGGAGCTCGCTGACCGCAGCCTCGACCGAGCCGTCCACGTCCGCCTTGAGGACGAGGTTGAGATCCTGGATGTCGCCCTCCTGCATCTGCGAGAAGAGGCTTTCCAGGGAGACGCCGGCCGGTCGCCGCTGCGCCAGCTGCTCGCGGCGCACGCGCTCGCCGCGCACGTTCGCGTGATGGCGCGCCTGGCGCTCGTTCTCGACGACTCGGGACATCTCGCCGGCCTGCGGCGGCTTGTCGAAGCCGATGATCTCGATCGGATCGCCCGGCCGCGCCTCGCGTACCTTCTCGCCCCGGTAGTTGTAGAGCGCGCGCACCTTGCCCCAGGCATCGCCCGCGACGATCGCGTCGCCGACGTTGAGGGTGCCGCGCTGGATGAGCATCGTCGCCACCGCGCCGCGGCCCACGTCCAGCCGGGACTCGATGATCGGCCCCGAGGCCTCGGCCTTCGGGTTCGCGGTCAGCTCGAGCTCCGCGTCGGCGACGAGCAGCACTCGCTCGAGGAGGTCGTCGAGGTTTCGCTTCTCCTTGGCGGACACGTCGGAGAACTGCGTCGTCCCGCCCCACTCCTCCGGCTGCAGGTCTTCGTTTGCCAGCTCGGTGCGAACCCGCTCCGTGTTGGCGTTCGGAGTGTCGATCTTGTTGACGGCGACCACGATCGGCACCTTGGCCGCACGGGCGTGCGCGATCGACTCTTTCGTCTGCGGCATGACGCCGTCGTCCGCGGCCACGACGAGGACGGCGATGTCGGTCACCTTCGCCCCGCGGGCGCGCATCGCGGTGAACGCTTCGTGGCCCGGCGTGTCGAGGAAGGTGATCCAGCGGCCGTTGTGCTCGACCTGGTACGCCCCGATGTGCTGCGTGATGCCGCCGGCCTCGGTCTCGACGACCGCAGACTCGCGGATCGCGTCGAGGAGCGTCGTCTTGCCGTGGTCGACGTGGCCCATGATCGTGACCACGGGCGGACGCGCGACGAGATCCTCCTCGGCGTCCTCGTAGACCTCCGGGAGCTCGTCCTCGTCGGAGACATGCTTGATCGTGACCTCGCGCTTGACCTCGGCCGCGATCAGCTGCACGGCCTCGTCCGAGAGCGTCTGCGTGATCGTGACCATCTCGCCCAGGCCCATCAGGATCTTGATGATCTGGGCCGCAGGCACGCCGAGCGCCTGGGACAGGTCCTTGACCGACACCCCGGAGGGGACGGTGACGGGACCGGTCGGCTGCGGGCCGGGCGCGGCCTTCGGGCGCGGCTCGACGCGATCGCGCGACTGCCGGCTGTCGAGGCGTGGCCGTGCGGCCGCGTTGTCGATGACGACGCGCCGCTTGCGACCCCTGCTCGGGGCCTGACGTGGCCGGACGGGCCTGTTCGGACGATTTCCCTTGGAATCAGCCATGGTTGCCTGCTTCAGTGTAAAGACGCTCGAGGCCCGGTTCGACCCGAATTGGCCGACGCAGCGTCCGGGCGAAAGCTCTCCTGGACAGCGCCCGCTCGTAGCACGAGAGGCGCCGGCACGTGTAGACGCCGCGCCCTGGCGCGCTCTGAGCAGGAGTCAGTACTCCCTCCGGGGCCACGAACCGCACGAGCTCGGCCTTCTCGGCCTTCCGCCCGCAACCGGCGCAGGTCCTGATGGGAGCCGACGTCACGCCGCGCTCGGCTCGTCCCCTTCGTCGAGTAGCGGCGCCGTCTCGTGGATCGGGCTCGCTGGGCGCGTCCTGGATGACGTCGCTTCCGATGAGGACTTCCTCGGTTGCCGGGGCGTCTTCGGGGCCTGCGTCCGGCATGCCGCTCCACGGTGTCGCCCAGCGGTGTCAGACACCGGCTCCTCTTGCGCGGCCGCCACGACTTCGGGCTCGGGCTCCCGAATCGCATCGCCGCTCTCATCGACCTCGCCCTCGACTTCGGGCCGCAACACTCGGGCCGCCGCTCTCATCCCCCTCGGCGGCCACCTCGGTCTCGACCTCGGTGTCCGTCTCGTCGGGCTCCTCGCTGCGAACCGTGTCGATCGTCCGCACTTCCTCGCCCGCGGCCTCCCGCTGCGCCATCTCCTGGTGAGCGGGGATGCCGCAGAAGCGGGATCCCGGCAACGTCGTGTTCGGGCAGCGCTTGCCGTTGGCGAGCACCGCGACACAGCGGCCGGAGAAGTCGCCGCCTGCGCCCTCGTCGCCGACGAAGGCTGCCTCCGCCTCGGCCTGCGCGAACTCCTGGTCGGACTGGATGTCGACCTTCCAGCCGGTGAGGCGGGCGGCCAGCCGGGCGTTCAAGCCCTCCTTGCCGATCGCCAGCGCGAGCTGGTCCTCCGGCACGACGACCGTCGCCTCCTTGGTGTCGTCGTCGACGAAGACCTCGCGCACGCGCGCGGGCGACAGCGCCTTGGCGATGAACCGTGCCGGCTCCGTGTTCCACGGGATGATGTCGATCTTCTCGCCGCGGAGCTCCGAGACGACCATGCGCACGCGTGAGCCTCGCGGCCCGACGCACGCGCCGACCGGATCGACGCCCTGGGCGTGCGACTCGACTGCGATCTTGGAGCGATAGCCCGGCTCGCGGGCGACGCCGCGAATCTCGACGAGGCCGTCGGCGATCTCCGGCACCTCGAGCTCGAAGAGCGTGCGGATCAGCTCCGGGTCGCGGCGCGAGAGGATGACCTGCGGGCCCTTCGTGCCCGAGCGCACCTCGGTGATGACCGCCTTGATGCGGCTCCCCTGCTCGTAGCGCTCACCGTCGACCTGCTCGGAGCGCGGCAGCAGCGCCTCGACCTTGCCGAGGTCGACGAGGACGTTGTTGCGGTCACCGGCCTGCTGGACGATGCCGGTCACGACCTCGGTGACGCGGTCGACGTACTCGTCGTACATCATCTCGCGCTCGGCTTCGCGGATCCGCTGCAGGATGACCTGCTTCGCGGTCTGGGCGGCGATGCGGCCGAAGTCGTGCGGGGTGACGTCTGCGCGCTTGATCTGGTCTTCGGGCACGTCCGACCAGTCGACGTTCAGGTCGTCGTCGTTGATGAGCGTGTGGGAGCGCTCGCCGTTCTCGACCTCGAGTGCCTCGAGCTCCGTGATCGCGCGCTCGCGCGCCTCCTCGATCAGGCGCTCCTCGATGTCAGAGGGCAGCTCGACCGAGTAGACGCGGAAGTCACCCTCGTCGTCGAGCTCGACGGTCGCGTGGCGAGTCGCGCCAGGCGTCTTCTTGTATGCCGCTAGGAGGGCGTCCTCGAGCGCGGCGATCAACGTCTCGCCCTCGATGCCTTTCTCCTTCTCGATGACTCGAACGGCCTCGATGATCTCCCGGCTCATCTGCCTACCTCTCCTCGATCAGATTGCTCCGCACGATGGACTCGTACGGAATGTCAACTTTGTCCTCGCCCGCGGCGACGCTCAGGCTCCGCTCGCCGGCCTGCTACGACCTCGCCGCGGAAGCGCTTCTTGCCTCGGATCTCGGCTGAGGTCCTCACCGCGACCTGCCGGCCGACGGCCCGCTCGAAGTGCCGCGGCTCGCGCAGCGGCGGCTCGGTTCCCGGCGACGAGACGTCGACCGAGTAACGGTCGAGGTAGTCGCGCAGGACGTGGGTCACGCGCTCACAGAGCGAGTGGTCGACGCCCTTCGGGTGGTCGATGAAGACCGTGAAACGCTCCGGGCCCGGTGAGCTCGACGCGCGAGCACCTCGACTCCGGGCACGCTGCGCTCCACCCGAGGCGCAACCTCGCGGTACAGGGTCTTTTCCTTGTCATAAAGCGCTGTCATCTCAAAAAAAAGGGGCGCGGCGCGCCCATTTCGATACTGCTGAAATGTGGTGGATCCAGGATAGCAACGGAGCGGTAGTCCGGCACGATCGTCACTTGGCTCGTGCAGCCGTTTACAAACTGGCACGCCGGAAATAACGCCCTGGTTAACTCGCCAAGGGGGGACTCGATCGTGAGAAAGACCCTGCTCTTCGTGCTCTCCGCAATGCTCCTCGCTGCGGCGGCGAGCCTCTCGGCATCGGCCAGGACCGGCGGCTCCACGTCGGCTACCGCAGCGCCGGGAGTCAGCAAGACGACCATCAAGCTCGGCGGCACCTTCCCGCTCAGCGGCCCGGCGTCGATCTATGCGCCGATCCCGCGCGGAATGGACGCCTACTTCAAGTACGTGAACTCTCGCAAGGGCCCGGACGGCAAGCGAGGCGTCTACGGCCGAAAGATCAGCTGGAAGTACTACGACGACAACTACAACCCGTCACAGACGGTTCAGCTGACGCACAAGCTCGTGCTCGAGGACAAGGTCTTCGCAGTCGTCGGCAGCCTCGGCACCGAGCACAACCAGGCGATCAGGCCGTTCATGAACGAGCGGAAGGTCCCGCAGCTCCTGGTCTCGTCAGGGGCGAGCTTCTGGGGCTCGAACGGAAGAAGTTCCCGTGGACGATCGGCTGGCAGCCCGACTACATCTCGGAGGGCCGCATCTACGCGCGGTGGATCAAGGACAACGCGCCGACGCGCCAAGATCGCCGTCTTCTACCAGAACGACGACTACGGCAAGGACTACCTCACGGGTCTCGAGGAAGGGCTGGGCGACAAGAAGAGCCTGATCGTGTCGAAGGAGCACTACGAGGCCAACGACACGGCCTACGCCTCGCAGATCCTGAAGCAGAAGGTCTCGGGAGCCGACACGTGGGTGCTCCTGACGACGCCGACGCCGACGGTGAAGGCCATGCTGCAGGCGAAGGCGCTCAACTGGAAGCCCGACACGATCATCATCAACTCGGTCTCGGCGAGCGATGCCGTCATGCAGGCAGCCGAGGAGCAGGTCGGCAAGGAGTACACGAACGGCGCGATCAGCGACTCCTACCTCAAGAACCCACCGAATCCGCGGTACCAGAGCGACCGCTACGTGAAGCACTACCGGAACATCGCGAAGAAGTTTGCTCCGGGCGCGGATGCGAACAACGTCATCTTCTTCTACGGCGTCGCGAAGGCGCACGACATGGTGCGGCTGCTCTACAAGGCCGGGAAGAACCCGACGCGCGCCTCGCTGATGCGCGCGACGCGGTCGATGAACTGGGTCAACCCGTTCGCGATCAAGGGCATGAGCGTCAAGACGACGCCGAACGACGGCTTCCCGCTCGACCAGGTGAAGATCATCCGCTACCAGAGCGGAACCTGGTCGGAGATCAGCCCGCTGATCAAGGGTCGCTAGCCAGAAACGAAAGTCGTTAGCAGCGGGGCCGGCATCGCCGGCCCCGTTTGCTCAGCCCTCGAGGATGATCGTCACGGGCCCGTCGTTTGCGATCTCGACCGTCATGCGAGCCCCGAACACTCCTGTCTCGACCTGGCAGGCCCAGCCCGCGCAGCGCGGCGCAGAAGGCCTCGTAGAGAGCCTCGGCCTCCTCGGGCGGCGCGGCCCCCGCAAAGCTCGGCCGGTTCCCTTTCTCGGTGTCGGCGATGAGCGTGAACTGGCTGACGACGAGCACTGCACCGCCCACGTCCTGCGACGCTGCGGTCGAACTTGCCCTCCTCGTTCTCGAAGATCCGCAGGCGGGCGACCTTTCCGGCCAGCCGCTCCGCGTCTGCCGGCTGGTCACCCCGGGCGACGCCGAGCAGGACGCAGAGCCCGCGACCGATCTCGCCCACCACCCGATCGTCGACGCGTACTCGCGCTTCCGACACGCGCTGGACGACCGCGCGCATGGCCTACGACAGGTCGCGGATGCGGGAGGTGTAGCGCTCTTTGCCCGGCACGAGCGCGGCCGCCAGCTTGTAGTGACCGTTGGCCTCGGCGTCCTTGCCCTGCTTCTCGAGGGCCCGCCCGAGCCCGTAGTGGGCGTAGTCGTCGGTAGGCGCGAGCTCGAGCATGGCGCGGAACTCCGACTCGGCCTCCCCGTAGCGCTGGAGGCGGAAGTACGCGATCCCGAGCTTCTCGCGGATCGACGCCTTGTCGGGCTCGAGCCGCTTGGCCTTCTCCAGCGAGACCGTCGACTGAGCGGCCATGCCCTTTTTCAGCTGCTCGCTGCCCTTCTGGAACAGGTCATAGGCCTCAGTCATCGCTTTCAAGATAGAGAAAGTTGTGCCGTACGAGATCGGCCGGTTCGGTCAGGTCCCGCGTCGGCCCGATCTCCACTCCGAGCACGGTCGTGCCCGCGTCGATCGCCCGTTGAAACGCGCCGGCGAGCTCGAACGGAGGGCCCGGAAGACCGTGCGAGATGGTGCGCGACCTCTGAGCGTCAGCACCCAGAGGGGAGCAGCGAAATGGTCGCCCGTGCCCGGCACCTGACGCACCCGCCCGTCCTCGAGCTCCAGGGCCGCTCCGGGAGGAGCTCTTGCGCCAGGCGATGGCGGCCTGCGGCGCTCGCCGCAAGCCTCGCCACGTCTCCCCGCGCGTAGACGGTGTCGGCGGCGGAGACGAGACACGGCGGCGCGGCGCCTGCCGCGAGCGCCCGCGAGACGGCATCGGCTGACCCGAGCGGCTCTGGCTGCCGGACGAACTGGATCTCGAGCCGCCGGTCGGAAGCCGTGACGAGCTCCTCGACCTGCTCCGCCAGGTACCCCGTCACGACCCAGGCCCGCTCGCACCCGGCTTCGGCGAGCTCGTGTAGGAGCGTGACGATGACCGGCCGGCCGTCGATCGGCAGCACGGGCTTTGGCCACCGCTCGGTGATCGGCATGAGGCGACGGCCTTCCCCGGCCGCCATCACGATCGCCTCCACTACCGGGCGAGGAGCGAACGAACGGAGAACGCGCCGCGTAGCCGCTCGCCGGCCGTCAGCGACCGGCGCAGGCGTCGCCGGACGAGGCGCAGCTCGCCCCGAGCCCGCTTGGCTGCAGCTGCGGCCGCCGAGACTGGGCCGAACCGGGCGAGCCCGAGCGTCTCGACGAGTCGCCGCGCATCGACTCCGGTCGCTCGTCGACGACGAGCTCTCGCAACTCGTCGAGAGTCGCCGAGGACGGCACGTCGACCCTCTGATCGGCCAGGAAGTCGACGAGCTCTTGCCGGTAGGCGCCGGCCAGGCGACGCGGGTCACGCGTGAGATACCGGCTCCGCCGCAGCACCAGCTTCCCCAGCACGAGAGCGAACGCGAGGCCGAGGAGCACGAGCACGAAGATCGCCCCGCGGCTGATGCCGCCTCCTCCCCCTCCCTGGTCGCCGCTCGGACGGAGGTCGCGCGGGGTCGCGCCGGAGCTCGTGTCCTGGCCGCGGGCGAGCTGGAAGCGAAGGATCGAGTCGGCGGCCAGAGCGCTGGCCGCCAGGACGGCCTGCGCGCCCGGCGCATCGAACGAGAACGAGGACGCGCTGTAGGGGCCGCTGAGATTGCCGCGGCCGGGAGTCGGGTCGAAGGGCAGCCAGCCGTAGCCCTGGAACCAGACCTCGACCCACGTGTGGGCGTTCCGGTCGCTGACGTTCCAGACGCGGCGCTCGCGGTCGTACGTCCCGCTCGTGAATCCGGCGGCGACGCGTGACGGAATCCCGAGATACCGGAGCATCAGAGCCATCGCGCCCGCGTAGTGCTGGCAGTAGCCGGCCTTGGACTGCTCCAGGAAGAAGACGAGCGGCGGAACTCCAGGCGGCGCTCGAGGAGGGCTCTCGTCGTAGGTGAACCCGCCGCCGGTCCGGAACCAGGCCTCGAGGGCGACCGTCGCCGCATAGGGGTTGCGCGCACTGCCGGCGATCTTGAGAGCCCGGTCGTAGAGCGGCTGATAGGCCCTGAGGCTCCGATCGAAGGCGAAGGTCTCCTGCGCCCACTGCTCCCGGCCGGGATCGCCGAAGAGCGGAGTCAGAATCCCCCGCTCCACGGTCCGGTAGTAGCCCGCTTCGGAAATGAGCGACGGGTAATCGGCCGGAGACTTGGCCAGCGCGCTCGGCTTCGGACGGGGCGCAAAGCCCCAGGCCGTGTAGTCGTCGCCCCTGGCGAGCATGCGAGTCACGTAGGCCACGGCGCCGGAGGCGTACTGGATGTTCGGGAGGCCGCGCGTGTCGTACGCGATCGGGCACGCTCGGGGCGACGAGGTGCCGGTCGCGGAGCGCCTCCACCGTCACGTCGGCACGCTTCCACTTCTCGGCGTCCTCCGCGCCAGAGGGCATGAGCGCGAGCTCCTCGGTCGAGAAGTCGGAGCGCACTCCCGTCCTCCGGCCGGATAGGCGGCCGTCAGGTCTTCGTCCCAGTGGTCTTCGGTGAAGGAGTCGAGCGTCGTGGCCCGCCAGTAGTTCGCCCTCGACGAGCCGCGAACCTGGAGCACGCGCGTCCGCTTGTTCGGGAACTTGACGCCGTCGTAGTCGGCGCGCCAGACGTAGGAGACGCCGACCGGCGCATCGGGCTTGTTGTAGAAGTCCCAGCTCTGCCAGTTGACGAACTGGCTCTTCGCCACGGCACCGGAGGCCGAGAGCGTGAGCGCCAGTACGACCACGGCGCCCCCGGCGAGGACCTGGGAGCGCACCTTCAGCGGTCCCGGCCGCACCGCGGCGAGCAGCACCAGGCCCGACTGCGAGGATCAGCAGGCCGCGCGCGAGCTCGTTGTCGCCGGGCAGCATCGTCGCGGGCCACCCCGCGCCGAGGAGCAGACGCGGCCAGCGCCAAGGGCGGTTTTCGAGCCGCGACGGCCAGAGCGCCGGCCAGCGAGAAGACGAAGACGGCCATCAGGACCGCGCCGTGCATGAACGGCTGCCCGATGCCCTCGAACGGCACGGTCACGTCGTAGAAGCTGAGAAAGCCCTCCCACGTCCGGGACGCGAGGGAGGCGACGATGTCGCGGTCGTCGAACGGCAACGCCCAGCGCAGCGGCACGTCGAGGGCGACGGAGCCGGCGACCAGGGTCGCGATCGCCACCGCCACGATTCGCAAGCGACCGCGCACGAGGGCGGGCGCAACAGCCAGGGACGCGACGACCAGCAGCTCGCCCAGCCCCGGCCGCGGCTGCTCGAGCCTGGCCCAGCTCGACGCGACGATCGCAGCCAGCGCTCCTGCCAGCAATGCCGTCCTAACCATGCGCGGCCGCCCTCTCGGACAGAGCCGACAGCTTCGCGCGCAGGTCGTCTCCCGGTTGGAGCACGGTGAGCGGAACCCCCGTCACGCTGAGGCGAAGCAGGAGCGGGTCGCGCAGCGGCTCCCGGCCGGCGTGCACCAGCACGAGTGAGGCGGGCCGGTACGCAAGCGTTCGCTCTACGAGCGCGTCGGCGAGCCTGGGCGACAGCGCTGCCGTCACGACGACGAGCTCGACCGCCTGCGCCGCCGGCGAAGAGTCGCGCGCGAGAAATGCCTCTACGCGTTCGGTCCCGGTCGGCTCGACCGACGCCAGGAGCTCGCGGGCGAGCTCCCACTCGCCGTCGAACGACGTGACCCGCCTGTACTCCGGAGGGCTCGTCGTCACTGCCAGCAGCGCGCGCCTCCCTCGCAAAGCGTGGACGCGCAAGATCGAGCCCGCAGCCCGCACCTGGACGTCGAAGTTGTCCGCCACCGCGGTGCGGGCGTCGGCGTCGAGCAGCACGGCCACCTCGTCGTGCGGGGTGTCCTCGAGCTCCTTGACCATCAGGCGTCCCCGTCGCGCGGTCGTCTTCCAGTGCACCTTCCGCAACGACTCGCCCTCCTGGTAGTCGCGCACGCTGTGCAGGTCGAAGCCGCTCGTTCGGCGCATGAGGAGCCGGCCGCCCTCCTGTGCCGCGCCGCCCGCCTCCGAGAAGAGCCGGTCGACCTCCACGAGGCGCGGGTAGACGAGCAGCGTCGCCTCACCGCTGGCCTCGGATTCGGCGCGGAAGAGCCCGAATGGATCCTCGAAGACCGTGCGCGCGCCCTGGAAGCGGTAGCGGCCCCGTGCCACCTGCGGAAGCACGTACTGCCCGAGCAGTGCTCCTCCGTGACGGCCGAGCCGAACGCTTCGCTCGCCGAGCCGGTCGACCACGTCCACGGCGTCGAGCGATCTGGGGGCCGGCGGCCGAACGGTCGCCTCCAGCAGAACCGGCACGTCGTCTCCCTCCAGGTGCTCGGCGGCGCCAAGGCCGCGACGCAGCGTGATCGGACGCCGGAGGACCAGTACCCAGACCCAGCCCAGGCCGACCACGAGCGCGAGCCCGAGGGCCGCCGGGTAGAGGGCGCGCGTGCCGAACGCCCAGGCCGCCAGGTACGTGGCCGCGGCGAGCACGGCGACTGCCTGGCCGCGCTCGGTCACGTCGGGACGGGGGTGCGCTCTACAGCGTCCCGGACGAGCGCTTCGGACGGCGTGCCGCCCGCCCGCGCCTCCGGGCCGAGGATCAACCGGTGCGAGAGCACGGGAACCGCCAGGGCCTTGACGTCGTCCGGCAGCACGTAGTCGCGTCCCTCCGCGAGTGCGGTGGCCTTGGCGACGCGGAGCAGCGCGATTCCGGCCCGCGGGCTCGCGCCGAGATAGAGACGCGCGTCGGCACGGGTCTGGCCGACCAGGTCGACGACGTAGCGATGAATGCTGTCCTCGACGAACACGGCCGTTGCCTCTTCGATCACTCGTGTGATCCCTGTCGCGTCGGTGACCGGCTCGAGGTCCTCGAGCGGCGGCCGGCTCGTCTGCTCGGCCAGCATGCGAGCCTCCTCCGCCGGAGCGGGGTAGCCGATCGAGACGCGCATCGTGAACCGGTCGAGTTGCGCCTCCGGCAGCGGGTACGTGCCCTCGTACTCGATCGGGTTCTGCGTGGCGATCACCATGAACGGCCGTCCGAGCGCGTAGCTGACGCCGTCGATCGTCACCTGGTCCTCCTGCATGCACTCGAGGAGCGCGGCCTGGGTCTTCGGCGGCGCGCGGTTGATCTCGTCGCCCAGCACGAGGTTGGCGAAGACGGGCCCGGGGCGAAACTCGAACTCGTTCGAGCGCTGGTTGAAGACGTTGACGCCGG
The DNA here is from genome assembly GCA_963847955.1 of uncultured Actinomycetes bacterium. Lineage (GTDB taxonomy): Bacteria > Actinomycetota > Thermoleophilia > Gaiellales > Gaiellaceae > VAXT01. Next base: position 338,657 of record CAWKBW010000015.1, read on the forward strand.
TCACGTCGGACGGGAGCAGGTCCGGGGTGAACTGCACGCGCGAGAAGGAGCAGTCGACGGAGCGGGCGATCGCCTTGGCGAGCATCGTCTTCCCCACTCCGGGGAAGTCCTCGATGATCAGGTGCCCCTCGCTGATGAGGCAGAGCACGCAGAGGCGAAGCGTCTCGGCCGGAGCGTGGACGACACGGCCGAGGTTCTCGGCCACGCGGCGGATCACCTCGCCGGAGGCTTGACTGTCCTGACTGACCTCGGTGCGGGGCCGGTCAGCCACGGACGAGCGCCTCCACCTCGTCGAGGATCTCCGCGGCGACGTGCGACTTGGGCGCCTTGGCGACCCGTCGCTCGCCGCTTCGCCCCACGATCACGACTTCGTTGTCGGGGGCGTCAAAGCCGATGTCGTCGCGGGACACATCGTTGTAGACGACGAGGTCGACGCCTTTGTCGGTGAGCATCCGGCGCTTGCTCTCGAGCCCGGCCTCGCCCTCGCCGGCCCCGAAGGCGACGAGGATCTGCCCGTTCGCACGCAGTCCGGCGAGCCCTGCGATGACGTCGATCGTCGGCTCGAGATCGATCGGCCACGGTCGCTCGTCCTTCGGGCGCTTGCTCTCGAGCACCTCGGCGGGCCGGTAGTCGGCGACGGCGGCCGCCATCAGGACGACGTCGGCGCTCTCGGCGCGGGTTCCGACCTCCCGCTCGACGTCGGCGGCGGTGGGTGCCTCGACGACTTCTACGCCACGCGGAGCTGCCACTGCGAGATTGGACGCGACGAGCGTGACCTCGGCGCCACGCCGGCGCGCCTCCGCGGCGAGCGCGACGCCCATCCGGCCCGACGAGCGGTTGCCGATGTAGCGGACGCTGTCGAGCGGCTCGCGCGTCCCGCCGGCCGTGACGAGGACACGACGGCCCTCGAGCGATCCGGTTCGTGCGCCCTCGAGGAGCTCCTCGCAGCGTTCGAAGATCTCTTCCGGCTCGGACATCCGCCCCATGCCGGTCTCGCCCTCGGCCAGCGCACCTTCCGCCGGCCCGACGAACTCGACGCCTCGGGCTCGAAGGGTCTCGACGTTCGCCTGCGTGGCCGGGTGCTCCCACATGCGGGTGTTCATGGCCGGCGCGATCAGAACCGGGCCGACGTGGGCGAGCGCGGCCTCGGTGAGCACGTCGTCGGCCAGCCCGTAGGCGAGCTTGGCCAGCGTGTTCGCCGTCAGCGGGGCGATCACGAGCAGATCCGCGTGCGTGAGGTGCGGATAGGGGTCGTCGTCGACCGAGTGGTGCGTCAAGGCGGCGAACGTCTCCTTGGTGACGAAGCGCTCGGCGCCACGTGTCACGAGGGGAAAGACCTCGTGCCCGGCCAGCACGAGACGCCGTGCGAGCTCGCAGGCCTTGTAGGCGGCAATCCCGCCCGTCACGCCGAGGAGGACGCGAGCCATCGAGCGCCCGCGGTTACTTGTACTTGTACTTGATCTTGCCCTCGGCGATTTCCTCGAGGGCCATCGTCAAATAGTTCTTCGACCGCGATTCGACGAGCGGCGGTGGGTTCTCGTCGAAAGTCCCTTCGCCCAGCTGGTGGTGGTAGTTGTTGATCTGCCGGGCACGCTTCGCAGCCACGATCACGAGCGCGTAGCGCTCGGGGACGTTTTCGAGGAGCTGATCGATGCGTGGGGAAATCACGGCTCGGACATGGTACCTGCGTCTGCGAGCCGACCGTGGACAATGGCCGAAATCTCTTCCACAGCCCGGTCGAGATCGTCGTTGACGACCTCGTAGTCGAAGGCGTCCGCCTGCTCGAGCTGCTTCCTCGCCAGGTCGAGGCGTTCGTCGATCTCGCCCTCGCTTTCGGTCGCACGCGCCCGCAGCCGGCGCTCGTTCTCGGCGAAGGTCGGAGCGGAGACGAAGATCGTCACGCTGTTCGGCACCCGTCTCTTGACCCTGATCGCGCCGTCGGGCTCGAGGTCGAGCATGGGGACCCGCCCCGAATCCGCGATGCGGTCGATCTCCGAACGGAGCGTGCCCGAACGCTGCCCCCAGGGGAACTCGACCCATTCCAGGAACTCCTCCGACTCGAGGCGAGCGTCGAACTCCTCGTCCGAGATGAAGTGGTACTCGCGCCCGTCGACCTCGCCGGGCCGTCGCTCGCGCGTCGTCGCCGAGACCGCGAGCTCGAGCTCGGGCAGGCGACTGAGCAGCGCCCGTTCCAGTGTCCCTTTCCCGGCGCCAGAGGTGCCGGTAATGACGAAGACCGGACTAGCGGTTGAAGAGCCCAATGAGCTCAGAGCGCTGGCGGTCCGAGAGCCCTCCGACCGTCTTCGACTGGCTGATCCGGGCCTGGTTCAGGAACCGCGCCGCCTTGACCCGCCCGAACTTGGGGACCGCCATCAGCATGTCGAACACCTTCGCGGTCGCGACGTACTCGGGCGGATTGGTCAGGATCTTTTCGATCTTGGCGCGACCCGTTTTCAGGTCCTTCTTCAGCTGCGCCCGCTTGACGCGGATGTCGTTCGCCCTCTTCAGGGCCTCCATCCGTTGGTCTCGGGATCGCGCGGGCGCCTGCGCCTGAGTCTTCGTTGCCGCCACGGCGCGAGATACTAGTCACCCTGAGAGAGCCTTGCAATGCTTCTGTTTTGGGCGCTAATCCCGGTTTTTTCTGATTAGGCAACAGAGCGCCCGCCGCGCGGTGCGCAATGCCGCGCGCATCCTCCGGTTGCTCCAGACCCTGAGCCGATAGCTCGGCCGCGAGCTCTGCTCGAATCCGAGCGGGAGCGTCGGGGTCGGCAAAGAAAACCGTCCCCAACGCAACCGCGCTCGCTCCTGCGGCGATGAATTCGAAGGCATCACGGCCGGTGAAGACCCCTCCCATGCCGACGATCGGCAGGCCGGTCGCGCGGTAGCAACGGAAGACCGCCGCGAGCGCGATCGGCTTCAGAGCCGGTCCGGAGTACCCGCCCGTCTCGGTGCCGAGCACCGGCTCGAGGCTGCTCGCGTCGAGCGCGAGCCCCCGGATCGTGTTCACGAGCGAGAGGCCGTCGGCGCCTGCGGCCTGCACGGCGAGCGCGACCTCACCGACGTCCGCTGCCGCCGGCGATAGCTTCGCGTAGAGCGGTTTCTGCGTCTTGACACGGGCGGCCGCGACGATCTCGGCTGCGCTCTCGGGCGCTTCGTCGACGTTCGGGCACGAGAGGTTGAGCTCGATCGTCGCCACCTCGTCACGTTCGTCGAGAGCGGCGCACAGCTCCGCGTAGTCGGTCGCGGCGAACCCCCCGACGGAGACCCAGATGGGCACGCCCAGCTCGGCCAGGAGCGGAAGCTTCTCGGCCAGGAGCGCCTCGATGCCCGGGTTCTCGAGCCCGATCGAGTTGAGCATCCCGTGCTCGGTCTCGGCGAAGCGCACGGGCCGGTTTCCCTGGCGCGGCTGCGGCGTCACCGTCTTGGTCACGAACGCGTCGAGCGACCGCGCGACCTCCGGCGCCTCGAGGGCGTCCAGGCACCCGGAGGCGTTGAGGATCATGCGGCCTCCAGGACTGGGCCTTCCACGCAGAGACGCTTGAGGACGCCGTCGATCTCCACCGAGCATCCGTAGCAGGCGCCGTAGCCGCACGCCATCGGCGCCTCCCAGGCCAGCTGGGCCGCGGGCGCCAAGGCTCGAATGGCCTCGAGCATCGGTTCCGGGCCGCACGCGAGGACGTCGTGGCCTTCGACGAGCTCGGCCAGCGGCTCGGTGACGTACGTCGGCTCGACGACGACACCGGCATTCGGCAGCAGGACAGCGGCTTCGGCGTGCCGCTCGCTGCGAAAGCCGAGCAGCACGGGCGGATCGCCCAGCGTCTCGGCCAGGTACGGGAGCGGCGCGATCCCGATCCCGCCGCCGACGAGAAGCGGCCGCTCGACGTCGAGTCGGAACCCGTTCCCGAGCGGCCCGAAGACGTGGAGGTGCTCGCCCGCCTCGACCTCACAGAGCGCCCGTGTGCCGGGCCCGATCGCTTCGAGTAGGAAGCCGAGCTCCCCTGCCGGGGCCGTGCAGAGGCTCATCGGCCTCGGTAGGAGGCGTCCAGGCGCCTCGACCATGAAGAACTGCCCCGGCACGCCGGGCTCGAGGCTCCCACGCTCGAGGCGGAGCAGCGTGTAGGCACCGACCCCCTCGCTGGCGAGGACCCTAAGCCGAGCGCGGCTGCGCACTGATGCGCTCCTGGAGCGATACGGCGAGGTCGCCCTGCGCTTCCGCGATCGCGCGAACGGCCGCTCGCGCTCCTGCAATCGTCGTGATGCAGGGCACCCGCGCCGTGAGCGCCGCCTCGCGGATCAGATAGCCGTCCGAGCGGGCGCCTGAGCCGCCGAAGGGCGTGTTCACGACGAGCGCGCAATGGCCTCGGCGTACGAGGTCGACCACGGTCGCCCCCTCCCCCGCCTCGGTCACCTTGCGGACGTGCTCGACGCCGATACCGGCCGCCGCCAGCGTGTGAGCGGTCCCGGCCGTGGCGACGAGGCGGAAGCCGAGGCGCGACAGGGACCGGGCGATCTCGATCACCGCCGGCTTGTCGGCGTCGCGAACGGAGAGGAACGCGGTCCCGTCGCTGGGCAGCGGCCTCCCCGCGGCACGCTCGGCCTTCGCGAGAGCGGTCGGCAGGTCGGCTGCACTCGCCATGACCTCGCCCGTCGAGCGCATCTCGGGCCCGAGCACAGGGTCAGCCCCGGGAAAGCGCGCGAACGGCAAAACCGCAGCTTTGACACAGAATTGTTCCGGGGACTGTCCCCGGGGCAGGTCCAGCTCGGACAGGGGCGTGCCCGCCGCGAGCCGGCAGGCCGCTTCGACGAGGTTGATCCCGATCGCCTTGCTGGCGAACGGCACCGTGCGCGAGGCGCGCGGGTTCGCCTCCAGGACGAAGAGCTCTCCGTCGGCCAGCGCGAGCTGGACGTTGACGAGGCCGACGACCCCGAGCGCGGGTGCAAGCCGGGCCACCGTCTCCTCGATCGCCTTCGCCGCAGCCTTGTCGAGTGACGGCGCAGGCAGGACACAGGACGAGTCGCCCGAGTGCACGCCGGCCTCCTCGATGTGCTGCATGACAGCCGCGACATAGGTCTCCCGACCGTCGCACAGGGCGTCGACGTCGATCTCGACCGCACCTTCGAGGAAGCGGTCGACGAGCACGCGCTCCCCGCTCGCGGCCGCCCGCGCGACGGCCTCCGGCTCGTAACAGACCTGCATGTTGCGGCCACCGAGCACGTAGGAGGGCCGGATCAGGACCGGGTAGCCGATCGCCTCCGCCACATAGGTCGCCAGCTCGGCCCCCTCGGCCATCGCCCAGGGAGGGACGGCCACGTCGAGCTCGTCGCAGAGGGCGCCGAAGCGCTCCCGGTCCTCGGCCAGGTCGACCGCCTCGAACGGCGTGCCGAGGATGCGGAACCCCGCGTCCTCGAGGGCACGCGCGAGCTTGAGCGGGGTCTGACCCCCGAACTGGATGACGACGCCGTCGGGCAGCTCCCGCTCGCAGATCGCGAGCACCTCCTCGACGCCGAGCGGCTCGAAGTAGAGCCGGTCGGACGTGTCGTAGTCGGTCGAGACCGTCTCGGGGTTGCAGTTGACCATCACGGCCTCGTACCCGAGCGCGCGAAACGACTGTGCCGCGTGGACGCAGCAGTAGTCGAACTCGATCCCCTGGCCGATGCGGTTCGGTCCGGAGCCGAGGATCACGACTCGCGGCTTGTCGCTGCTGGGAGCTGCCTCTTCCGCCTCGCCCCAGGTCGAGTAGAAGTAGTTCGAGGCCGCTTCGACCTCGCCCGCGCAGGAGTCGACCCGGCGGTAGACCGGCTGCACGCCCCACGCCCGCCGTTGTGCACGGACGACTGCCTGGGTCACGCCGCAGCGCTCCGCCACGTCCGCGTCCGAGATCCCGAGGCGCTTGAGAGTCAGCCAGTCGTCGGCGACGAGGTCGTGCACGCTCTCGATCCGGCCCAGCGCTGCCGGTGACGCGGTCGAGCTCGGCCTTGAACCACGGGTGCACGCCGTCCGGCACCGCGCTCAGCGTGGCCCATGGTGTCGCGGTTCCCGGGTCGAGCTCGCGCGAGCGCATGGCCTTCATGAAGGCCTCGGCGAAAGTGCGGCCGATGCCCATCGCCTCGCCGACCGACTTCATCTGGGTGCCCAACGTGGGGTCGGCGCCGGCGAACTTCTCGAAGGCGAAGCGCGGGAACTTGACGACCACGTAGTCGAGAGTCGGCTCGAAGCTGGCGGGCGTCGTGCCGGTGAGGTCGTTCGGGATCTCGTCCAGCGTGTAGCCGACCGCGAGCTTCGCGGCGACCTTGGCGATCGGATAGCCGGTCGCCTTCGACGCGAGCGCCGAGGAGCGCGACACGCGCGGGTTCATCTCGATCACGCGCAGCTCGCCGGTCCCGCGCTCCCGGGCGAACTGGATGTTCGCGCCGCCGGTCTCGACCCCGACAGCGCGCACGACGGCGAGCGTCGCGTCGCGCAGCTCCTGGTAGGCCTCGTCCGAGAGGGTCATCTGCGGCGCAACCGTGACCGAGTCGCCGGTGTGCACGCCCATCGGGTCGAGGTTCTCGATCGAGCAGACGATGACCGCGTTGTCGTTCCGGTCTCGCATGACCTCGAGCTCGAACTCGTCCCAGCCGATCAGCGACTCCTCGACGAGCACCTGCCCGACCGGGCTCTCGCGGAGTGCTCGGTGAAGCAGCTTCTCGAGCTCTTCGGGCGAGCGCGCCGTGCCACCACCGTGGCCGCCGAGCGTGAAGGCCGGGCGGAGGATGACCGGGAACGTCAGCGATTCCGGAAGCTCGGTGGGCGACGTGACGATGGTCGACTCGGGCACCCGCAGGCCGGCGAGCTGCACGGTCTCGCGGAAGCGCTCTCGGTCCTCGGCGCGGCGGATGACGTCGATCGGCGGCGCCGATCAGCTCGACGCCGAGGTCGGCCAGCGTGCCCGACTCGGCCAGCTCGACGGCCAGGTTCAGCGCCGTCTGGCCGCCCATCGTCGGCAGCAGCGCGTCGGGGCGCTCGCGGCGCAGGACGTCGGCGACGCCGTCGAAGTCCAGCGGCTCGATGTACGTCCGGTCGGCGAACCCGGGGTCGGTCATGATCGTCGCCGGGTTCGAGTTGACGACGATCGTCCGGAACCCGTCCTCGCGCAGCACCTTCAGGGCCTGGCAGCCCGAGTAGTCGAACTCGCAGGCCTGGCCGATGACGATCGGGCCGGAGCCGATCAGGCAGATGGACTCGAGGTCAAGCCGCCTTGGCAAGGCCCACCTCCTGGACGAAGTCGATCGAGGATCCGCCAGGCGTCGTGAGGGCCCGGGCCGGCCTCGGGGTGGAACTGAACAGAGCGCGCGCCGAGGCTCGGGTAGTCGAGGCCTTCGACGGTTCCGTCGTACAACGAGACGTAGGTCGCCTCGCGCTCTTCGCTGGGTGCCACCGCGAAGCCGTGGTTCTGGCTCGTGACGAGCACACGGCCGGATGCGCGCTCGACGACCGGGTGGTTCGCGCCGCGGTGCCCGAACGGGAGCTTGAACGTCTTGTGCCCGGTCGCGAGGGCCAGGAGCTGGTGCCCGAGGCAGATGCCGAGCACCGCCGTTCGCCCCAGTAGCGCCTCGATCGTCTTCACCTGAGCCTGAAGCGGCTCGGGTCGCCGGGGCCGTTCGAGAGGAGCACGCCGTCATAGCGCGCGAGCTCGTCGGCGTCGGCGTCGTGCGGGTAGACGGTGACCGCCGCGCCCTTCCAGGCGAGCCGGTTCAGGATCGAGACCTTGCAGCCGTAGTCGACGACGGCGATGTGGGCCGCGCCGGTATCGGAGAAGACATACGGCTCGCGCTGTCGAGACCTCGGCGGCGAGCGAGCGGCCGGCCATCGGAGGTTGAGCGCGCACCTGCTCGAGCACGGCGTCGAGCGGAGGCCTCGCCCGAGACTGCAGCGGCCCGCATCGCGCCCGCCTGGCGCAGGTGCAAGACGAGCGACCGCGTGTCGATTCCGGACAGGGCCACGAGCCCGTGGTCGCCGAGCCAGTCGGTCCAGCTCAGGGCCGCGCGCTTCGCGCATGACGACTGCCCGTGCGTGAGTGCGGACGGATTCGGAGCGCCAGCGTGCGACGCCGTAGTTCCCGACCATCGGCGCGGTGAAGCAGACGACCTGCTCCGCGTAGCTCGGATCCGTGACGACCTCCTGGTAGCCGGTCATCGCGGTCGTGAAGACGGCCTCGCCGAAGGCGACCCCTTCCGCCCCGACGGACTGGCCGCGGAAGACCGTGCCGTCCTCCAGCGCCAGGAAACCGCTCATGCCTCGTGCACCAGCCGGCCGGCGGCGATCGTGGCGCGGACGCGGCCCTTGAGCGTCTGGCCGAGCAGCCAGGAGTTCGTCGAGCGGGAGCGGAAGCCGTTCTCGGTCACGCGCCAGCTCGCACCGGGATCGAGGAGCACGAGATTCGCCTGGGCGCCGACTGCGACGCGGGGAGCCTCGAGCCCGTAGGCGCGGGCGGGCCCCGTCGACATCCGCTCGAGCAGCGTCCCGAGCTCCAGCAGGCCCGGCTCGACGAGGTGCGTGTAGAGCGCCGAAAACGCGGTCTCGAGGCCGGTGACGCCGAACGGAGCAGCCTCGAACGGAACGTCCTTCTCGTGCCGCGCGTGCGGCGCGTGGTCGGTCGCGACGCAGGAGATCGTCCCGTCGCGGAGCGCTTCGATCAGCGCCTGCCGATCGTGATCGCCCCCGAGCGGCGGGTTCATCTTCACGTTCGGGTCGAGCGAGCGCACGGCCTCGTCCGTGAGGACGAGGTGATGCGGCGTGACCTCGGCGGTCGCCGCGAATCCCGTCCGCCTGAGCGCGGCGCAGAGCGTCGACCGACTCGTGCGCCGACAGGTGCATCAGATGCAGCGAGCGGCCCTCGTACTCGGCGAGCGCCAGGTCGCGCTCCACCATCACGCTCTCGGCGATCGACGGCCAGCCGCCGATTCCGAGCTCGGCCGAGACCGTCCCCTCGTGCATGTGCCCGCCGTGGGAGAGCGTCGGGTCCTCGCAGTGGACGGCCAGCGGCCGGTCGGTGATCGAGGAGTACTGCAGCGCGCGCCACATCAGCGCCGTCGCGACCACGGGGCGGCCGTCGTCCGTGAAGCCGACAGCGCCTTCGTCTGCGAGCTCGGCCATCTCGGTCAGCTCGGTGCCGGCCTGGCCCTTGGAGATGGCGGCGAGGAAGCCGACCGAGACCTCCGCGTCGACCCTCGCCTGCTCGGCGAGCGCGCCGAGGACCGCGGCCGAGTCGACGACCGGCTCCGTGTTCGGCATCGCGAGGATCGCGCAGTAGCCGCCCGCCGCGGCCGCCTGCGTGCCGCTGGCGATCGTCTCCTCGTCCTCGCGCCCCGGGCGTCCGGAGGTGGACGTGCGGGTCGACGAAGGCCGGCGCCAGCACGAGCCCGGCTCCGTCGAGCACGCGGTGCCCGTTGACGGGCAGGCTCGAGCCCAGCTCGGCGATCGTGCCGCCGTCGATCTTCACGTCGACCTGCGTGTCGATGCCCTCGGCCGGGTCGAGGACGCGGGCGCCGCGGATCACGAGGTTCTCTTTCGGTGCGTCCTTGACGAAGAGCTTCGGCATCACGCCACCTCCACCGGGAGCTCGGCCTTGACCGCCGCCGGGCCGGTCGTCAGCAGGTCGTAGAGGACGGCCATCCGGACGACGAGCCCCGCGCGCACCTGCGTCTCGATGAGGGCGTCGCCTGCGTCGGCGACACGCGGGTCGATCTCGACACCGCGGTTCATCGGGCCCGGGTGCATGACCTTCTGTCCGGGGCGCAGCCGCTCGGGCGTCACGCCCCAGCGGGCCGTGTACTCGCGGAGGCTGGGGACGTAGTTGGCGCCCTCCTGCATCCGCTCCTGCTGCATGCGGAGGACGTAGACCACGTCGGCGGCGGCGATCGCCTCGATGTCCGTCGTCGTCTCGCAGCCCATGGCCTCGATCCCGCGCGGAAGCAGCGGCGGCGGCCCGACGAGGGTGACATCGCGCGCCGAGCAGCGCCAGTGCCTGGATGTTCGAGCGCGCGACCCGCGAGTGCAGGACGTCGCCGACGATCGCGACGTGCAGGCCCTCGATGCGGCCGAAGGACTCCTGGATCGTGTAGAGGTCGAGCAGCGCCTGCGTCGGGTGCTGGTGCTTGCCGTCGCCCGCGTTGACGATGCGCGCCTCGGTGACCCGGGAGACGAGCTGCGGCGCGCCGATGTGCGGGTGGCGGAGGACGATCACGTCCGGGTCGTAGGCGCCGAGCGTGATCGCCGTGTCCTTCAGCGACTCGCCCTTGTCCACCGCCGAGCCGCTCGCCTTGATCGACATCGTGTCCGCCGAGAGCCGCTTCGCGGCGAGCTCGAAGCTCGACGACGTGCGCGTCGAGGACTCGTAGAAGACGTTGACGACGAGCCGGCCGCGCAGCGTCGGGAGCTTCTTCATCTCCCGCTCGAGCGCGCGCTCGAAGCTCCGCGCGGTGCCGAGCAAGCGCTCGACGTCGTCGCGCGTCGAGGTCGGCGATCGAGATCAGATGCCGCCGGGCAGGCGGGTCGGGCGGGCGCAGGTCGTCCCGCATCACGTGCAGGTCACCCATGGGTCTCCTCTTCGGCCGGGATGAGCAGTACCTGGTCGACCTCGTCGACCTCGACGAGCTGCACCTGGATGCGCTCGTCGCGTGCGGTCGGCAGGTTCTTGCCGACGTAGTCGGGACGGATCGGAAGCTCGCGGTGCCCGCGGTCGGCGAGGACGGCGAGCTGCACGCGCGCCGGGCGGCCGTAGTCGAAGAGCGCCTCGGTGGCGGCGCGGATCGTCCGGCCCGTGTAGAGGACGTCGTCGACCAGCACGCAGGTCAGGCCCTCGAGCGGAAAGTTCAGCTTCGTGTCGCGAACGACCGGCTGGGCGTGCAGCGGGGCCTCTCCCCCGCGCACCTGCACGTCGTCGCGGTAGAACGTGATGTCGACGGTGCCGAGGTTGACCTCCTGCCCGCTGAACTCCGCGATCAGCCGGCGCAGGCGCTGCGCGAGCGGGACCCCGCGCGTCTGGATGCCGACGAGCGCGACGCGGTCGAGATCCGGGTTCCCCTCGATGATCTCGTGCGCGATGCGCGCGAGGGAGCGCTGGATCGCTTCGCCGTCGAGAAGGACCTTTTCGGCGGACACGCCGGCCGGGCTCACGTAGCGCGGCTTCGGGCTCGCCAGGACAGGCAGGTGCAACGGACTCCTTTCCGGCCTCTCTGGACCGGGTTTAAAGGGGTTCGGGTCGGGCGGGACTCTAGCGGCTCGTCCGGACGACAGCCAGAATGCCGTCGTGCGCCGACTGCTTGCCCTCGGACTCGCCGCGCTCGCTGTTGCCGCCCTGACCGCGGGGGTCGCTCAGGCCGCGCTCTGGCTCAACTTCTCGAGGGCGAGCGCCGCGCCGGGCGAGCATCGTGTTCGTCCGAACGGCCGGCACCGGCGCTCTTGCCGGGGCCAGGACGCGACCGGTCCGCGTCTTCCTCGCACCCGTCCGGCGTGGCGGGTCAGATCCGCTCGACGCGCGACACCCGGCTCGTACTGCTGGGCCGCCTGCGCATCGATCGCAAGGGCACCGGTCACCTGCGGTTCGTAACCCCCAGCGTGCGGCCGGGCTACTACAAAACCCTCATGCATTGTCCGGACTGCGCCCGCTATTCGAACGGGCGGACGTTGTTCCAGAGCGGCCCTTCGCAACCGTTCAGGGTGAAGCGAGACACCGCCGCCGGCTGAGTGTTCGTCTACATCGTTCGCCGGGTCCTCTGGGCCGTCTTCCTTTGCTTCGTCCTGACGGTCGTGACCTACCTGATCTTCTTCCAGATCCCGGCCGACCCGGCTCGCTACCTGGTTCAAGCTCAGGCTTCGCCGGCCTCGGACCTCTCCGACCAGCTCGAAGCGGCGCGCAAGGAGCTCGGTGTCGACAAGCCCATCTATGTCCAGTACGGCCTGTTTCTCCAACGGGTCGTCCATCTGGATCTCGGTACCTCCTACTCCGCCGGATCATGGGGCGGCGCGACGAGCAGCATGTCAACAACATGCTCAAGCAGGCAGCCCCGGTCACGATCTCGCTCTTCTTCGGCGCCACCATCATCTACCTGCTGATTGCGCTGCCCCTGGGAACGCTCGGGGCCTTGTATCCGAGCTCGCACCTCGACCGCTCGATCCTGATCTTCGTCCTCCTCGGGATTTCCGCGCACCCGTTGATACTCGGTTTCTTCCTGCGGCAGACCTTCGCCTATCAGGTGGAGGATCCTCCCGTACGGCGGCTATTGCCCGCTCCTGAGCGAGACCTCGTGCGGCGGCCCTGTCGACTGGGCACAACATCTGGTCCTACCCTGGGTCACGTTCGCGTTCCTCTTCGCCGCCCTCTACACGCGCATGACCCGGGCCGGGGTGCTAGAGGTGCTGGCCGAGCACTGGGTCCGGACGGCCCGCGCGAAGGGCGCCGCCGAGGAGCGCGTCATGCGTTCGCATGTGCTGCGCAACGCCATGCTGCCGATCGTGACGATGATCGGCATGGATCTCGGATTCGGCTTCGCGAGCGCGATCTTCGTCGAGCAGGTCTTCGGCCTCCCCGGGCTCGGGACCATGGCGATCACCGCACTGCGCGGCTCGGTCGGCTTCGACCTGCCGGCGATCACCGGCGTCGTGCTGGTCGTCAGCTTCGCGATCGTCGTGATCAACCTCTTCGTCGACCTGGTGTACGTGTGGTTCGACCCGCGGATCCGGGTGACCTGACGACCCGCGCGTCCGGGTCAGTCGTGAGCTGCTTCGGGCTCCTCCGGCTCGCTGAGCGCCTCGATCGCGTCCAGGGCCACTTCCAGCTTGTCCTCGGGGACGAGCACCTTCTGCGGGACGTCGTCGACCTCGCGCGGATGGTGGTCGACCGCGGTCTCGAGCTTCGACTCGATCCCGGCCTCCTCGAGGATCGCCTGGAGCTCCTCCGCCTCGGCGGTGTCTTCGGCGAGAGCCACCTGCACCATCGGGGGTCATCGCGGTGCCTCCTCAGGGGTCTCGAGCCGGTGGAGCGCGCCGCCCTTCACGAGCTGCGGCTCACCTCGCTCGGCGAATGGGACGACGATCGTATCGAAGTCCTTGGGCACGACTGCCGCCGGGAAAACCGTCTTCGCCTCGCGCGCTACCTCCCCGCCGAAGTAGCGGTTCGAGAGGTGCGTGAGGGCGAGCAGGCGGACGTCGGCGGCACGGGCCACGCCCGCCGCCTCGAGCGCCGTCGAGTGGCCCGTTTCGCGAGCGCGATCGCGCTCGTCCTCGCAGAACGTGGCCTCGTGGACCAGCACTTCGGCTCCTCGAGAGGCTTCGATCACCGACTCTGCAGGCCCGCCGTCGCCGGCGATCACGATCTTGCGTCCCGCCCTCGCCGCGCCGAGCACCTTGTCGGGCGTGATCGTCCGGCCGTCCGGAAGGGTCACGGCCTCGCCCCGCTGCAGCGCGCCTCGCTCGGGGCCCGGAGGCACGCCGAGCGCGTCGGCGGCCTGCACGTCGAAACGGCCGGGCCGCGCATCTTCGTCCAGCGCGTAGCCGACCGCCGAGACGCCGTGCGCCACCGGGAAGGTCACGAGCCGGTAGTCGTCGCGAACGAGCTCGTCCCCGGGCCGGAGCTCCTTCAGCTCGAGCTGGTAGGTGAGCTTCCCGAAGATCCGGCGGAGCGCCTGGAACAGGTCGGTCAGCCCGGGCGGGCCGTAGATCGTGATCGGCACCTCGCGACCGCGCAGGGAGAACGTCTTGAGCATCCCCGGCAGGCCGAGGTAGTGGTCGGCGTGGTAGTGCGTGAGGAAGACCTCGCGCAGCTCGACGAGGCCGACGTTGGACTTCAGCAGCTGCCGCTGCGTGCCCTCCGCGCAGTCGAAGAGGAGCCGCTCGCCGCCCCGGCGCAGCAGGAGCGCGGTCGGAGCACGCTGGGCAGTCGGCATCGAGCCGGACGTGCCGAGGAAGACCAGATCGAGATCCATGCGGGCTAGTTAACCATCCTCTCGTCCGCGCCCCTCTCATGCCCCTTTCGGGTGAGGGCAAACAGGGCCAAAAGGCCCGATATTGCGACTAGGAGCTCTGTGCGGCCGCTGAACTTCAACAAGAGTCAAACAATCGCGCGTTCGCTCACTCTCTTGAGGGCGTTCGTTCTCCTCAGTGCGCTCGTTCTCGCGGCGGGGGCCTTCGTCCTCGGCACGGTGATGACTCACGCCCTCCGCGACCAGGCGGTCGACGACGCGAAGGTCAGCCTCACGCAGTACACGAACGCCGTCGTGAGCGAGGAGCTTGCGCACGGGAGGAAGGTCGTCGTCACCCCGTACGCCGAGAACGTCCTTCGTCGGAGCATCGCTGCGCGACCCGACGTTCTCAGCCTCAAGGTCTGGGGCCCGGACGGCGTCCTCGTCTGGACGAACCTCGAGCCCGAGCGCATCGGTCAGCGCTATGAGGGCGACGGCGGGCACGTGGCGGAGGTCATCGAGTCCGGTACCGCCGAGGCCGAGCTCGAAGGGCTGAACACCGCCGAGGACAAGGCCGAGGCCGCGCTCGGCTTCGATCACGTCCTCGAGGTGTATGCGCCGATCCGAAACCGGTATGGACGCGTGGTCGGCGTCTTCGAGATCTACGCCGACTCGTCGGCGCTCGAAGCGTCGATCGCAGACCGCAAGCGAACGCTCTGGTTCACCACCGCCGTCGTGTTCGCGCTTGTTGCCCTGCTTGCTGTGGTTGCTCGTGCGCGGGGCCTCGACGACTCTCCGCCGCCAGACCGAGACCGTGCGCCAGCGCTCGAAGGCGCTGATGGAGTCGTATGCCCTGCTCGAGAAGAGCTCGCTCGAGGCCATCGAGAGCTTGAACGCGACCGTCGAGGCCAAGGATCCCTACACGGCCGGCCATTCATTGCGCGTCAAGCGAATTGCCGTCGCGCTGGGCCAGGAGCTGGGTCTGGAGAAGCAACGCATCGATGCGCTGCGCTTCGGTGCGCTCTTCCACGACATCGGCAAGCTCGCGATCCCCGATGCCGTGTTGACGAAACCGGCCCGCCTGACCCCGGAGGAGTACGAGCTCGTCAAGGCCCACTCGAGCGACGGCGCGCACATCGTCGGCAAGTTCAGCCGCCTACGAGAAAGCGTCCCGATCATCGAGCACCATCACGAGCGCTGGGACGGCTCCGGGTACCCCTCGGGCTGGCGAACGAAGAGATTCCCCTCGAGGCAGCGATCGTCGGCCTTGCAGACGCCTGGGACGCGATGACCACGAATCGGCCGTACCACCGAGCGCTCACGCTCGACGAGGCCTGCGCGGAGATCCGGAACGGCAAAGGCACACAGTTCTCGCCCACAGTCGTCGACGCGTTCTTCGTCACGCTCAAACGCCGGCCGGACGAGCTCTACGACGAGGACGAGCCCCGCTCGGCGCTGCAGATCGCGGAAGCGAGCTAGCGCGGCCCCGACGGCACAGATCTCTTTTGTCGAACGCTCCTGTAGACGCGGTCGCGAAGGAGGAACAGGACGAGCAGCAGGAGGAGCAGGAAGAACAGCCAACTTGTTGATGAAGATGCCGCCGCCTAGCGCGATGATCAGGATGATGATGAGCAGCAGGACGAGCATGTAAGCCCCCAGGGGTCGTTGACGCGCGCAACCCTATACGCCTACCGCCGCTGCTACGGCAGGAAGAGCCGCTGACCAGGGCGGATCGTCACCCCGGCGAGGCCGTTCTGCTTCTGCAGCTTCCACACACCCTCGCGCGGGTCGCCGGCGTACTGCTCGGCTGCGATCGACCAGAGCGAGTCTCCCGGCTTGACCACGTAGGCGCGTGGCGGCCCGGCTCCGTCGGAGCTGCGGACGAGCACGGCCCAGGCGAGAGCCGTGATCACGAACGTTGTCAGTACGATGCGAACGAACATATGTTCGCCATGGTAGAGCGAACAGGTGTTCGTGTCAAGTCAAATCGACCAGCTCTGGCGAAATTGCCTTTCCCGCCACCTCGAGGAGCAGCATCGTGTGGGTCGGAGCCCGCCGCCGCTCGGTGGGGCTGCCCGGATTCAGGATCCACACGTCACCGAGCCTCGTGACCTCCGGCTGGTGCGTATGGCCGTAGACGACGGCGTCGCAGTCCTCGAACCAGCCGGCCAGCCGCTCCGCGCGCCCACTCGCCTGGCCGGGGTCGTGCGTCATCCCGATGCGCGCCTCCCCCACCTCGACGATCGCGGCGGCGCGGTAAGAGCTGCTGCAGCTCGTCGTCGTCCATGTTCCCGTGGACGGCTTCGACCGGCCCGAGCGTGCGCAGCTCGGCGAGGATCCCCGCCTCCACGAAGTCGCCCGCGTGGAGGATCAACTCCGCCCGCTCGAGATTGGCGAGGCACTCGGCAGGGATCCCGCGCGCTCCGCGTGGAAGGTGCGTGTCGGAGATGACCGCGACGAGCGTCAGGCGCCCGGCGTGGTCTTCTTCTTCGGAGCCGGCTTCGCCCTGGGCTCGCCGACCTTGAAGGCGCCACCGACCAGGGTCATCGTGCGCGCGGGATTCATCTCTGCTGCGAGCCGGACCGCGAACACGTAGTAGCCGGGCTTCAGCCGCTGCTTCCGGAAGCGCACGACTCGACCCCAGCCGCCGAGGACCTTTCCTCGCGACCGCAGGACGGCTCCGCGAACCCGACCTCCACGCAGCGCGCGCGTGATCTTCGCCCGCTGCGTCGCCGGGAGCACGCCCTGCTTCGGCCGCGGGGAAGAGAGCGGCCATGTACGTCGCACTCTCTTCCGCGGCCGCGTTGAACGTCCACGCGGTCTCGCGCTCGCGCCGAGGCCGCTTCAGATCGGGGAACTTCACCTTGACGCCGACGACGGTCCGCGCATGCCGCCAGACGACCGGCCGGCGGTTGCACCGCGTCGACCGCGAGTCGATCGCGCTCTTCACGATGTTGTACGAGGGTCGCCGAGTCCAGTCCGCGCGCAGCAGGCCCGACTGCCAGCCGTCGAGGTTGGGCGCGTCGACCATGTTGAAGAAGAGCAGCGACCGCACGGACGCATCGCAGGCGAGATAGGGGATCAGGTTGCCGTAGATCGCCGCCTGGTTTCCGTCGTCCGTCAGGGGAACGTTCTCGTTCCCGTAGTAGGCGGCCTGGGAGCCCGGCGGGATCGCGACCTGCCAGCCGACCTCGTTCAGACGGACCTTCATCGTGCGCAGCGGAGCACCGGGCTCCGGGAAGATCGGCTGGGCGGTGCCGTTGAAGGCATCCCAGACGGCCTGCTTGATCCGGGCCATGTTCGGGACTCCGGCGTTCGGCCAGCGGTAGCCCGTCTCCAGCGAGTCTGCAGCGTTGTTCGGATACGGATGGAGGCTGATCTCGTCCATCAGCGGTCGTCTTCGCTTGCTCGCGCGGTAGGCGCGACCCACATCGCGGATGCACTTCACGGGCGAGATCGACTCGTTCCTGCCCGCCGCCGGGTTGTCGTTCCCGCGCGCGCCTAATGCGAGGCCGATGACGGTGATCCGCTGGTCGACCGCCTTGAGAGCGTCGTAGGAGGCGGCCAGCAAGCCCGCATAGGAGCTGCAGGCGACTGCTCTGTTGCGCGAGTCGAACTGCGGCAGCCAGCCGAGCGGCTTGTTCGGCTCGTTGCCCACGATGAAGTCCCTGACGGTCGGGTACGTGCGTGCGAGCTGCGCGAGGAAGGCCACGTAGCGCGCGCCGTTGACCGGGTTCGCCGAAATCGCGTTCGCGGGCTTCTGCGAAGACGGAGAACGTGAGCCGGACACCGCGAGCGGCTGCGAGCACGACCGCCTGGTCGAGCGCCTCCTGCCGGTCGATCTGCGTCGGCTGCTGCGGGTTCCAGATGATGGCGAGACGGTTCTCCGTCAGGCCGACCGCGGCCATCGTGTCGTAGAAGCGCTCGGCCTGCTCGGGCGAGCTCTCCGGCCGGTTGTCGGCGGCGCCGACGACGAGCTCTCCCCGCGCGACGGCAGGGGCGACGAGCACGGCGAGCGCGCACGCGAGCGTGAGTGTGAACCGCAACTTCAACACGAGGACCCTCCCCTTCAGGATTGCACGACGCGTAGGACGGCGTCGAGCAAGAGGTCGCCGCCGAAGCGGACCGGATCGTCTGCCGGGGAGGCCCGTCTCGGCTCTGGCAGCGGCGGCGGCCGCGCGTGCGTCCTCGTCGCTCAGGCCGTGTGTGTTGAGCGCGATTCCGGCCACCTTGGCGGGTCGCAGAGGCAGCGACGCCCGCTCGTGGAGCTCGACGAGCTCGGCCAGGGGCGGGAGCGGATGGTCGGGATAGCCCTCGACGACCTCGGCGCCGGCTCTGTGGCAGAGGACGAGCGCGTGCGGGGCGCTGCCGTGGAGAAGGCCCATCGTCACGCCCGAGTAGGCGGGATGCACGAGCGCGCCCTGGCCTTCGACGAAGAGCACCTCTCCCCCACGCCGCGCGCCCTCGACGACGAGCCACTCTGCTGCGCCGGCCAGGAAGTCGGCCACGACCGCGTCGACGGCGATGCCCCAGCCGGCGATCGCGATCCCGGTCTGGCCGGTCGGGACGAACTGCCGACTTCAGCCCACGAGCGCGGGCCGCTCGGTCCAGCTCGATTGCGACCGTCTTCTTGCCGATCGCGCAGTCGGAGCCGACGGTCAGCACGATCTTGGCCTGCACGCGGAGGTTCTCCCCGGTCGGCACGCTCAGGCCGGGCGGCGGCTTGCGGAGGTCGCGGAGCTCGACTCCGTGCTTGCTCGCCAGCTCGGCCATCTCTGGGTCGTCGCTCAGGAACTCGTGGAGCCCGTTCTCGACGTGCGAGCCCGGCGGCGATCGACTCCTTCAGGAGCTCGCGCCAGGCGGGCGGGAAACGGCCGCCCTGCGTCGCGACACCGACCAGCGCGGTGTCCGGCTCGAAGGCGAGCCCTTCCTCGACGGAGGCCACGATCGGGATCTGCTCGTAGGTCTCCCCGGCGCGGCCGGAGTCGACGATGGCGACCGTCGGATGCGGGCTGTAGGCGACGACGCCCCGCATCGTCTTGCCGTAGTGGGCGTCGCCCGACTTGCCCTCAGCGAGGATCAGGTAGCGCTTGTCGGACACCGAGTCCCGGCGATTCGGAGGGCAGTTGGACGCCGTCCTCGAACAGGACGCCCGGCCACGGATCGTCCTTGAGCAGAAGGTTGCCGTCGAGGTCGACGTGGTCGCAGAGGCTGGCCATCTGGGCTCCGGCGGCGATGCCGAGCCCGGACTCGAGCATGCAGCCGAGCATCACGTGCAGGCCCAGTGCGCGACCCGCATGAGCCATGCGGATCCCTTCGCGGATGCCGCCCGACTTGGCCAGCTTGATGTTGATGCCGTGCGCACGCTCGGCGCAGGCCGCGACGTCGTCGAGCACATGGCAATCCTCGTCGACGTAGATCGGGAGCGGTGAGCGCTCCTTCAGCGTCGGCCCGTCGGGGTCGCCGGCCGGCAGGGGCTGCTCGCAGTATTCGACGCCGAGCTCGGCGAGCTGCGGCAGCGCCTCGAGCGCCTCGTCGAGCGTCCAGTACTCGTTCACGTCGACCTGCAGCGGCAAGGACGTGACGCCGCGGACCGCGCGCACGCGCTCGACGTCGAGGCCGTCGCCGCCTCCGAGCTTCAGCTTGAGCCGCTTGAAGCGACCGCCCGACTGCTTCAGCCCGTTGAGCCATGTCGTCGGGGTCGCCGAGCCAGATCGTCCAGGACGTCGGCGGCCCGGCCCGCCTCAGCCCGAGGAAGCGCCACGCCGGCAGCCCGGTGAGCTTCCCGCCGAGATCGTGCAGCGCTGCGTCGATGGCAGCCTTCGCGGACATCTGGCCCGGGTGCTCGGCGAGCCGCGCCTCGATCTCGTCATGCGCGAAAGGGTCGTCGCCGAGGCTCGTCCAGCCCCTCGAGGAACGTCAGGGACGATTCGGCGCTCTCCTCGTAGCGGGTGGTCGGAGCCGCTTCCCCGTAGCCGGTCTCGCCCGCATGCTCGAGCTCGACATGAACGACGTCTGCCGAGTCCTGTGCGCCTCGTGAAATGACGAAGCGCTCGGCGAGGTCCAGCGTCGCGATGCGGGCCGAAAGCTCCACGGCGAGACCCTACCGCCCATATTGGAATGTCTTCCGGCGTGGGCTAAGGTCATCGGAATGCGCAGGAGGATCGTCGGCGCCTCGCTCCTCGCGGCCGCCGCCCTAGTCACGAGCTTCTTCGTCTCCCCGGCCGCGGCGCGGCCGAGCCCCGGGGCACGCCGCCGAGGCGGAGTGCGTCGAGCAAGGGCCGTTCAACACGCTGCAGCGACTGACGAAGCCGGACTCGTGGAAGGTTCGGGACCCGCACCATCTGCTCGAGAACCACCCGTCCGCGCCGAAGCGCGCACGCCTGCCCGGAGGCAGTGATTTCCGAGTCGTCGTCCCCACGTACATCCACGTGATCACGAACGGCTCGCTGGGCGCCGTCTCCGACGACACGATCAAGCGGCAGATGATCGCTCTCGACCTGTCCTATCGCGGGTTCTACGGGGGCGTCGACACCGGGTTCCGATTCGTCCTACGAGGGGTCACCAGGACGAACAACGCGACCTGGTTCAACATGGGCTCCGGCTCGAGCGCCGAGAGCGCCGCCAAGCGCGCGCTCCACGTCGGCGGGCCGGACGCGCTGAACGTCTACACGACCGCGGGCGGCGGCTTCCTCGGCTGGGCCTACTACCCGAGCATCGTGTTGAGCGCCGCCAACTACCACCTGGACGGAGTCGTCGTCGACTTCGAATCCCTCCCCGGCGGCGCGTACGGGACGCAGTACAGCCTCGGCTTCACACTGAGCCACGAGGCCGGGCACTGGCTGAACCTCGCGCATACGTTCGAGGGCGGCTGCTTCGGGCCCGGCGACAACGTGGCGGACACTCCGGCACAGGCATCGCCGACCTCAGGCTGTCCGATCGGACGAGACAGCTGCCCGAGCGACCCGGGGCCGGATCCGATCCACAACTTCATGGACTACTCGTACGACTCCTGTTACACGGAGTTCAGCGCCGGCCAGACGTCGCGCATGCAGGACGCGTGGATGCACTGGCGCGGCATGAGTCGCTTCCGTTAGCCGCCCCGAAGTCGAGGCTGGCGGGAAACGGCCCAAATCTCGGTTAGAATATGCCCGGAACTCGGGGGAATTCAACAGAGGGGTAACTATGAATCGCACGACCTTGCGGCCTGGCCGCAGCAAGCTCTTGGTCGCCTTTGCGGCGGCCGCAGCGCTCGCGGTCAGCTTCGCCGTCTCGCCGGCCATGGCCGGCACTTCAGGGCAGGCGTCCTGGACGGACAGCTGCGATGCGGGTGTCTTCAGCAGCATCGACTCGCTTGCCACGGGCGCTTCGCTGGCGCGTGGCGGTCCCGGCCTGCGCGAGCCTTCGCATCGACGAGGCCGCAGACCGACGTCTCGCCGCAGCCCGGCCGCGGCAACAACTTCCGGGCGACGGTGCCGACGTACGTTCATGTCGTCCATCACGCGGACGGCACCGGCAACGTCTCGACTCAGGCGATCAACGACCAGATCCAGGTCCTGAACATGACCTTCGGCGGCTTCGAGGGCGGCGTCCGGACCGGATTCCGTTTCCAGCTCGCCGGCATCACTCGCACCGCGAACACGACGTGGTACCTCGCGGGCCCGTCGACGAGCGGTGAGCGCGCAATGAAGCGGGCGCTCAAGGCCGGCGGCGACAACGCGCTGAACATCTACCTGACGACTGCCGGCGTGTACCTCGGCTGGGCGTACTACCCGAACCAGACCGAAAAGAACGGCAGCGCCTATCTCGACGGCATCGTCGTCGACTGGGAGTCGATGCTCGGCACGTCGACCACCTACGCGGGTCGCTACGACCAGGGTGAGACCGCCACGCACGAGGCCGGCCACTGGCTCAACCTCGCGCACACGTTCGAGGGCGCCTGCAACCACTGGGGCGACCACGTGGACGACACACCGCCGATGGCAGTTCCCACGAGCGGGTGCCCGGCGGGCAAGGACACGTGCAGCGAGCCGGGTCTCGACCCGATCCACAACTACATGGACTACTCGTACGACACGTGCTACACGGAGTTCACGCGGGGCCAGACCTTGCGCGCATGCAGGACGCCTGGCTGCGCTACCGCGCTAACTAGTCAGGTACGACCTGCACCGTTTCGAGGGCCCGGGAGACCGGGCCCTCGTCGTTTCCGGGCTAGACTGGCGAGATCCCGCGCCTGTAGCTCAGGGGATAGAGCGCGCGCCTCCGGAGCGCGAGGTCGCAGGTTCGAATCCTGCCAGGCGCGCTGCTAGGAACGGGGGAGTCGCGGGTAGAATCGCGAACTGAAATGGGTAAGGACGACCCGCTCAGTACCGATGCCCAGCTTGCCCCGGATACGGCGCCAGCGCGCCTCCACCGCCGAGGTCGTCCGCCCGCGCCGCGAACCGGCTGAGCTCAGCGCCGGCGGCCTCACCTGGATCCACCTCGACGCACCTGACGCGGAGGCTGCGACTGCGCTCGCCGAGCGCTTCGGCTGGCACCCGCTCGACGTCGAAGACGTCCTCTCCAAGCGCCAGCGGCCGAAGGTCGACGAGTACCCGGAGTACCTCTTCTCGGTCCTCCACTTCCCGTTCTACGACAAGAACGTCCAGCGGCTGAACGCGGCCGAGCTGGACGTCTTCGTCGGGCCCGGCTACCTGGTCACGCTGCCGAACGTCGAGCTGCTGCCGGTGACCCGGCTCTTTCAGCGCTGCGTCGACGACGAGGAGCTGCGCGAGAGCCTCTTCCGCCAGGGCTCCGGCTACCTCCTCTACCACGTGCTCGACGACCTCTTCGACTACTGCTTCCCGATCCTCGACAAGATCGCGCACAAGCTCGACGCGATCGAGGACGACATCGACGAGGGCGCCTTCGAGGAGGTCGTCCGCGACATCTCGCGGGCCAAGCAGGAGATCATCTCGTTCCGGAAGATCGTCAAGCCCCAGCGGCCTGCCCTCCGCGTGCTCGAGGGTCACGTGCGGCGGTTCCTGCGCGAGGACCTCGAGCTCTACTTCGACGACCTCGTCGACGCTTCCGAGCGCATCTGGGACCTGCTCGACAACTACAAGGAGGTCGTCGAGGCGCTCGAGGCGACGAACGAGTCGGCCATCTCCCACCGCCAGAACGACGTCCTGCGCCTGCTCACGATCATCAGCGTGACGATGCTGCCGCTGACCGTGATGACCGGCCTGTTCGGGATGAATGTCGACTTTCCGGGCGAAGGCGGACCGCTCGCCTTCTGGGTCATCCTGGCCGGGATGGTCGCGGTGGTCACCGCGATGGTGGCCTTCTTCCGCTACAAGCGCTGGATTTAAATGACGCAGGCGCAGCCGGGTTCAGAGCACACTGACACCGCTGACGAAGCGCCTCCAGGTCCGACGTCGCCGTCCGATCTCGATCAGCAGCGGCGTACGTCGATGGCTGCGGAGCGCACCTGGCTGGCGTGGTGGCGCACCGCGCTGGGCGCCACCGCCGGGGCGCTCGCTGTGGGCCGGTTCGCCCCGGAACTGCTCGACGTCGCCCCATGGCCATACGTTCTGCTCGGCTGTGGCTACGCGTCTCTCGCGGTCGGGCTCTCGATCGTCGGCGCACTTCGCCAGCGCGAGTTGGAGCATGCGCTCCGAACCGGCGGCCACGTACCGCTCCGGTTCCGCACCGTCGCGCTGTTTACCGGCGGGGGAGTCGCGCTTGCCGTGATGACCGTCGTGCTCGTGATCGCGCAGACCTGAGGCCGCGTCGTCGTTCGGCAGCGGATTAGAGACACGTCCGGTGCCTGGCACCGGACGGGGCCGCTAGGGACAGCGGAGCTTGCGTTCGGCGGTGCAGCGGTCGCGGGCGGGGCCGCCGTCGGCGCGATCCTTGCCCTTGCCGCCGATCAGCCCGTCGCGGCCGGGACCACCGAAGAGGGAATCGTTGCCGACCTCTCCGAGAAGCATGTCGTTGCCGGCGCCGCCTGCCAGGCGGTCGTTGCCGGCGCCGCCGTTCAGCTCGTTCGGGCGCCCATCGCCGGTGAGCGAGTCGCTGTACGGACTGCCCTCCAGGTCCTCGATCCCGCGCAGCGTGTCCGTGCCCCAGCCTCTGGCCTTGCGAGAGCCGAGATTGGCCGTGATCCCGCGCGGCGCGAAGAGGTAGTAGACGAAATCGATGCCCGGCCCGCCGTTGAGCACGTCGTTGCCCGCGTCTCCGTCGAGCCCGTCGATGCCGCCCTGTCCCAGGAGTACATCGTTGCCGCCCACGCCGTCGAGGATGTTGTCGCCGTCGTCGCCTGAGAGCACGTCGTTGAGCCGCGAGCCCGAGAGGCCTTCCAGCGCAACGAAGGTGTCGGTGCCCTCACCGGTTGCCGAGTTCGTCGTCAGGCTCGCCGTCACCGGCGCAGTCGACCAGCGGAAGAACGCGAGGTCGAGCCCGGGGCCACCGTCGAGCCGGTCGTCTCCCAGGCCGCCGTCGAGGCTGTCGCCGTCGTCGCCGCCGACGAGCACGTCGTTGCCTTCCTCGCCACAGAGGATGTCGCGGCCACCACCGCCGTCGATCGTGTCGTCGCCGGCGAGCCCCTTGATCACGTCGGGGCCCGGTGTCCCCACGAGCACGTCGTTACCGGTCGTGCCCCGGATCGTCTGGGTCGCGCCCAGGCACTCGTTGGCCGGATCGTGGTCGGCGCGCACGGCAGACAGCGCCCGCGCTCGCGAGCAGTACGGCGATCCCCAGGGCAACAATGAGCCTCTTCATGATTGAAACGGTAGCGACGAATTCGCCGCCCTGGTAGAAGCGGCCCCGTGACGAAGCAACTCTGGGCTCCGTGGCGGCTCGAATACGTGGGCTCCGCCGGACGAGCAGGAGGGCTGCATCTTCTGCCTCGCCAACGAGGGCGACGACGAGGAGCGGCTCGTCGTTCACCGCGGCCGGCGTGCGTTCGTCCTGCTCAATCGCTTTCCCTATGCGTCCGGCCACCTGATGGTCGCGCCGGTGCGCCACGTCGGTGAGATCACCGACCTCGAGGACGACGAGGTCCTCGAGCTGCACCGGCTCGCCGGTCAAGGTCTCGGAGCGCTGGCCGAGACCTACGGCCCGCAGGGCTTCAACCTCGGCTGGAACCTGGGGCGGATCGCCGGGGCGGGTGTGACGGATCACGTCCACCTGCACGTCGTCCCACGCTGGGCCGGCGACACCAACTTCATGCCCGTCCTCGCCGACGTGAAGGTCCTCCCCGAGCATCTGGCCGACTCGCGCCGCAAGCTCGCGGACGCGTGGCCTCCTGAGGGACAGGCGTTTCTCATCGTCGTTTGACACCTTGTTTCTGGGACGGCACGGCGTCCCGTAGACGAAGGTCAGGCAGTCGGTCCTGCTTACAGGACCCTTACGACCTCATCGTGCCCTTGGGCGGACGAGCAGCCTCCGCTAGGCTGCACTTGTGCTGCTCGCAACGAGGCTGGCGCCTAATCTGCGGCGCGCCTCTGAGGTCAGAGTCAGCTTGCTCGCGACCACTCTCGTGTGCGCCTTTCTGATCGCTCCGTTCGCCAAAGCCGCGCCGCTACCGCCGTCGCTGGCTCCCCTCCCGGGCAGCTCGTTCCAGGGCGCTGACGGAAACCAGGACGACGCGGCTCCGCGCATCGACTGGCAGGCTCTGCAAGCGGCCGGGCGAGTCAGCCACAGCCCAGACCCGAACGCCGAGGACACGGCATTCAAAGGCGGTAGCAAGGAGGACGAGCCCGGTGAATGGGACTTCGCAAGCGAGGCCGGTGGCGTCAGCCCGGGCAAGTCCAACATCCTCGATGCGTGGTCGACCTACGACCCGCAAGGAGCAGTGGCGTTCCTCTACCTGGCGTTCACGCGACAGGCCGCAGTAGGCACGACATTCCTCACGTTCGAGCTCAACCACGACTCACGGATGTGGAACAACGGGCTAGCGACCATTCCGTGCCGGCGTACCGGAGACATCTTGGTCTCGTACGAAGCGCAGGGCAGCGACGTCAGTGTGATCATCCGGCGCTGGGTCACGTCGCTGACCGATGCCGCGAGCGGGTGCGCGACGACCGGGCGCCTCGACGACTTCACGAGCTTTGCGCCGAACGTCGATGCGCAGGGCGCGGTCAATCAGACGTCGATCGCTGCCCACCTGCCGGGCTTCTACACGGGCGCGGTCCCGCTGCACCACTTCGGAGAGGCGGCGCTGAACATCGGCCGCCTCCTCGATGAGGGGTTCGACGATCCCTGCGTCTCGTTCGGCTCGATCTGGATGCATTCCCGCTCCTCCACGTCCCTCTTCTCCGCGCGCGCGTCGTCGAACATGCAGGACTACGTCGCTCCCCGCGGGCTCACCGTGCTGACCTGTGCGGCCTCGGGGACGAAGTTCCACGACCTCAATGCCAACGGCCGCCGCGACCCGGGCGAACCGGGGCTGCCGCGCTACGTGATCTGGGCCGACTACGACGACGACGGCGTGCGTGACGCCGTCGAGCCGTTCGCGCTCACCGACAGCGAGGGTCAGTACGTGATCAACGACATCCGGCCACCCGACGGCACGTACACGCTGCGGGAGACGCTGCTGACCAGGAAGGCACGCCGACGTGCTGCTAGCGGCAATGTGACTTGCTCGTACCCGAACGACGGCACGCCGGCGGCACCGGTTCGGCCCCAGGCGGCTTGTTCCAATGCGGTTGGGGACCGATCAACACGGCGGCGACGACGTACGCGCGCGGTCGGGACTTCGGCAATTACCTGGCGGTCACGCCGCCGCCACCTCCACCGCCGCCACCGCCACCGCCACCGCCACCACCGCCACCGCCACCACCACCACCGCCGCCACCGCCCCACCGCCGCCTCCACCTCCACCACCTCCACCGCCGCCACCACCCCCTCCACCTCCACCACCTCCACCGCCACCACCCCCTCCACCACCTCCACCGCCGCCGCCGCCACCACCACCGCCACCACCACCTCCGCCTCCGCCTCCTCCGCCACCACCTGCGCCGCCTTCGCCGATCATCCCGCCCGGGCCGAAGCCGCCCGAGGCCGGGGACGCGGGATACGCGCGTGTCGTTCTGCGGAAAGCGGCCAGGGCATGCATCGGCCGGCGCGTGCCACCCGTCGACGTTCGCGGGAATCGAATCGCTCAGATCCAGGTGTTCGTGAACGGGCGTCTGAGCCGTCGCCTCGCCGCGGGCGCGCTCCAGAGGAGCGTCACCCCACGCCTTAGGCTGGCCTCCGGGCGCAACCGCCTGCGAGTTCGGGTCACCTTCCAGCGTGGCTCCGGGAGTCCACCGGTCAACCTCGCGCGCACGGTCCGGACCTGCCGCCCAGTAGGCAGACCGAGTTTCACCGGCTAGTCAATCCCGAGGCCCGCAGCCAGGGAAGCGAGAGCGGACGATGGGGCTCGAACCCACGACCCTCAGCTTGGGAAGCTGATGCTCTACCAACTGAGCTACGTCCGCGTAGCCCCCAGGATAGTCGAGAAGCGGCGATAATCCTCCGCGAGAAAGCGAAGGAGGACTGACCATGGCTGCAACCGCCACCGACCTGCAGACGATCGCCAAGCAGCTCGTCGCCGAGGGCAAGGGGATCCTCGCTGCCGACGAGAGCTCCGGCACGATCAAGAAGCGTCTCGACTCGATCGGCGTCGAGTCGAACGAGGACAACCGCCGCGCCTACCGCGAGCTCCTCTTCACCACGGAGGGCATGGAGGAGTACATCAGCGGCGTGATCCTCTACGACGAGACGATCCGCCAGACGGCCGAGGACGGGACTCCGTTCCCGGAGCTGCTGGAGAGCCGCGGGATCATCCCGGGGATCAAGGTCGACCTCGGCGCGAAGCCCCTCGCGGGCGCGTCCGGCGAGACGGTCACCGAGGGCCTCGACGGCCTGCGAGAGCGCCTCGCCGAGTACTACGAGCTGGGCGCGCGCTTCACGAAGTGGCGGGCCGTGATCTCGATCGGCCCTGGCCTGCCGAGCGACTACTGCATGTGGACGAACGCGCACGCGCTCGCCCGGTACGCGGCCCTGTCGCAGGAGGGCGGCCTCGTGCCGATCGTCGAGCCCGAGGTGTTGATGGAGGGCGACCACACGATCGAGCAGTCGTACCACGTCACGGTGCGGGTGCTCCAGGCCCTCTACACGGAGATGTTCGACCAGCGAGTGGAGCGCGAGGGGACGCTGCTCAAGACGAACATGGTCGTCTCGGGCTACGACTGCCCCGAGCAAGCCGACGTGGACGCCGTGGCCGAGGAGACGATCCGCTGCCTGAGGAACGAGGTACCGGCCACAGTGCCGGGCGTCGTGTTCCTCTCGGGCGGCATGTCCGACGAGGACGCGACCGCGCGCCTGAACGCGATGAACCAGCGCGGCCCACATCCGTGGGAGCTCTCGTTCTCGTACGGGCGCGCTCTCCAGGCGCCTGCACTGAAAGCCTGGGGCGGTCAGGAGGCGAACGTCGAGGACGCCCAGAAGGCGTTCTACCGCCGCGCCAAGTTCAACGGCGCGGCGCGATCCGGCTCCTACGCACCCGAATGGGAGACGCAGGAAGCCACGGCCTGAATCTCGTCCGGGCGCACGTCGAGCGGTTCAACGCCGGCGTGCGCTCGGGTGACTTCGGGCCAATGGTCGAGGAGGGCTTCGCCGACAACGCCGAGTTGGCCTTCGAGGGCGTGCCGGTCGGGCCGTTCCGCGGCAAGGAGGCAATCGCCCGCGCGTACGCGGAGCAACCGCCCGACGACGAGGTCGCCATCCTGCGAACGAACCAGCAAGGCGACGAGATGGTCGTCGTCGACTACGCGTGGCTGGCGGCGCCCAACGAGCGGGCCGGCACGATGATCTTCCGCCTGAAGACCGGGAAGATCGATCGGTTACTGGTCACGTTCGGCTAGCTACCGCAGCCGGACGACGAACCAGCCGTCGACGTCGTCGCAGAGCACCTGCTCAGGCTCTTCGTGCGCGTACGAGTACACGGGGAGGCCGCGGTGCGTGACCTGCCAGCGGCCGTCGGGTCGGCGAATCGTGCCGAAACGGCCCGGGATGCCTCGGACAAAGCGCGGAACGGATGCGCGGCTACGAACGATCAGCGGCGGCCAGAGGCGAGCGCATTCCCCCCTGCATCTGATCTTGCCGCCGGCTCGCTTCTCGACGGTCCAGTAGTAGAGCGCCTTCTTGCCCCGGGTCGCCAGGATCGGCCCGAACACGTTGTCGCGGTACTTGATGGCCGGCGGTCTGATCGTCACACCCGAGCCGACGGATGGCAGCGCGATCGCTGCGAGGACGGCGAGCGTGGCGAGGGTGACGATCTTCACAGGGTGAGTTGTAGCGCGCTCTAGCGGTAACGGCCACCGGAGAGGTGCTCGAGCTTCTCGAACGCGTGGCGGGCCTCGACGCGGCGAACCGTGCCCGAGCGCGAGCGCATGACGATCGAGTCCGTGACTGCGCCCCGTGGCTCGTAGCGCACGCCTCGGAGCAGCGCGCCGGTGGTGACGCCGGTCGCCGCGAAAAAGACGTTGTCGCCGCCGACGAGGTCGTCCACCGTCAGCACCCGGTCGAGGTCAAAGCCGGCGTCGACGAGCGCCTGCCGTTCCTCGTCGTTCCGCGGCCAGAGCTTCCCCTGCAGCGTCCCTCCGACGCACTTGAGCGCGGCTGCCGAGAGGACGCCCTCCGGGGTGCCGCCGATTCCCATCAAGAGGTCGACGCCGGTGCCCGGCTGCGCGGCGGCGATCGCCGGGGCAACGTCGCCGTCTCTGATCAGCATCACCTTCGCCTCGACCTGGCGGAGCTGCGGCGATCAGGTCAGCGTGCCGGTCGCGGTCGAGCACGACGACCGTCACGTCGCTCGGCTTGACGCCTTTCGCCTTCGCCACGCGCTTCACGTTCTCGCCCGGCGGCGCCTCGATGTCGATCGCGTCGGCAGCCTCGGGGCCACAGGCGATCTTGTCCATGTAGACGGCGGCCCCCGGGAAGAACATCGTCCCGCGATCGGAGCATGCGATCGTCGCGATCGCGTTCGGGTGCCCCTCCGCCGTCAGCCTGGTGCCCTCGAGCGGGTCGACGGCGACGTCGACCTCGGAGCCCACCCCCGATCCGATCTCCTCGCCGTTGTAGAGCATCGGCGCCTCGTCCTTCTCGCCCTCCCCGATGACGACGACGCCGGACATCGAGACCGTGTCGAGCATCAGGCGCATGCCGTCCACGGCGGCCTGGTCGGCCGCAATCTTGTCGCCGCGGCCGATCCAGCGGCCGGCGGCCATCGCAGCCGACTCGGTGACGCGGACGAGCTCGAGCGCCAGGTTGCGATCCGGAGCCGTACCGCGCGGCGCCTCAGTCACCGGGCAATCCTACTGCGGACGGCTCGCTGGGCTCGAACAGCACGACGG
This sequence comes from uncultured Actinomycetes bacterium, assembly GCA_963847955.1. GTDB lineage: Bacteria > Actinomycetota > Thermoleophilia > Gaiellales > Gaiellaceae > VAXT01. Next base: position 368,980 of record CAWKBW010000015.1, read on the forward strand.
CGAGCCCGCCGACGATGATCAGGGCACCGCCGACCAGCACCTGCCACGTGAGCGCCTGGTCGAGGACTGCCCAGGCCAGGAGCGCGCCCGACACGACCTCGAGGTAGGCAACGACGCCCATTGTCTGGGCCGTCACCTTGCGGATGAGGGCGATGTAGAGATAGCCGGACACCGCAGTGAAGATCACGCCGAGCAGCAGGACGTACCCGAGCTCGCCCGCCGTGGGAACGACCCGCTCTGCGCCGAAGAGGAACGGGACCATGACGAGGCCCGCGAGCGTGTAGTTCCAGAAGGTCAGGCTCGCGGCCGAAACCCGCCCGGAGATGGCCTTCGTGCCGATGACGAGCGCGGCATAGGTGAGCGCAGTTCCGAGCCCGGTGAGGAGTGCGAGCGGCCGGAACTCGACGTCGTCTCCGCCGGCCAGGGCCACGAGCGCAAGGCCGCCGGCGGCCGGCACCAGCGCGGCGAGAGCGATCCGGCTACGGCGTTCGGGAAGCACGACCGGAGCCAGCAGCGCAACCACGATCGGCGCCATGTAGGCGGCCAGCAGCGCGAAGGCGACCGACGAGAGCTTGATCGTCTCGAAGAACAGGAACCAGTGGACGCCGAGCGTCGTGCCGAGGAGGAGCGCGGCCTTCAGCGTCCGCCCTCGCCGCAGGACGAAGAGCCGCCGGGTCAGCGAGCAGGGCCAGCGCGATCGCCGGGACGGCGAACAGGCACCGATAGAAAACGAGCACCGGCGCATCGAGGTCGATGCCGGCGACGATGATCGAGACGAACCCGAAGGACGCGGACAGAGCCGCGACGGCGAGGTTCCAGCGCACGCTACATCCGGTCGGGCGCTTCGACCCCCACCAGGTCGAGCGAGCGTGCGATCACTGCCTGCGTCGCCGTGGCCAGGCCGAGCCGGAAGGCCTGCGCGTCGCTCTCGAGGACACGGTGCTCGTGGTAGAAGCGGTGGAAATCGTCCGCCAGGCGGATCGCGTACGTCGGGAGCGCGTGCGGGCTCCGGCGCTCGGTCGCCTCCGCGACGAGGGCCGGGAACTCGGCCAGGCGCTTGATCAGGTCGCGCTCTTCGACAGCCAGCTCGGCGGGCGGCTCGGCGCTCACCTCGGCGTCCTCGGCGTTGCGCCGGATGCCGGCGATGCGCGCGTGCGCGTACTGGACGTAGTAGACGGGGTTCTTCTGCGACTTCTCGGCCGCGAGGTCGACGTCGATGTCGATCGTCTGGTCCGGCCCTCGCGAGACCAGGTACCACCTGGCTGCGTCCACGCCGACCGCGTCGATGAAGTCGTCGAGGAAGACGACGTCTCCACGCCGTTTCGACAGCTTCTTCTGCACCCCGCGCTCGATCAGGTGGACGAGCTGGTAGATGAGAACCTCCACGCGATCGGGGTCGTAGTCGAGCATCCTGGCGACCGCCCCGTACCAGTTGCGCGTTCCGTGGTGGTCGGCGCCGAGCACGTAGATCGCCCGGTCGAACCCCCGGTCGAGCTTGTCCTGGAGGTACGCGATGTCGGCCGCGCGGTACGTGGGCAGGCCGCCCTTCTCCGCCGAGCGGATGATCACCTGGTCCTTGTCGTCGCCGAACTCGCTCGAGCGCACCCACACGGCCCCTTCCTGCTCGTAGGTCGGAAGGCGAGGGAGCAGTTCCGTGATGCGCTGCTCCAGCTCGCTCTGCAGGGGCCAGGAGTCGAAATGGATCCGGAATCGCTCGAGGGTGGCCTCGATGCGTTCGAGCATCGGCGCCACGGGATCGCCGCCGGCCTTGGCCAGCTCGGTCGACGTAGTCCCCGAAGTAGCCGCCCTCCGGAGGCTCCTCACCGCGGCGCCGCGCCTCGACGGACTCGCGGAACTTGTCCATCTGGGCGCCCGCGTCGTTGTAGTAGTACTCGCGCGCCACGTCGTGCCCCGCGTACTCGAGGAGCCGGGCCACCGAATCGCCGTACGCCCCGTTCCGTGCCGAGGCGACCGTGATCGGCCCTGTCGGGTTCGCCGAGACCATCTCGACCTGCACCCGCTCGGCCTTCTCCGCGAATCCCGCTCCGTAGCGATCGCCTGCGTCGAGGATCTCGCTCAGCGCTTCCCGGTACCAGGCCGGCGAGAGCCAGAGGTTGACGAAGCCGGGGCCGGCGATCTCGGCGCGCTCGACGCCCTCCAGCGCCTCTGCCTGGGCGACCAGCTCTTCCGCGATCTCGCGGGGCGGCTTCTTGCGCTCCGGAGCGAGCTGGAGCGCAGCGTTCGTCGCGTAGTCCCCGTGCTCGCTGCTCGCAGGCCGCTCGAGCTCGACCGCCGAGCTCGCGCTCCAGGCGCGCCAGCGCCTCAGCCGGCAACGGCTTCGCGTGGCGCGACGAGGGCTTCGAGGCTCGCGGAGCTCCTCGGCGGTGCCGACGGCGATCATCACGTCGCCGACCTCGAGGACCGCCTCGGGATCCGGGGTCGTGTCGAACGTGCCGTCGCGCTTGCGCAACGCGATGATCAGCGCGCCGGTGTGCTCCCGGATGTGCATCTCGGCGATCGACTTTCCGCCCGCAGCACTGTCCTCCGTCACTCGGAGCTCTTCGAAGTGCAGGTCCTGGCCGCCGGCGATCGACGCTGCATCCAGGAACGCAGCCACCTGGGGCTTGAGGACGAGGATCCCCATCTCTCGCCCGGCCGCCGAGTACGGCTGCACGACGCGATCCGCGCCGGCGCGAAGCAGCTTGTCGGCGACGTCCTGTTCGGAGGCTCGCGCGACGACGAGCAAGTCGGGCCGTTCGCTCTTCGCAGAGACCGTGATGTAGAGGTTGTCGACGTCCGAGTCGGAGGAAGCCACGAGCCCGCGCGCCCTGGCAAGGCCGACGGCGGCCAGGTCGTCGTCGTCCGTCCCGTTGCCGTCGATGTACAGGTCGCCGTGCTCGCGGGCCGCTTCGAGCGCGTCCTCGTTGAAGTCGAGCACGACGTAGTCGACGCCTGACTCGCGAAAGACGTCGGCCACGCGACGGCCAACGCGTCCGTAGCCGCAGATGATGTAGTGGTCGCGAAGCTTGTCGATCACGTGTCGTCTCCTCCGTTCAGCAAGTGCGCCCGTGAAGACGCCACGCGCGATGCTTTCGACGAGCACCGCTGCGATGTACGCAAAGATAGTCAGCCCGGAGAGCACCATGAAGATGGACACAACGCGGGCGAGGTCGTTTTCCGGGACGAGCTCGACGCCGCTCAGCGATCCGGCCAGGACCGCACGGTAGAACGACTGCACCCAGCCCTCGTCGTGCGCGGCATGGAAGCCGACGGTGCCGATCGCGAGCACCGCGACAGACGACGGCGAGCGCACGTCCTAGCCGAACGGCCGTGAAGCCGGCGTCCACGGCCGTAGTATCGTTGGCTCGTGGACGAGGACGACGCCCAGCAGCGCCAGCTGAACATTCATCTCGACCCCGAGCACCTGGCCGGCGTCTACTCGAACTTCGCCAACATCAGCTTCTCGGACTACGAGTTCACGCTCACGTTCGCGCGGATCGACCACGAGGTCGAGGACGGCGACATCCCGGGCGTCGTCGTGTCACGGGTGAACATGTCCACGAAGTTCATGCACGAGCTGCTCGAGGCGATGAACGACGCCTACTCGAAGTGGCAGAGCCGCGAGGGGATCCGGAACCTGCCGGAGACGTCCTCCGGCAACGACGACAGCTAGCTAGCGCTCGCCGCGCTTCCAGGCTTCGGCCATCTCGATGCGCTGCAGGAGCGTCGGATGAGTTCCGAAGTAGATGTGCCACCACGCCGGCGGGTCCGGCTGGCTGAGGCCCTCCTTCGCAAAGCCCTCGAACAGCCCCTTGGCCGCCTCAGGGTCATCGGTCGCCTTGAGTGCCATCCAGTCCGCCTCTGTCTCGTAGCGACGTGAGATCTCGTTCGCGATGGGCATGAGCGCGAGGTTGATCACGACGAGCACGAGCGCGCCGTAGGGCAGTACGGCGGGGTCGCCGAGGCCCCCGCGTCGCCGGGTCGCCTCCGCGACGAGGAACGCGATCGGGAAGGCGAGGAGCACCGACCACCCGAGCCCCTTCGAGATGTGCTTGCGCGCGATGTGCCCGAACTCGTGCGCGACGACCACCGCGACCTCCGCGTCGTCGAAGCGGCCGTCGAGCAGCGTGTCGAAGAGGACGATGCGCTGGGTCGGGCCGATGCCGGCCGCGAATGCGTTCGGCTGGTTGGTGACGTCGCTCACCTTCTCCACGTCGACGGGAGTTCCCTCGACGCCCTCCTTCTTCGCAAGCACCTCGGACTCGCGGCGAAGCTGTGGGTCCGTGGGCCGATCGACGCCGAAGGCGAGCAGGTACGGAGACACGAAGATGAAGAAGACGGTGATCGCCAGGAAGACCGGCGGGACGGGGATCCACCAGAAGCGCGGATAGCGCCTGGCGAAGCCCATCACGACCGCGACCTGCAGCATGATGAAGGCGATCGAGCCGCCGAGGACGGCCCAGGGCTCGATGAGCCATTCGAGCCAGCCGCCCTCCGCCAGGTCGTAGCGCGTGTCCCACCAGCGCAGGGCAATCGAGAACGGCAGGTCGACGGCCCAGACGACGACCAGCATCACCATCGAGACGATCATCCCGGAGCCGATCGGGCCGAGACCGGTCGACCTGGCGAGCCGAGGGATGCGAAAAACGAGGACGACCAGCGTGATCAGCGTGGCGACGATCGAGAGCACGGTCACGATGCGGACGAACCGCGCATAGTCGGCGGTCTCCTCGAGGAGCTTCGCGTCGAAGAACTCCTGCGCCGAGAGGTTCGGCAACTTCAGGTCGCCGGGCACCTGCGTGCGCCAGAGGATACCACGCTGAGGCGAGCCAGCCGAGCACGACGAGGGCTATCGTTGCCACGGCCCACCTCGGGAGCCCTTTGCGAGCCGCAGTCATCTCCGACATCCACGGCAACCTATACGCCCTCGAGGCGGTACTCGACGCGCTCGAGAAGGACCCGCCCGACCAGATCTGGTCGCTGGGTGACACCGTCGGCTATGGGCCACGGCCGAACCGCTGCGTTGCGCTGATCAAGGAGCGCGCGAAGGTCTCGCTCGCCGGCAACCACGATCTCGGGGTCCTGGGCGCGAACGAGGTTGCCAACCTGCTCGACTTCAGCCACGACGCGGCGGCCGCGGGCCGCTGGACGCAAGGGGTGCTGAGCGACGAGGCCCGCACGCTACCTCGCCGGGCTCGAGCCGCTGGCGAAGGTCGACGGCGCCGAGCTCTTCCATGCCAGCCCTCGCGATCCCGTGTGGGACTACGTGCTCACCGCCGAGGGCGCACTCGACGCGCTCGAGCTGACCGAGGCGCCGCTCGTCCTCGTCGGGCACAGCCACGTGGCGCTGGCGATCGGCATCACCGGCGAGACGCTCGACGGCGGGCTCGCCCCTGAGGGCAGCGAAGTGGATCTCGCCAGTGGGCGCTGGCTCCTCAATCCAGGCTCGGTGGGTCAGCCGCGCGACGGCGACCCTCGCGCCGCCTATTTGATGATCGACTTCGACGCGAAGCGCGCTCAGTTTCGGCGGGTCCCGTACCCTGTCGAGCGCACACAGGCTGAGATACGTGAACGGAACCTTCCCGAAGCTCTGGCCGAACGCCTGGCTCACGGTCTGTAGCGCGCTCGCGCTGGCCCTGGGAGGCTGCGGCGGCGACGGCGGGCAGCGCGATCCGGGCCCGCAGATCGACGGTGCGGCCGCTTCGGAGCTCGCCGACCGCAGCGACGAGATCGCTCGCCTGCTCGACGAAGGCGACGTCTGCGGTGCCGCGCACGAAGCCGACCTGCTGCGGGCTCAGGCCCAGGCCGAGGTCGACGACGGAAGCGTTCCGCCCGCGCTCGGGGCCGAGCTCGTGGCGAAGGCCGATGACCTCGTGAACGAGGTCAATTGCCCTGAGCCGCCGCCCCCACCCCCACCTCCGCCGTCGGACGACGACGATGGAGACGACGAAAAGGGCAAGGACAAGAAGAAGAAAAAGAAGAAGGGGGACGACTGAGCGTCGAGACGCTTGCCGGCGGCCGGTACGCGATCCTCGAGGAGCTGGGGACCGGCGGGATGGCCGTCGTCTACCGGGCGCGCGACAGCGAGCTCGACCGGGACGTGGCGATCAAGGTGCTGGCGGAGCACCTCGCCTCGGACGTGGAGTTCCGGCAACGGTTTCTGCGCGAGTCCCGCCTCGCGGCGAGGCTCTCGCACCCGAACGTCGTCGAGCGTCTTCGACGGCGGCGAGACGGACGGACGGCCGTACATCGTCATGGAGTACGTGGAAGGCGTCACGCTCGCCGGCGAGCTCGCACGGCGCGGTCGCCTCGCCACCGACGAGACGATCGGCCTCGCGATCCAGGTGTGCGCCGGGCTCGAGCACGCGCACGCCATGGGGCTCGTGCATCGAGACGTCAAGCCCCAGAACCTTCTCCTCAGGGCCGACGGCGTGCTCAAGATCGCCGACTTCGGGATCGCGCGGGCCGTCGAGGGAACGCAACTCACCGAGGCCGGCACCGTCCTGGGCACCGCCGTCTATCTCTCCCCCGAGCAGGCCTCCGGCGAACAGGTGTCACCCGCAGCCGACATCTATTCGCTCGGCGCCGTCATGTACGAGCTGATCGCCGGGAAGCCCCCGTTCTCGTCCGAGAAGAACCTCCCGGAGCTCGTGCTCAAGAAACGAACCGGCCGCGTCCCGAGCCTGCGGGACTCCGTGCCCGAGCTGCCGAGCCGGCTGGACGAGATCGTCCTCCGCTGCCTGTCGCCCGAGCCTGCGGCGCGGCCTGCGTCCGCTGCGTTGCTGGCGCAGGAGCTCGCAGGCGTTCGCGCCCGATGCGGCGACGGTCCAGTTCCCGGCGACCACCACCCCGGTGACGCGAGCCCGCTCTCGAAGGCGGGCCTGGCCGTTCGCTGCTGCCGCAGCCGCGCTCGTCGCCATCGTCGGCGGCATCGTGCTCGCCACCCGCGACGGCGGCGGATCGAATCCCCCGAGCCAGAATCCGCCGGCCGTGCAGCCGGTGCCGCCGGGCTCGACCCCGGCCGAGCGCGCACGAAATCTCGCGGACTGGATCCGCGACAACTCGGGTTGAGAGGCTGTTCTAGCTCGCGGCTTCGGCCGCAGGCGCTTCGGCTGCAGGCTTTTCAGTCTGGCCGAACGTGATTCCGTCACGGGCCAGCGCGAGCTGGACTTCCTCGCGGGCCTTGTAGATCCGCCACTTGACGGTGGCGAGCGTGATCTCCAGCGAGTCGGCGATCTCCGTGTAGGACAGACCGACGACGTCGCGCAGGAGCAGCGCCATCTTCAGGTCCACGTTCATCGCCTCGATCGAACGCCACACGGCATCCATCGCCTCGACCTGCTCGACCGGTGCGTCGACGACCTCGAGGAGGTCGGGCTGGTCATCGAGGACGACCGACAGGCGTGGCCGGCGCTCGACCGCACGCAGCTCGTCGAGCACCCTGTTCTTCGTGACCTGGAAGAGCCACGTCGTGAAACGGCACCGCAGCGAGAACTTCGGCAGGCCCTGGTACACGCGCAGGAAGACCTCCTGTGTCAGGTCCTCCGCGAGGGAGCGATCGCCGACGAGGCGCATCACGTAGTTGAAGACCGGCTGCTCGTACGTGCGGACGATGAGCGTGAACGCACGCTCATCTCCGCGCTGGGCTTTCCGCAGTACTCCGAGGTCCGGTTGTTGGAGTGCCAAGTCGGCGAAGTGTAGCCCCTAAAGGGACTCTCCGACTAGGGATTTTCCCGTCATTTGTACGGGTTTTGTAATTCCAAGCAGGGCCAGCACAGTCGGCACGAGGTCCCTGAGTTCCCCGCCCTCGCGGAGTGAAACGTCGCGATCCGTGACGACCAACGGAACAGGGTTCGACGTATGTGCCGTATGTGGCGTGCCGTCTTCGGCGAGCATCTGCTCCGCGTTTCCGTGGTCGGCCGTGATGAGAGCGACCCCGCCTTTCTGGGACACCGCGTCGACCACCCGGCCCAGGCACTCGTCGACGGTCTCGACAGCGCGCACCGTGGCCGGGATCGATCCCGTGTGCCCGACCATGTCGGGATTGGCGAAGTTGAGGACGGCAAATCCGTACTCGCCTGAGCCGATGGCACCCACGAAGCGGTCGGTCACCTCGCGCGCCGACATCTCGGGCTTGTGGTCATAGCTGGGGACATCTCGCGGCGACGGCACGAGGATTCGCGTCTCGCCCGGGCCACTCCTCTTCGCGTCCGCCGTTGAAGAAATACGTGACGTGGGCGTACTTCTCCGTCTCGGCGACGTGCAGTTGCGGCACTCCGTGCTCGGACAGAACCTCGGCCACGGTGTCGGTCACCTCCTGCTCTGCGAAGGCAACGGGAACATCGAAGTCGTCTCGGTAGCTCGTCATCGTCGTCACGTCGAATCCTGAGGCCAGAAGTTTCTGCGTCAACTGCCTGCCGCGGTCGGGCCGGAAGTTGAAGAAGATGACCGCGTCCTCGGGCGCCAGGCGCGGCCGGCCTTCGATCGCGATCGGCTCGATGAACTCGTCGGTCACTCCCTCTTCGTAACTTCGGCGAATTCCCGCGATCGGATCTCTGGTCGTGAGCCCGTTGGGCCCGACGAGAGCGCCGAGCGCCTTCTCCGTCCGCTCCCAGCGCTGATCGCGGTCCATCGCGTAGTAGCGGCCGACGACTGTTGCGATCCGGTCGACCGGCAGCTCGGCGAGGTCGTCGGCGGCCGAGGTCGGTGAGACGTCGCGTCCGTCCGTGAAGGCGTGGATGAACGTCTGGTCCTCCATCCCCTGCCGGCGAGCGAGCTCGAGCAGAGCGCGGACGTGGTCGATGTGCGAGTGGACTCCTCCGTAGGAGACGAGGCCGAGCAGGTGGACGCGGCCGCCACGGGCTTTCGCCCGCTCGAAGGCGCCGACGAGCGCGGGGTTCTCGAAGAGCGAGCCGTCCGCGATCGCCTGGTTCACGCGCATCAGGTCCTGGAAGAGGACGCGGCCGGAGCCGATGGTCAGGTGGCCGACCTCGGAGTTCCCCATCTGACCCGGCGGAAGCCCCACGGCCTCACCGGATGCTTTCAGCGTCGTGTGCGGGTACTCGTTCCGAGAGACGATCGAAGACCGGCGTGTCCGCCAGCTCGACTGCGTTTCCGGGGCCGGCCGGTGCGAGCCCCCAGCCGTCCAGGATGACGAGCGCTACGAGCGGCTTGCGCTCAGGCAAATCGAGGCAAACGATTCGACGTCGAGCGAGGCGCCGCCGACGAGCGCGCCGTCGACGGCCGGCAGGCTCAGGAGCTCCTCGGCGTTCTCCGGCTTCACGGAGCCACCGTAGAGCACGGGGACGTCGAGCAGCCCCTTGATGAACTCGTGCGCCTCCTGGGCGATCTCCGGCGTTGCGGTCTTCCCCGTGCCGATCGCCCAGACCGGCTCGTAGGCGATGACGAGGTTGTCCTCGGCCTCGAGGACGGAGAGCTGGCGCCGGAGCACGTCCTCGGTCTCTCCGCGCTCCCGCTCCTCCTCGGTCTCACCCACGCAGGCGATGACGGACAGGCCCGCGTCGAGAGCAGCGCGCGTCCGCCTGCCGACTCCCTCATCGGTCTCTCCGAAGAGCTGGCGGCGCTCGGAGTGGCCGACGATGGCGCCGTAGACGCCCAGCTCGCGCAGCATCGGCGCCGAGACCTCGCCGGTGAACGCGCCTTCCGCTTCCCAGTGCACGTTCTGCGCCGCGACGGCGATGTCGGTCCCGGCCAGGATCTGCACCGCCACCGCCAGCGAGGGGAAGGGCGGACAGACTGCGACCTCGACGGCTTCGAGGTCCGCAAGAGCGCGTTTCAGCTCGATGCAGAACTCGGCCGTCTCCGCCTGGCCCTTGTACATCTTCCAGTTGCCGGCTATCAGCACCTAGTCCTCCTCTGGGATTGCCGCTACGCCGGGCAATTCTTTCCCTTCCAGGAACTCGAGGGCGGCACCACCGCCGGTCGAGGCCCAGTCCACCTCGTCGACCAGGCCCATCTCGGTCAGCGCGCGGACGGAGTCGGCGCCGCCCACGACGCTGTGCGCATCGGCCTTGGCGACGGCTTCGGCGACGGCTTTGGTGCCCGCCGCGAAGGGCGGCCACTCGAAGACGCCCATCGGCCCGTTCCAGAAGATCGTGCGCGCGCGCGAGATGCTCTGGGCAAAGCGCTCGCGCGTCTCCGGCCCGATGTCGAGCCCGAGCCAGCCCTCCGGTAGCGCGTCGAAGGGCACGATCTTCGTCTCGGCGTCCTCGGCGAACTCCGACGCGGCGACGACGTCGACCGGGAGCTGAACCTCGAAGTCCGAGTGGGTTCGACTCCCGGATCTGCTCGGCCATCTTCCCGCCGATCAGGACCTCGTCCGCGCGCCCGCCGAGGTTCTGCAGCACGCCCAGCTTGTCGTCGACCTTGGCCCCGCCGGAGATCAGGACGAACGGCCGCTCCACGTCGCCGAGCAGCTTCCCTAGCTCCTCCAGCTCCCGCTCGAGCAAGAGACCGGCGTACGCGGGCAGGAGCTTCGCGACGCCAACGGTCGAGGCGTGCGCTCGGTGCGCCGAGCCGAAGGCGTCGTTCACGTACAGGTCGCAGTCGTCGGCGAGCTCGCGCGCGAAGCCCTCGTCGTTCTTCGTCTCGCCCGGGTTGAAGCGCGTGTTCTCGAGCACGCGCAGCCGCTCGTCGGGCAGGAGCTCGCGGAGCCGAGCTTCGACGGGGCGCATCGAGTACGCGGGGTCCTCCCCTTGCGGCCGGCCCAGGTGCGAGCAGACGACGACCTCTGACGCTTCATGCTCGAGCAGCAGCTGAAGCGTCGGCAGCGAGGCGCGGATCCGTGTGTCGTCGGCGACCCGCCCTTCCTCGAGAGGGACGTTGAGGTCGGCGCGCACGAGCACGCGCTTGCCGGATACGTCAGCGGCTCGGACCGAGCGGGGGCGCCTCACAGCGCCGGAGCTTACGCAGCCAGGGGCAGCAGCTCGGGCGATCCGACGACCACGTGCACGACCGGCAGCGCGTAGCGTGAGCGGGCGCGCTCGACGAGATCCCGCTCGAGCCAGTTGGAGCGCTCCTCGGGATGCGTCGCGATGACGATCTCGTCGGCCGGGAAGAAGTGGAGGGCGTCCGCGATCGCCTGCAGTGGGTCAGAGTCGCCGACCGAGCCCCGTGCGTCGAGCCCGGCTCCACGCAGGCGCCCGAGACACTTCGCGAGCCGCTCTTCGGCCGCATGACGCGCCTGGTCGACGTCCGAGATCCAGTGGCGCAGCCGCGAGTTCAGCGCCGGCGAGACCACGTGCACCTCGGCCGACCCGTTGCCGCGGGCGCGGACCGTCTCGTGCAGTAGTGCTCCCTCGGCCGTCTCGTTGGCGACGACGAGGATTCGCTTGGTTGCCGTTTCGTCCATGGGATTGCTCCTCTCTCAACTCGGGTTCGGGGACAGCCAACCAAGGGTGGCTGAGAGCGAGCTAAGAAAGGGCTAGGTCTTGGCTAAGAGTTAGAGCAGCCGGTCGATCACGTCGACGCACCGGCACGAGTAGCCCCATTCGTTGTCGTACCAGCCGATGACCTTGACCATGCGTCCGTTCGCCATCGTCGAGAGGCCGTCGATGATGCACGAGGCCGAGTTGCCGACGATGTCCGACGAGACGATTGCGTCCTCCGTGTACTGGAGGATCCCGTCCCAGGTCTCGGTGCCGGCCGCGCTCGAGAAGGCCTCGTTCACTTCGTCCGCGGTCACCTCTCGGCCGAGGATCGCGACGAGGTCCGTCACGCTCCCGTCGGGGACCGGCACGCGCATCGCCATCCCGTCGACCTTCCCCTTCAGCTCGGGGATCACCTCGCCGATCGCGCGAGCCGCACCGGTCGAGGCAGGAACGATGTTCAGCGCCGCCGCGCGCATGCGCCGCAGGTCGGGCTTGCCCTTGCGCGTGAGCGCGACCTGATCCTGGAGCTGCTGCTCGGTCGTGTACGCGTGGATCGTCGTCATGAAGCCTTGCTCGAGCCCGAAGCTGTCGAGCAGGATCTTCGCCATCGGGCCGACCGAGTTCGTCGTGCACGACGCGTTCGAGATCAGGTGGTGCTGCTCCGGGTCGTACTTGTCGTCGTTGACGCCGAGCACGAGGGTGAGGTCGGGGTCGGTCGCAGGTGCAGAGATGACGACCTTCTTCGCCCCGGCGGTGAGGTGCTGCGAGGCGCCCTCGCGGTCGGTGAAGAGGCCGGTGGACTCGACCACGACGTCGACGCCCATGTCCTTCCACGGCAGTGCGGTCGGGTCACGCTCGGACAGGACCTGGAAGCTCTTGCCGTCACCGCTGATCTCGCCCTCGGCATGCTCGACGACCGCGTCGAGGACGCCGTGGGTCGAGTCGTACTTGAGGACGTGGGCAAGCACGTCGGGCGCGGCGAGGTCGTTGACGGCCACGATCTCGAAGCCCGGGGCCTTCTGCAGGTACGCCCGGTACAAGTTTCGGCCGATGCGGCCGAAGCCGTTGATTCCAACTTTGGTCGCCATCTCTCGCCCGTCGCGAGTCTAACTTGACCCAGACGGGGGATGAGCCGTCCTCCCCGCACCGCCGAGACAAGGGCGAGTGCCGTACCTCAAGCCTGCCGTTCTGCTCGCCGCCGTCCTGACCAGCCTTGCGCTGGCCGTGCCCGCGCAGGCGGACCTCGACGCAGGCGTCGTCGACGACATCGCCTGTCGTGACCGCCGACGGCGGCGCCGCGTTCTTCGCGCTCATGAGCGACGTCGGCCTGAAGGAAGTGCGCATCACCGTGCAGTGGGATCCGGCCAATCCCACGACGATCGGCAACCAGGCCTACCTCGCCGCCATGGTCCCGGTCGCCACGTTGCGCGGGGTCCGGGTCGTCTTCTCGGTTCAGCAGCTCAAGGCCAGGTCGGTGACGGGCACGCCGAACGGCACACAGCAGTTCGCGGCCTTCGTCGCGCAGCTTGCGACCACGTTCCCGACCGTCCACGACTTCATCGTCGGCAACGAGCCGAACCTCTCACGGTTCTGGCAGCCGCAGTTCAACGGCAACCGCAGCGCCGCCCCCGCCGCGTACCAGGCGCTCCTCGCCCGCAGCTACGACGCGCTCAAGGCCGTCAACCCGACGAACAACGTCATCGGGCTCGGCCTCTCGCCGCGCGGCAACGACGCGCCCCACGCTCCCGGCAACGTCTCCCATTCCCCCGTCAAGTTCCTGAGCGCGCTCGGCGCGGCCTACCGCGCGAGCGGCCGCCGCAAGCCGCTGATGGACATGTTTGCGTTCCACCCGTACCCGAAGACGGATCGCGACCCGCTGGCGAAGGGCTATCCGTGGCCGAACGCCGGGGTCCCGAATCTCGGCCGCATCAAGCAGGCCTTCTTCGACGGCTTCCACGGCACCTCGCAGAAGACGTTCGAGCAGGGCCTGAAGATGAAGCTCGACGAGGTCGGCTGGCAGGTCGGCGTCGTCCCGGGCTCGCAGAGCGCCTACTTCGGCCAGGAGAGCATCAAGCCGACCGACGAGCAGTCGCAGGCTTCGATCTACGCCGCCCTCCTCCGCCAGGTCGCCTGCGATCCGGCCGTCGACGCGGTTCTCTTCTTCGGGTTCCAGGACGAGCCCAACCTCGATCGCTGGCAGTCGGGCCTGATGCGGGCCGACGGCAGCAAGCGCGCGTCGTACGACTCCGTCAAGGCGACGCTGGCCCAGACGGGCGGGCGCTGCGCCGGGAACATGCAGAACTGGCGCCACTCGATGGAGCTCGAAGGCGTCAGCGCCAAGTTCTTCAAGCTCGGCCGCCTGCCCAGCCGCGCCAAGTCGTGGAGCCTCATCGCCCGCGCCGAGGAGGATGCGCTGTTCGATGCAGGCATCCACCGCTTCAACGGCCGCCTGGGCGCACGCGTGCTCGGCAAGACCGGCCGCCTGGAGGGCCACATGGGCCGCCTGGTCAGGCTCCCGTCACGCCGCCTCTGCCCCGGTCGCTACGTCTTCTCGATCCGCTTCCGCGCCGAGGCGAACCTGGCCCGCACGATGCGGCTCACCGGCGCCCGTTCACGGTCTACCGCGCCCGCTAGCTCCCGCTCAGATCCGCAACGCGGAGTCCAAGTAACAGTCTGTTACTTGTTCCTCCAAGCATCGGAGTCCCAAGCGGCAAAGGTAAGTAACAGTGTGTTACTAACCTCGTTAGGCGCCCAGTTGGATGGCGTGCGGCGGGCCGCGTCGTCGCCGTCTTGCGGCGACGACACTAGAGGCCGTGCGGGCTCTGCCCGCAGGGCCGTCTCCCGCCCGACCGGCCCGCCGCACGCCAAGATTGGCGTAACCGCCCTCCAAGTAGGGTTTCGGGAGAGAAAAAGTGCGGCGGGCCGGAGGGGAAGCTCCGAGGACGACCTCCCCCTCCCGTTGAACCGCGCTCCGGACCTTGGCGACGGACGGGGTCTAAATCCGTCGCCGGACGAGCACAGACCCGCCGCATGGCAAGTATCTCTCATTTCTACCGGAATCTACAACCCTGCAAGCCGCACCAATTTGGCCAATCTGCGCTGTGCAGCCGACTTTGTGGCCGGTGGACGGCAGCGGTTGCCCAGCTCGCGCAGCGAAAGTGACGGATGTCGCACACGCAGCCGTGCGATCTCGCGCAGCGGGGGGTCGAGATCGGCGACGACACCGCGGCGCTCGAGACGACGAACGGCCTTGATCTGCGCCTGAGCGGCGCGGCTCGCGCGCACGAGGTTCGCGTGATCCGCGTTGGCGAGCCGGTTCGCGCGCGCCTTCGTCGCGCCCACGACCGCACGCTCCTGGAAGGCGAGCGCGGAGTCACTGGCCCCTGCTGTAGCGAGCGCGTCCGCAATGACTTCCGCACCTTTGGCGTACGCGACGACGTGCCGGCCCCGCTCCTGGACGGTGAGCCCTGCGATCTCCGCGAGCAGCTCTGCTCCGTCCCGCGAGGCCGCCCGGATCTCCAGGTGCGGCGACCGCGGCCCCGAGAGCGTCCCGGACCCGAGCAAGGCTCCCCGGAGATACGCGCCGCGGCAGCAGCCCTTCGCGACGACCCGCTTCGGCGGCCGGTCGATCGGCGCGAGCCCCGCCGACACGACGCCCGCCTCGTGCAGCACCTGCAGCGCGCGATCCTCGCCCTCGACGTGCAGCTGATACCGGGTCTCCTGGCCAAAGGCGCGCCGCTGGTACGTGCGGATCTCGGTCTGCACCCCCAGCCGGCGCAGCAGCGTGAAGGCACGGCGCGCCGCGGCGGAGCTCGAGAGGTCGAGGTGAACGGCGACCTCGCCCCGTCCCACGCAGGTGGAGGCTGCCCGCCGAGTGGAAGAGACCCGAGAGCTCGGCGAGCCGGTCGCAAGCCTTCCGCGGCTCGATCGCGGCCAGCTCGGTTCTCAGGTCTTCAGAGAGAGGCACCTTCGAGCGCCAGCAGGCGGCGCTTGTAGTCGGTTCCGAGCGAGCCGTACGGGCCGATCCCGTCCGCGGCGACGACGCGGTGGCACGGGACGACGATCGCGAAGCGGTTGTGCGCGCAGAACTGACCCACGGCCCGAGCGCGCGCCGGGGTGCCCGGCGAGGGCAGCGAGCTCGCCGTAGGTGACGACCTCCCCGTACGGGATCCGGCGCAGCGCTTCGGCCACCGCCCGCTGGAAGGGAGTCGCCTCCTCGAGATCGATCTCGACGTCGAGGAACGTCGTCGCGCTCGCCGGCGAAGAAGCGGGCGAAGCGCTCGGCGAGCGGATGAGCGTCGTCTCCCGCGACGAGCCCCGGTCGCGGCAGCTCGTGCCAGAGCAGCAGCTTGCCCTCGAGCACGACCTCGCCCACGCCCCAGCCCTCGGATGTGTAGGCCAGCCGTCTCGGCACGCCTGAATACAATCACCACCGTGAGCCGCCCAGGCATCTTCCGCCCACCCGCGCCGGTCAACGAGCCCGTCAAGGACTACGCGCCCGGGCTCGCCCGAGCGCGCCGAGCTGCAGCTCCGCCTCGCCGAGATGGAGCGCGAGCGCATGGAGCTCCCGCTCGTCATCGGCGGCGAGGACGTGACGACGGGTGACACGGCCGAAGCGGTCATGCCGCACCGCACGAGCCACGTCCTCGCGGACGTCCACCAGGGCGGCGCCAAGGAGGTCGAGCGCGCGATCGAGGCCGCCGGCGAAGCCTGGCAAGACTGGTCGCGGATGCCGTGGGAGGAGCGCGCAGCGGTCTTCCTCCGCGCCGCCGAGCTGCTGGCCGGCCCGTGGCGCTCCACGCTCAACGCCGCGACGATGCTGGGCCAGTCGAAGACCGCGCACCAGGCCGAGATCGACGCCGCCTGCGAGGCCATCGACTTCTTCCGCTTCAACGTCGAGTTCATGCTGCGGATCTACGACGAGCAGCCGAGCTCGTCGCCGGGCATCTGGAACCGCATGGAGTACCGGCCGCTCGAAGGGCTTCGTCTTCGCGGTCACGCCCGTTCAACTTCACGGCGATCGCGGCCAACCTCCCCGCGAGCGCCGCGCTGATGGGCAACACGGTCGTCTGGAAGCCCGCCGGGACGGCCGCCTACTCGGCTCATTTCCTCATGCGGCTCCTCCAGGAGGCCGGCCTCCCGCCCGGCGTGATCAACCTCGTCTACGGGCCGGGCGCGACGATCGGCGACGCGGCGCTCGCGAGCCCCGATCTCGCAGGCGTCCACTTCACGGGCTCGACCGGCGTCTTCAACTCGATGTGGAAGACGATCGGCGGCAACGCGGGCAACTACCGCAACTATCCGCGCATCGTCGGCGAGACCGGCGGCAAGGACTTCATCGTCGCGCATCCCTCGGCCGACGTGGACGAGGTCGCGACGGCGATCGTCCGCGGCTCGTTCGAGTACCAGGGCCAGAAGTGCTCGGCCGCGTCGCGCGTCTACGCCCCGTCCAACCTCTGGCCGGAGCTGCGCGAGCGACTCGCCGAGCAGGTCGCCGAGCTGAAGGTCGGCGACGTGGCCGATTTCGAGAACTTCATGGGCGCGGTGATCGACAAGAGCTCCTTCAAGACGCAAAAGGACGCGATCGAGGAGGCGCGCGCGGACGCGAAGAGCGAGGTGCTCGTCGGCGGCGGCACGAGCGACAACGAGGGGTACTTCGTCGAGCCGACCGTGATCGAGACGAAGGACCCGGACTTCCGCCTATTGCGCGACGAGCTCTTCGGGCCGGTCGTCACGACCTACGTCTACCCCGAGGGGAAGTGGCAGGACACGCTGGAGCTCGTCGACCGCACGGCGCCCTACGGGCTGACCGGCGCGGTCTTCGCCGACGACCGCGACGCCGTGGTCGAGGCCCAGGACGCCCTGCGCTACGCGGCCGGCAACTTCTACGTCAACGACAAGCCGACCGGAGCCGTCGTCGGCCAGCAGCCGTTCGGCGGCGGGCGCGCATCGGGCACGAACGACAAGGCGGGCTCGATGTGGAACCTGATCCGCTGGGTCAGCCCGCGCACGATCAAGGAGACGTTCGTGCCGCCGAAGGACTACCGCTACCCGTTCATGGCGCCCGACCAGGACGGGAAGGGGCCCTAGCCACGCCGTTTCAAAGTCGGCGGGCCGGGCACGAAACCGGCCATGTTCAGCCTACGCCGAAACACAGCCAAAGAGGGAGGGCTTTCGGCGCGGGCGAGCCTCCTGATGCTCGCCATGGCCATGGCCCTCGCCACCCCCTTCGCGATCGCGGAGGCCACCAGTGGCGACCGGACCGACCCGGTCCGGAACGTACCGCTCGCCTGCGAGCTCGTCTCCACGCCGGGGATGCCCGCACGAGCGAACCGAAATGTCTTCCACGCCGCGAACGTCTGCGGCATCGTCGGGACCGACGTCGAGCTCCAGTCGCGCACCGACCTCGCCGGCCAGGTGCACGACTACGCGTTCGTCGGCACGATGGGCGCCGGCTTCCGCATCTTCGACGTCACCGACCCGGCGCATCCGAGCCACGCGGGCGGCTACATCGACTCGGGCTGGGAGAACGACGTCCAGGTGCGCGGCGACATCGTCGTCGCGACCTTCGACGGCGTGAACGGAGAGGACTCGTCCGCCTCGACCTGCCTGAAGACGCGCTATCCGGAAGCGAACGGACAGGGCGTCGACATCTACCGCCTCGACTTCAACGAGCTCACTGCAACCTTCGAGACGAACCTGCTCACGTGCGTCGCCAATCCGCCGGGCGGTGCGCACAACGCCACGCTGCACACGAGCGGACAGTGGCTCGGCATCAGGACTGCTGCTCCGACTGGGCGCTCGACGTCATCGATCTGCGCAATGTCCAGCAGGGCCAGGCGGTTCACCGCTACCGGCTGCATCGACGCAAGCAAGCGAAACGATCCCACGCGTTGCCCCGCGGCGGCGAGCTTCACCTGCGTGACGATGACGAGGCCGGACGGCTCGAGCGCCGCAAATCTCTGGCGCCCGCACGACGTCCATTTCTCGCGCGACGGCCGCACGATGTACGTCGCCGCGATCAACTCGACCTGGATCGTCGACGTGCGCGAACGTCCTTGCCGGCCAGGCGCCTTCGATCGTCGATCATCCCGAACGAGTCGGAGCCCGGCGGCGCAGGACAACCCGCACAACATCTCGATCTCACACCAGGCCGACGTCTCGTCGGACGGCAAGATCCTCGTCATCTCCGACGAGCGCGGCGGTGGCCTGACCGAGACGCGCTGCCAGGAGCAGCCGAACGGGCTGATCGGCGGCCTGCACTTCTGGGCGCTCGCGCCGGATCACCGGCGTGCCCGCAACGCAGGGTGCGTCGCCGGCGAACCCGGTCAAGCTCGGCTCGTACTTCAACCCGAACCCGAACCTCGGTCATCGACCCGCTGCAGCGAGTCATCGACCTGCTGCCACGCAACCGAGCGCGGCTGCACCGTGCACGTCTTCCGTCTCGGCGGCAACGGCAGCGTGTCGCCGGGCCCGATCGCTCGCGGGCTACGACGGCGTCTCGCCGCATGCCGAATCGCGAGCTCTCGACTGCGTATTACGGCGCCGGCGTCTGGCGTGATCAGCTTCGCCGGCCGGCCGAGCTCGACCGACGGCATCGCCGAGGACTCCCGGACGACCTGGGGCAACACGCTCGGCTGGAACGTGATGCCCGGCGCGGACACCTGGTCGGCCAAGGAGTACAAGGGCGACGATCTACGCGGGCGACATGCTTCGCGGCTTCGACGTCTACGTGTACAGCGGTTAGGAGCGTTTGCGGGGCGGGCTCTCGGGCCCGCCCCTTCGCCCGCTAGCCGACGGTGAACGTCCAGGCGACGGCCGTCGCCTCGACCGTCCCCGCGGGCGAACGCGACCGCGAGATGGCTGCCGAGGCCGAGGCCTTCCGGCACTGCCCAGTACCGCGTGAACTGAGGGCCGCCGGCGCCCTGCAACGTCTCCTTCTGGCCGTCGATCCACAGCGTGCTCTCCAGGTCCGGCGCCCGCGAGTAGACGGCGAAGCCGACGCGCTGGTCGTCCCCGACGGGTGAGCCGGGCTCCGGCGGGCCTTCGGCGATTCGGAGCCGCTCCGTCGGCGCCTTCACCTGCCAGTCGCCGTCCTCCTCACGGACGGCGGCCGCATAGGCGCCGAAGGGCGAGTCGAGCTCGACCGCAGCGACGCTCCACTCGCCCTCCTTCAGAACGAGGAACTTTTCGGCCTCGGGGATCGTCACGCTCTGCGGCACGCGGTCGCTGAGGTCCTCGTCCTCCGCAGGGGCGGCCAGCAGATAGTCGCGCACGGCTTCCGCCGCCGGCTCGCCGCTCTGCTCGTCGCCCATGCAGCCCGCCGCGAGGAAGGCAGCGAGGACGAGCAGGAGCGCTCTAGCCACGACCGGCCTTGTGCAGCTGGGCGTAGATCGCGCGCCCCACCTTGGCCGGGATGCCCGGCACTCCTTCGAGCTCCTCCTGGCTGGCCGCCAGGAACCGCTCCGCGGAGCCGAAATGCTTGAGGAGGGCTCGCCGCCGCGCAGGCCCCACGCCGACGAGCGTGTCGAAGATCGACTCCCGGGCCTTCGCGTCGCGCCGCTGGCGGTGGAAGTCGAGCGCAAAGCGATGGGCCTCGTCGCGCACGCGCTGGAGGAGCTGCAACCCGGCCGAGTGGCGGTCGAGCCGGATCGAGTCCGGACGGTCGGGCACGAAGACCTCCTCGTCTCGCTTGGCGAGCGAGACGACAGCCGTGCGCGGCAGGTCGAAGGCCTGCATCGCCGCGATCACCGCCGACAGCTGGCCCTTGCCGCCGTCGACCAGGACGAGATTCGGCGTGGCCGAGAAAGACTCGTCGTACTCCGCGTCCGTCGGGTCGCGCATGCGGGCGAACCGGCGTGCGATGACCTCTGCCAGAGCCGCGTAGTCGTCTTGCCCCTCGAGCCCCTTGATCCCGAACTTGCGGTAGTGCGCCTTCTTCGCCACGCCGTCCTGGAAGACCACCATCGAGCCCACCGGCGACTCCGACTGGATGTTCGAGATGTCGTAGCACTCGATGCGGATCGGCAGGCTCTCGAGGTTGAGCGCTTCCCTCAGCTCTTCCAGCGCCTCGACGCGCCGGAGCCGGGTGCGCTCGGCGACCTCGGCCGCTGAGCTGAGCGCCAGCACCGCGTTCTCGGTGGCGAGCTCCTGCAGGCGCCGCTTCTCCCCGCGCTCGGGAGCGCGCACCTCGACGCGCGCGCCGCGCCGCTCGGTCAGGAATTGCTCGAGCGCCTCGGTGTCCCCGGCGTCGCTCGGGACGATGATCTGCGGCGGGATGCTCGGCGCCGAGCCGTAGTACTCGAGGAAGAACGCTTCGAGGATCGTGGGGATGTCCTGGCCGGCCACGTTCTCGAGGTGGAAGCTGTAGCGGTCGATGAGCTTGCCCTCGCGCAAGGGGAAGATCTGGACGGCGGCGCGATCTCTGTCCACGGCGAGCCCGATGACGTCGATCGTCCCGACGGCGCGCTTGTCGGCAGCCTGCCGCTCTGCGAGCCGCTCGATCGCACGCAGGCGGTTGCGGTAGCGCGCCGCTTCCTCGAACCGCTCCTCGGCGGCGGCGTCCTTCATCCGCTGCTCGAGCTCGCGCATGATCGGCTTCGTGTTGCCGGAGAGGAACTCGACGACGCCGTCGATCACCTCCCGGTAGTCCTCCTTGGAGACGTAGGCCACGCACGGCGCCAGGCAGCGCTCGATGTGGTAATCGAGGCACGGGATGCCGGAGTGGCGGCCCGGCTGCGGCCCCTCGCACGGGCCGGTAGCGAAAGACGCGATTCAGCGTGTCGAGCGTCTCGCGCACCTTCTTCGCGTTCGCGTACGGGCCGAAGTAGACGACGCCCCGCCGGTGGCGCTCGCGCGTGAACATGACCCGCGGGTAGTCGTCCTCCATCGTCACGGCGATGTACGGGAACGACTTGTCGTCGCGCAGGCGGACGTTGAACGGGGGCCGGTGGCGCTTGACGAGGTTCTGCTCGAGATGCAGCGCCTCGACCTCGTTGCCGGTGACGATCACCTCGATGTCGGCGACGTTCGGAACGAGCTGCGACTGGGTCGCGCGCGGCTGCGCCGCCGCCTGGAAGTAGCTGCGCACGCGGGGCCGCAGCGACTTCGCCTTCCCGATGTAGAGCACTCGGCCGCGGTCGTCGCGGAACAGGTAGACGCCCGGGCCCTGCGGAAGGGCCTTGAGCGTTTTCTCGACTTCTGCCGCCCGTTCGGTCATGTCTTCAAAGCGTAGCCGGGTACTGTCCCGCCCCTATGCGTGCCGCCCTGGTCATCGCGCTGGCCCTGCTGTCTCTCGTCGCGTGCGGCCCCATCGGCGAGGGCGGGGACGGAGAGCCACAAGATGTTCGTGGGCGCGCTCGAGGATCTCGTGAAGCAGCCCACGCCTGCGGAGAGCTCGCAAGCGCGTCCAGCAAGCCACCGCGGCCGGCTTCGACGCGCTCGG
Source organism: uncultured Actinomycetes bacterium (assembly GCA_963847955.1). Lineage (GTDB taxonomy): Bacteria > Actinomycetota > Thermoleophilia > Gaiellales > Gaiellaceae > VAXT01. The sequence continues at coordinate 390,814 of CAWKBW010000015.1, forward strand.
GGTGACGACGCCCTGGGCACCCGGCCAGGTCGACCCGGATCCCGGCCAGCTGCTGATCCTCAAGAACCTCGCTGACGCCGCCGAGGCCGAGAACGTTCGGGTCCTCGTCTCGATCTTCCAGTACCGCAACCGGGACACGCCCATCACCGACGAGGAGCAGCAGCAGTTCGCCGACTACGTCGGCACGACTGGCCCGCGAGCTGCCGTCGGTCCGGGACTTCATCATCGGCAACGAGCCGAACCTGAACGGCTTCTGGTTCCCGCAGTTCGACGAGTCGGGCCGCTCGGCCGCGGCTCCTGCGTACACGTCACTCCTGGCCCGAAGCTATGACGCTCTCAAGGCCGTCTCGCCGGAGATCAACGTCATCGGCGGGGCGCTCGCCCCCCGGGGCGCCGACAACCCGAACTCGACCGCGGCACACGCAGTCGCCGACGGCGTTCATCCGCGACATGGGCGCCGCCTACCGCGCAAGCGGGCGCGAGCAGCCGCTGATGGACATCTTCGCCATCCATCCGTACCTGGAGCGCTCGGCAATCCCGCCCTCGACCGAGCACCCGATCGGGACGAGCATCGGGATCGCCGACTACGACAAGCTCGTCGGCCTGCTCGAGGAGGCGTTCGACGGCACGGCCCAGGAAGGCGGCGACCTCCCGATCGCCTACACGGAGTTCGGCGTCCAGGCCGAAGATCCCGGAGAACAAGCAGGACGAGTACGAGAACCTCGGCTCGCCGCTCGGGGACGACGCCGTCGACGAGGAGACGCAGGCGCGCTACTACCGGGAAGCGCTCGAGCTGTGCGTCCTGCCAGAAGACCGTGATCGGCGTCCTCATCTTCCACCTCTACGACGAGCCCGACCTCAACCGCTGGCAGTCCGGGGTCTACTACGTGGACCGCACGCCCAAGTCGAGCCTGTCCGCTGTGCGGGAGGCGGCGATCGCCGCCCGCAAGGGCGAGCTCGAATGCCCCGACGACTAATCTGAAGGCATGAGCGGCCAGTACGTCGCCTATCGGTTCTTCCGCGTCGATCCCGCGTGGCGAAGGCTGCCCGTGGAGGAGCGCGCGGCGGGCAAGGACGCCTTCGCCGACGTCACTGACGAGTGGGCCGGCCGCATGTCCGTGCTCCGGGCCTACACCGTGACCGGAGTGCGTCCCGACTCCGACTTCTTCCTCTGGGCGATCACGGAGCGGTTCGAAGACCTGAACGAGCTAGGCGCCGACCTGAACGGCACACCGCTCGCCGGCTGGCTCGAGACGCCCTACTCGTACCTGGCGACGACGAAGGCGTCGCAGTACACCGCGGCGCGCAAGCCGCGGAAGGTCGTGCCCCGGAACTCTCCGTATCTCGTCGTCTATCCGTTCGTGAAGACGCGTCCCTGGTACGCGCTCCCGCACGACGACCGGCAGCGGGCGATGGACGAGCACATGCGGGTCGGCGCCGAGTTCAAGACGATCACGAACCACACGACGTACTCGTTCGGCATCGACGATCAGGAGTTCATGACCGCCTTCGAGTGCGAGGAGCCCGCCGACTTCATGCACCTCATGCTGACGCTGCGCGAGAGCGAGGCGAGCCGCTACACGGAGCGCGACACGCCGATCTTCGTCGGGCGGCACGTCGAGATCCGCGAAGCGCTGGACGCGCTCGACGGCGCGCGCACCCGCGTCGAGGCCTAGTAGCCGTACGTGTGCTGAGCCTTCCAGGCGCGCCACATCGCGAGCCCTGAGAGCACGATCGTGAGCAGGAAGGCGAGCGCCGCGAGCCCGGACGGTCGCACGAAGATGTAGCCGAGGATCGCGATCACGATCAGGACCGCGCCGCCGTAGAACGCGAACTGCACCCGTGCCGGCCAGATGGAGATCTCGCCGCGCCGCTCGCGCCAGATCAGATAGATGAAGAACGCGATCGCGAGCGGGAAGGCGATCGACGCAATCAGGAAGAGCGAGTTGACCGTGTTCTGCAGGTTGAGGAGCACGATCACCAGCGCGATCAGGCCGATGATCAGAAAGCCGCGCACGAGCGGGTTCATGTCGGCGAAGAAGCGGCGCATCAGGCTGTCGTGTAGGCGCGGATTGCCAACGCGCCGGCCAGAAGGGACGCGCCCGAGAACCAGGCCAGCCGCCGGCGCGGTTCGGTCGGCGCGTAGAGCCACGGGGCGAGGACTGCGCCGAGGGCCAGCGAGCCGTAGACGTAGTGGAGCTCGTCGGGCGCGCGCCGGTCGTCGGACAGGAGCAGCAGTCCGAGGCCGACCTGCGCGACGAGCAGGGTCTGCACCAGAGCCAGTACGTGGACGAGGGTCTGCCCCGCTCCCCCGTGCCGTAGGTAGATGAACCCGCCCCAGACCGCGCCGAGCGCCGTCGCGCCGAGCACTGCGAACGCGACTACGCGGTGCGCCGCTAGCATCGGCCGGGACACTACCTAGGAGGAAAGACGTGGTCGAAGAGGGAAAGCCGGCGCCGGATTTCGAGCTGACGAGCGACACCGGCGAGCAGGTCAAGCTGTCCGATTTCCGCGGCCAGCCGGTCGTTCTCTACTTCTATCCGAAGGACGACACTCCCGGCTGCACGAAGCAAGCGTGCGACATCCGCGACCAGATACGCCCAGTTCAAGGAGCGCGGAGCCGTCGTCCTCGGCGTCAGCCCCGACGACGAGGCCTCCCACGTCAAGTTCCGGGACAAGTACCGGCTCCCCTTCACGCTGCTCGCCGACCCCGAGCACGAGGCCTCCGAGGCCTACGGCGTCTGGGGCGAGAAGAATTACGCGGGCAAGAAGTACATGGGCATCACCCGCTCGACCTTCGTCATCGACTCCGACGGCAACGTGTCGAAAGCGATGCGCGGCGTGAAGGCGGACACCCACGCCGAAAAGGTGCTCGCGGCCCTCCCGACCTAGCCATTTGGCGCTTTCGCGCCGCTCTGCCATTCTTCGGGCCACCTCGTCGCCCGAGGTAATGGGTCAATTGAAGAACAGTCCTCGAGAACCGGAAGCGGCCGCCGGCGTTGACCCCAACGTCTCGCGCCGACGCTTCCTCACAGGAGCAGGCGTCGCGCTCGGCGCGCTCGCCGCCGCAGATCCCGCGCTGGCGCGGGCACTCAGCCCGAGGGCGGGCCGCCCCCAACCGTCTACGACGTGACGACCTTCGGCGCCCAGGGCGACGGCGTGACAGACGACAGAGGTTCGATCCAGGCCGCGATCGACGCGGCCAACGGGGCCGGTGGCGGCACGATCGTCTTCCCGGCCGGGACCTTCCGCGTCACCGGCCCGCTCACGATCTACTCGCAGATCGTCCTGCGCGGCGCCGGGCTCGAGACGACGACGATCAAGAAGTCGTCCGGCGCGGGCTCGTACCCGGTCCTGCGCAGCCCCGGCTTCGTGCCCGGGAACCCGCCGCCGCCTCCGATCCGCTCCTTCTCGCTCCAGAACATCTCGCTCGACGGCAACCGCCAGGGCGGAGCGGGCGGCAACGGCATGGAGATCTACGCGTACGGCTACACGCTCTTCAACACGTCCGTGGCCAATTGCGCGGCCCGCGGGATCTGGACCGAGTACCACGGCCTGCTGCCGCCGGACGGAAAGCCGGTCGAGGCCATGTGGCTGAACGTGACCGTGCACAACTGCGTCGGCGGGGGCGTGTACTTCAACGGGCCTCATGACTCCCAGTGGACGAACGTGATCGTCTTCATGTGCGGCCCGCCGGGAATCCAGCAGGGCTCGACGACCAGAGGCGTCGAGGTCGCGCTCCGCGGGACCGGCCTGCGGGCGACGAACTGCCATTCCTGGGGCCTGAACCAGGCCTATGCGTGGTGGCTCGACACGGACGGGCCGGGCCTCGTGAACTGCACCGGCGAGGGTGCCGAGCTGGCGCAGGTGGTCGTGCTCGGCAACGACACGCAGATCGTGGGCGGCAAGTACTACGCGTCGCGAGACGATTTCCAGGCGGTCGCCATCCAGATCGGCGAGGTGGGGTACGTCGGGCCGGCCGGAACCTTCGTCAACACGAAGGTCGTCAACTGCAACCTCGGGGCGCTGAAGTTCGTCCGTGACCGCGGCGTCGGGCGATACATCCTCAGCGTCTGGCAGACGACCGGCAGCGCCGTCGTTCGCGTGCCGACCGCAGGCCCTCAGCTCGGGAACAGGTTCGACATCGACGTCAACGGTGGCGCCGTCGCCGGCACCGACCCGCTCGCGCCTGTCACCTTCCAGGAGAACGTCCTCGCGCGCCGCGACGTCCAGCTCGGCGGCCCCTCGACCCGGCTCGGCCTCTTCGGCGCGCCGCCCGCCAGCAGAGCTCCGGCTGGAGCGCGAAGCTGCCCGATCGGCGCAGCCTCGACGGCGCCTCGGACCTCGCGGCGGTGCGGAATACCCTCGCCACGCTGATTACCGAGCTCAAGCGGTACGGCCTGCTCAGGATAGCTCCGTTAACAACGCTCCTTCACACGCTGTCGGGCAGCCTTAGATGCGGATGAGAGGACTTGAACCTCCACGGGGTTGCCCCCACACGGCCCTGAACCGTGCGCGTCTACCAATTCCGCCACATCCGCTCGCGGTTGATTCAGTGTGCCACAGGCCGGTGCGTACGATGTTCGGCTTGAGGCGGGTCTTCCTCTTCGTCGTCGTTGCGCTGTTCGCAGGGTCGCTCCCGGCCCTCGCGGGCGGCAGCGCTCCCCTACGCCCGGCGGCCGGCGTCACGGAGGTCGTTGTGCTGCTCGAAGGGTCTCCGGCCGGCCAGGACGAGTTCGTCGACCGCCTGCTCGGCGACGTCCCTCAGGCCAAGGTGCGCTGGCGGTACCGGACCGTGCTCAACGGCCTGACCGTCGTGTTGCCACGGACGGAGCTCGCAGGACTGCGCTCGCGTCCGGGTGTGGCCGAGGTCTATCCGAGCGTCCGCTACTCCCCCACGCTCTACACCAGCCCCGGCTTCATCGGCGCGCCGGCGCTCTGGGGGCCCGGGCTCACGTCCGCCGGGAACGGGATCAAGATCGGGATCATCGACGACGGCATCGATCGCACGCACCCGTTCTTCCGGACTACGGGCTACCGATGCCGCCTGGATATCCGAAGGGCCAGCGCGGCGTACACGACCGCCAAGGTGATCGTCGCTCGTGCGTTCGCTCCCGCCAAGCCTCGCTGGCGGTACGCCCGCCGTCCGTTCGATCCGACCTTCTCCGCACATGCGACCCACGTGGCGGGAATCGCGGGCGGCAACAACGGCACGAGCACGGGAACCCGAACCGTGTCGGGTGTCGCGCCGAAGGCCTACATCGGCAACTACAAGGTGCTGTCCATCCCCACCGTGTCGGGCTTCGGCCTGAACGGAAACTCGCCCGAGATCATCGCCGCCATCGAGGCGGCCGTGCGCGACGGGATGGACGTGATCAACCTCTCGCTCGGCGAGGCGGAGATCGAGCCGGGTCGTGACCTCGTCGCGCGCGCACTGGACGGAGCGGCGGCAGCGGGCGTGATCCCGGTCGTCGCAGCCGGGAACGACTTCGAAGAGTTCGGCAACGGCTCGCTCACGTCCCCGGGCAGCTCCGAACGCGCGATCACCGTTGCGGCCGAATCGGTCTCGGGCCCGGTCATTGCGTCGTTCTCGGGAGCGGGCCCGTCTCCGCTCTCGCTGCGAATGAAGCCGGACGTGACGGCGCCGGGCGTCAGCATCGTCTCCTCGGTTCCCCGCCGCGAGGGGCTCTGGACTGCGTTCAGCGGTACGAGCATGGCGGCGCCGCACGTGGCGGGAGCGGCTGCGCTCCTGCAGCAGCGCCATCCGACCTGGACCGTGGCCCAGGTCAAGTCGGCGCTCGTGTCGACCGGCAACCCGGTGCTCGCCCGGTCCTCGCAGCAAGTGGAGGCGTTGAGCACGCGCGAGGGCGGCGGCTCGGTCAACCTCCCGAAGGCCGACGCGCCACTCCTCTTCACGGAGCCCAGCGGGCTCTCGTTCGGCTTCTCCAGCCCGGGGCGAGCGCTGTCGGCCGCGTCGCACTGGCGGACGCGGGCGGCGGGGCAGGAGCGTGGAGCGTCGCCGTCGAGCAGCAGACTGCGCCTGCAGGCGCGACCGTCGCGGCACCCGCCGTGGCGACCGTGCCCGGCGAGCTCGTGGTCACCGCGACGGCGGCACCGCCAAGCGCCGCAGGGCGAGGCGACGGGCCACATCGTCCTGGTCCGAGGAACGGATCGCCGTCGCATCCCCTACTGGTTCCGGGTCACCGCCCCCGCGCTGGCGCGTCATCGCCCGACACGCCTCTCGCGCACCGGCACCTACCGGGGCTCGACGCGGGGCAAGCCGTCCCTCGTGGACAGCTACCGCTACCCGGAGGATCCGACCGAGCTCGGAATCCCCAGGTTCCTCCGTGGCCCCGAGCAGGTCTTCCGCCTCCGGCTTCCGCGACCCGTTGCGAACTTCGGCGTCGCCGTCACCGCGGGCAAGCGGACCATTCAGCCCCGCATCGTCCGCGCCGGGGACGAGAACCGGCTCATGGGCACGCCGGCTCTCCCCTTCAACGCGAATCCTTACCTGCGCACCTACGGCCTGCTCGAGCCCGTCTCGGGCACGACCACACCTGGCGCGGGCGAGTACGACATCGTCTTCGACAGTTCGACCCCGGGGGTGCGGGAGCATTCACCTTCCGTCTGTGGATCGGCGACACGACGCGACCTCGGTTGCGACTCGTGACGCGCACGCCACGGCGTGGAGGCCGGCTCCTGATCTCAGCGGTCGACCTCGGGTCCGGCATCAACCCGCGCTCCATTCGGGTCATCGTCGGCAGCCTGGTGCGACAGGCGCGCTACGACGCGCGGCGCCGTCTGATCGTCGTCAGCCTGGGCGGGGTGAGCCGGGGCCGAAGGCTCGTGGAGGCTGAGGTCTCCGACTACCAGGAGTCGAAGAACCAGGAGAACGTGGCGCGGATCCTGCCGAACACGTCACGCCTGCGCGCGACGATCGTCCGTCCGCTAGCCGTCTCGGTCGCGCGTCGTCGGCAATTGCGCCAGGTCGCGCTCGACGCTGGCTGCGAACTCGTCGATCTCGTCGTCGGGCCGGACGATCCTCAGTTGCTCCTTGCGGCGCGACCGAGAGCGCAGGCGCCAATGCTCAGGGCCGACGCGGGCCGAAAGGCGTGGCCACTCGGCAGCGACCAGCACTGCCACGGCACAGGCGAGCAGGATCAGCCAGAGCCAGGCCACGCCTCGATTGTAGCCACGGTTCGCGGGCGCTCCCCTTAAACAACGGGAAGGAACGGCACGTCCCAGAGCACCGCCACCGCGACGAGCCCGGCCGCCCCAACGCCAGCAGGGCGAGCCCGAGCGCCCGCTGCTTGCGACTGGACCGCTTCACCGCGTCGGCGGCTTCGTCCATCTTGTCCACCGTCCGCTCGAGGAGCCGCTCGGCCCAGACGAACTCCAGCGCCAGGATGCCGAGACCGATCGCGATCACGAGCAGGCCCGGGCCCGGCAAGACGAGCATGGCCAGCCCCGCCAGCACGACGAGGAAGCCGAAGATGGCGACGACGACGCGGACGATCCGGTTCCGCTCGAGATGCTTCTCGCGCCGCTCACGGACCCCTCGAGAAAGCGCCGTTTGCGGGGGGCTTCCTCCATCGCGGAAGCCTACCCAGGCAGCATTAGCCCTTCGGGCAGATCCTGACCCAGTCGGTGCGGCAGCGGTCGCGTCCTGGGCCTGCGACGAGCCGGTCGTTGCCGCGGAAGCCGTCCTTGGCGAACATCGTGTCGCTGCCGAAGCCTCCTTCGAGGACGTCGTGCCCGTCTCCGCCCGCGAGGTAATCGTTGCCGAGGCCTCCGATGAGCGCGTCGTCGTCTGCTCCTCCGAAGAGCCTGTCGTTGCCGTCACCGCCGACGAGCTTGTCCTTGCCGGCGAGACCGTAGAGCTGGTCGTGGCCGCCGAGGCCGCAGATGACATCGCGCTTGCGGGTCCCGCGGAGGACATCGCGGCCGGAGGTGCCGATGATCGTGCAACCGAGACTGCGCACGCCACGCGGCAGCGGCTCGGCGAAGTACTTCTTGCCCGCCGGCACGTTGAAGGTCAGCGCGGCGGACGACGTCGTAGACGGCGACCACGCCTTCCTCGACTCGCGTCTCGGTGCCACCGCAGGCATCCTCGGTCACCCAGCGCGTTCCGCGCACGGTCGCCGAGCTGTACCGCCCACGCGTCTGGAACCTTCCGCGCCCGCTGCCCCACAGCCGGCGGACGGGGCGCTTGTCTGCGGCCACGCCGGCCGGCCTCAAGCACAGATCGAAGTTTCCGCCGCCCAGGCGAAGCTCGCCGATCGCATTCGCGTTCGCCTGCAGGAGCGTGAAGATGCCGTCGAAGAACTCGCTCGTGTCGCGCGCGGACCCACGAGCCAGCGTGACGGAGACTGCGCCGACGGTCGTGTCGAGCTGCGACCCGAGCGGAATCTGATCCGCTCCGCGCAACTCGATGAAGGGTTCGAGCCGGGCTCCTTGACGAGCACCGTGCCGCGGACGGGCGTCACGTTCGCCGACTGGCCGCCCGTAGGTGGAGGCGGAAGGAACGTCGCGCTGACGTTCAGAGGGCCGTTGACCAGCAGGGTGCACGTGCTCACCCCGCTACAGGCGCCGCCCCAACCGCCGAACGTCCAGCCCGGGTCAGGATTCGGCACGAGCGTCACGGCGCTCCCGTCGGCGAAGAGGGCGGTGCACGTGGTCCCGCAGTCGATGCCCGCAGGTGTGCTCGTCACCCTCCCGTCGCCCGTCTTCGAGACCGTGACCGGGCTCGGTGGCGGGTCCTCGGCGTCGAAGCGCGTGACGGTACGAAGGGTGACGCTCTGGCCGGGCGTCGATCTGTCGCGTTCCACTGCTGGCTCAGCGTGGCGTCGAAGGGTGTGTCGGCGTCGAAGTCCCCATCAGCGTTGTTGAAGACGGTGCCGTGATCTCCCAGCGGGATCCCATCCGCGCCGACGATCGCCGGCTTGTAGTCGTACGGCTGAATCGTCCACCGACTCGGCGTGCCGTTGCCTTCGAGGGCACCGGAGAGCGCCAGGTACACGCGGGGCTGCGCGGCGCTGACAGAGTCGAACTCGAACAGCGTCCCGCCGGAGGCACCGTCGGCTGCCGCTCCGTCCGAGGTCCCGGGGCTGTTGAACTGAAGGTCTCCGTCCAGGTGGCGCACGAGGGTCAGTGGAAGCGGATCGCCGCTGCCGTTGCCGGGGGCGAGGGCAATGGTGTAGTCCTGGGTCAAGGTCGAGCCGCCCTGTGCCACGGGGGCGAGCTCCTGGGTCAGGTCGATCTGCAGGCCGCTGACGAACGTGCGGGTGTGGAGCGGCGATTCGGAGATGACTTGCACCGTTTGGCCGATGCAGTCGTCGTCCAGCAGCCGCTGCGCAGCGTTCAGATAGAGGTTTGACGTGAACGTCGTCCCCTGCGCGCCGGCGGAGGGCCCGGGCGGGTTGAAGACGGCGTCTCCGGCCGCCGGTGCCGCGTCCGAATGCGCCGAGCCCGTCGACGGTGACCCGCACCGCGCCGTCGGTGGTGGCAGGGTCGCCGTTCGAGAGGACGCGGATCACGGGAGCGCAGCCGTCGTCGATCGCGCGCGCGTCGACGAGGTAGGCAGACGTGCACAGGAGGGCTCCGAGCAGCGCCATGAGCGCCGAGCCGAGCGATACGCGGCCCTGCTCGCATCACGGGCACATCTTGATGAAGTCGGTCATGCAGCGGTCAACCCCGGGGCCACCGCGGACGACGTCGTTGCCGCGCACGTTGTCGCGGACGAAGAGGTAGTCCCTTCCGCCGCCGCCCTGATGGACGTCCCTGCCGGGACCGCCGTTCAGGTAGTCGTTGCCGGCGCCGCCGTTGAGAACGTCCGCGCCCCGGCCGCCGAACAGCCGATCCTTGCCGCCGAAGCCGTTGAGCTTGTCGTGCCCGTCTTCGCCGCGCAGGACGTCGTTGCCGGCGTCACCGAGCAGGTTGTCCTTGCCGGGGCCGCCCCTGAGGGTGTCATTGCCGGGGCCGCCGATCAGGACGTCGTTGCCGCCGAGTCCGAGGATGAGGTCGTTGCCGCCGAGGCCGCAGATCACGTCTCGGCCACGGGTGCCGCGCAGCACGTCTCGCCTCGCCGTGCCCGTCTTGGTGCACGTGACGCCGTGGATGATTCTCACTACCGGAGGCGCGGGTGGCGGCGGCGGAGGCGGTGGTGGTGGCGGCGGCGGCGGCGGTGGCCCCGGCCCGACAGCGGAATCGTCGTTCACGATCGTCCCCGTGCCGGTTCCGACCTGGATCGTCGCGTTCGTCGGGCTCGTGAGGTTGACCGCGTACGCCTCGTTGGCCTCGACGACGGTGTCGCCGTTGACGCTCACGGTGACGCTCTTGCTGGTCTCGCCGGGAGCGAAGGTCAGCGACCCGTTGTCGGCCGTGTAGTCGGCCGGCGCGTTCGCGGTGCCGTCGGCCGTCGCCCAGTTGACGGTGACGGTCTTGCCGCTCACCGGCGTTGAGCGTGGCGGTCATCGTCGCCGTCGCCGAGCCCGAGTTGCCCTCGGCGATGCTCACGTTGCCGATCGAGAGCGCGACGGGCGCGTCGTCGTCGGTGATGGTGCCGACGCCCTGGCCGTCGGCGAGCGTGACTCCGCCCGACACGACCGCGAGGTTGGCGAGGAACGTCTCGTCGATCTCGTCCGTCGTGTCTCCGTTCACCTTCACGACCACGGTCTTGCTGGTCTCGCCCGGAGCGAAGGTGCGGGTCGTGATGACCGTGCCGTAGTCACCGGGGGCAGTTGCAGAGCCGTTGGCGGTGCTGAACCGAATCTCCGCCGGGACCGCGTTCGCCGAGGAGAGGCTGATCGTGAAGACAGCGTCCGTGTCTCCCGAGTTGCCTTCGGCCGGAACCGTCACATCGTTGACCGACACGGTCGGAGCGCCGCCGCCGCCGCCTGGGGTGACGGTGATGCTCACGGTCGCGACGTTCGAGTCGACCGTGTCGTCGTTCGCCTTGAAGGTGAACGAATCGGGGCCGTTGTAACCGGGGTTCGGCGTGTACGTGCGGCTCGCGCCACTGCCGGAGAGCGCGCCGTGCGTGGGGCCGGTGACGATCGAGTAGCTGAGGTCGTCGCCGTCGACATCGCTCGCGTGCAGCGGGACGAGCTCAGCGGTGTCCTGCGCCACGGTGGCGCTCGAGTCCTCCGCAACCGGCGCGTCGTTCACGGCCGTGACGGTCATCGTCACGACAGCGGACGCGGTGCCGCCGGCGCCGTCGGAGATCGTGTACGCGAAGGAGTCGCGAGCCGTTGTAGTTCGGGTTCGGCGTGTAGAGGACGTTCCCGGCCTGCAGGACTGCAGTGCCGTGGATCGGCGGGCCGACGAACGTGATCGTGAGCGGGTTGCCGTCGACGTCCGAGTCGTTGGCGCGGACGTCGACCGACTGCCGTCGAGTCGTCCTCGACGACCGTGGCCGCGTCGTTGACCGCGTTCGGCGCGTCGTTGACCGGCGTGACGGTCAGCGAGACGGTGGCGACGTTCGAGTCGAGCGCTCCGTCGTTCGCCTTGAAGGTGAAGGAGTCCGGCCCGTTGTAGTTGGCAACCGGCGTGTAGGTGCGATCGGCGCCGCTGCCGGACAGGATCGCCGTGTGCCGGGGCGCTGACGATCGTGTAGGTGAGCGTGTCGCCCTCGACGTCGCTCGCGGCGAGCGTGACTGCCTCGAACGCGTCTTCAGCCAGGGTGCGCGACGCGCCGACCGCGACCGGCGCGTCGTTCACCGAGGTCACCGTGACCGAGACGGTCGCGATGTTGGAGTCGTTGACTCCGTCGTTCGCCTGGAAGGTGAAGGAGTCCGGCCCGTTGTAGTTCGCGGCCGGCGTGTAGGTGCGGTTCGCGCCCGTGCCCGTGAGGACACCGTGGGCAGGCGCGGAGACGATCGAGTAGCTCAGCGAGTCGCCGTCGGCGTCGCTGGCGCCCAGCGTGATGCCGAGCGCGGTGTCCTCGGGAGTCGAGACGCTCTGCGGCGCTGCGACCGGCGAGCTGTCGTTGTCGGTGATCGTGCCGAGGCCCTGCGCGTCCAGCAGCGAGGCGCCGGACGGCGACGAGAGGTTGACCGTGTAGTTCTCGAGGTTCTCGTCCAGTCGATCGCCGAGGACGCCCAGCGTGACGGGCCTGGCTCGTCTGGCCCGGCGCGAAGGTGACGAGGCCACTCGCGGCCGTGAAGTCGGAGCCCGCGGTCGCCGTGCCCGAGCTGGTGGCGAAGTTGACGGTCACCGGCGATGCCGGAGGCTGCCGAGAGCGATACCGTGAACTGTGCCGGCGTGAAGCCGCTGTTGCCCTCACCGACGGTCACGTCGTCGATCGAGAGCAGCAGCCCGCTGCCTCCGCCCGAGATCGTGATCGAGACCGTGGAGACGTTCGAGTCGACGGTGCCGTCGTTCGCCTTGAAGGTGAAGGAGTCGGAGCCGGTCGCGCCGACGTTCGCCGTGTAGGTGACCTGGTTGCCGCTCGGCGCCGACAGCGTGCCCTGCGTCGGGCCGGTGACGATCGAGTAGCCGAGGGCGTCCCCGTCGATGTCGCTCGCCTGGAGCGTGATGACCTCCGGCGTGCCCGCCCCGACCGTGGCGCTGCTGTTCTGGGAGACCGGCGCGTCGTTGACCGGCGGTGACGGTCATGCGCCACGATCGCCGTTGCGGTGCCGCCGGCGCCGTCGGAGATCGTGTACGCGAAGGAGTCCGAGCCGTTGTAGTTCGGCGTTCGGCGTGTAGAGAACGTTCCCGGCCTGCAGGACTGCCGTGCCGTGGATCGGCGCAGCCGACGAACGTGATCGTGAGCGGATTGCCGTCGACGTCCGAGTCGTTGGCGCGAACGTTGACCGGACTGCGAGCCGTCCTCGGCGACCGTGGCCGCGTCGTTGACCGCGTTCGGCGCGTCGTTGACCGCGGTGATCGTCGACCGTCGACGTCGCCGGTCGAGGTGCCGCCGTCGCCGTCGATGAGCGATGTAGTTGAAGGTGTCGGGGCCGTTGTAGTTCGCGTCCGGCGTGTAGATGACGACTGCTCTCGGCGTTGACCGTGGCCGTGCCGTGCGGCGGATCCGTGACCCCGGATCGACGCAAGTCGTCGCCGTCGACATCGCGTGTCGTTCTCGAGCAGCCGGAAGGCCGGCCGCGGTGTCCTCGCGTCGTCGTGAGCGCGTCGTCGACTGGCGCTCGGGTCGTCGTTGACCGGGGTGACGGAGATCGCCACCGTCGCGACGTTGGAGTCGTTGACACCGTCGCTCGCCCTGAACGTGAAGCTGTCCGGCCCGTTGTAGTTCGCGTCCGGCGTGTACGTGTACTGGTCGCCCTGGCCGGTCAGGTCGCCGTGCTCGGGCTGATCGACGATCTCGAACTCGAGCTGGTCGTCGTCCGCGTCGGAGGCCACGAGCGTGATCGGGAGCGTCGACGTCCTCGTCGGTGAAGACGTCGTCGCCGCTGGCGACCGGAGAGCTGTCGTCGTCGGTGATCGTGCCGAGCCCGACAGCGTCGAGGAGGCGCAGCCCCGGAGGCGCCGGAGAGGTTGACGAAGAACGTCTCGTCGAGCTCGTCGAGACGGTCGCCGACGACGTCGATCGTGATCTCCTCGCTGGCGTCGCCGAGCGCGAAGATCAGAGTGCCGGTCTCGGGCGCGAAGTCGGCGCCAGGCGTCGCGGTCGCGCCGGCGGTCGCGTAGTCGACCGTGGCCACCCCGCTGTTCGGAAGCGTGCGCGTCACGGTGAAGGTCGCCGTCGTAGTTCCGGAGTTGCCCTCGCTGAGCGTGACGTCGTCGATCGAGAGCTGGGAGCCGGCGCCGCCGACACCGTCGTCGTCGTCGATCGTGACCACGGCCTGGTTGTCTGCGAACGAGGAGTCGACGGCATTGGAGAGGTTGACGAAGAAGGTCTCGTCGGCCTCGTCGTTGACGTCGCCGATGGTCGCGACCTGGACGGTGCCCGAGGTGGCTCCTGCCGGGATCGTCAGCGTCTGACCGGCGGCGATCGCCTCGTAGTCGTCACCCGCGAGCGCGGTGCCGTTGGCGGACGCGACGTCCATCGTCACGTTCTGCGGGCTGGCCGCGGAGCAGGCTGACGGTGACGTCGTACAGGCTCGTCCCGGAGTCTCCCTCCGCCACCGTGGTGTTCGCGATCGAGATGGTCGGGCCGTCGTCGTCGTTGATCGTGGCGCTCGCCGGCGAGCCGGAGATCGTCGCGTCGACCGGCGCCGAGAGCCCGACGGTGAACTGCTCGTCGATCTCGTCGAGCGAGATCGCCGTTGACGGGGACGGTCACGGTCTTCGTCGCCGGATCGCCGGGCGCGAAGGTGACGGTGCCGGTCGGTCGGTGCGTAGTCACCCGGCTGAGTCGCGGTTCCGTCCGCGGCGGTGAACGTCGCGCTGACGGTCTGCGGGCTGACCGCGGAGCGCGTGACGGTGAAGGTCGCGTTGACCGAGCCCGAGTTGCCCTCGTTGACGACCGGGGCGTTGGCGATGGAGAGCGACGGGCCGTCGTTGTCGTCGATGGTGCCGACGCCGACGGCGTCAACCAGGTTCCCCTCGCTCTGGCTCGTCAGCGTGACGTTGAACGTCTCGTCGACCTCGTCGAGGCTGTCGGCGGACGTCTGCACGGTGAACGTGCCGCTCGTCGCGCCGGCTGGAATCGTCAGCGTGCCCGTGCGCGCCGTGTAGTCGCGTGCCGGCGTGGCCGTGCCGTCCGAGGTGGCGAAGTTGACCTGCTGTGCGCCGGCGCTCGTCCGGTTGAGCGAGACGGTGAAAGTGGCCAGACCGCCCTCGTTGACCGTCACGTCGTCGACCGACCAGGTCAGCGTGTCGTCGTCGTCGATCGTGCCCACGCCCAGTGGGTCGAGCAGACTCGCAGTTCACCGAGTTCGACAGGTTGACGTTGAAGGTCTCGTCCGCCTCGTTGAGCGTCTCGCCGACCACGGCGACCGTGTACGTCTCGGTGAGCGGCGTCGGGTCGTCCGGGAAGGTCAGCGTCTCGAGCGGGCGCGCCGCGTAGTCGGCCGGTGCGAGGGCCGTGCCGTTGGAAGTCGCGGCCTGGAAGCTGATCGGCTTCTCGCTTGCGCCGGAGAGCGTCAGCGTGAAGTTCGCAGACGTCGTGCCCGAGTTGCCTTCGACGACCGTGATGTCGTTGACCGACACGGATGGAGTCGCGTCGTCGTCGTTGATCGTGACGACTGCCTGCCCGTCGCCGAGCTCGCTGCGGCCGTCCGCCGCGCGATCGGTCAGCGTCACGTTGAAGGTCTCGTTGAACTCGTCGATGTCGTCGGAGGTGATCGGCACCGAGAAGGTCTTGACGGCGTCCGTCACCGCGAAGGTCAGCGTCCCGGACTGGGCCACGTAGTCGTTCGCCGTGGCCGTCCCGTGTGAGGTCGCGTAGTCGACGTTCATGATCTCCGGCGTCGGGATCGAGCGCGCGACCGTGACGAGCGCCGTGCCGGCCCCCTCGTTCACCGAGACGTCGGCGACCGAGAGCAGCGGAACCGTCGACGAGGTCGGCGAACGTCGAGCCGTACCGCGCCTCGTAGGCGCGATCGGCGAGCTGGTTGTCGACGAGGGTCGAGAACGTTCCGGTTCGCGTGGTGGCGTCGACGATGCGCAGCGCCGTCACGACCGGCGGGACGAAGAGCGGCGTCGTTGTCGACGTCGACCGTGCCGTTCAGGCTCGCGACTCCGCCGGTGCCCGTGACGACGAGCTTGTCGTAGCTCGCGGCGCTCGCGATCTCGACCTTGAGAGTTCCGGTCGCGTTCTGCGTGTAGTTGCCGTTGATCGTCAGCGTTCCGGGAGAGGCGCCCGGATCGACGGTGCCGACGTCGTTCGTGACGTTCGCGAAGATCGTCCCGGTGCCGCCGAGGACGCCGTCGTTGTCCATGTTCGGGCCGCGAGCGACGGAGGTGAAGAGGTTCCGCCCGTTGATGATCCGGAAGACGCCGCCCGTCGCGTTGTGGTTGAAGCCGGCGAGCGCGTTCGCCGGCGTCCCGGCGTTGTCCGTGATCGCCGACGCAGCTCCGTCGAGGACGATCTTCGCGGCGTTGGTGACGATGTTCGCGCTGTTGAAGCGGAACGTGCCGGCGACGAGATACGTCCCGCCGGTGAGCGTGGTGCCTGCGAAGTTCGTGAACGTGCCGGTCGAGCGCAGGACAGTGCCGGCGCGAACGTCTGCGGTGCCGGAGTTCGTGAACGTGGCTAGTGGGTTGAGCGTCCCCGCCTGAACGAGGATCGTGCCGGCGGTCTGGTTGTCCAGAGCCATGACGATGGTCGACGTCCCGCTCGCACCTGTCTTCTTGAGCGTGCCGGTGTTGTTGAACAGGCCGGTGCCGCCGAGGTTGTTCTGGAAGTTGACGTCGGTCTGGATATCGAAGACGCCGTTGTTGGTGAAGGTCGACACCCCGGAGCGCATGTCGCCCGTGCCGGAGAGGTTCCAGGTGCCGTCGTTGACGGTCATGCGGCCCCCGGTTGCATCCTTGACGCCGGGGCCGCTCACGTTCATGGTCGCTCCCGGTGCGAGCCGGGTCGTGCCGGTGCCCGTCATCGTTCCTGTCGTCCAGCTCGAGGCCGGGCTCGGGCCGTTGATCGTGAACGTGCCGCTGCCCGCCAGGACGCCGCCCGACTGGTCGAGCCAGGTCGTCGTTGCCGCGGCCTCGAAGTTGACGGTGCCGGCGGTGATCTCGGTCTTCGTCGGGCTGTAGGAGCCGAGAACGTTGACGGTGCCGCCCTGGAAGCGGACGATGCCGGCGCCGCTGACGCTCGAGGCGGCTGCGAGGTCGTGCGTGCCGCTGGTGAAGCTGATCGTCGCGGGAACGCTGTACGAGCCGCTGCTGACGTTGGCGCCGCCGTCACCGTTCGAGAACTCGAACGTGCCCGTGTTCGCCAGCAGGCTGCCGTCGTTGTCGACGCCCACGCCGAAGAGGGTCGTTCCTGTGCCGGTCTTCTTCAGCGTGCCCGTGTTGTTGAACTGGCCTGCGCCGCCGAGGTTGTTCAGGAAGTTGGAGTTGATCTGAACGTCGAAGACGCCGCTGTTGTTGAACGTCGACGTTCCGGAGCGCATGTCGCCCGTGCCGCTGAAGTTCCAGGTGCCGTCGTTGTCGGTCACGCGGCCGCCGGTTGCGTCCTTGCTCCCAGCGCCGCTCACGTTCATCGTCGCGCCGGCCGCGAGGACGGTCGTGCCCGGTGCCCGTCATCGTCCCGCCCGTCCAGCTCGAGGCCGGAGTCGGGCCGTTGATCGTGAACGTGCCGGCGCCGCCCAGGATGCCGCCGGACTGGTCGAGCCAGGTCGTCGACGCCGGGGCCTCGAAGTTGGCGGTGCCGGCGGTGATCTCGGTCTTCGTCGGGTTGTAGGAGCCGAGGATGTTCGACGTGCCGTTCTGGAAGCGAACGGTGCCGGCGCCGCTCACGCTCGAGGCTGCGGCGAGGTCGTGCGTGCCGCCGTTGAAGGCAAGCGTCGCCGGCGCGCTGTAGGAGCCGCTGTTGACGTTGACCCGCCGCCGTCACCGTTCGAGAGCTCGAACGTGCCCGACGTTCGCCAGCAGGCTGCCGTCGTTGTCGACGCCGACGCCGAAGTGAGTCGTCCCGGCGCCGGCTGTCTTCTTGCAGCGTGCCCGCGTTGTTGAACTGTCCGGTCGCCGCCGAGGTTGTTCAGGAAGTCGCTGTCGGTCTGGACGTCGAAGACGCCGCTGTTGTTGAAGGTCGACGACCCGGAGCGCATGTCGCCGGTGCCGGCGAAGTTCCAGGTGCCCTGGTTGTCGGTCACGCGCCCGCCGGTTAGCGTCCTTGACGCCGCCGCCGCTCACGTTCATCGTCGTGCCGGCCGCGAGGACGGTCGTGCCGGTGCCGGTCATCGTCCCGCCCGACCAGCTCGAGGCCGGGCTCGGGCCGTTGATCGTGAAGCTCGCGCTACCCGCGAGCACGCCGCCGGACTGATTGAGGACGGTCGTCGTCGCGGGCGCGTTGAAGACCGCTGTCCCGCCGTCGATGTTCGTGCGCGTCGGGGTGTAGGTGCCCAAGACCGTCGGTCGTGCCGGCCGTGAACTGGGCGGTGCCGGCGCCCGTCAGCGTCGAAACGGCGCTCAGCGTGTGGCTGCCGCCGCCGAACTGCAGGGACCCGCCGTCATCCACGGAGAAGGTGCCGACGTTGCTGTTCGGCCCGCCCTCGGCCAGGTTGAGCGTTCCGTGCTGGACGTGAACGCCGCCGCCGGCCGCGGTCGAGTCGTTGTCGAACGGGATGTCGAGGTAGCTCGAGCCGACGAACGCGTCGGAGTTGCGGAAGCGGATCTTGACCTTGTCCGAGTACGCGTTGTTGTACGCCGAGCCGCCGGACGCCTGATTGGCGATCTGCTCGAGGCGAACGGTGCGGGTGCCCGGAGGAATCGCGCTGGTCCCGGAGCGGAAGAGGAACCCCGTTACGTTCCCACGATCCGCGGCCAGCACCGGCGCCAGGGTCAAGCTGCCGAGCTCGGTGCTGCCGCTCAGGAAGACGGCGCGAACCGTCATGTTGTCGTTCTCGGTCCCCGTGCCGCCGAGGTAGCCCTCGAGGAAGGTGGTGAAGTCGCCGCTGTCGACCGAGCCCGCCCACGGAGAGATGTCGATGTTCTGAGCGATCGACGAGAGCGCCGTGGTCGGCCCGCCGGCGAAGAAGTTCGTGCCCGCTCCCGGCGGCGCCTGCCCGAGAGTCGGGAAGCCGGTCGCGCCGTACTGAACGACCGTGAAGTTCGACGTTCGGCTCCAGCCCGGGATCGAGGGGACGATGTCGCCGTCCGACGAGCCCGCGCCGTCCTCGCCGCTCCAGTTCGAGGCCTGTCCGCCCGGGGTCGTGATCTTGTTGACGACCGCGCCCGGAGCGTTCCGGAACTCCATCTGGCCGCCCTGCGGGTTGATGCCCTGGCCGTCGCCGACGTTCCAGATGCCTTCGTTGAGGATCGTGCCGCCGGCCGGGCTGCCGCCGCCGACGTTCCAGATCGCCGAGTCCAGCCAGTTCGTCGTGCCCTGGTTGAGCAGCGTGCGCAAGCCGTAGAGCGTCTTGCTGCCTCCGGTGAGGGACATCGTCGCGCCCGGCAGGATGACCGTCTGGCCGGTGCCGGTCTGCGTTCCACCCGACCAGGTGAACGTGCCCGTGACGTCGAGCGTGTCTGTGCCGCCCACGCTTCCGCCGGACTGGGTCAGCGTGCCCGCCGTCGCGTGGGTCTCGTCGGAGAAGGACGTCAGATTGAAGTTGACCGTGCCGCCGGTGACGTCGGTCAGGTTCGGGATGTTGTAGTCGGCCATGGTGTTGACCGTCCCGCTCGCGAAGCGCACGGTGCCCGCGCCGCTGACCGACGAGCCGAGGTTCAGGTTGTGCGTGCCGCCGTCGAAGCGAAGCGTCGAGCCGAGGGGCACGGCGAACGAGCCGGTGCTGTTGCCGCCGCCGGAGAGCTCGAACTGCCCCTGGGTGACGTTCGACCGAGCTGAGGTTGTTGAAGACGACGCCGTTCGGGATCGTGGTCGTCGTCCCGACGACGTTCCTGTTGAGCGTGCCGAGGTTGTCGAAGACCGCGGTGGCGCCGCCCCAGTACTGGAAGTCCTGCTCGCCCGAGGCCGTGAACACGCCGCTCGGGTTGTTGACCATCGTGGCTCCGAAGCCGATCAGGATGCGCGCGGCGGTCCAGCTCGTGGCGCCGTTCAGCTCCAACCGGCGGGTCTGAGATCTGATGGTCGCCGCCGTTCATCGTCAGCGGCCCGTTGAAGATCGTCGACACGCTTGTGGTCGTCGCCTCGAACCCGCCGTTCGACCAGGTCGTCGGCCCGTTCACGGTCAGGTTGGCGCTGCCGCCGATGATGCCGCCCAGAGAACGAGCGAGGGCACGCTCGATGCCGAGTTCACGTTCAGGGTGCCGCCGGTGACCGAAAGTGCGTTGTTGTTGAGCGCCGGCGACCAGTTTGCGATGCCGCCGGTGACGGTGAGCGGCCCTGTGTGGGTGTAGGTGCCGTTGATGTTCGTCGTCCCGCTGGCGACGGTCACCGAACCGGCCCCGCTGAGGATGGAGCCCGAGTTCAGGTTGTTCGTGCCGCCGTCGAAGCGGAGAGTCGAGCTGAGTGGGCACGGCGAACGAGCCGGTGCTGTTGCCGCCGCCTCCGACCTCGAACTGCCCCTGAGTGACGTTCACCGAGCTGGAGGTTGTTGAAGACGACTCCGCTCGGGATCGTGGTCGTCGTCCCGACGACTTCCTTGTTCAGGGTGCCGAGGTTGTCGAAGACCGCGGCCGTGCCGCCCCAGTACTGGAAGTCCTGCTCACCCGAGGCCGTGAACACGGCACCCGGGTTGTTGACCATCGACGCCCCAAAGCCGATCAGGATGCGCGCAGCGGTCCAGGTCGTCGCGCCGTTCATCTCCAACCGGCGGGTCTGGACCTGATGGTCGCCGCCGTTCATCGTCAGCGGCCCGTTGAAGATCGTCTTGACGCTCGTGTTGCTGGCCTCGAACCCGCCGTTCGACCAGGTCGTCGGCCCGCTCACGGTCAGGTTGCCGCTACCGCCAATCGCGCCGTTCAGCGTCAGCGACGACACGCTGGACGCGGAGTTGACATTCAAGGTGCCCGAATTGACGGCCAAGGCGTTGTTGTTGAGAGCGGGCGTGAAGTTCACGACGCCTGAACTGACGCTCACCGGGCCCGTGTGCGTGTAGGCGCCGTTGACGTTCGTCGTCCCGCCGGGGAAGCTCAGCGAGCCGGAGCCGCCGAGGGTCGACACCGGCGTCAGAGTGTGCGTGCCGCCACTGAACGCGAGCGCCGCAGCGGGTCCGACGTTGAAGGAGCCCGGGCTCAGGCCGCCGCCGCCGAAGTCGAGGGTCCCGGTAGTGACCGTCACGGAGCCGGCGTTGTTGAAGGCGAGGAAGTCCGTGACAGTCGTGTCCACCGTCTTCGTCACGGCGCCGCTGTTGTTGAACACGGCGGTGTTACCGCCCCAGAACTGAAAGTCCGCACTGGTCCTGACGTTGAACGTGTGGCCCGCGCCGTTGTTGATCGTCGCCCCGAAGCCGAAGAGCATTCGGCCGCTCGTCCAGATTGCGTCCGCGTTGAGGTCGACCTGCCGCAATTGCAGGCCGTGGTCGCTGCCACCGAGCGAGAGCGCGCCGTTGATCGCTGCTCGGGCGGTCGTCGTGTCGGCCGTGAGCGTGCCGTCGTTCCACGTCATCGCGCCGTTGACGCTGAAGTTGGCGGCGCCGCCGATCGTGCCGTTCGTGAAGTTCAGCTCGCCGAACTCAGATGCCTGGGACGTGCTCGTCATGTTGAGCGCTCCGCCGCTGACGTTGACCGTCTCCGCGGCCGTGATGCTCAGGACGGACGTGGTGCCGGTGTTGAAGGTGACGCCGGCGATGCCGAGATCGGGAATGCAGACGTGGTCGGTCGCGATCGGCAGCCGGTCGGCGCTCGTCGTCGTGTCGCGCCAGTTCGCTGCGACGTGCCACGACGTCCCGATGCCCGTGGGCCCTCCGTCGTAGATGATCGTGCCCGCGCAGTTCCCGATGCTGAAGTCGTTGATGTTGTTGTCGGTGTCCCGAAGAGACGCCGCTCGCGTGACGATCTCGCTCGGGCCCGACAGCCGGGCGCGCGATCACGCCGGTGTAGGCCCCGGTCCCGTACGTGACGATGTCGATCTGCGTGCTCGGCGAGTTGTCGAGCACCATCACCTCGTCACCGGCGTTGCCGAAGTCGGGAACCGCTGCTCCCCAGGCGCCGAACGCGATCAGGTCAGGCACCGAGGGATCGGTGCTCGTGAGCTCGAAATCGGGGTTCGTCGCGTAGACGCTGAAGTAGTCCGTCGCGCTCCGAGCGACCTTCGCGTTGCCACCGACCGGGAGGATCGTCCCCGCCGGGAACTGGTACATGCCCTCGCCGCCGTCCGGCGTCTCCTCGTCACCCAGGGCGTAACCGGAGATGTTGAGGGACGAAGACGTGGCATTCGCGACCTGGATCCATTCGGCGCCGGGTGTCGCGCCGAGGTCGGTCGTTGCCTTCTGGACGACGAGCGGCGCCCGGACCTCGCCGGCCGAGTTGAAGTGGAGCTGCGAGAAGTAGTCGATCCGCTGGTCGGCGAGCTCCGCCGACGTGTTCGGGTAGCCCGTCGTCCGCGGGTCGCTGTAGTCCGTGACGACGTCGAGCGCGTCGGAGACGCTCGCTCCGCCGATGTCCTGCGTCTGGTCGCCGGCGGTCGAGCGGAAGGTGGCGATGGTCGTCTGGAGCGGGGCGCTTGGGTGGGCCGCTGAGACCGAGCGCCGACCACGGGACCGAGAGCTCGACGGTGCCGTCTCCTCCCTGCGCAACCGTGCCCGCCGCGGTGGGCGAGCCGAGATGCCACACGTTGACCGTGCCGGCGCCGCTTCCGAAGCGTGTCTGGAGCAGGTACTCCCACTGGGCGACGTCGGCGACCTGCGTGTCGGCGCCGGCCACGAGGTTGGCGTCGCCGGAGCCGGAGACGCCGTCCGTGTCGATCGCGATCTGGATCATCGGCGCCCCGTCGCCCGACGCGACCCCGAACGCCGCAAGCTTGACGAGCGCGTAGAGGTTCGTCGGAGTCGCCGTGAAGCGCACCTGCGTCATGTCGACGCGCTGATCGGGCGAGGCGAAGTCCGTCCGCTCGTCGCCGGCGCGGTCAGCCCAGATGTACTCGCCCTCGTCGGTGGCACTGCGCGCGATGAGGCCCGTGTTGTCGAACAGGGGCGCGCGCGCAAGCCAATCGGCCGAAGATCCGTTGACCGTGACCGGGTGGGCGCGCGCGAGCAGTACCGGCCCCGCCAGTGCCACCAAGAGCAGTCCGACGACCGGCACACGGCGTGCCCGCCTTCCGATCAGGCGCTGTACCGACCTCCGCAGAAGCTATTCCCCCTTAATTCCCCAGACCCCGTTGAAGCCGCGAACCTACGAGGTTGGACGATTGCAGGGCGGCTGCCTCGCGACAATAGGCCGGACGGCCCATTTTCCGGCTCGGAGGTCCTAGGCTCGTGCGGCGACACATCGTGCCGACTGGACGAGGCGCCGCCGGGAAATCTTCCCGTGCCGCACGGCAAAGGGAGGATGCCCGGGATACGAAAGGGGCATCTTCCAGAGGCCGTTTGTGGCCGAAACCTAGGTAGTGAGAGCGGTTTTCGGCACCCATATTTCACTCGCGCCGTGGGCAGAGACGTCTGGGCCCTCCAATCGCCGTCGTGGCGATTTCGAGCGTCGTACTCGTTGCGACTGCGTTCGGACTGACCATTTGGCGATACGAGCACGCACAGGAGAGCCGGAAGACCGCCCTGAGCGAACGCGGTGATCGGCTGCGCGCCGAAGAAGCGGCCAAGGTGTTCTGGCAAGAAAGGGAAGCGATCAGCGAATACTTGATCACCGGAGAGCCGGAGGTGCTGGCCGAGATCCGTTCTCTACAAACTGAGTTCCGCCGCGTCACCAAACGTGCCGCCGAGGAAGACGAGATCCAGGGCACCGGGCTCACGCAAGTGCGCATCGCCAACGGTGCGCTCTTGCGGGAGTTCGAATTCCAGCTCGCGGAACGGTCAGAAAAGAAGGCGCACGCCTTCGGTACCCACGACGCAGTCATCGAAGCGCTACAGCCGTTCGAGCACGCGGTCTTGCGCCCCCTACGGGATCTCAACGACACCAACCTGGCGAGGGAGCGCGCAGCGTCCAGAGACGCCGCGTCGGCGTCCAGCCAGGCACGTCGAGTTGCGTTCCTGGGCGCGCTCCTTGCGCTCGGGGCGGGGACTCGGTTTCGCGATCTATGCAGCTCAGCTCCTCCGCCATGAGACGAGGCAGGCCCGTGCGCTCGAGCAAACACTGGCCGAGCGTGAACAGGCACACAAGGCGCTCGAGGAGCGCGAGCTCGAGTTGCGCCAAGCACAGAAGATGGAAGCTGTCGGGCGTCTCGCCGGCGGGGTCGCGCACGACTTCAACAACATCTTGCAGTCCATCACCGGCTACAGCGACCTCGCGAGCAGCGAGGTCGGGCCTGACCAGCCCGACTTGCAGCGACTACATCGACCAGGTCAAGGCAGCCGCGACTCTCGCCACAGCCCTGACAGGGAAGTTGCTGGCGTTCAGCCACCAGCAGGTCGTGCAGCCACGTGTCCTGGACCTGAGCGAGGTCGTGGAGGACCTGGCGGCCATGCTGCGCCCGCTGCTCGGGGAACGGATCGAGCTGGTCCTCGAGCTGGACATGTCGGGCACAGCGGTCGAGGCCGATCCGGGACAGCTCGAGCAGATCGTCATGAACCTCGTCATCAACGCACGCGACGCGATGCCCGACGGCGGTCTAGTAACGATCGCCGTGGACACCCTCGATCTCACCGGCGTCAGCGGGGTGGCGCCTGGGCCCTACATCCACCTCTCCGTCTCGGACACGGGGACAGGCATGGACGAAGAGACGATGTCACGCGCATTCGACCCGTTCTTCACCACGAAGCAGCTGGGCGAAGGGACCGGCCTCGGCCTCGCGACCGTCCACGGAATCGTCACCCAAAGTGGTGGTGACATGCAGGTCACGAGCGCTGTGGGCGAAGGAACGACGTTCAACCTCTACTTGCCCGCCGCCGAGGCGGCGCATCAGCCAACGTCAAAGCCCACCACGCAAGCATCGCCGGGGCGCGAGACGGTACTGGTCGTCGAAGACATGGAAGTCGTCCGGTCGCTCGTACGCAAGATCCTCGAGCGCAAGGGCTACGAGGTCGTCACCGCCAACAGCGGCGCAGACGCCCTCGCGTCCGTGAGTGCGCTGACTCGGCCGGTGGACTTGGTCCTCACCGACATGGTCATGCCTGGAATGAGCGGTCGAGATCTCTGCCAGGAGCTCCACGTCCTCTATCCCGAACTGCGCGTGATCTACATGTCCGGGCACACTCAAGACGCGGCGCTCCACCACGAGGCAGAAACGGGGCAGGTGGATTTCCTACAAAAGCCGTTCTCCGTGGACACCCTGGTCGAGACCGTCCGCCAGGTGCTCGACCGCCCCACTCGACCGCCTCACTGAAATTCCCTCGGCAGCCTGACGCCAGGCCGCTGTCGGGACCTGGACGAACCGCCGCGGCGACGTCGGCGTTCCGGTCGCCGCCGGAGGAACTCTGATCAGCCCGCTGCGTCGGTCGGGAGCGAGGCCGGGCGATACCGCTGCCAGGTCACTCCGGCGAGAAGGCCGATCACGAGCGTGGGGACGACAGTCATCACGCGATAGACGAGCACCGCCGCGACGACGTCCACCTGGTCGCCCCCGAAGCCCACGAGAGCGGTCGTGAGGCCGAGCTCGACGACGCCGAGCCCGCCTGGTGTGATCGGGATCGAGCCCAGGAGTCGTACGAGCGACCAGGCGGCGAAGGCTTCGACGGCGCTCACCTCACTCTCGGAGACACCGAGAACGCGGAGTGCGACGAGCAGGACGAGAAAGACGGTGAGCTGCCCCGCGAGGGTCGCGAGCGTGAGCACGTGCCAGCGACGTCTGAGGAGCTCGTTCGTCCGGTTGCGAAAGCGGACGAATGCGTCTCCGTCCCAACCCACCGGCTCCTTTCGGATCAGGCGCAGCCCCCGGGAGACGATCCGGGCCGCGAAGTCTCCGACCCGGTGAGCGAGCCTGGGACTCCTCAGGCCGGCCGCGAAGCCCGCCATGACGGCGACCAGGATCGCAAGGCCGACGGCGGCGATCGTGTCTAGGGCGGTATGAGCGTCGCCGTTCAGAGCCAGGAGCGCGAGGGCGACCGTCGGGAAGGCCAGCATCGCCAGCTGGTTCCAGACACCGGTCACCGCCACCGCCAGGCCGACCGCTGAGCTCGCGAAGCCCCAGGCGCGGAGCATCGCGAACGACAGCGCCATGCCGACGGCGACTCCCGCGGGAGCGACGTAGGTCGATGCCGTCGAGGCCTGGGTGACAACGAACGCCTGGCGGAAACGGAGGCCTGGCAGCGCCGCCATCCAGGGCGGCGCGAACGTGACGAGGTTCAACAGCGTGGCTCCGAGCAGGAGAGCCGACTTCCGTCCACGACAGCGTTTTGACGGCGCCCCAGACGTCCCGGTAGTCGGCTATGCGCGGGAGGACGAAGACGAAGGTCGCTACGACGACGGCGACAGCGACGCCGGCCCCGAGTACGTGCCGTTTCGAAACCCTCCTCGGCGTTCGGCCGCCATCTCGGGGATTGTGAGCCACCGACATCGTACGAGGGCGGTAGCTCCCCGGGTTGGACTCGAACCAACAACCCTCCGGTTAACAGCCGGATGCTCTGCCAATTGAGCTACCGGGGAACGGTGTGCTCGGCCGCGGAATTGTAGCCGGGGCCTAAACCAGCTCGCTGACCGCGGAGCGGATGCGCATGAGCTGGTCCTGGAGCTCCTTGGCCCGCTCCGGATCGGCGTCGGCCAGCTCACGGCGGAGGTGTCGATCTCGCAATCGCAGGAGCAGCTCCTTGGCCGTCTGTTCGTCGATCGCCTCGGCCGCGGCCACGGCGTCGAGCTCGGCGATCAGCGCCACGAAGTCGCGGTCGTCTCCCTCACTTTCCTCGACCAGGTGAGCGCGCATCCGCCGGTTGCGCTCGCTGTCAAAGTGTTCGGGGGTCAGTTCGGCCAGCAGGCGCACAAGGTCCGGATGGGCTACGCAGCCCGCCAGAACTCTGCGCTCGAGGCGTTCGTCGGCGTCGATCATTTTCGACGACACGGGTGCACCCACGCCGGCCGAGCCGCCGGTCGCGCGCAACTGCACGGTCAGCCCGAGGCGGTCGTTTGCAAGCCGCCAGGCGTCGTGACGCTCAGGCGACTCGGGGATGCCGTTGAGGAACTCCTGAACCGCGAGATAGGCGAGCTGCCGATCCGGTGTTCGGTCGAGGATCAGCCGCACGCGATGGACGGGATACGACTCGGCAGCGCCCAGGTGCTGCCTCGAAGCCGGTCGGATCGTCGGCAGGGTCCTTGCCAGACGGGAGAGCCACGACGCGAACATCGAAGCTCTGCTTCGACGCTAGCTCCATCCCGCGCAGCGTCGCGTCCTCGCCGGCGGCATCGGAGTCGAAGCAGAGGAAGAGCGCGTCTCGTGAGCCGCCCGAGCTCCTTCAGCTGCGCCTCGGTCAGCGCGGTGCCCATCGAGGCGACGACGGGCAGGACCCCGGCCTGCCGAAGGGCGATCACGTCCGTGTTCCCCTCGACCACGAGCGCCCGGTCCTCCTTCGAGATCGCGGCGCGCGCGAGATTGAGCCCGTAGAGCACGTTCGACTTGCGAAAGAGCTCGCTCTCGGGCGAGTTGACGTACTTGCCGCGCAGGGGGTCGTCCTCGTGCAGCTTGCGCGCCTGGAAGCCGACGATGCGACCCCGGGCGTCGGCCAGCGGAAACATGAGCCGGCGCTCGAAGTAGTCGCCGCCCCTGCGGCTAAGCAGTCCGGCCGCGCCCAGCTCTTCGCGCGTGAAGCCCTTCTCCCCCGCCCCCTTGCTCAGCTTCGCGCCGGCCGGCGAAAGCCCGAGGCGGAACTCGCGGCAAACCTCTTCGCCCAGGCCTCTCGACGTCAAGTACTCGCGCACCGGCTCACCCGCCGGCGTCTCCCAGAGCACGCGCTCGTAGAACGCCGCGGCCTGGTCGAGCAGCGCGTAGAGCCGCTGCCGGCGGTGGCGCTTGGCGTCTGCCTCCGGCGACGCGTCCTCGTACTCGAGCGGGACGCGAAAGCGTTCGGCGAGCCACTCGATGGCGCCGACGAAGTCGAGGCTCTCCGTCTCGCGCACGAACGAGATCGAGTCGCCGCCGACCCCGCACCCGAAGCAGTGATACGTGCCGCGATCGGGCGAGACCGAGAACGACGGCGTCTTCTCCTGGTGGAAGGGACACAGCCCGCTGTACCGGCCGCCGACCTTGCGCAGCCGGACTCGCGCCTCGACGAGCTCGACGATGTTCGCGGCCGCCTTGACCGCCTCGACCGACTCGTCCTTGATGCGGGCCACCTAGAGGCCTGCCGCGTAGTCGAGCGCGAAGCGATCGGTCATGCCTGCAACGTAGTCGACGATCTCGGTCGGCCCGTCGCCGCGCTCGACGAGGTGCTCGAAGATGGCGCGCACCGCCGTGCGGGCACGCTCGTGCTCCGCGGCCGTGTGCGGCCCCAGGTAGACGCGCTCGAACATGAACGAGCGCAACGCGAGCATCGCCGCACCGATCTCCTCGCTCTGGCGGATGTCACCTTCGCGCTCGGAGGTCTCGACGAGGTCGTGGACGAGTGTGTCGATGCGCTTCGAGCCCTTCGGTCCGAGGAGCTCGACCTCTTCCTGCGGGAGGTCCGCGGGGTCGAGGATCCCGTGGCGGACGGCGTCGTCGATGTCGTGGTTGATGTAGGCGACGCGGTCGACGATGCGGACGATCCGGCCCTCGAGCGTCTCGGGCTCATCAGGCCCGGTGTGCTTGAGGATCCCGTCGCGCACCTCGGCGGTCAGGTTGAGCGACTCGGCGATCCGCAGCGATTGCTCGTTGTGGCGGAAACCGGTGTCGAAGCGCTCTCGCAGGCACTCGTCGAGCGCCTCCTCGCCCGCGTGGCCGAACGGCGGGTGGCCCATGTCGTGGCCGAGGCCGATCGCCTCGGTCAGGTCCTCGTTCAGGCGGAGGGCTCGCGCGACGCCGCGAGCGATCGCCGGTCGTCTCGAGCGTGTGCGTCATCCGCGTGCGGAAGTGGTCGCCGTCGGGATCGATGAAGACCTGCGTCTTGCCTTTCAGGCGGCGGAAGGCCTTCGAATGGAGGATCCGGTCGCGGTCGCGCTGGAACGGCGTGCGCAGGCGGCACTCTTCGTCCTCGCGCGCGCGCCCGCGTGTGCCATAAGAGCGGACGGCGAGCGGCGACAGCCACGACTCCTCGTGCTCGCGTACGCGCGCCTCGAAGGCGTCCGCAACTCTGCCTGCCAGTTCCGGCATGGTCTTCGCCACGTTAGATGATGATCGGGACGGTTCCGCCGTCGACGCTCCAGGCCGAACCCGTCACATAACTGGCGCGGTCCGAGCACAGGAAGCAGATGACGGCCGCGATCTCGTCCGGCTCCGCGAGCCGACCGAGCGGGCGGCCCGCGCCGACCGCTTCGAGCACCTCGTCGCGACTCTTCCCCGATCTCGACGCCTGCTGGTCGGCCAGCCCGCCGTCGGCCAACCAGGCGGCCGTCGCGGTCGGTCCCGGCGTGACCGCGTTGCAGCGAATCCCCTCCTTGGCGTAGATGTCCGCGACTAGGCGGGACAGGGACAGCACCGCAGCCTTCGTCACCGAGTAGTGCGGCATGCCGGTCGACGGTCGCTTGCCGGCCGTGGACGACACGTTGACGATCGAGCCCGCGCCCTGCTCACGCATCGACGGGAGCACGGCCCGGACCGCACGCACGTAGCTCATGACGTTGAGCTGCCACATCTCGTCCCACTCGGCGTCGGAGAGCTCCTCGAAGGACGCCTGGTACGCGTGACCGACGTTGTTGACGAGACAGGCGACCGGCCCGAGGGCTGCTTGCCTCCCGGATCAGCTCTTCCGGCGCTCCCGGCTCGGCGAGATCGCACACCACGCCGAGGGCGGCGCCGACCTCGCTACGCGCGCTCTCGACACGGTCCGAGTCTCGCCCGGAGACGACGACCTTCGCACCCTCCTCGACCAGGAGGCGCGCCGTTTCCAGCCCGATGCCTCCGGTCGAGCCGGTGACCACGCAAACCCGATCGGAGAGCCCTAGATCCAAGGCGCGTTAGCGTACTGGGCGTGACGACGATCCTCATCGCCCGCCACGGGCAGAGCGACTGGAATCAGGAGAAGCGTTGGCAGGGGCACGCGGACCGGCCGCTCACGGAGCGAGGCCGCGAGCAGGCGCAGGCGCTGGCCGACCGCCTGGCGCACATCGAGCTGGACGCCGTCTATTCGAGCGACTTGCAGCGCGCTCGGGACACCGCGGCCGTCGTCGCGGAGCAGCCAGGGCCTGGAACTGCGGCAGCTTCCCGACCTGCGCGAGGTCGACGTCGGTTCCTGGTCAGGTCTCACGAGGGCCGAAGCCGAGGAGCGCTTCCCCGATGGGTTCGCGCGCTGGCGTGACGGCTATCCCGGCTGGAAGGACGGCGAGACCTACGAGGCGATGACCGAGCGCGTGCTACGGGCCGTCGGCGAGATCGCCGCGGAGCACGAAGGCGGCCGCGTTCTCGTGGTCTCGCACGGAGGGCCGATCCGCGCCATGCACGCTGCGGCGCTCGGGCTCGACGTCCACGCCTACCGCCGCCTGCGCCCGGTGGAGCCGAATGCACGGCTCTCAGCGGTGTGCTTCGTCGACGGCAAGCTGACGGAGCTCTGTCCGGCCGGCGAGATCGACGCCCTGATCGCCCGCGACCAGGAAGAGCGGCGCGAGGCCGCCGCGCAGCCGCCGACTCCCGCAGGCTGACTAGAGTTCGAGCGCGTGGAGGACTACACGAGCAAGTACAAGGGCGAGCAGGTCGAGGTCGCCCTCTTCGGCGGCGACTACCAGGACGGCGTGCTCACTGCGTATTGCGCCATCGACGAGGTGGCGCACATCGAGCTGAACGGCCACATCCTGATCCCGCTCCAGAACATCGCGTCGCTCCACTGCACGAGCCGCTGCGACGCGCCGGAGCCGGACTGGCCGCCGCGCGGGCTCGCCGACGACGAGCGGGACTAGCCCCGTGCGCACGGCGCTGGCGGCCGCGCGAAACCTGCTGAAGGCCTGGCTGCTCCTCATCGGGGTCTGCGCCGGCCTGGGGCTCATCGGCTGGGGCCTCGGCGGCTTGCGCCTCGCATCCCTCTTCATTTGCTTTGGGCTCCTGGTCGCAGCTGCGGTCTACTGGCACCTCGATCGCGCTGCGCTGGGCATGGTCGGCGCGCGAGAGCTGGCAGCCGCCGAGGCGCCGCTGCTGCAGTCGACCGTCGAGCGGCTGGCGGCTCGTGCCCGGGTCGCCAAGCCTCGCCTGTACCTCTTTCCGGATGGGCATCCGCGAGTCGCCTCCACGGGCCGTGGCCCGCGCGCTTCGGCGTTGGCGGTGAGCGCCGGATTTCTCTCCATCGCGTCGCCCGCGGAGCTCGAGGGCGTCCTGGCGCACGAGCTCGCGCATATCCGCAACCGCGACGTGCTCACGCAGACGATCGCAGCCGTCCTCGCCGGCGCGCTGGTCGAGTCGAGTCGCATCGGCGGCTGGGTCCAGCGCTGGCTCCTCTTCGTTCTCGGCCCCGTCGCGGCTGCGTTCGTCCACCTGCTCCTGTCGCCGAGCCGCGAGTTCGCCGCCGACCGAGCGGCCGCGGCGATCTGCGAGTCACCGCACGGGCTTGCGGACGCGCTCGTGCGGATGGAGCAGGCCGGCGAGCTCGTCGAGTTCAGCGGCAGTCCCGTAACCGAGCCCCTGTACACGGTCAACCCGTTCGCCGAGAAGGGTTTGGCCGGGATGTTCGTCACGCATCCACCGATCGAGGAGCGGGTGCGGCGCCTTCGAGAGCTCGACCCGGACTGGCGCGAGAAGCTGCGCGCGGCATGAAAAAAGGCCCGGAGTCGCGAGACTCCGGGCCAGATTAATTCGGCGGCGACCTACTCTCCCGGGAGGTTGCCCTCCGAGTACCATCGGCGCTAGCGGGCTTAACTTCTCTGTTCGGAATGGGAAGAGGTGTACCCCCGCTGCTATGACCGCCGAAACTTGTCAGGGAAGCGCGCATACGCGCACCCTCAAAACTCCATAGTGGCTAACTCGTGTTCTAAATCAAGACCTCGAGCAATTAGTACGGGTCCGCTGAACGAATTGCTTCGCTTGCACGTCCCGCCTATCAACGTGGTGGTCTCCCACGGCTCTTACTCCCTCAAGGGGATGGGAAGCCTCATCTCGAGGTGGGCTTCCCGCTTAGATGCTTTCAGCGGTTATCCCATCCAGACGTAGCTAATCAGCAGCGCCGTTGGCACGACGACTGATACACCAGCGGTCTGTTCGCTCCGGTCCTCTCGTACTAGGAGCGACTCCTCTCAAGCTTCCAGCGCCCATGGTGGATAGGGACCGAACTGTCTCACGACGTTCTGAACCCAGCTCGCGTACCGCTTTAATGGGCGAACAGCCCAACCCTTGGGACCTACTCCAGCCCCAGGATGCGACGAGCCGACATCGAGGTGCCAAACCCTTCCGTCGATGTGGACTCTTGGGAAGGATAAGCCTGTTATCCCCGGCGTACCTTTTATCCGTTGAGCGACGGCAATTCCACTCTCAACCGTCGGATCACTAAGGCCTGCTTTCGCACCTGCTCGACTTGTCAGTCTCGCAGTCAAGCTCCCTTGTGCCTTTACACTCTGCGCACGATTTCCAACCGTGCTGAGGGAACCTTTGCGCGCCTCCGTTACATTTTAGGAGGCGACCGCCCCAGTCAAACTACCCACCTGACGCTGTTCCCGGCCCTGATCAAAGGCACCGGGTTAGAAGCCCAGAACACGAGGGGTGGTATCCCAAGGGTGACTCCACGACGACTGGCGTCGCCGCTTCTAAGTCTCCCACCTATCCTGGACAACGCATCCCAGACTCCAACGTCAAGCTGTAGTAAAGGTGCACGGGGTCTTTCCGTCCAACCACGGGTACTCGGCATCTTCACCGAGACTGCAATTTCACCGGATCCCTCGTTGAGACAGCGCCCAAGTCGTTACGCCATTCGTGCAGGTCGGAACTTCGCGTTACTCCCCTGTTTCCAGGGGCGCAGACTATCCCTTCACCCTGCAGCAGGTGCGCAAGTACTTCCTCTGATCGATACCGTCGCCGGCCACTCGGATTCATCCCCCGAGCGAGCCACGATCTTGATCAGCCCTTCACGATCCCGGTGAGCTCCACGCACCAGCATTCCGCAAATGACTGCGAAGCGCTCGAAGTCGTGACGCTTTCCGGACAACAGCGGGTAACGGATCGAAGTGAGGAACAACCCGGTCGACGAGATCCGCCAAGCCGTCGAGTTTCCCACTTCACCGTCTTGTCGCTGCGGTCAGGACGAATGCTTCCGCATCCGAAGTGCTCCTGGATCGCGTGACAGGACCTCGGCTCGATCTCCGTTCTGGCTGACTGAGAGGCTTGGCCTCACCTCCCATCCCACCGCAAGCTTCGCCCGCGGAGCGATAGAGACTGTGAAGCATCCCTCTCCGTCAACGTAACCGGAGATGTATGCCGAGAGGAACTCGCGACTGCTCCTGGGGCCGGCGTCTGATCGCATTCATAGATTATCGTCCAGCTTGCGGACGACGGAAGTGCGATCTCACGTCCAAAACGGACGATCAGTCTTACGGGGTCAAAAATTGCGCTTCCCCCGGCTCCCCCTCGCTCTTACCCGTCCCCACCGCTCAGGGCCCCCCCCCTCATCCGCCCTTTCCCCCCCGCTACTCCCCCGCCACCAACCCCCCAAAATTCCCCCTCCCCCCCCCCCCCCCCCCCCCCCCGCCCCCCCTCCCCCCCCCCCCCCCCCCCTCCCC
Organism: uncultured Actinomycetes bacterium; assembly: GCA_963847955.1. GTDB lineage: Bacteria > Actinomycetota > Thermoleophilia > Gaiellales > Gaiellaceae > VAXT01. The sequence continues at coordinate 424,210 of CAWKBW010000015.1, forward strand.
CTTTCTTCTCCCCCTTCCCCCCCCCTCCCCCCCCCCCCCGGTACGTGGTACCGGAATATCAACCGGTTCTCCATCGCCTACGCCTTTCGGCCTCGGCTTAGGTCCCGACTAACCCTGAGCAGATTAGCTTTACTCAGGAACCCTTAGGCATTCGGCGGAGAAGTTTCTCACTTCTCTTTCGTTACTCATGCCAGCATTCTCACTTCCCAGCTCTCCACAACACCTTCCGGTACTGCTTCACAGACCTGGGAACGCTCCCCTACCACTCCACATAAGTGAAGTCCGTGGCTTCGGTTTCTAGCTTGAGCCCCGTTACATTATCCGCGCCCGACCACTTGACCAGTGAGCTGTTACGCACTCTTTTAATGATGGCTGCTTCTAAGCCAACATCCTGGTTGTCTCAGCAATCGGACATCGTTTACCACTTAGCTAGAAATTAGGGACCTTAGCCGACGGTCTGGGCTGTTTCCCTTTCGAGCACGAAGCTTATCCCCCGCACTCTGACTGCCATGCTCTGGAATACCGGTATTCGGAGTTTGCCTGAGGTCGGTAAGCTGGTAGGCCCCCTAGCCCAAACAGTGCTCTACAGCCGGTATTGAACGCATGACGCTATACCTAAATATATTTCGGGGAGAACCAGATATCTCTGAGTTTGTTTAGCCTTTCACTCCGATCCACAGGTCATCCGCTCGGTTTTCAACCCAAGTCGGTTCGGTCCTCCACGGGGTCTTACCCCCGCTTCAACCTGCCCATGGATAGATCACTCAGTTTCGGGTCTACCTCCGACGACT